>JBCBSF010000032.1:0-48469 GCA_039819325.1 Pseudomonadota bacterium | reverse complement strand
AAGTCCCAAGGCAGGCCGGCGGCAATGGGATCGACGTAGGCGAAGTCGCCCTTGCCCAGCAGGTTGTAGAGATGCGTGGTGCCGCTGCGCCAATGGCCCAGAAGGAAGAGCGGCGGCGGGTCTAGCGGCCTGCCGCGCCGGCGGAGCGCCACGTAGCCGCGCTCCAATAGGCTAAAGGGGGCACGACCCAGGCCGGAGCCGAAGGCCAGCGCGATCTGCGGCCAGGCGCTGGTCGGCAAGGGTCCGGCCTTGCTTAAGACGCGTGCCAGGGTGATGAGGTCGGCGCCCGACAGGGGATGGGCAGAAGGCTTCTCCGAGGCCGTCTTGGTCACGCTTGCCCTGCCCTTCCCGTCATTCATCCCTAAAGCGGCGCGCAGACTGACCCCCGCGCGGAGCGCAGACTGGCCCCCCGCGCGGAGCGCACACTGGCAAGGGCGTCGCAGCGCCGCAAGGGGGGACGATGGCGGTTCCACCAGCCTTGCGATATCACCGGGGCCAGCACCCGGCAGCCCGTGGCTGTCCAAGAAGGAGCGTTAAGCCCGTGTCCGCCCCCACCAGCAGTCCCCACTCCGGTGCCACGCAGCTGCAGCTGTCGCTGCGTGAGGTCCGCCGGCTGGTCTCGCTGGCGCTGCCGATCATGGTGTCTCTCTCTGCCGCCACCCTGATCGGCGTGGTGGATACGGTGATGATCTCGCCGCTGGGAACCGACGCGCTGGCCGCGGCCTCCATCGCTGCCTCGATCATGATGATCTTCTACGCTGGGCTCTACGGCCTGGTCTCGGTGGGCAGCGTACTGGTGGCCAGAGCCTTCGGCGCCGGGGATGCGGAGGGCGCGGTCTCGGCCCTGCTGGCCGCCTTGGTCGTCGCCTTGGCTGGCGGCCTGCTGGGCGCCGGGCTGATGTTTGCGACCCTCTTCGCCCTGCCCTTGCTCGGCCAGCCGGCCGAGGTCTTGCAGGGGATTACGGCCTACTGGACGGCCCAGAGCCTGCTGCTCGTCCCCTTCGCGCTCCTCTACGCGATGAAGGGGCTCTATGACGCCACCGACCGGCCCTGGCTCGGCGTCGGCTTCTCCTTCGTCGCTGTCTTCGTGAACATTCCGGCCAACTGGATCTTCATCCACGGCATCGGTTCTTGGGACGGCCTGGGCTTGGTGGGCGCGGCCCTGGCCAGCATCCTCTCTGAGACCTTGTCCTTGATCTTGGCGCTTGCTTACTGGCGCCTCGCTCCCTCCATGGCTGCCTATCGCGCGCCGGCGCGGGTGAAGCGCAGCGAGGTCCTGCTTCAGATCCGCGAAGGAACCACCCTGGCGCTGGGCTACGCCGGCGAAGGCGGGTCCGTGGCGGTTGCCGGTCTGATGCTGGGCTGGTTCGGTGCTCAGGCGCTGGCGGCTTATCAGATCGTCGGGTCGGTCACTGCCGTGTTCTATATGCTGCCTTTGGGCATGGCGGCGGCGGTGGCGATTCGTGTGAGCCAGGCCATCGGCGCCGGCGCGCCGGAGCGCGCGCGGCCCATCGGCTTCGCTGCCTTTGGCGTGGTCACGCTCTGGATGGCAGTCGTCACCGTTCTGCTGATCGTCTTCGGCGCCACCGTCTCGCGCGCGCTTTCCGACAATGCAGAGGTCATTCAGCTGGCCACCACCATGTTCATCATCTTCGCCACCATGCAGATCTTCGACGGTTTGCAGGCCTCGGCGCTGGGCGCGCTGCGCGGCATGCTGGATAACCGCTGGCCGGTGGTTGTGACCCTGCTTCTCTACTGGCTCTTGGCCCTGCCGCTGGGTTGGCTGATCGCTGACCCCTTGGGCTTCGGGCCGAACGGGATCTGGATTGGCTATTCGGTGGCCATTCTGCTGGCAGCGGCGGCACTGGGCTGGCGCTTCATGAAACGCACGGCCTAAGCCTTGTGCGCAAAGCGACCTGTGCTGTGGGCGAAAGGCTGCTAGCTTCCCCTCCATACCGCCTGAGTTTCCGAGAGGTCCGCCATGTCCGCCCTCGCCCCCGTTTTCGGCAATGTGCTCGACGCTATCGGCAACACGCCGATGGTGGAGGTCACCTCCATCGACCGCGGCCCCTGCCGGCTCTTTCTAAAGCTGGAAAGCCAAAACCCAGGCGGGTCGATCAAGGACCGTATCGGCCGCTCGATGATCCTGGCGGCCGAAGCCGACGGCAGACTGCAGCCCGGCGGAACCATCATTGAGGCGACGGCCGGCAACACCGGGCTGGGACTGGCACTGGTCGCCGCCCAGCGCGGCTATCGCATGAAGCTGGTGGTGCCCGACAAGATGGCGCAGGAGAAGATTTTTCATCTGAAGGCCCTGGGCGTGGAGGTCATTCTGACCCGCAGCGACGTCGGCAAAGGTCACCCAGAGTACTATCAGGACATCGCCGAGCGCCTGGCGAAGGAGAAGGGCTGGTTCTACGCCAACCAGTTCGCTAATCCAGCAAACCCGCAAGCCCATGTCGAGACGACGGGGCCTGAGATCCTGGAGCAAATGGACGGCGACCTGGACGCCATGGTCTGCGGCGTCGGCTCCTCAGGCACCATCACCGGCCTCTCGCACTACTTCGCCAAAGCTTCGCCGAAGACGGAGATGGTCCTGGCCGACCCCGAAGGCTCGATCCTGGCGCACTACATAGACACCGGCGAACTCTCGACCGAACTGGGCTCCTGGATCGTCGAGGGCATCGGCGAGGACTTCATCCCGCCCATTGCCGATTTCAGCCGCACCCACAAGGCCTACACCATCCCCGATAAGGAGGCGCTGGAGACCGCACGCGAGCTGCTGCTGCGCGAAGGGCTCCTGGCCGGCTCCTCCTCGGGCACCTTGATTGCCGCTGCCTTGCGTTACTGCCGGGAACAGAGGGAACCCAAACGGGTCTGCACCTTCGTCTGCGACAGCGGCAACAAGTATCTCTCGAAGCTCTTCAACGACTTCTGGATGCTGGATCAGGGCTTCATGGAACGCCCCGCTGCCGGCGACCTGCGCGACCTGATCAGCCGGCGGCACGAACAGCATGAGACCGTGACGGTGGTGGAGAGCGATCTCTTGGCGACAGCCTTAGCCCGCATGAAGCTCTACGACATCTCGCAACTGCCGGTCCTGAACGAGGCCGGCCAAGTGGTCGGCATCGTCGATGAAGAAGATATCCTCTTCCGCATTCTGGATGAGACCGCGACCTTCAAGGCCTCGGCCGCCGACGTCATGAGCCGGCGCTTGGAGACTCTCGACGCCAGCCAGCCCATCGCCGACCTAAAACCCATCTTCGAAAAGGGCCATGTCGCCATTGTCATGGCGGGGGACCAATTCCTGGGCCTCATCACCCGCATGGACCTTTTGACCTATCTTCGCAGAAAGCAGGCCTAATGCCCGATAGCAGCGCACGCGGTGCCAACCGGCTCGATTTCGCCACCCGGACCATTCACGCCGGACAGTCGCCCGATCCCACGACGGGTGCGGTGATGCAGCCGATCTATGCGACCTCCACCTACGCCCAGGAGAGCCCGGGCGTGCACAAAGGCTACGAGTACAGCCGCTCGCAGAACCCCACGCGTATGGCCTATGAGCGCTGCATCGCCGATCTGGAGGACGGGACTGCCGGCTTCGCCTTCGCCTCGGGCCTGGCCGCGGCGGGCACGGCGCTGGAGCTCTTGGATAGTGGCGCGCACGTGATCGCCATGGACGACCTCTACGGCGGCACCTATCGCCTCTTCAGCCAAGTGCGCAAGCGCTCCGCCGGCCTCGACTTCACCTTCGTCGACCTCTCCGACCTGGAGGCGCTGAAAGCCGCCATCCGTCCTGAAACCCGGATGATCTGGGTCGAGTCCCCCACCAATCCACTTCTGAAGCTGGTGGACCTGGAGGCCGTCGCCGCCATTGCCCGGGAAACGGGTATCATCACGCTCTGCGACAACACCTTCGCCAGCCCTTGGGAGCAGCGCCCGCTGGATCTGGGCTTCGATCTGGTGATGCATTCAGCCACCAAGTACTTGAACGGCCACAGCGATATCGTCGGCGGCGTGCTGGTGGTCGGGGAGCGGAGTGACCTGCGCGATCAGCTGACCTTTCTGCAGAACGCGATCGGGTCGATTCAGGGGCCTTTCGATTCTTTCCTGGCTTTGCGCGGCCTCAAGACCCTGGCCCTGCGTATGCAGCGCCATGGCGAGAACGCCATCGCCGTCGCCGACTACCTGGCCCGCCACGACAAGATCGCCAAGGTGCTGCACCCGCACCAGGCCGACCATCCGCAGCAGGCCTTAGGCCGCCGGCAGATGCGCAGCGGTGGCGGTATGGTGACGGCCGTGCTGTCCGGCGGGCTGCCAGCAGCCAAGCGCTTTTTGGAGCGCACGGAGCTCTTCACCCTTGCCGAGAGTCTCGGTGGCGTGGAAAGCCTAATCGAACATCCGGCCATCATGACCCATGCCTCACTACCAGCTGAGGTGCGCCAAAGGCTGGGCATCGACGACGGTCTGGTCCGTCTCTCGGTCGGGGTAGAGGCCGCAGACGACCTACTCGCGGATTTGGCTGCAGCCCTGGCATAGAAAAAAGCGGGCGTCAGAGAGCCAAGAGGGCTTTCCTTATGGCGCGCCAGCCGTCAGTCTTCGCGGGCATTATCGAGACTAAGCCTTAAGAGTACGGACCTGCCCCACCGATGCGGATAGACAAAGGCCAAGACGAGACCGGCACCCTGCAGGCCTTCCACGTCCTGCCAGAGACGCCCTGCCCCTACCTGCCGCATCTGAACGAACGAAAACTCTTCACCGACTTGGCCACGCCCGGCGGCCGGCGGCTCTATGACGACTTAAGCCGCGCTGGGTTCCGCCGCAGCCACCGCTTTGCCTATCGCCCGGCTTGCACCCACTGCCAGGCCTGTGTGCCGGTCAGGATCGATGCCGCCAACTTTCGCGCGACGGCCAGCCTGCGCCGGGTGAAGCGCCGCAATGCCGATCTCTGGTCCAGCGAGCGGCCGGCACGCGCCACCGCCGAGCACTTCCGCCTCTTCGCGCGCTATGTCGAGGAACGCCACGGCGACGGCGACATGGCGGCCATGACCTTCGCCGACTATCAGGCCATGGTCGAAGAATCGGTCCTGGACACCCGCCTGCACGAGCTGCGCGACGCAGACGGCCGTCTGCAGGCCGTGGCCCTGGTCGACTGGTTGGATGACGGCCCCTCAGCCGTCTACAGCTTCTTCGATTCGGACGCCGCCGAGCGCTCCTTGGGAACCCAGGTGATCCTGCAGCTGATCGACGACGCGCTGACCTATGGACTGCCCTACGTCTACCTGGGCTATTGGATCGCCGAGACCCGCAAGATGGCCTACAAGACGCGCTTCCGGCCGCTCCAGGCCTTGGGTCCGCAAGGCTGGTACGTCCTCCAACCTGCGTGATCCGCTAGGCCTGACTCCGGCCGTGATCCGCGCTCTTCCTTACAGCGGACAAAGAATCTCCGACTTTTTCGGCAGTTAACCGCCTCGTGCATTGCGTTCTGCCGAGGCTTTCGCCACATTCCCGCCATCCTTGCTGGGGGGCCATGCTCTCAGTGCATGGCGCCCGGCCCAGCGGATATCCGATGAAACACGTCATATTGGGAGGTTTCCATGACGAAGAAGAACGAGCAGGCCAAGCCGACCGCTGAGCGCCGTAAGTTCCTGGGCGCTGCCGGTGTCGCGACTGCCGGCGCCGTTGCTGCCGCCAGCAGCTTCCCGGCCCCGGCCCTGGCGCAGGAGCGCCGCGACTGGAAGATGGTCACCAGCTGGCCGAAGGGCCTGCCGGGCCTGGGCACCGGCGCGCAGCGTCTGGCCGACACCATCACTGCCCTTTCCGGCGGCCGCATCACCGTCACGCTCTTCGCCGGCGGCGAGCTGGTCCCGCCCTTGGAGGTGTTCGACGCGGTTGCCAACAACACCGCCGAAATGGGCCACGACGCCTCCTACTACCACATTAAGAAATCCCCGGCGACGGCCTTCTTTACGACCGTGCCGATGGGCCTGGTAGCTGACGAGATCAACGCCTGGCTCTACTGGGGTGGCGGACAGGAGCTGTGGGACGAGCTCTATGACGGCTTCGGTCTGCAGGCCTTCCCGGCCGGCAACACCGGTTGTCAGATGGGCGGCTGGTACCGAAAAGAGATCACCAGCCCGGCCGACTTTGACGGCCTGAAGTTCCGCATGCCGGGGCTAGGCGGTCTGGCCCTGCAGAAGATGGGTGCCACAGTGGTCCTGCTGCCGGGTTCAGAGATCTTCCAGAACCTGCAGTCCGGCGCCATTGACGGCACCGAGTGGGTCGGCCCCTACAACGACCTCTCGCTGGGATTCTTCCAGGTTGCTCCCTTCTACTACTGGCCGGGCTTCCACGAGCCGGGCGCGACCCTGGAGTGCGTGGTGAACAAGTCGGAGTTCTCCAGCCTGCCGAGCGATCTGCAGGAGCTGGTGCGGACCTGCTGTAAGGCCGAGAACGACCTGATGCTTGCCGAGTTCAACGGCCGCTCTGCCCCGGCGCTGAAGAAGCTGGTGACCGAGAACGGCGTGAAGCTGCGCCAGTTCCCGCGCAGCGTTCTGGAGGCCTTCGGCAATGCCTCGGGCGAGGTGATGGAAGAGCTGGTCGCCGACGGTGACGCGATCACCAAGAAAGTCGCAGACGCCTTCTTCGCCTTCCGCTCCGAGATCATGGCCTGGACCCGGATCAGCGACCAGGGCTTCACCAACGCCCGCTTGCTGCCCTACACCTATCCGAAGGGCTAATCCTTTCAGAGAGTTACGGGATGGAATTGCCCCGCGCTGGCAACAGCGCGGGGCTTTTTCTTGTTGAGAGCTGGGACTGGCGGAATCGGGTTCCTTTCAGAAACAACGTCTCTCGGCCGTAGCACTTAAGCACTCCCCTCATGCTGAGCCCGTCGAAGCATGTGCCACAGGGAAGAACGCGCTTGGGGCACATCCTTCGACAAGCTCAGGATGAGGTCATTGCTAGTTGCGACACCTTGGTACCTGAGATCCTCTACGCGCCGCTCTTGGGTCCCGCCAAGACCTCGTCCGGCAAGGCACCACGCTGGACCAGATCATCGGCGCTGCCGTCGCCATCACCTGAGACGACCTCGACCTTGCGCCTGGCCAAGCGGACGCCGCGCTCGTTGAAGACCTCGCGCAGGCGGTGGTAGACCTCGCGGCGCAGCACGAATTGGGCGCGCGGTTTGCACATGAACTTGACCCGGATCACCAGGGCGGAGTCCTCGTCGATCATGTAGACACCCTGGCTCTTCAGGGGCTCGATGAACTTCGGCCCGTGCTCGGGGTGGTTCCACAGCTCCTTGCCCACCTCTTTGACGATCTTCTTCACCACTTGCGGATCGGTATCGGGCTCCATGCGGAAGTTCATCTTATAGATGACCCAATCGCGGTTGTGGTTGGTGACACTCTTGAGCTCACCGAAGGGGATGGTGATCACCGGGCCGCGGTGATGGCGCAGCTGTAGCGAGCGGACGGAGATAGCCTCCACCTCGCCGCGCAGATCCCCGTCCAGCTCGATGTACTCGCCCACCCGGAAGGCATCGTCGATCAGGAAGAAGGCGCCAGAGAAGATATCCCGCACCAGGGTCTGCGCGCCGAAGCCGATGGCGATACCGATGATACCGGCAGAGGCCAAGAGTGGTCCGATATCCACGCCCAGCGAGGAAAGCACGATCATGATCATGATGATCGCCAGGATGCCCAGCAGGAGGTTGCGGAAGAGCGGCAGCAGGGTGTCGAGCCTTGAAGAGGGCGCCACCTCCCCCGGCTCTTCCTCATCATCGTGCGCGCCGGAAGCTGCCTCGCGGTAGAGGGCGGCCCTGATCAGGCGCCAGATCAGCTGGCCGATCAGCAGGGTCAAGACCACGTCGAAAGCGGTCCCTGCCCACATCGGCGCTTGGGGACCCTTCACCAGGTTCAAGAGATCGAGACCCCAGAAGCCCGCCGCCAGAAAGACCGCAACCAGCCCCAAAACCGTGCGCCAGGCGCCCCGGAAGACCGCCCGGAAGCGCTCGCTGGCCGGGGAGCGGCTGCGCAGGACGGAATCGATCACCTCAGCGCCAGCTTTGTCCAGGATCGGCAGCACCAGAAGGATGAGGAGCGTGTTGACCGGCCCCTCTAGCCGTTGCTGGCCACTCTCCAGCCAATGGGCCAACCAGTAGAGCCAGGCCACCAGCAGATAGCCGATCAGCGCGAAGGGGGCGGTCATCGCCAATAGCCGGGCACCGGCTGCCGGGCGCTCCGCCTCTTGGCCCGTCTCCTGCTCAACCAGCAAGGGCGTTCTGGGCTCCGGGTGCAGGAAGGCGCTGACATCGCGTGCGATGGCCTGACGCCCACGCAAAGCGGCGAAGATCAGCAGGAAGGCCACCGCCGTCCCGGCCAGGCCCACAGTAATGATGGCTGGTGGGAAGCCAAGGCCCAGGGTGGGCGAGAGGCCGGCCAGTAGCCAGCCAGCCGTGGCGATGAGCGCAGCGCGGCGCACCAGGCGGTGCAGCGCCAAGGCCTCCACATCGCCGATCGCCGCGGTGCGGATGGCCGACGCGTCAGGCGCATAGACCCGGCGCGCGACGACGATGAAGGCCCAGCCGTAGGAGACGCCGGTGTGGTAGATCCAGACATAGTCCACCAGCGGCCCTAGCCACCCGGCGACCTGTGGAGCCAGAATGACCGTGGCCGCCACGAAGGCAATGACCGGCAGCAGCTCCAGAACCAAGAGCGCCAGGGATCGGACCACGCGGTCCCAGTAGCGTGCCTCTTGCGGCCGCATCAGCCAGTGGCGCCAGGGCTGCAGAACACGGCCAAGAACCACGGCTGCCGCAACGCCGGCCATGACGACGAAGAGGGCGGCCAAGAGCATACGCCCCACCCCGCCTTCCGCCAGGGCCAGCCGGGCAGAGATCTGCGGTGCCCGCTCCTCCAAGGACCCCAAGGCCGTGATCCAACGCGCGCCACGGACTTCCAGATTGTCTCTCAAGGTCGCAAGGCGTGTCAGCGCGGCTTCCACCGCGTCGAACTCCTCCGCCTCTGCAGCAGCGCGCTCTTCTGCACGCTGGCGCAGTTCCTCGCGCAGAAGGTTGCGGATGTCCTCGTCGGACATCCTGGCCATGAGGCTGTCCACCATCTCCGGCGTCAGATCGTCGGGGACCATGGGCTCTGCGTCTGCCGTGGGGGCAGTCCCCGGGACCGGCACCTGGCCCGCTGCCTGCGGCACGACGAAGAAAAGCGTCACCAGCACCAAGACCAACAGGCTCACAAGGCGCGCCTGCGGTCGCAGGGTGATCATGCCGTCACCCGGGTCGCCGCTTCCGCCAAGACCTGGGTTACCAGAACCAGATCGGCGCCCTCCGTGTCTTCTTCAAAGGAATGACTGATGCCGTCGATTGAGGGCGCAAAGAGCATAGCGGTCGGCAGGTGTCGGGCCAGCACGCTGGCGTCGTGCAACGCACCAGACGGCATGCGGCGCCACTGACCCGTCGCCCGGGCCTCGGCTGCCTCCTGTAAGCGATCGATCAGGTGAGGCGCCATCGGCACCGGCGCCAAATAGTCAGCGGGCTCGAAGACCGCTTCTAGCTTGCGTTCGGCGGCCACCTCGGCGGCGAGGCTGCGCGCAGCGCTTTCCATGGCCTGTAGGCGCTCGGCAGAAGCATCGCGCCACTGCAGGTGCGCCCTTGCCCGGCCCGGTACGATGGAGGGCGCGTTGGGATGCAAGGCCACCTGGCCGATGGTCCAGACTGTGGCCGGACCGGCAAGCTCTGTGAAGCGGCGGTTCAGGCGCTCGGCAAAGGCCAAGAGACCCTGGAAGGCATCCCGGCGCAGCGGCATGGGCGTGGTGCCGGCATGGTTCTGGTGGCCCAGAAACGTCAGCGGCAGGTTGATCGAGCCAACGATGTCCTCGACCAACCCCACTTTCAGACCTTCCCGGTCGAGGACCGGTCCCTGCTCGATATGCGGCTCGATCAGGGCATGGAAGCGGGAGAGTGGCAGGAATTCCGTGTCCGCCAGCTCCGGCACAGTGGCGCGCAGCGGCGCCAGCTGCTGTCCGTCGCGGTCGTGCGAGGCATCGGCGTCCGCTAACGCCATCTCTCCCGTCCAGACGCGTGTCCCGGTGACTCCGCCGCCGAAGCGGCCTTCCTCGTCTTGAAAGGCGACGACGGCCACCGGCGGCCCGCCTTGTTCGCAGCTGGCACGTGCGACCTCCAGGCCTGCGATGACGCCGAAGGCCCCGTCCAGCCAGCCGCCTTCCGGCTGGGTATCGCTGTGCGAGCCGATCAGCAGCGCTGGAGTATCTCCGGGCGGAAGACCGAAGAGGTTCCCGATCGGGTCCCAATGCACCGTCAGGCCAGCCTCGGCCATGCGGTCGGCGAGCCAGCGCCGGGCGGTCAGGTCGGTTCCGGAGAAGGCGGGACGGACCACGCCGTTCCCGGTCGCGCCGAAACTACGCAGCGTCTGCAGATCCGCCAGCAGGCGGCTGCCTTGAACCTCAAGTCTATCCATGACTGCACCGAACCCCATCGCATCTCTTGCTCTTCTTTAGGCCCTGCCACGGGGATCTGGCCAGCCGGGGCGTTGACGTCACTGGCGAAAGAACTGCGGCTCACATGCATTTGAGCCAGCGTCAACCACCAAGAGAGGTGCAGAGCCTTCATCCGAAAAGGTCTTTCCAGTTTGCACCGGCAGGCTAGGATCGCTCCCGTCACGAGAAGAATGAGTATCGCCATGACCGCTGCCGCGAGCCCCTACCCCGCCGTCTTCCAGCCGATCCAGCTGCGCCACCGGACGCTGAAGAACCGTGTGGTCTTCGGCCCGCACACGGTGAACATGAGCGAGGGCGGCCTGCCCGGCGACCGGCACTTCGGCTACTACCGCGAACGCGCGCGCGGCGGGGCGGCGATGATCGTGGTGGAGCCCGTGCCGGTACACCGCACGGCCGTGCTGACACGCGGCAACTTCCTGGCCGAAGACGATGCGCTGATACCGCACTTCCGCCGGATCACCGAGGAGTGCCACAGCCACGGCACCACCATGCTGCACCAGCTCTATCACATCGGCGGGCATGGTGATCAGGACAACTCTTGGGAGGCCTACTGGTCGCCCTCCGGCATTCCCTCCATGCACGACCCCTGGGGCAGCCACGCCATGAGCGAGGCTGAGATCGAAGAGCTGATCGCCGCCTTCGTCGCCGCGGCCCGGCGCGACCAGCAGGCCGGTTTCGACGGGGTGGAGATCTTCGCCGCCTACAACTGTTTGGTGGATCAGTTCTGGTCGCCCATCACCAATCGCCGCCAAGACCGCTGGGGCGGCAGCTTGGAGAACCGGTTGCGCTTCACCACGGAGATCTTGAGCCGGATCCGGGCGGCCTGCGGTGAGGACTTCATCATCGGCATGACCGTCTCCGGCGCCGAACCGCAGGCCGGCGGGCTAACGGTGGCAGACAAGCAGGAGATCCTGGCCTGGCTCGATGAACGGCAGCTGATGGACTACATCTCCTGTGGCACCGGCAGCTATCTGCACGACTTTTCGCAAATCGTACCCAGCTTCCATTTCGATATGAAGCTGGGTCAGTCCGACGCTGCCGCCTACAAGTCGGTCCTGAAGCACGCCTTGGTCACCGCCGAGGCCAGGATCAAGACGCCGGAGAACGCTGAAGCCATCCTGGGCGCCGGCGAGGCCGACATGGTCAGTATCGTCCGCGGCCAAATCGCCGATCCGCACTGGGTGGCCAAGGCCGAGAGCGGCCGGCGGCAAGACATCCGCCCGTGCATCTCCTGCAACCAGCTCTGCCTGGGCCGGCGCATGCGCGACTACTGGGCCTCCTGCCTGGTCAACCCCTCCGTCGGCCGGGAAGCGGAATGGGATGGTGATAAGGCCGAACCCGCCGCGAAACCGCGCGAGATCCTCATCGTCGGCGGTGGTCCGGCCGGACTGGAGACCGCGCGCGTTGCCGCCGAGCGCGGCCACCGCGTGCGCCTGGTCGAGCGCAGCACCGAGCTGGGCGGCCAGTTCCGCCTGGCGGCCGGGCAGCCGGAACGCGGCGAGATCTCCGCCCTCCTCTCCTGGTACCGCGACCAGCTGGAAGCACTCCAGGTCCGCATCGAGCTGCGCCACGAGATGACGGAAGAGGAGATCTTGGCCGCTGGCGCGGACGCCGTGGTCATCGCCAGCGGTTCTGAGCCGACCCGCAGCGGCTATCAGCGTGTCTTCGCCGGCCGCGACCGCCTGCCAGGTGTCGAGCAGGAGAACGTCTGCACCGTGCATGATGTCTTGGAGGGGAAGGTGACGCCTGGCACCTCCGTCCTCTTGCTGGATGACATTGATGGGTGGTGGCCGGCCTCCGGCACTGCGCTGCATCTGGCCCAGCAGCGCCATTTGGTGACGGTGGTCACGGCCTCGGAGAAGGCGGCCGGTAAGCTGGACGTCAGTGCCACCGGCGACACCACGCGCCTGCGCTTCTCCCGCTATGGCGTCGAGGTGCTGCTGGCCACCGCCCTGGAGCGTTGGGACGGCAACACGGCAACCCTGGTCGACCTCTACAGCGGTGAGAAGGAAGAGCGCGATTTCGACAGCCTGGTGCTGGCCTGCACCAACACGGTGAACGCCGGCCTCTATGTGAAGCTCAGCAGCGCAGACTTGGAGCTGCATACTCTCGGCGACGCGGTGGCGGCGCGCACAGCCCACATGGCTATCTACGAAGGGCGCAAGCTCGGGATGGCGCTGTGAACGGCTTCCTGTCTTCTCCTTTAAGGCCGACCGCTGGCGTCATGCAGCCTTGTAGAAGCTTGCTCGCGCGGCTTTCAGATAGGCCTCGCGCAAGGCCAGGGTCACTGGCCCCACTGTCCCGCTGCCGATGGTCCGCCCATCCACCTGCCCGACCGGCTCGACGTAGCTGGAGGCGCCGGTGACGAAGGCCTCGTCGGCGGCGTAGACCTGCTCCAGCGATACGCGTTCGTCAGTCACAGCGAGACCCATCTCCGCAGCAACCTCAAGCAGGCTGCTGCGGGTGATGCCGGGCAAGATATCGCCGGCCAAAGGGCGGGTGTGGATACGGCCCTTGGCGACAATGAAGAAGGAGACCGCTCCGCCTTCGGTCACGAAGCCTTCAGGGTCAAGCATCAGGGCTTCGTCGGCCCCGGCGGCTTCGGCCGCCTTCTTGGCCAGAACCTGGCCCAAGAGGTTGGTCGTCTTGATGTCCCGGCGGACCCAACGCAAGTCCGGTGTTGAGGCCAGGGAGATAGGCCTGATCTCGGCTGCCGGCGCATGGGCTGCCTGGGTGAAGGCGAAGATGGTCGGCGTCAGGCCCTTTGGGTAGAGGTAATCTCGGTCGTGCGCACCACGCGTGATATGCAGGTAGAGAAAGCCCTCGTACATTCCGTTTCGGCGGATCAGCTCCATCAAGCCCGCGAAGAAGGCATCTTGGTCCATCGGCTCCGGCAGATCGATCTCGCGCAAGGAGCGGCGCAGGCGCGCCATGTGCTTGGCAAAGTCGATGATCTGGCCGTCGAGCACGCCCAGGCCTTCGTAGACGGCGTCGGCGAAGAGCAGACCGCGGTCGAAGATGGACACTGTCGCCTGCTCTTCTGGCAGGTAGTCACCCTTGATCCACACTGTGCGGCTCATGCCGTCTTATCCTTCTGCCATGTCTCTGCGGTCGAGGAAGCGACCGTGGCGGCTGGCACTCAGCCCTCCCTGCAAGAGGGCCGCTTGTCCGCGCACGAAGACGGCCTCTATGCCACGGGCCACTTGTTCCGGCTTGTCGAAAGTCGCCAGGTCCTCGACGCTTTCAGGATCAAAGAGCACTAGGTCGGCCTGCAGGCCCGCTTTCAGCAGACCGCGATCGCTGAGGCCAAAGGTTCTGGCCGAGAGCCCGGTCATCTTGTGGACCGCTTGCGCCAGGCTCAAAAGCCGCTGCTCGCGCACATAGCGGCTCAAGACCCGCGGGAAGGCGCCCCAAAGACGCGGGTGCGGCCGGCCCGTCCCGGGCAAGCCATCAGAGCCAATCATGGTGGGGCCATAGGCCAGAATGCGCTGCAGATCGCCTTCGTCCATGTCGAAGTAGATGGCGCCGGCGGGAGAAAGCCGTTGCACGGCCTCACGCTGGTCTAGATCCCAAGCAGCAGCAATCTCCTCCAGCCAGCGGCCGGCCATCTCCGGATGCGGTTCCGACCAGATGATCTTCACCGCCTCAGAGTCCTCGACGAACTGCGGCAGAAGCGAGGTGGAGGAGGCAACATAGGGATAGGCGTCCAAGGCCACGACCTGCTCCGCCCGCGCCGCCTCGATCATCGCCAAGGTCTCGACGCTCCGCCCATAGTTCGCGCGGCCGGCGCACTTGTGGTGAGAGATCACCAGGGGTGCTGCCGCCCGTCCTGCGGTCTGCAAGGCCTCGCGCAGGGCTTCTAGCACCTGGTCGCCTTCATCGCGGATATGGCTGGTATAGACGGCACCGCGATGCTGCGCCACGACCCTGGCCAGCGCCACCAGTTCCTCGGCCGGTGCCTCTGCAGCGGCGGGGTAGTCCAGGCCGCTGGAGAGACCGATGGCGCCCTGGCGTAGTGCCAGATCCAGCGCCTCTTGCATGGCGATGGTTTCCGCCGGACTGGCCGGTCGGGCGAGGTCACTGCCCATCACCTGGCTGCGGAGCGAGGCGTGGCCGACGAGGAGCGCTAGGTTCACCGCTGGCCGGGCCGAGCCCAAGGCCTGGCGATAGGCGGTGACCGAGCCGAAGCCCTGCCGAGAGGCTGGCCCGGCGACGAAGAAGGGCGCCGGCAGATCGGCGTGGGGAAGGAAAGGCGCAGCACTGAGGCCGCAGTTCCCGGCGATGACCGTCGTGACCCCTTGGGTGATCTTGCAGGCCATGCCCGGGTCGCTCAGCACCGCCCAATCGTCGTGCGTGTGCACATCGATGAAGCCGGGGGCCAGGGCAAGCCCCCGCCCCTCCAGCAGCTCTTCAGCCTCCCAGCCGCTGCAATCACCGACAGCTGCGATGCGGCCGTCAAGAATCGCCAGATCGCCTGGAAAGCCGGCTGCTCCAGTCCCATCGAGGATGAGAGCGCCCCTGATCAGAGTGTCACAGTCCCCTATCACCCGCAGTCTCCGCTGAACTGACATACCAGCAGCTAGAATAAGTCGCTGTTGGCCGCTTAGATGAGTAAATGCAAAAGAGCGCTCCCCTCATCCTGAGCCTGTCGAAGGATGTGCCTCGAGCGCGTTCTTCTCCTTGGCACATCCTTCGACAGGCTCAGGATGAGGGCAGTGCTAACGGAGATTTCTGGTCATTTCTAGATCGTGGTTTCTTACTGATAGCAGAGTGACGTTTCCGCTTGTCAGCACCGCGACCGCGGTCAATGAAAATCGCGGGAGCGTTGGAGAGGCTTTGGGCCGCGTTGGTCGCTTTGCGGGCGGCGGACCTCGTCGGCGGGGGCCAGGCCAGCCTCCAGGGCCTTGGCACCAGAGCGGGCGGGCTTAGGCCGGGCCGGGCCACCGATGTCGGGCACCAGGATATCGCGGGCGCGGGCCTCTAGGCTTTCCAGGCGTCTAGAGAGATCTTCCAGCGTCTCCGCCACCAGGTGGATCACCTCCCCCTCTTTTTGCAGGCGGCCGGTGACCTTCAGGAGGGAGGCCTGCAGGATGATGCGGCGATGGCGTTCGAAGACATCGGGCCAGACCACGACGTTGGCCACCCCCGTCTCGTCCTCCAAGGTGGCGAAGATCACGCCCTTGGCGCTGCCGGGGCGCTGGCGCACCAGCACCAGGCCGGCGAGGGTCAGGCGCTTGCCATTGGGCAGCTCTTCGAAGCGCTCAGCCGGAGTCATGCCCTCGCCTTTCAGCCGGTCGCGCAGGAAGCTCAGCGGATGGGCGCGCAGGCTGAGGGAGAGCCAGCGGTAGTCTTCCACCACCTGCTCGCCCTCGCTCAAGTCCGGCAGGGTGACCGGCGGCTCGGCGCCGCGTTCCTCCTCCCCGACCGCGGCGAAGAGCGGCAAGGGCGGCGGCGCCAGGCCCTTCACCGCCCAGAGCGCTTCGCGCCTGGAGAGGCCTAGGCTCATGAAGGCATCGGCCTTGGCCAGCCCCTCTAGGGTCGCAGCTGAGACCTCAGCCCGGCGCCAGAGCTGCAGCGGGTCGGCATAGCCATTGCTGCGCTTCATAACCAGGCGGCGCAGCTCTTCCTCCTTCAAGCCCTTGGCCTGGCGGAAACCCAGACGGATCGCCAGGCCGGCATCCTGACGCGGCGCCGGTTGCAGGCGGGCAAGCCGCTTGGCGGCATCGCGCGTCCGCCGCCCCTCCTCCGGGTTCTCCGGCTCCAGGTCTTGGTCCCAGTCGCTCTCGTTGATGCCCAAGGGCAGCACCGTCACGCCATGCGCGCGGGCATCGCGCAGGATCTGCGCCGGGGCGTAAAAGCCCAGCGGCTGGCTGTTCAGCAGCGCGGTGGCGAAGACCGCGGGATAGTGGCACTTGATCCAGGCCGAGACATAGACCAGCAGCGCGAAGGAACAGGCGTGGCTTTCCGGGAAGCCATAGGTGCCGAAGCCCTCGATCTGGCGGAAGCAGCGCTCGGCGAAGTCGCTGTCATAGCCGCGCTCCAGCATCCCGCCGACGAAGTCCTGCTGAAAGGTGTGGATGGTCCCCACATTTCGAAAGGTGGCCATGGCGCGGCGCAGACGGTCGGCGCGCTCTGGGGTGAAGCCGGCAGCCACAATGGCGATCTTCATCGCCTGCTCTTGGAAGAGCGGCACGCCCAAGGTCTTGCCCAGGACCGCTTCCAGCGCCTTCGAGGGGTAGGTCACAGGCTCCTCCCCCTGCCGGCGGCGCAGGTAGGGATGCACCATGTCGCCTTGGATCGGGCCGGGCCGCACGATGGCGACCTGGATCACCAGGTCATAGAAGGTCTTGGGCCGAAGCCTGGGCAGCATCGACATCTGCGCGCGGCTTTCCACCTGGAAAACGCCCAGGGAGTCGGCACGCGACAGCATCTCATAGGTCGCCGGGTCCTCGACCGGGATTGTGGCCAGGTCATAGCGCCGCCCACAGTGCCGGGCGATGAGGTCGAAGGCCTTGCGGATGCAGGTCAGCATGCCGAGCGCCAGCACATCGACTTTGATGAGGCCCAGCGCGTCCAGATCGTCCTTGTCCCATTCGATCACGCTGCGCCCAGCCATAGCGGCGTTCTCGATCGGCACCACCTCGGTCAAAGGCCCCTCAGTGATGACGAAACCGCCGACATGCTGGGAGAGGTGGCGCGGAAAGCCGACGATCTGGTCGATCAGCTCCACCAGCAGGTCCAATCGCGGCGCCTTGGGGTCCAGTCCGGCCTCGCGCAGCAGGTTTTCGCCGATGCCCTCGCGACTCCAGCCCCAGATGTTGGCCGAGAGCGCCTCGATCACATCGGCGGAGAGGCCCAGCGCCTTGCCGACGTCGCGCAGGGCGCCGCGCGCCCGGTAGCGGATGACGGTGGCGGCCAGGCCGGCGCGGTGGCGGCCGTACTTCTCATAGATGTACTGAATCACCTCCTCCCGCCGCTCATGCTCGAAGTCGACGTCGATGTCAGGCGGCTCCTTGCGGGCGGCGGAGACGAAACGCTCGAAAAGCAGGTCCATACGCGCCGGATCGACCGCGGTGATGCCCAGGCAATAGCAGACGGCGGAGTTGGCGGCCGAGCCGCGCCCTTGGCAGAGAATGCCCTGGCTGCGGGCGAAGCGGACCACGTCATGGACGGTGAGGAAGAAGCGGGCGTAGTCCAGCTCGGCAATCAGCTCCAATTCGCGCGCCACCACCTGGCGCACCTTGCCGGGGATGCCGCCGGGATAGCGCTCCTCCGCCCCCGCCCAGGTCTCCCGCACCAGGGTCGCCTGCGGGTCGCCGCCGGGCGCCACCTCGCTGGGGTACTCATGCGCCAGGCTGTCGAGGGAGAAGCGCGCCCGGGCCGCAATCTCCGCAGTGGCGGCCAGGGCCTCGGGATAGCCAGCGAAGAGGCGCGCCATCTCTTGTCCGCTTTTCAGGTGACGTTCGGCATTGGCGGCGGTCAGCCAGCCGGCGGTGTCGATGGTGACGCCTTCACGGATGCAGGTCAGCACGTCGGCCAGCGCGCGGCGGGCCGGACTGTGCATGAGGACGTCGTTATGTGCTACCAGTGGTAGATCTGCGCCCTCCGCCAGCTCCGCTAGCGCGGCCAGGCGGCGGCGGTCCTGCCCGTCGTAGCGCCAGGCCAAGGCCAGCCAGACCTGCCCGTGCCAAGCCATCGCCAGATCCCGCGCGGCCGCCTCAAAGGCAGCATCGAGGCGCTGCGGCGGCAGCAGGACGAAGAGCTGGCCCTCGGCAGCTTCCTTCACATCGGCCGAGGTCAAATCGCAGGCGCCCTTCACCGTCCGGCGCTTGCCCAGGCTCAAAAGCGCGGAGAGGCGGCTATAGGCGGCGCGGTCTTCCGGGAAGCAGAGCATCTCCAGCCCCTCGCGCAGCACCAGGCGGGTGCCGACGACAAGCCGCAGGTCCTGCTGCTTGGCGGCCACATGCGCACGCACCACCCCGGCCAGGGAGTTGCGGTCGGCCACGGCAAGCCCGCCCAGGCCCAGCACGCGCGCAGCCGTCACCAGTTCCTCCGCGTGCGAGGCCCCGCGCAGGAAGGAGAAATTGGTCATGACCCCCAGCTCGACATAGCCAGCCTGCATCGGCCCGCTCCTGGCCTCCTCGGCAGTTCGTTTGTTCGCTTTATGTTCTAGTGCATTGGAACGCCTTTTGCGAGTCTCCCCGGCCGATCCTCGCTTGCTGTGCGAATGCTTAGAAGCTACACCCTGAGTAGTATCGCCCAGCAGTCGCATGCA
This sequence comes from Pseudomonadota bacterium, assembly GCA_039819325.1. GTDB lineage: Bacteria > Pseudomonadota > Alphaproteobacteria > Kiloniellales > JACOMY01 > JACOMY01. The sequence goes on along the minus strand of JBCBSF010000032.1, from coordinate 29,658 downwards.
GTGTCGCTGCCGCTTTCAACGGTCTTGAAACAAGAGACAAAAACCATGGCCATCTACATTGGAACTAGCGGCAACGATACCCTCATCGGTACCTCAGCCAACGACGGGCTCTATGGTCTTCAAGGGAGCGATCGCCTCTATGGCTTAACAGGAAACGATACCCGCGACGGCGGGCCTGGTAACGATTCCTCCCTGTTCGGCAATCTCGGTAACGATCTCATCTACGGCAATGACGGCCAAGACCGCACGCTGAACGGGGGCATGGGGTCCGACACGCTTTTTGGCGGGCTTGAGCGTGACAGCTTGCTCTTTGGCGGCGATGGCGACGACACACTGCACGGAGACGAGGGTAGAGATCGACTCTTCTTTGGTGGCGATGGCTCTGACCTCTTGTTCGGGGGGCCAGGAGACGACAGATCGCTCTCTGGCGAAAGCGGCGATGACCGCATTTACGGCGGGGACGGTCGGGAGGTTGGCAGCTTCACTTACATCGACGATGCGGCCTTCAGCGGAGGCGGCAACAGCGAGGCCCGCTTCGCCGGCAACGGCATTGTGGAGGTGGACCGCAACGGTGACGGCAATGCCAACTACCGCTTTGAAGTTGTCGGGCTCACGCAGGCCAATCAGCTGACGGCGACGGACTTTATCTGGCTTTCGTGAGGAACGCTATCCTGCTGGAGGCCATCAAAGCACAGACTCCAAAAGAGATCACACTGCACAGCAAAGAGCATAGACCGGCCTAGTGGCGAAGCTTCAACCTAGACGACACAATAAAGCGAGGACATCGTAAAATGACAATCGTTATTGGCACGAGCGGCAAAGACGTCCTCTTCGGCACAACGGCCGACGACAGCATCTACGGACTCGGGACAAACGATCGACTTTATGGCCTAAGCGGCAACGACAGCCTCTTTGGCGGCAGTGGTTATGACTACTCCTTGGTTGCCGGATCTGGCGATGACCGGGTCTATGGTGGGGAGAATGGTGATCGGGAGGCCTTTGGCGGTGACGGCAGCGATGAGTTGCACGGCGGCTCAGGTCGCGATCGCCGCTTCTTTGGTGACCAGGGATCAGACAGTCTCTTCGGCGGCAGCAACCGCGACACGCTCTTCGACGGCGGCGAGGGAGACGACCTGGTCTATGGCGATGATGGGCCAGACGACAGCTTCTTAGGTGGCGCCGGTGACGACACCCTCTTCGGCGGACAGGGAGGCGATAGGGGCTTCTTTGGCGGGGACGATCAAGACACCCTCTTTGGCGGCTCCAACAACGACACCTTCTTTTTTGGAGACTCTGGGGCCGATCTTATCTTCGGAGGCGACGGAGCCGACAGGAGTTTCACCGGCGGCAGCGGCCCGGACCTCGTCTACGGTGGACCCGGCGGCGAGACCGGCTTCTACGGCGGTGCCGACAACGACACTGTACTGGGCGAAGAGGGCAATGACCAAGGGCTCTTCGGCTCTGAGGGTGACGACACTCTGCGTGGCGGAAGTGGCAGTGATCGCCGCCTCTACGGCGACCAAGGCACAGCCTCAGAGGGACTTGGCGGCGCGAACAACGACATCGTGGACGGAGAAAGCGGGGCTGACAGGCTTCTTTTCGGCCGTGGCGGTGACGACACGCTCTTGGGCAGCGAGGGCAATGATCGAAGCCTAGATGGCGGGAGTGGCTTGGACAGCCTCTTCGGCGGATCTGGAAGCGACGCAGACTTGAACGGGGGCAGCGGAAACGACGCAGTCTACGGTCAATCTGGCGACGATGCAGCGCTGGGTGGCGGCTTCGGCGACGATAGGGTGTTCGGCGGCTTGGGTGACGACGCCTCCCTCTCAGGCGGGGTTGGCGCGGACAGGGTCTTCGGCGGCACGGGCAGCGACCGGCACGTCTTCGGGCAAGATGGCAAGGATCTGCTCTACGGTGGTTCGGGTGACGACGCAGATCTCAGCGGCGGCAGTGGGGCGGATAGCCTCTTCGGCGGTCAGGGAGATGACAGTGGCCTCTTCGGCGGCAGTGGTGATGATGTTCTCCGCGCCGGCGATGGAAACGACGCGACCCTCTCGGGCGGCAGCGGCAACGACACGGTCTATGGCGGCGATGGCAGCGATGAAAGCCTGATCGGCGGCTCGGGCGTCAACACCATCTACGGCGGTAGTGGCAACGATACCTTTACCATCTCCCTCGACCCTGCCGGCACGCCGACTGACAGCTTCTTCGGCGACAGCGGTATCGATACGCTCGACATCTCCGCGCCAGCGGGCTTCGGGCGCATCACGCCCCCCATGCCGATCCCAGAAGAGATCCAAGATGGCTTTGAGGTCGTGATCGTGGGGGCCGAGGCCGATGTCAACAGACGGGACAGCATTCAGGGCTTCTCCACCGAAGACCGGCTCTACGGCGCCCTCGGCGATGACTGGCTCTCTGGCCAGGGCGGCAGTGACAGCCTCTTCGGCGGCAGTGGTGACGACATTCGCAACAGTGGCGGTGCCGGCAATGACTGGCTCTTTGCAGGCTCCGGCGATGATCTGAAGCTTGCCGGACAGGACGGCAACGACCGGGTCTACGGTGGCGTCGGCCAAGAAACATCGCTCTTTGGCGGCGAGGGTGCGGACCGTCTCTTTGGCGACGACGGTCATGATGCCAGCCTCTCCGGCGGGTCAGGCCTGGACCGCATCTACGGTGGACGGGATGAAGACACCCAACTCTTCGGCGGCGACGGCAACGACAGCCTCTTCGGTGGAGAGAGCTATGACACGAGCCTTGTGGGTGATAGCGGTGACGATCTGATCTTCGGCGGTGCGGACGCGGACCAGAGCCTCTTGGGTGGCTCCGGCGATGACCGGATCTATGGCGATGCTGGCGCCGATCAGGCCTTCGGTGGCTTCGGCAACGACACCATCTTCGTCGATACCAGCAGCGACCGGGCCTATGAGCGGGGTGGCGAAGGCGACGACGTCATCCGCTCCGACGCTCTGGTTTTCGCTCTAGAACAAGGTGCCGACGGGGCCTTCGAGCGCGCCAATCTGAACGGCGCAGCCGGCGCCGGGACCCTCATCGGGAACGGCTTTGACAACACGCTGATCGGCAACGGCGCGGCGAACCTGCTGGTTGGCGGCAGCGGTGACGATGTTCTGAACGGGCGCAGCGGTACGGATAGTCTGGTCGGTGGCACTGGCGATGGCACCTTCGTGGTCGACACCAGCACAGATGTGCTGTCCGAGATCGCCGGCGGCGGCAACGACGTGGTCAGGGCCGATAGCAACTTCTCACTTGCCGCCTTCACCTTCGTCGACGACCTCTGGCTGAACCCCGGTGGAACTGATCTAAATGGCGCTGGTAACGACAGCGCCAACAGCCTGCTAGGCAACAACGGTGACAATAGCTTGGCCGGTGGCTCGGGCGATGATCTGCTGCGTGGCTCCGGCGGAACCGACGTCCTGTCCGGCGGTAGTGGTGACGACCGCCTCTTCGGTGGTGGTCTGGCCGACCTGATGCAAGGCGAGGCCGGGGCCGATACCCTGGCCATCGGGAAGGACGACACGGCCTTTGGCGGCGCTGACGACGACTGGTTCCTCTTCCGCTCTCAAAACCTGGCCTTCGGCACGCAGAATCTAGCCGATTTCAATGGGCTAGAGAGTGCGGATGGTGAGGCCGACAAAATTGTCTTCGCCACCGGCCGAGAGGTTGGCAGCTTCACTTACATCGACGATGCGGCCTTCAGCGGAGCCGGCAACAGCGAGGCCCGCTTCGCCGGCAACGGCATTGTGGAGGTGGACCGCAACGGTGACGGCAATGCCAACTACCGCTTCGAAGTCTCCACGGTCAGCCAGGCTGGGGATCTGACCGCGACTGATTTCTTGTGGCTTTAGGAGCCACTCCTTCACGCGAAGACCAAGTCAACACGAGGATCTTACCATGGCAGCGATCTTTGGAACGAATGGTAACGACACGCTTACCGGAACAGACCTTCCCGACCAGATCTATGGACTAAGCGGCGATGACACCCTCATCGGTCAAAGCGCCAATGACACCCTCTATGGTGGCTCTGGTAGAGACACGTTCCTGTGGGGCGGCGAAGGCGATGACACTGTCTACGGAGGTCCCGGGAGTGACAGCTTCCTCGAGGGCGGTTCAGGGGCCGATGTTCTCCACGGTGACTCGGGAGTGGACGATTTCCTCTTTGGGCAAAGCGGCAATGACACACTCTTCGGTGGCGCGGGCGGCAGCTCTACCTTCCGCGGGAACGAGGGTGACGATAGCCTCTTCGGGGGCACTGGTATCGATTTCAGGTTCTTTGGGGGGTCCGGAAACGACGTAGTTTCCAGCGACTCGGGCACAGCCCTTCGCTTCTATGGCGGGTCTGGGGCTGACAGCCTCGTCGGCGGTCCCGACAACGACTTCACCTTCTATGGCCAGGATGGCGACGACTTCCTCTTCGGCGGGGCCGGCAATGAGCAAGCCCTCTTCGGCGATGCAGGCAATGATGTCATCTACGGTGGCGACGGGGACGACGTGAACCTCGAAGGACGAGATGGCGACGACAGCATTTTCGGCGACGCGGGAAAAGACGCGAACCTCATCGGGAACGCGGGAGACGACGTCATCTTCGGCGGTGCAGGCGACGACAGTGGCTTTAGTGGCCAGTCGGGCGACGACACCTTCGAGGGTGGCTCAGGGAACGACAATCGCATGTTCGGCGAAGAGGGGAAGGACACCTTCTTTGGCGGTAGCGGGGACGACAGCAGCCTAATTGGCAACGAAAATAGCGACCGCATCTATGGTGGTGATGGCAACGACACGGTCCTTGGCGACTATCGCCAATCCGGGCCCTATGACTTTCCGGGAACGGATTTCATTTTTGGCGGCTCTGGAAACGACACCTCACTCTTCGGATCGCTCGGCGATGACACGCTTTCGGGCGACAGTGGGAATGATCTTGACCTGTTTGGCGCGGATGGCAGCGACTTGATCTTCGGCGGTGCCGGAGATGATCAGGGTTTGTATGGTGGGAACGGAGCTGACCTCATCTATGGTGGCGCGGGCGACGACAGTAGTCTCTACGGTTCAAACGATGTGGCCATTGACCGCCTCTTTGGCGGCAGTGGGAACGACATCTTCCGCTTCGACTTGGAAGGTGCCGGAACGCCGGAGGACCAACTCTACGGCGGCAGCGGTGTAGACACCCTCATCATCGAACCGGGACGCGGCTACGACACTTACATTACACCCGACATTGGAGTGCCGGACACGGTTCTTGCCCGCTTTCAAGACTTCTTGATCTTCGGCGAGGTGTCCCGTGATCAGCCGGATAGCATCCAAGGCTTTTCCGGCGATGACGGCCTCTATGGTGAGTTGGGCGATGACTGGCTATCCGGACGCAGTGGAGACGACAGTCTCTTCGGCGGCAGCGGTGATGATATCCGCGGCTATGGAGGCGCCGGCAACGACCGGCTCTACGGTGGCTCTGGCGATGACCTCAAGATGGAAGGCGAAGGCGGCAATGACAGCATCTTCGGCGACATCGGTCAGGATACCTCACTCTTCGGTGGTAGCGGCAGCGATTGGCTCTACGGTGGCCGAGGGCATGACGCCAGCCTTGAGGGCGGCTCGGGCGTCGACCGCATCTTTGGCGGCCGCGACGCCGATACGCTGCTAAGCGGCGGTGATGGCGACGACAGCATCTATGGTGGTCAAAGCCGCGACACCAGCCTGCTGGGTGGCAGTGGCGACGATTTTATCAGCGGTGATTCAGGCAATGATCTCGCCTTCGGCGGTAGCGGTAATGACACTGTCTTTGTCGATACCAGCGGTGACCGCGTCCTTGAATCCGGCAACGAAGGCGATGACGTCGTCCGCTCTGACGCGCTGGCCTTTACCCTTGAGCAAGGCGGCCAAGGGGCGATCGACCGTGCCAATCTCAATAGTGATGCTGGCGCCGGCACCCTAATCGGCAGCGAGTTCGGCAACACGCTGGTTGGCAACGAGCTTGAGAACCTGCTGATCGGCGGCAGCGGCGACGATGTGCTGAACGGCAAGAGCGGGGCCGATAGCCTGGTTGGTGGAACGGGTGACGACACCTTCGTTGTGGACAACAGCGGCGACCTGCTCTTCGAGGCGGTCGCCGGCGGCACCGACGTGGTCCGCGCCGAGGTCGATTTCTCCCTCACCGCCTTCTCCTATGTTGAGGAGCTCTGGCTCAATCCCGGCGGTGCCAACCTGAACGGCGCCGGCAACGCTCTGGACAATCGCCTGCTCGGCAACAACGGCGACAACAGCCTTTCCGGCGGGTCCGGCGATGACATCCTGCGCGGGTCTGGCGGCACCGATGTGCTGTCGGCGGGCAGTGGCGACGACCGCCTTTTCGGCGGCGGGCTGGCCGATGTCGTCCAAGGCGAGGCTGGTGCCGACACCCTGGCCATCGGCAAGGACGACACGGCCTTCGGCGGTGCCGGCAACGACTGGTTCCTCTTCCGCTCGCAAAACCTGGCCTTCGGCACGCAGAACCTTTCCGACTTCAATGGCTTGGAGAGCAGTGACGGGGAAGCCGACCAAATCGTCTTCGCCGCTGGGCTGGAGGTCGGGACCTTTGCTTACATCGACGACGCGGCCTTCTCCGGCGGAGGCAACAGCGAAGCCCGCTTCGCCGGGGGTGGCATCGTCGAGGTCGACCGAAATGGTGACGGCAATGCCAACTACCGCTTTGAGGTCTCCACGGTCAGCCAGGCTGGAGATCTGACCGCGACCGACTTCCTGTGGCTTTAGGCTTCCCAGAAAGGGCTTGACCGGCAGGCGCTTCAGGCGGTCTTTCGCGGTGCCGAATGACCAGCCAGAGTGCCTGCCGCCATGTCCTCTGCCCTGCCCCCGCTCAGTGCCGATCTAGCGCTCTTTCTCGACTTCGACGGGACCCTGGTGGAGATTGCCGCCAGGCCGGAGGCTGTTGCGGTCGCGGCCGGGCTGCCGGAAGGCCTGCAAGCCCGCGCGGCGGAGCGTGGTGGCGCCTTAGCTGTGGTCAGCGGGCGGACCATTGCGGAGCTGGATCACTTTCTTGAGCCGTTCACTGCTGCTGCAGCCGGCGTCCATGGGCTGGAGCTGCGGCTGGCTGATGGCACGCGAGAAGACAGGACGGCCGACGCCGATCTCACCGCTATTGCCGCCGAGATGGAAGCTCTGGCGGAGGCACATCCAGCCCTCTGGATCGAGCGCAAGCGCGGGGCCTTGGCCCTGCACTACCGCGCCCAAACCGACCTGGGTCCGCTCTGCCGCGCACAGCTGGAGCCGCTTGTGGCAGCGCAAGCAGGCCTAACCTTGCTGGCCGGGCATTGTATTTTCGAAGTGAAGAGTGCCGCGGTGAACAAGGGCACAGCACTGCGCCGGCTGATGGCCGATCCACCCTTTGCCGGCAAGCGGCCGCTCTTTGCCGGCGACGACGTCACCGACGAGGATGGCATTCTCGCCGCGCAAGCACTGGGCGGCATCGGCCTGAAGGTCGGTGATCAGGCCTCGGCTGCCGACTACCGGGTAGCCAGCGTGGCGGAGTTCCATCGTTGGCTCCTGGCGGGGCTCTAAGCCCCCTCCCCTCGCCTAAGTCCTTGAGGCTTGGCTCACCGCCGCTTGTTGATAGAGTGCCGCCCCATGCAAGAGAGCTCTTCCCCCGTTCAGCCGCTCAACCTGGGCGTCGTCGGCAACCTCGCCATCTCCGCCCTAATCGACCGACAGGCGCGCATTGTCTGGTGCTGCCTGCCACGCGTCGATGGCGATCCTGTCTTCAATGCCCTGCTGGAGCCGAAGCGCGATGGCGGGCACTTCACCATCGTGCTAGAAGACCAGGTGGCCGCCGAGCAGGCCTATGAGCCCAACACCGCCATCCTGCGGACCGTCTTGACCGACCGTCACGGCGGCAAGCTGGAGATCACCGACTTCGCCCCGCGCTTCGAGGCGCGCGGCCGAACCTTCCGACCCTTGATGCTGGTCCGCCGCCTCAAGCCCCTGGCCGGCAGTCCGCGGATTGCCGTGCAGATCCGGCCGCTCTTCGACTGGGCCACCAAGGAGCCCAGCTTGACGCATGGCTCCAACCACATCCGCTATGTCGGTGATGGCCACACCATGCGGCTGACGACCGATATGCCGGTGACCTACATCCTGAACGAGACGGCCTTCCTCCTGGACCGGCCGATGAACCTAATCCTCGGCCCCGACGAGACCCTGGACCGCGGCGTCGGCGAGGTCGCGCGGGAGTTCGAGGAGAAGACGGCCGACTACTGGCGCACCTGGACCCGCCGCCTGGCCCTGCCCCTGGAGTGGCAGGAAGCGGTGATCCGGGCTGCCATCACCTTGAAGCTCTGCGTCGTAGAGGGAACCGGCGCCATCGTGGCGGCGCTCACCACCTCCGTCTCCGAATTCGCCAACAGCGAGCGCAACTGGGACTACCGCTTCTGCTGGCTGCGCGACGCCTTCTTCGTGGTGCGTGCGCTGAATAGCCTGTCGGAGGTCGGGACCATGGAGGAGTATCTGGTCTACCTGACCGACATCGTCGAAGACGCCAAGGGCGGCATCCTGCAGCCGGTCTTCGGCGTTGGGCGGGAAAAGGCGCTGGTCGAGGAATTGGTGCCGGGTCTGGCCGGGTTTCAGGGCATGGGACCGGTGCGCAAAGGCAACCAGGCGCACGAACACCATCAGCACGACGTCTATGGCAACGTGGTCTTGGCGGCCTCCCAGGCCTTCTTCGACCAGCGGCTCTTGCGCAAACCGGGGCTGGAGGACTTTCGCCGGCTGGAAGCCGTGGGCGAGCAGGCCTACCGCGTCCACGATCTACCCGACGCAGGCCTGTGGGAACTGCGCACCCGGGCAAGGGTGCACACCTCCTCCACCCTGCTCTGCTGGGCGGCCTGCGACCGGCTGGCCAAGGTGGCGGAGCAGCTGGAGCTAGACGGTCGCGCAGGTTACTGGGCCGAGCGGGCCCAACAAATCCGCCAGACCATTCTCACGCGCTGCTGGAACGAAGACCGCCAGGCCTTCGTCGAGAGCTTCGAAGGGCAGGACCTGGACGCCAGCGTGCTGCTCATGGCGGAGGTCGGCTTCCTGCCGGCTCACGACCCGCGTTTCCTCTCCACCTTGAAAGCGATCGAGGAAGAGCTGGCGATCGGCCACCACATGTACCGCTATAAGGCGCCCGACGACTTCGGCGCGCCGGAGACGGCCTTCAACGTCTGCACCTTCTGGCGCATCGACGCGCTGGCACGCTGCGGCCGCCGGGAAGAGGCGCGCGAGATTTTCGAGGCAATGCTGGCCGCTCGGAACCATTTGGGGCTACTCTCTGAGGACTTCGATCCCAAGACCGGGCAGCTCTGGGGCAACTTCCCCCAGACTTACTCCATGGTCGGGATCATCAACGGCGCGGTGCGCCTGAGCAAATCCTGGGAGACGCGCATATGAACCGTCTGGTCGTCGTCTCCAACCGCGTCGCTCTCCCTAGCAAGCAAGGCACGTCTGGCGGACTGGCCGTGGCTTTGGGCGAAGCGCTGCAGGAAGCCGGCGGCCTCTGGTTCGGATGGAGCGGCAAGACGACGGAGGGGCCGCCGGGCGAGCCCTCTGCCTATGCGCGCGACGGGGTGCGCTACGTCACCACCGATATCAGCGTGCAGGATCATGAGGAGTACTATCTGGGCTTCTCCAACTCGGTGATCTGGCCCAGCTTTCACTTTCGCCTGGATTTGGCAGACTTTGAGCGGACCTTCTTCGAGGGCTATCGCCGGGTCAACGCGCGCTTTGCCGAGCATCTGGCCTTGGAGCTAACTGGGTCAGAAATGATCTGGGTGCACGACTATCAGCTGATCCCCCTTGGCGCTGAGCTGCGCGAGCGCGGCTGTGAGCAGCCGATGGGTTTCTTTCTGCATATCCCCTGGCCGCCCCGGCAGATCGTGACCGCCGTGCCGGGCCATGAATGGCTGGCGCGCAGCCTCTTCGCCTATGACTTGATCGGCTTTCAGACCAAGGCGGACCGCCGCAACTTCATCCGCTATGTGGTGGAGGAACTGGGTGGCAAGCGCCTTGACGACAGCTTCCTGGAGCTGCGCGGCCGCAAGGTGATGGTGAAGATCTTTCCCATCGGCATCGACGTGCCGGGCTTCCAGGCCATGGCGGACGGGCGTGAGTCCACCACCACCATGAAGCGGATGCGCCACCGCAACATCGCCAACACCCAGATCATCGGCGCCGACCGTCTTGACTATTCCAAGGGACTGCCGAACCGCTTCCGCGCCTTCCAACACCTGCTGCAGGAGATCGAGGGCGAGGAGAAGGAGAAGTGGCGCAAGCTCTGCGGCAAGGTCACTCTCATGCAGATCGCCGCCCCGACCCGTGAGGGGGTGGATGTCTATGACGCGCTGCGCCACGAGCTGGAGCAGCTCTCGGGCGAGATCAACGGTGCCTTTGGCGAGTTCGACTGGACACCAGTGCGCTACATCAACCGCAACATGCCGCGCACCACCATCTCCGGCCTCTTCCGGGTCTCGCGCATCGGTCTGGTGACGCCCTTTCGAGATGGCATGAACCTGGTCGCCAAGGAGTATGTGGCCGCCCAAGACGCGGAGGATCCGGGGGTGCTGGTCCTCTCCCGCTTTGCCGGCGCGGCGGAGACCCTGCGCGACGCCTTGGTGGTCAATCCCTACGACATCGAGCAGATGGCCGACGCACTGAAGACCGCGCTGGCCATGCCCTTGGACGAGCGGCAGGCCCGCCACCAGGCGCTGATGGAGGATGTCGAGCGCAATGACATCTTTGCCTGGCGGCGGTCTTTCCTGGACTGCTTGACCCAGATGGCGGAAGCGAGAGGCACCTAGCGCGCCTTTTCGCCGGCTTGCTCAAGAAGACGCTAGCCCTTAGAGTCGGCGCTTTCCTGAAAAGTGTCTTGATCGAGACTCTTTCTCAAAAGCTCGCGAGAGGGACGCTGACGGCCGGGAGCCTTGTGCCATGCAGCTTTCCAAGTTCACCGACTACTCGTTTCGGGTCCTGATCTACCTGGGCAGCAAGCCGGATAGCCTCAGCACTATCGAGGAGATCGCCGAGCGCTATGAGATCTCCCGCGAACACCTGCGCAAGATCGTCCACAACCTCACCACCAGCGGCATCGTCGAAGGCAAACGTGGCCGCCGCGGCGGGCTGCGCCTGGCCTTAGCGCCGGAGGCGATCAACATCGGGGATCTCGTCCGCCAGACGGAAGAGAACTTCGCACTGGTCGACTGCTTCGACCCTGACGGACCTGGCTGCCGCATTTCCGGCGCCTGCCAGTTCGCCTGGATGCTGCACGAAGGACTGTCCGCCTTCTTACAGGTGCTGGATAAGTACACCCTGGCCGACATTCTGGCCGTCGGTCAGCCGCTGCACGAGCGGCTGGGGCTGGTGGAGCAGCAAGCCTCTTCGTAAAGCGGTGTTGCGCTGCCGTTCGGCAGGCCGAAGACCCGCATCTCACGCATGCATCTTGGCGCCCTTGGTGATCTTATCGACGGTCTTCTTTTCGTCGTGAAGGGCGAGGCCGACCAGGTTCAGCTGATCGGTGGGCACGGCCTTGACGGCGGCCCGGTTGGCCGCGTCGTGCCCCGTCGCGAACATCTCTTCGATGTAGATCGCCAGGACTGTTCCGCGATCGAGAGCACGCCGATGGATCTTTGAGAGCCCCGCGCTATCGGTGCTCAAGACGATGATCGGCTGGATCATCAGCGCGCGATAGCCTTGCCCGCTGGCGTCTTCATAGGCCTCGCCGATCAGGTCTTGCGCGCCGCCGACCAGACCGCTGGTGAGGAAGGCCGTCACGTTGAGCTTCTGCCAGGTTGCCAGATCATCGCGAACGACGATGACGATCTTAGTGTCAAACATGACGCTTCCACTCCTTTTCCTGACCAAGCTTGGCGAGCGCGCCAAAGACCCGCTCGGCCTCTGGACCCAGCAGGGCAAAGGCCTCGGCGTTCAGCCGCTCCATTTCCCGATCGAGCAAGGGCAGAAGCGAGACCGCGTCTGACGCCGCGACGATGATCTGGGCACGCCGGTCGCTCGGATTGGCGTGGCGCTCGATCAAGCCCTGTCCCTCCATACGGTCCAGCACACCGGTGATGCTGGCACTATCCAGCATCAGGCGCTGGCCGATGTCGGCGCCACTCACCGGCTTAGGCTGCACAACCACCTTCAAGACCGCGTACTGGATCGGCGTGATCTTGAAGGGTGCCAAGAGGCTTCGCGCCCGCCGCGTTACCTGTTGGGCCGCCTTTCCCGCCAGAAAACTGATGCAGTCTTCGATCCGCTCCACCACTACGCCCCAGAGCTACTAGGATACCATTAACTTGTATACTAGATATCTGAACTGCCTTACCGGATCAAGCCGTGGCCCTGTTCTGCCGATACAAGGCTCTGCTAGTCTCACTCAACAAGACTCCCAGTTTCAAAAAATTTGCGATCCTCCCACCCGCCCTGCGCCAATCACTTGACGTCTATGTTCCCACCTCATACCATCTCATAAAGTGGAATTTCTGTTCTGTATTGTTGAACTTTTGTAGATCGACAACAGGACGGATCGAGGGCCCGGCTCTGCCGGCCCCACGGGATGGAAACACCCGCAAGAACCCGAGAAACGAGCAGCCTTAGGAGGCCTTCATGTCACAGTCTGATGAACTCTCCCGCTATCAACAGGATCTCGCTGCCGGCCGCTTGTCGCGGCGGGCCTTTCTTGGGCGCGCGGCGGCCCTTGGTGTCGCGCTGCCGACAGCCCTCTCTCTCGCCGGCCCCGCGCTCTCGCAGACGCCGAAGACAGGCGGCCGTTTCGTCATGGCGATCGGCGGCGGCGCGACCTCGGACACGCTCGACCCGGCGACCTACTATGAAAGCTATATGCAGACCTTGGGCTACGGACTGCGCAACTGCCTGGCCGAGATGAGCAATCTCGACGAGCTGCAGCCCGAGCTGGCGGAAAGCTGGGAGGCCTCGCCCGACGCTGCCACCTGGACCGTGAAGCTGCGCAAGGGTGTCGAATTCCACAGCGGCAAGACCTTCGATGCGGACGACGCCATCGCCTCCGTCCAGCATCACCTGGGCCCTGAGTCCAAGTCGGCGGCCAAGGCTATTCTGAGCTCGATCGAGGAGATCAAGAAGGACGATGCCCACACCATCGTCTTCAAGCTCTCCGGCGGCAACGTCGGCTTCCCTGCCCTGCTGACCGACTACCACGTGCATATGCTGCCGCTGAAGGACGGCAAGCTGGACACCATGTCGGGCGACGGCACCGGCGCCTTCAAGCTGCAGGAGTTCGAGGCCGGGCAGCGCACCACGATGACCCGCAACCCCAACTACTGGAAGGCGGGCAATGGTCACTTCGACGAGGTGGCAGTCCTCTCCATCACCGACGTCGCGGCCCGAACCAACGCGCTGGCGACCGGAGAGGTGCACGCCGCCGACCGCCTGGATCTTAAGACCCTGCGACTGCTGCGCCGCCGCGAGGGCATCGATATCAAGGATATCTCCGGCTCTCAGTGGTACGGCTTCCCGATGATGGTCGACCGCGAGCCCTACTCCAACCCGGACCTGCGGCTGGCCCTGAAGTTCGCCATCGACCGGGAGGAGCTCTTGAGCAAGCTGCTCTATGGCCACGGCTCCGTCGCCAACGACAATCCCATCGGCAAGAGCTACCGCTTCTATGCGGAGCTGCCGCAGCACAGCTTCGATATCGATAAGGCCAAGTTCCATCTGAAGAAGTCCGGCCTGACCAATCCCAAGGTGGAGCTGCATGCCGCCGATGCAGCCTTCGCCGGCGCGGTGGATGCCGGCACGCTCTTCGTGGAGAGCGCCAAGAAGTGCGGCATCGACATGACGGTGACCCGGGTGCCGAATGATGGCTATTGGTCGAACGTGAACCGGGTGGTGCCTTGGTCGGCGACCTATTGGAACCCGCGTGTGACCGAGGACATGATGTTCTCTTCCGCCATCTCCGCCGACGCGCCTTGGAACGAGTCCAACTGGAAGGACCCGCGCTTCAACCAGCTTCTGAAGGAAGCCCGGACCGAGTTCGATATCGACAAGCGCGCTGAGATGTATCGTGAGATGCAGCAGCTCTGCACGGAAGAGAACGGCTACATCATCCCGCTCTTCGCCAACTACGTCTTCGCGACCAGCGATGAGATTGCCCACGACAAGATCGCCACGACCTGGGATCTGGACGGCACTAAGTGCCTGGAGCGGTGGTGGTTCGCTTAAAGCTAGGCTCGGTGACGAGGGGTCGACCCGGCCTCTCGTCACTCGCTCGTTAGCGGCCGCGCGCCAGTTCCAGGCCGTCGCGAAAGCGCATCCAGGCGAGCGCCATCGCAGCACCCCGCGACTGCAGGCCGTGGAAGGGCATGGCGCTCATCTCCGTGCGTGGGAAGACCAGATCCTCCGCCGGCGCGCCCAACGCCCGCTTGGCAAGCTCTGCCCCCATCACTAGCGAGAGCGCTACTCCCCGGCCGTTGTAGCCCAAGCCGGCGAAGAGGCCCGTCTGCGGCTCGTAGAAGTGGGGGATGCGGTCTTGCGTGACCGCGATCTGACCGCCCCAGCGCCGCTGCCAGGGCTGCCCACGCAGTTGCGGGAAGACGCGGTAGGCCTCGCGCTCCAGTGCTGCAAAGCCTCGGTAACGGCCGTGGCGGTCGCGCCGGCCTATCCCACCGAAGACCAGCTGCCCACCCGGCTCTCGCCGTGCGTAGATGATGCAGCGCCGCGTGTCGGCGATGGTGTGCCCTTGCGGCAGAATCTCATCCAGCAATGCCTGCGGCAGCGGCCCCGTCGCCATCTGGATCGGTGAGAGAGACAGCAGAGTGGTCCGCAGGCCCGGCAGCAGGCCATCGCTATAGCCGTTGGTGGCCAGGATGACGCTGTCGGCCGTCACCTGCGTCTTACCCAGAGTCACGGTCCAGCCCCCTGCCCCACGGCTCAAGCCGGTGACGCGCGTGCTCTCGTAGATCTTCGCGCCGGCCTGGGTCGCGGCCCGCGCCAAGCCACGCACCAGCGCCAGAGGCTGAACTGCACCGCCACGCGGCAGAACCAGGCCGGAACGGTAGAGTGGCGAACCGGAGAGGTCCGTGACCGTATCGCCTTCAACCTCCTCCGCCTCTAGACCAAAGGGTATCCAGGCCTTGGCAGCCGCTCTTGCGCTCTGCCGCGCCTTTGGGCTGTGATCGGCGCGCAGCCAGCCGCATTGGCGCGCTTGGCAATCGATCTGATAGTCGCGGACCAAAGTGAAGAGCGCGTCGGCAGAGCCAAGCGAGGCGCGCGCCAAGCGTTCGAAATGGACCGGCCCTACGGCGCGCCGCAGATCCCCCGGCCGAGCCACCGGCAAGAGCGGATTGACCTGGCCGCCACTACGCCCCGAGGCACCATGGCCGACGGCGCCAGCCTCGAAGACCGCCACCCTGGTCCCGGCTTCAGCAAGAGCTAGAGCGGCCCGCAGCCCAGTGAAACCGGCACCGACGATGGCAACGTCGCACCCGAACGGCCCTTCCAGACGGTCTGCCTCATAGGCAGCTGGTGCTGTGTCTGCCCAGAGAGATTGCGCGGGGGAATGGGCCATCTGCCGGGGCATGCGCCTCTCCAGAATTTCTGTAATGCCGAACCATAGTTCGTTTTTGCAGAACCGCCAAGGCAAGAGGTGCTAGGCAGCTGGAGGATCATGCCCCATCAGAACGGAGATACGGCGGGCCATGGCCAGCAAGGTGGGGGCGTGCTGCTCGACCTGGCGAATGTTAGCAAACTCCGTCAGGGTCCAGGTGGAGATCGCCGCCAAGACGCGCCCGTCGCTGTCGAAGATGGGCGCTCCCATACCGACGACCTGAAGAAACTCCTCGCGGTTGGCCAGGCCATAGCCGCGGGCACGAACGGTCTCAAGATCGGCTTCCAAGACATCGCGGTCTTGTAAGCTGAACTCTGTCAGCCGGTCCAAGGTGATGCGGTCCAGGAGAGCTGTGCGGAACTTGGCGGGCAGATAGGCCAGAAAGACCTTGCCCACCGCCGTACAGTGCAGTGGCGCCCGTTCCCCAGCGTGGGCGGCATAGCGGACCGGGACCGCATCGATGGTGCGCAGATAGAGCACGCGGTCGTTGTCGAGGATCGAGAGGGTGACGTTCAGCCCGGTCTCTTCGCAGAAGACCTCCAGCTCCCGCGCCGAGACGTCCAGCAGATCGGTGCGCCGCCACGCCGTTTGCGCCCAATGCAGCAGGCGGTGGCCCAAGCGGTAAGTCTTGGACGAGGCGTCGTAGGTTAAGAGCTCTTCGCCCACCATGATGGAGAGGATGCGATGCGCCGATGACTTCACCAGCCCGCTGCGCTCCACCAGCTCGGTAAAGCTCAAGGGACGCTGCGCCCGGGTTAGGATGTCGAGCAGATAGGCGACCTTGGTGACGATGGAGCTTTGCGTGGCGCGCGCCAAAGGAACCGGCTTTCCTTGATTGCTGGGACAGTCCCGCATAACGGAACTATCCCTCTAGCCGGTCGCTGCTTAGAAGAAAAGCCCGGCGAAGGCCCTCGGGCTGCGCCTAGATGATGGCGTGACGCACCTTGGCGGAGACCCACTCGCTCAAGACCACGGTGGCCAGGATTACCAGGAAGATCAGGGTCACCTGCGGCCAAGCCAGCACGTTGAGCGAGGCCTGGAGCTGCAGGCCGATGCCGCCGGCGCCCACCAAGCCTAAGATCGTGCTCTCGCGGATGTTGATGTCCCAGCGGAAGACGGAGATGCCGAAGAAGGCCGGCAGGACCTGGGGCACGATGGCCATATCCATCACTTGCGCTGGGCTAGCGCCGGTCGCCCGCACCGCCTCTACCTGCGCGGCATCGATCTCCTCGATCGCCTCGTAGAGCAGCTTGGCGATGAAGCCGATGGAGCGCAGGCCGATGGCGATGACGCCGGCCAGGATGCCGGGGCCGATGATGGCAACCAGCAGCAAGGCCCAGATCAGCGAGTTGATCGAACGCGAGGCGACGATGACGAAGAGCGCGATGGGCCGCACGATCCGCACGGAGGGAGTGGTGTTGCGCGCGGCCAGGAAGGCGGTCGGAACAGCGATCAGAATACCGAGCAGGGTGCCGAGCGTGGCGATATTGAGCGTGTCCCACAAGGGGATCCAGAGACGGTCCATGTAGGACCAGCGCGGCGGCACCATACGGCTCGCCAGGTCGGCGGCCTGGGTCGGCGCATCGGCGACGAAGAGCCAGATGGTGTCCTTCGTCATCACCTCCCAGCAAAAGACGAAGAGGGCGACCAGGGCCAGCCAGCCGGCCCAGACCAGCAGCCGGCCGCGCGGCGTGCGGTGCTGCCAGACCTTGGTCTCGACGCCCGCGCTCACTGCACCCACCTCCGCAAGGCTGAGGAGGAGTATTCCGCCACCATCACGATGGCGATGATGATGATCAGGATGGCGCCGGCGCTGTCGTACTCATAGCGGTCGATGGCGGTGTTGAGGGTGGCCCCGATCCCGCCGGCGCCGACGATGCCGATGACGGCAGACTCGCGGAAGTTGATGTCCAGGCGATAGAGCGAGAGGCCCAGCAGACGGGGCATGACTTGAGGCTGCACCGCGTAGTTCACCACCTGCCACCAGGAGGCCCCCGTCGCGCGCACCGCCTCGACCTGAGATTCATCAATGTCTTCGATGTCCTCGGCCAGCAGCTTGGCCAGGAAGCCAATGGTGGCGAAGCTCAAGGTCAGGAACCCGGCGAAGGGACCGAAGCCCACCATGGCGACGAAGAGAATGGCGATGATGATCTCTTGGAAGGCCCGTGAGATGGCGATGATGGCGCGGCAGACCAGATAGACGGCACGCGGCGCCAGATTGCGCGCAGCGCCGATGCCGATAGGAACCGAGATGGCGATGCCGGCCAGGGTCGAGGTGACCGTCATGGTCAGGCTTTCGATCAGCCCCTGTTCGATGTCCCGCCAGCGGCTGGTGAAATCGGGCAGCAGAAAGCCTTCGATAAAGCGCCAGCCGCGGTCCAAGCCGTCCCAGACGCGCAGCCAGTTGACCTCTAGGGTGCCAATCGCCAGCAGCAGATAGATCAAGGCACCGCCATAGATGACGGAGCGCCAAAAGCGGCTCTGGATCAGGATCGGCGGGCGGCGCCAGGTCCGCCTGACTGCAGTCGTTTCCGCCAAGGCTCAGCGAGTCCCGGCCATGCGGTGTTCTTTGGCCAGGGCCTCAGCCTCGGCCCGGTCCTCTTGCGCGGCCTTGCGCATCTGGGTCCAGTCTTCGGCGCCGTAGATCTCGGTGAGCGCGGCGTCGTCTAGGCTTGCCGAGGGGCCATCGAAAACCAGCAGGCCGGCGCGCAGGCCGATGATGCGCTGGGTGAAGGACTGCGCCAGGACCACGTCGTGGATGTTGACGATGGCCGGCAGGTTACGCTCAGCACAGATCTCGCAAAGGAGCCGCATGATCTGACGTGAGGTCTTGGGGTCGAGCGAGGCCGTGGGCTCGTCCACCAGCAGCAGGTCGGGGTCCTGCTCCAGCGCGCGGGCGATGCCGACCCGCTGGCGCTGACCGCCGGAGAGCGCATCGGCGCGCTTGTCGGCTTGGTCGGCCAGGCCCACGCGGTCCAGCAGGGCAAAGGCCTTGTCGATGTCCGCTTGCGGGAAACGGCGGGTGAGCGAGCGCCAGAAGGGCACGTAGCCCAGGCGGCCGGAGAGCACGTTCTCCATCACCGTCAGGCGCTCCACCAGCGCGTACTCTTGAAAGATCATGCCGATGCGCCGGCGCACCTGACGCAGCCTGCCGCGCGGCAGGCCGGTGATCTCCGTCTCGCCCAGAAAGACCCGGCCGGAGGTCGGCTCTACCAGGCGGTTCACGCAGCGGATGAGCGTCGACTTGCCGGCACCGGAGGGGCCGATCAGGCCCAGGATCTGGCCGGCGGGGACAGTGAAGCTGACCCCCTGCAAGGCCTTGTCACCGGTTTTGTAGGCCTTGGCCAGAGACTCGATTCGCAACACGGGGCAAGCGACTTTCTAGCAGTGGACGAGGCCTGGTTGAGCTCGGTTCATCGACCCTTCACCGACCTCATCTGCGAGCTTGTCGAAGGATGTGCCCCAAGCACGATCTTCGCCATGGCAGATGCTTCGGCAGGCTCAGCATGAGGGAAGTGCTTGATGGCGGGAACCAACAAGACCTGATCTGGCCAAAAGGCCGCGCTGCCCTCCAAAGGACAGCGCGGCCTGAAGCCACTGCTTATTGGCAGGTATAGGAGACGTTGTTCGCCTCGTCGATCTTGCGGATCACCGCCCAGTGCTCCTGGAAGGTGATGGGGATGAACTGGGCCTCACCCGACTTGCTGAACTCCTCCTCCAGGGTCGTGCCTTCCCAAGGGAAGTCGAAGAAGGCCTCCTGGATCTTTGCCTGCAGCTCTGGGGTCAGGTTGTGCGCAACACCGTAGCCGGTGGTCGGGAAGGTCTGCGACTTATAGATCGAGACCACCTGGTCCGGGCTGATCACGTCACGGCTGACCATGCGGGACAGCACCGAGTTGGCGATGGCGGCCGCCGGATAGTCCTTGTTGGCGACGCCGAGGATCGAGTTGTCGTGCTTGCCGGAGAAGACAGGCTCGAAGTGCTCACCCGGGACCATGGCGTAATCGGCCTTCAGGATGGCCGAGGGCGCCTTGAAGCCAGAGTTGGAGGTCTCGGAGGTGAAGGCCAGCTTCTGGCCCTTGATGTCCTCGACCTTCTCGATGCCGGAACCTGGATAGGTCAGGATCTCCATCTCATAGCCGAAAGAGCCGTCGGCCGAGGCCATGATGGTGAAGGGACGGAAGCCGGCGCAGGCAACGGCCAGCGGGTTGGAACCGGTGTTGAAGCCGGCGATGTGCAGGCGTCCGGCCCGCATGGCCTCAATCTGCGCAGCGTTGGACTGGACCGGGAAGAACTGGACGCGCTTGCCGGTCTTCTCCTCCAGATGCGCCAGGAAGTCGGCCCAGGCCTCGGCATAGACGGCCGGGTCCTCGACCGGGGTATAGGCGAAGATCAGGGTATCGGGGTCGACCTGCTGGGCGGGGTCGCTGGGGATATCGGCGATCAAGTCGCCGTCGTTGTCCTGATAGCGGTTATCCAGGGTGAACTCGGCGGCGGCCGGCAGCGACAGCGCGACGCTGCCCACCAGGGCCAAGAGAAACTTCGGAAGCTTGGTCATGGCAGTCCTGCTCCTGCAGTGAGGGTTGGGGTGAATTGCGACAGCTTCTTAACCCCAGGCGCCCAGGCAGTGTATGACAGTCCTGCGACTCTTCTGTAACAGAAACGTTCCGCTTGCGAATTGATTGTCTAGCTGCGCAAGCTTCGGGCGAAGTTTGCGGCCGATTCCAGCCGATCGGGATCGAGGCCGGTCTCGTAGCCCTTCTCCACCAGCAGGCGATTAACGGCCAGGGTATCGACATTGCCTTTGGCACCAGGCGCGTAAGGGCAGCCACCCAGCCCGCCGACCGCGCCGTCGAAGGTGCGCAGGCCCTTTTCCAGACTCACAGCGACGTTCTCTAGCGCGCGATTGCGGGTGTCGTGGTAGTGACCGGCCAGCTGACCCGCCGGCACGACGTCCAGAACGGCGTCCAACATCTGGCCAATGCGCTCCGGCGTGCCGGAGCCGATGGTGTCGCCCAGCGAGATCTCATAGCAGCCCATGGCCAGCAGAGCGGTCGCCACCTCGGCCACCTTTTCCGGTGCAGTCGGGCCGTCGTAGGGACAGTCGGCGACACAGGAGACATAGCCGCGCACCGCGATCTCGTCTGCCGCCGCCGCCTCGGCGACCGGCTTAAAGCGCTCCAAGCTCTCAGCGATGGAGCAGTTGATGTTCTTCTGGCTAAAGCCCTCGGAGGCAGAGCCGAAAATCGCGACCTCGTCGGCCTTGGATGCCTTGGCGCCCTGATAGCCGCGCAGGTTCGGTGTCAGCACGGCGTAGTGAATGCCGGGACGCCGGTTGATGCCGGCCATGACGTCTGCCGCGTCGGCCATCTGCGGGACCCACTTGGGGCTGACGAAGCTGGTGGTCTCGATCTTGGTGAAGCCGCAGCCGCTCAAGAGGTCGATCAGCTTGATCTTATCATCCGTCGCGATGGGGCGCTTCTCGTTTTGCAGCCCGTCGCGCGGTCCCATTTCGAAAAGCGTAACGCTTTCAGTCACCTTATGCCTTCTCCTCAAGCTCCGCTTCGGCGCGTTTGCGCAGCTCCCGCCGGATGATCTTGCCCGTGGTCGTCAAGGGCAAGGCCTCGACGAAGGCCACTTCGCGGGGATACTCGTGCGCGGCCAGGCGGGTCTTCACCCAGTCCTGGATCTCATCGGCCAGACTGTTTGAAGCCTCTGTGCCTTCCGCCAGGACGATATAGGCCTTCACGATCTCCGTGCGCAGCGGGTCAGGCTTGCCGATCACGCCGGCCAGCGCGACCGCGGGATGGCCGAGCAGGCAGTCTTCGATCTCGCCCGGGCCGATGCGATAGCCGGAGGAGGTAATGACATCGTCGTCGCGCCCGACGAAACGGAACCAGTCGTCCCCCTCCGCGATGCCGCTGTCGCCGGTCAAGAGCCAGCCTTTGGCGTACTTGGCCTGCGTCGCCTCCGGCTTGTTCCAATAGCCCAAGAACATGACCGGGTCAGGGGCCTTCACCGCAATGGTGCCCAGCTGGCCTTCGGGCAGTGGATCGCCCTCTGGCGAGACCACGGCCACCGCGTGGCCAGGCACCGCCCGCCCCATCAGTCCCGGCCGCCCGGGCATGACCGCGCCGCAGGAGGAGACGACGAGATTGCATTCGGTCTGGCCATAGAATTCGTTGATATCCAGGTCGAAGGTCTTGCGGCCCCAGGCCAAGAGCTCCTGGCCCAGGCTCTCGCCGCCGCTGGCCAGGCTGCGCAGGCGATAGCGCCAACGGGTCTCTGGCGCCTCGACGCCACGCATCATCTTCAGCGCGGTCGGCGGGATGAAGGCGTTGCGGATGCCCTCATCCTGCAGCAGCTGAAAGGTGGCCTCTCCGGTGAACTTGGCAAAGCGACAGGCCACCACCGGCACGCCCTCGTAAAGAGACGGCAGCAGCACGTCCAAGAGGCCACCGATCCAGGCCCAATCCGCCGGCGTCCAAAAGCAGTCGCCGGGCTGGGGAAAGAGGTCCTGGCCCATGGCCACACCCGGCATATGCCCCAGCAGTACGCGGTGGGCATGCAGCGCGCCCTTGGGCTGACCCGTGGTGCCGGAGGTGTAGATGATCAGCGCCGGGTCCTCGGCCGCCGTATCGACGGGCGTGAACTGGGGCGGCTGCGCGGCCATGCCGGTAGCCAGGCTCTCACTCCCCTCCCCACCCTCTTCCGTGCAGAGAACCAGCTTCAGGTCGGCCAATTCGGCGCGCAAGGGCGCCAGTTTGGCCGCCCCCTCGCGGTTGGTGATCACCGCCTGAACGCCTGCGTCGCTCAACCGGTAGGCCAAGGCCTCCGGCCCGAAGAGCATGAAGAGCGGGATGGAAATGGCGCCCAGCTTGAAGGCCGCGATGTGGGCCAGCGCCGTCTCCGGCTGCTGCGGCAGCAACACGCCGATCCGCGAGCCCGGCCCGACACCGTGCACCCGCAAGAGGTTGGCCAGCCGGTTGGATTGGACGCTGAGATCACCAAAGGTCAGCAGCTGGGTTTCCGACCCCGGTGTTGCGTAGCGTAACGCAATCCGCTCCGGGTCCTCTTCCGCCCAGCGGTCCGACACAGCCACACCGATGTTGAAGCGCTGCGGCAGCTGCCAACGGAATCTGCTGCGCAGCTCTTCATAGCTTGCCGCCTTTGACAGCATCGGCGCCTCCCTCTCTTCTTGCTTTTTGAACCGCCAGACTAGGCGCAGCCGCCCGTGGGGGCCATGGCAATTGACGGAGATCATGGCCGGCCCGCTTGGCCCATCCTAAGGGAAGCTGAAATCCGCCGTGCTTTAAGGGGAATTGAAGCCATGACCGACATGATGCAGCGCCTAGGTCTGGAACACCGCAACATGGAGCGCCTGCTAGGCGTGATGGAACAGCAGCTCTCCATCTTCGAACGTGGCGAGGAGCCTGACTACGACATCCTCACGGCTTGTGCGGATTACTTCACCGGCTTCCCGGATCGCTGCCATCACCCCAAGGAAGACATGATCCTGGCGCGTCTGCGGGCTCGGGATCCAGAGGCGGCGGCTAAGGTCGGCGACCTGGAGGGCAAGCACAAGGTTCTGGCGGAGCTGACCCACGCCTTCAAGGACACCTTGGATCAGATCTTGGCCGAAGCGGAACTACCGCGCAGCCAGCTGGCCGATAGCCTGAACCGCTTCATCCAGGCGCAACGCGATCACATGCAGGCGGAACGCGCCGGCTTCTTTCTGGTCGCCGAAGCGGTGCTGACGCCTGAGGACTGGGCCGCCCTGGATGAGGCCGCCAGCGACGAGACGGATCCCCTCTTCGGCGGAGAGGCCGCTGCGGAGTACGCAGCACTCAGCGAGGATATCCAGCGCTGGCAGGCGGAGGACGAGATCGGCGCTTAGGCAGCCGCCGGCTTCGCCGGTCCACGCAGCGGCTTGTCGGCGATCGGCAGGTGCACCACGGCGGCCAGCAGGCCCAGCGCGATGGAGATGTACCAGACCAGGTCGTAGGACTGGTTCAGGTCATAGCTGACCCCGCCCAGCCAGGCGCCGAAGAAGGCGCCGATCTGGTGGCTGAACATCACGATGGCAGCCAGGGTCGCCATGTAGCGCAGGCCGAAGATCTGGGCGACCAGCCCGGTCGTCAGCGGCACGGTGGAGAGCCAGAGCAGGCCAAAGGCCGCTGAGAAGAGAACCACCGCAAGCTCCGTCTTCGGCCCCAGCATGAAGGCGGCGATGACCACGGCGCGGGCCAGGTAGATGGCTGACAGCAGGTACTTGCGCGGGAAGCGACCACCCAGCCAGCCGGCGGCAATCCCGCCGATGATGTTGAAGAAGCCGATAATCCCCAGCGCCAAGGCACCCACTTCCGGCGAGAGGTTGCAGGCCACGATGTAGCCCGGCAGGTGGGTGCCGACGAAGGCCACGTGAAAGCCGCAGACGAAGAAGCCCAGGTTCAGCAGGCGATAGCCGTTATGACCGCCGGCCTCGTGCAAGGCCCCCCTCAGGCTCTGCTCCGAGAGGCCGGAGCTGGGTGGCTTGCCGCGCACCGCGAAGGCCAGCGGGATCATGACGAAAGAGAGCACAGCCAAGGCATAGAGCGCGTTGATCCAACCGAAGCTGTCGATCAGCACCTGGCTGCCCGGCAGCAGCAGGAACATACCCGCTGAGCCGCCAGCCGAGGCGAGACCCAGCCAAAGCGCCTGCTTCTCCGGCGGTGCTGCGCGGGCGACGGCGGCCAGCACCAGAGGAAAGCCGGCAGCGCCCACACCTAGGCCGACCAACAGCCCGCCGCCGAGATGGAGGTAGAAGAGCTGCTCCGTCGTCGCCATGATGAGGATGCCGATGCCGTAGCAAAGGCCGCCAAAGGCGACCACGCGGCCGGTGCCATAGCGGTCCGCCAGGATGCCGAAGAAGGGGGCGGCCGCCCCCCAAAGCAGGTTCTGCACGGCGATGACCAGCGAGAAGTCGCCGCGGCCGATCCCCAAATCGTCGCTCATCGGCGCCACGAAAAGACCGAAGGTCTGCCGCACACCCATGGAGAGACCGAGCAACAAGGCAGCCGCCGCCAGAATCCACAGGGCCTGGCTGGATCTGCTGGGTGCCGTCGTCTCCGTCATGCGCTCCTCACCGAAGTTTCGCCGGAAACTAGCATGCTTGCCTGCAGCCCAAGACCTGCGATGCACGCACAAGTGCCTTGCCGCCGGAAAGCTCTACCCCGGCTTTCTTTCTGCGCTTCAGCGAACGCGACCGGCTTCCCATGCAGTGACCGCAGCCTCAGCATGTCGAGGGATGAGGTTTGCGCGGGTGGAGCCTTGTGCGCTCTTGGCCGCTTGGCGCTAAACCTCTCGCAGCAGCCAGCGTCGCAAAGCCGCCGTGGTGTCCGCTGGACGCTCTAGCGGCGGCAGGTGCCCGGCACCTTTGATCATCTCCAAGCGCGCCGTCTGGATGGCGATCGCCATCTGGCGGTGCTGCGCCGGTGGGGTCAGTTGGTCGGCCTCACCGCAGAGGACCAGGGCCGGCACGTTGATCTGCGGCAGCAAGGGCGCGTAGGCCGCCCGGCTGAGGATGGCGCGCTGCTGGCGTTGAAAGCCCTCTCGCCCGATGCCCTTGGCCATGTCCATCACCAGGCTGACCAAGGCCTCATCCTTGAGATTCTCGGCATGCAGCAGCTGTGGCAAGAGCTTGCGCGTGACCCCTTGGAAGGCCCCACGTCCGGAGAGCGCGATCATCGCCCGACGGCGCCGGACCTGGGTTGGAGTGTCGGGATAGGCGCTGGTGTCCAACAAGGCCAGACGCGTGATCCGCTCTGGAGCTTGGCGCAAGATCTCCAGCGCGACATAGCCACCCATCGACAGCCCTGCCAGCGCGAAACGCGGCGGCAGCTCCTCCAGCAGACTGGCTGCCAAAGCCGCCATGTCGTCGTGGGTGGAGATGTCGGGAATCCACGCCTCCGCCAGATCGGCCAGGTCAGCGGTTTGTGCTGCCCAGAGCCGCCTATCCAGCAGCAAGCCCGGGATCAGCACCAGGTCTTGGCGCATGAAGGGCTAGAGCCAGACGAAGTCGGTGGCGGTCAGATCTCCAGCGACGGAGAGCCCAGTGATCTTGAAGGCGATGTCGCTGGTACCGTCGCCGTCGCTGTCCACCTGTACCTGTTCGGCGCCGGCAAAACGCGCCTGGCTATCGCCGCCGCCAGAAAAGGCCGCTGCGCCGATATAGGCGAAGGTCCCGACCTCTAGGCCCGTGCTGAAGACCAGCCGGTCGATGCCGTTGCCGCTGCCGAAGCTGACTCCGTCGAAGTCGCCGATCACCGGCCCGCCCGAGCCGCCACTGCCCAGGCTGTCCCCGGTGAAGCGGAAACGGTCGGAGCCGGAGCCGCCGAAGGCCTGATCGCCCGAGGCCATCCACAGCGTGTCCACCCCACTCTCGCCTTCCAGGGTATCGTCGCCGACCCCGCCGAAGAGATTGTCGTTCCCCTCACCGCCTTGGATGACATCGCTACCGGCTTCGCCGCTGAGGCTGTTGTTCCCGGTGTTCCCCTCAAGCCTGTTGTCCAGACTGTTCCCGACCCCGTCGATGTTTCCACGCCCGCCTTGCATCCGCAGATTATCCAGAAAATCGCGGATGCCGCCGTCAGGCAGCGTATAGTCAATCTCGGCGCGGACCAGGTCCGTACCGGCGCCACTGAACTCCCGCACCTCGTCGCTGGCCGTATCGACGACAAAGGTATCGTCGCCAGACCCGCCAGTCATGATGTCGCTGCCGCCCTGACCATTGAGGATGTCGTCGCCACTGACGCCGAAGAGGCGGTTGTCGGCCGTGTTGCCCAGCAGCGTGTTGGCGAACTCATTGCCGCCCAGGTCTGCTGGACCGACCCCATTGTTGATGTTGGCACGTTCGATATGGCCGTCGGGCCCGCCTGGGATGGTGAAGTCCAGCGCGTTGGAGCGGATCACGTCTTCCAGGCCGCCGTTGGCCGACTCCCGTAGAATGTCGCCTGTCGTGTCTACGATGAAGGTATCGTCGCCCGCGCCACCCGCGGCCAGATCGCTGCCGCTGCCGCCGTTCAGGCGGTCATTCCGGCTGCCGCCATAGAGCCGGTCGAAAGCGCTGCCGCCGCCCAAGATATCGGGCCCATCGCCGCCGAAGGCCGTATCAACACCCTCGTCGCCCAAGAGCGTGTCGCGATCATCGCCGCCATAAAGCGAATCGTCGCCGTCTTGCCCACGCAGCGCATCCCGGCCATCGCCGCCGAAGAGGCGATCGGCACCTGATGCACCGCGGATCTGATCCTCGCCGTAGCCACCTACGAGCCGATCCTGCCCAGAACCACCGTAAATCCGGTCGGCGCCACTGCCACCGGCGAGGCCGTCATCATCACCGTCACCCCCGTAGAGGCGGTCGTCGCCCGCGTAACCGTTCAGGACACCATCGTTCCCGGACCCACCGTAGAGGCGATCATTGCCCTCATTCCCAAACAAGCGGCTATCGGCGCCGCTGCCGGCGAAAAGGAGATCTTCGCCGTCCCCTCCCACGATCTCCGTGTCGTCACCGGCGTCTCCGTAGAGGCGATCGTTGCCCTCCTCTCCCGACAGGCGATAGTCATCGCCGCTGCCGCCAAAGAGGAAATCGTCACCGCTGCCGCCCCTCAGAATGCTGTCGATTCCGGACCCACCCTCGACCCGGTCCGCGCCGGAGTCGCCGTCGAAGAAGCGGTCGTCGCCTTCCCCGCCGTAGAGGCGATCCTCCCCAGCACCGCCTTCGAACGCAAGATCATTACCCGCGTCGCCGAAGAGGCGGTCATCGCCACTGCGGCCCTGCAGCCGATTGTCAACGCCAGAGCCGCCATAGACCCTGTCCGTCCCATCGGAGCCGTAGAGCGCGAGGTCATCCCCGCTCTCTGCCAGCACGATGTCGTCACCGCTGTCGCCGATCAGGGCTGTGTCGTTGCCATCACCGCCTTCGATCCGGTCGTCACCTGAGCGGCCGTTCAGCTGCCAATCATCACCGATGCGGCCGAAGAGGGAGTCATCCCCATCGTCGCCTCTAAGGCGCGTGTCATCGCCGGCGCCACCGAAAAGCGTATCGAAGCCCTGCCCGCCATAGAGCCGATAGTCGTCGCCGTCGCTGCCGGCGATGGTATCGGTCGCACTGCCGCCGAAGAGCGAGGTGTCGTTTCCAGAGCCGCCGACGATGGTATCGACCCCGGCGCCGCCGTAGAGTGAGACATCGGCGCCGCCGTCGCCCGCGACCCGGTCTGACCCTTCGCCGCCGAAAAACCGCGAGTCGTCACCCAGACCGCCGTTGACGTTGTCGACTCCAGCGCCCCCGAAGAAACTACTGTCCGCGTCTGCTCCGCCGAACAGCAGGTCTGCCCCGCTATCGCCGAAAAACTGGCTTTCGCTGCCGCTGTCACCGTAGAGCGTGTCGGCGCCACTGCCACCGTAAAGGCGATAGTCCGACCCGGAGCCACCGTAGACTCTGTCATTGCCATCATCGCCGAAGAAACGGTTGTCGCTGCCGTTATTCGCGTTGATGAGATCGTTTCCAGAGCCACCGAAGAAGCTCTGGTCGTTGCCGGACCCTCCGGAGATTATCCCGCCACCGCTGCCGCCATAGAAGAAGCTATCGTCACCGCTGCCAGCGATCAGGTTGTCGGCGCCGTCACCACCGAAGAAAGCCAGGTCGTTGCCTGAACCGGCATTCACCACGTCGCCGCCACTACCGCCTTCAAACTGGCTGTCAGCGCCTGCACCGCCGAAGAGTATGTCACCACCGCTGCCGCCCACGAAGACCGAGTCGGTCCCCGACCCACCGCGCAGGATGTCGCCGCTTTCGCCTCCGAAAAAGCGCCACTCGTTCCCGCTACCCCCTTCGAGGATATCGCCTGAGGGACCGCCGTAGAAGAGGAAGTCTAACCCGATGCCGCCGTAGGCCCGGTCCGAGCCGGAAGCGCCATAGAAGACACCATCATTGCCGCCGTCCCCATAGAAGAAGTCCTTACCGGACCCCCCGAAGTGCGTGACGTCCTGAAAGGACCCGCCGAAGATCACATCGTCGCCCAGCCTGCCGCTCAGGCTGGTGTCGAGGCCGGTGCCGCCGAAAAGCGTGTCGGACCCGCTGCCGCCGACCAGCCGGTCTGTATTGGCGCCGCCATAGAGGGTATCCGCCCCTTCTTCGCCGTAGAGCGTGTCATCACCCGATAGACCCAGGATCACGTCATCGAGGCTGCTGCCGAAGAGGGTGTCGGCGGCGTTGGTTCCGGTAAAGGTGGGCATGAAGGTGCTTTCGTTTTCTCTCGCTGGTTAGATCCAGATCGGGTCCAGATCATCGGCCAGTTTAGAGAAGGCCCAGCACCCGGTCCACGCCGCCCCGGGCGCGCGCCTCTTGCCGCAGCCAACCCTAGATTGACAGCGCAGGAGGAAGCGCCGATAAGGCCAGAACTTCCCACGGGCCGAGTCGTTTCAGCACTGCACTTTAAATGTTCTGTGCGGACCTTATGTCAGAGGCCTGCAACAGGGCTGAAGAACCCTGTGGGTAGACCCTCTTCACCATCGTTAACTTTAGGAAAGGCGCTTTGAGCGCAAAAACAACCTTCGCGGATTTGGGGCTGAGCGAGCCGCTGCTCGATGCCGTTGCCAAGGCCGGCTACAGCCACCCAACGCCAATTCAAGAAAAGGCCATCCCCTATGTGCAGATGGGCCGGGATCTCCTGGGCTGCGCGCAAACGGGGACCGGCAAGACCGCAGGCTTTACCCTGCCGCTGATCGACATCCTGGCCGGCGGACGGGCGCGCGCCCGCATGCCCCGGTCCTTGGTGCTGGAGCCGACGCGCGAGCTGGCCGCCCAGGTCGGTGATAGTTTCGAGAAGTATGGCACCAATCACAAGCTCACCATGGCGCTGCTGACCGGCGGCACCTCCATGGCCGATCAGGAGCGCAAGCTGGATCGCGGCGTGGACGTGCTGATCGCCACGCCTGGGCGCCTCATCGATCACCAGGATCTTGACGTCGGCCAGGATGATCTTGCCGCGCCCGATCAGATCGATGAG
>JBCBSF010000031.1:0-50511 GCA_039819325.1 Pseudomonadota bacterium | reverse complement strand
CACGTCGTCGGCATTCCCTCACCGCGCCGCCTGACCTTGAGCGAGGTCTCGAAGGCGAAGGGCGGTTAGCGCAGCTGGCCCTTAGTTGAGCGACGCTCTCCTTCCCGTACCGACCTCATCCTGAGCCTGTCGAAGGATATGCCCCGAGCGCGAACTTCTCCGTGGCACATGCTTCGACAGGCTCAGCATGAGGGGAGTGCTCTTGGGCAAGGGTAAGCGAGAAATCGTCTGAGAAGCTTAGCGTCAATCGCCTAGTCTCAAACCGTCACCGCTTCCTGCACCACTGGCAGCAAGGCGGCTGGGTCGTCGGAAATCAGACAGTCCACACCCATGGCCAGCAAGGCCGCGGCGCGGGCGGGCGCGTTCACTGTGTAAGCCGCGACCTGATAACCGGCCTGCTTGATCGCCTGGACCTGTTCCGGCTTCAGGCCCGGGTGCCAGGGGTGCACCGAGACGCAGCCCAGCCGCTCGGCCGTTTCCTGCCAGTCCTGCGGCAGGGCCTTCACCAGATAGCCGCGCGGTGCCTCCGGCCAGAGCCGCTGTGCCTCCTCCAAGGCGGCGATCTCGAAAGAGGAGATCAACGGCAGCGGCCGCGATTTCGGCCAGTGTTGCTGCAGGAGTTCCATACAGGCCTGCGCCGTCTCCCGCGCCAGGCCGGGGGAAGGCTTGATCTCGACATTGGCCTGCAGGTCGAGGGCAGCGAGCAGCGCCACGGCCTCCTCCAGCAGCGGAATGGGCTCGCCGGCGAAGGCCGGGCCGAACCAGGCGCCGGCGTCTAGGCGCGAGGCCTCGGCGGCTGGCACCTCGGCGATCTTGCGGCGGTCGCCGGTGGTGCGGTGCAGGCGGTCGTCGTGCAGCAGCAGCGGCACGCCATCGCCGCTCAGCTGTGCATCGAACTCGACCCAGTCCACGCCCTGGTCTTTGGCGGCGCGCAGTCCGGCGAGCGTATTTTCCGGCGCCACGGCGGCGGCACCGCGATGGCCCATCAGGCGGGGAAGCTGCATGGCTGCTCTCTGGACTGGCTGCGCTGGTGGCGGACCTTGCGCGGGCAAGGCCGGTCCTGGCAAGGGTGAAGCGCCGCTCTGCCCACAAGAAGGCCTTGCAGTGCCTCGAAGGGGATGGCCATTGTGCCTACGGAGAGACGCAAGCAGGAAGGGGTAGTCACACCATGGTCAGAAGACCCAGCCCAGAGGAGTTCCGGGGCCAAGCCCTGGACATGATGAAGGGCAAGGCCGGCTGGTTGATCTTCGTCGGCCTGGTCATGCTGGCGCTGGGCATCGCGGCCGCTCTGCTACCGCACCTGGCGACCCTGGTCGTTGAAACCGTCATCGCCTACCTGCTGCTGCTGGCCGGCATCGCCACCCTGATCAAGGTCTTCAAGAGCAGCGGCACAGGCCGCGCGGTCGAATTCCTGATGGCCCTGCTCTATGGCGCGGTCGGCGTCTTGCTGCTGATGCAGCCGGTGGAGGGCGTGCTGGCGCTCACCATCATCGTCGCCGTCTACTTCTTCGCCGACGGGGTCTTGCGGCTGCTGCTCGCATTTCAGGCGGCAGAGGGCAAGGGCTGGCAGATCATCGGCGCGCTCTCCTCCATTGCGCTGGGCGTTATCATCGTCGCCGGCTATCCCTTCGATGCCACCTGGCTTCTGGGCCTGCTGGTCGGCATCAATCTGGCCATCTCCGGTTTGGGCATGTTGGCGGTGGGGATAAAATTAAGGCGACTGTAGCGGTCCAGTTCTACCCTTTCTTTCCTTCGCCACTTCGTCACTGCGCTGTGTTATCCTTTCGCACTTGGCAACGCGTGGGGAGGAAAGAGCGGTATGGCGAACATCACCGGGACGAACGGGCCAGACTCCCTGGTCGGCACCAGCTTGTCAGACTTCATCTTTGGACTCTCGTCAACCGACCAGCTCTTTGGTGTCTCCGGTGACGACAACCTCTTTGGTGGCAGCGGCAATGACTCCGGTCTCTTCGGTGGTGCCGACAATGACAGCATTAGCGGAGGTCCCGGCAATGACCAGGTGCTGGTCGGCGGGCCTGGTGACGACGGCATCTTCGGCGGCGGCGGGCGCGACCTCTATCTGCAAGGCGACAGCGGTGCCGACAGCCTCTTCGGTGGCGGCGGAGATGACACCTTCCTCTACGGCGGCAGTGGTGACGATACCATTTCGGGCGGCAATGGCGGCGATACCTTCCTCTTTTCCGGCGGCGGTGATGACACCATCACCACTGGCAGCGGCGGCGACTATAACCTGAACGGGGCAGCCGGCAACGACGTCCTGATCGGCGGATCCGGTGTCGACTTCCTGCTCTTCGGCGAGGCCGGTTTCGACAGCCTCTACGGCGGGCCGGGGGGCGACTATTTCCTTTACGGTGGTGACGACGACGACATCCTGAACGCCGGCGACGACGCCGATGGCTACCTCTACGGCGGAAGCGGGAATGACCAGATCTTTGGTGGCGGCGGCGCCGATAGCTACCTTCGCGGAGCGACAGGGCATGACCTGCTCTTTGGCGGCGACGGTTCCGATTCTCTGCTCGAAGGCGGTGACGGCGACGATGATATCTCGGGCGGCAGTGGTGCTGATCGCAGTCTTTATGGCGGTGACAGCCCAGACGACATTTTCGGCGGCTCGGGCAGTGACAGCTTGATCTTTGGCGGGAGTGGCGGCGACCGGATTCAGGCTGGCGCCGGCGACGACAGCGGGGTCTTCGGCGACAGCGGAAATGACACCATCCAGGGTGGCGATGGCGACGATGTCAGTCTTTTTGGTGGGCTGGACACGGACTCTATCTTCGGAGGCGACGGCAACGACCAGGCCTTTGGCGACAGTGGGGTCGATTCCCTCTACGGCGACAACTTTCGCGACAGTCTCTATGGTGGGAGCGGCGTGGATCGTCTCTATGGCGGCAGCGGCCGGGACACGCTCGAGGGCGGTCTGGGTAACGATCTCCTCCTCGGCGGATACAATCTCGGCGATAGCCTTTTTGGCGACAGCGGTCAGGATACGCTCTTCGGCGCTGATTTTGCGGACGGCCCCGGCCCCGGCGGCGACAATGCCCTCTATGGCGGTTCTGGCAATGACTCTGCTTTTGCCGGCAGCGGCGATGACAGCTTCTACGGTGACGCCGGCGATGATTCCCTTACTGCTGGTTCCGGTCACGACACGGTGTTTGGTGGTCTTGGCGTCGATGTAATCTATGCCGGCGACAACGCGGATAGACTTGATGGCGGCTCTGGAAGAGACGTATTGTACGCGGAGAGTGGCGACGACCATGTCTCCGGAGGCAGCGGCAACGACGACGCATCCGGCGACCGTGGGAAAGACATTCTCTTCGGTGGGCTGGGCGATGATGTCCTAGCGGGTGGGGTGATCGAAGACGATACCCTCTATGGTGGAAGTGGTGTGGATGGGCTGTACGGCGGCCTGTTCCCAGACGGAATTTCGGACGGTGGCGACAATACGCTCTTCGGCGGCTCCGGCGATGATCGGCTGAAAGCGGGCAGCGGCAAGGATCTGATCTACGGCGGTGCCGGGAAGGATAGTCTGCAAGGTGGGTCAGGCGAGGACCGCCTGGAAGGTGGCTCAGGCAGCGATTCCTTGTATGGCCGTGACGGGAACGACGACCTCTTCGCTCAGTCGGGCGACGACCAAGGCCTCTTTGGCGGCGATAGCGACGACCGTGTCTTTGGCGGTGTTGGAAACGACAGGACGCTTTCGGGCGGCAGTGGCGCGGACAGCGTCTTCGGTGGCCTGGGCGACGACACCTACCTCTATGGCAGCAGTGGCAATGACCTGCTGGAGGGGGGCAAGGGCAACGACACCTTCTTCTTCGCTGGCGCAGGCGATGACAGCGTGCTCGGCGGCAGTGGCGGCGATTATGACCTGAACGGCGCGGCCGGTGACGATAGCCTCTTCGGTGACTCCGGTGCCGACTTTCAGCTCTTTGGCGAAGGAGGTATCGATCGGCTCTATGGCGGCGCGGGGATCGACACCGCCTTCTATGGCGGTGCCGAGAGGGACCAGCTCTATGGCGACGATGGCGACGACCAGTCCTTCTTTGGCGGTCTCGGCGCAGACATCATCGCTGGGGGCAGCGGAGTCGACTACTACCTCTATGGAGAGTCCGGCGCAGACTACATTTTTGGCGGCGTCGGCTTTGATGGCCTCCTAGCTGGCGGTAGCGGCAATGACACGCTCTATGGCGGTGCCGACGGGGACTATTCGCTGGATGGGGGCGACGGGGACGACAGGATTGCTGGCGACAGCGGGATCGATCAGTTCCTGGTGGGTGCCACTGGCGACGACAGTGTCTACGGCGGTGCCGACAACGACTTCTACCTCTATGGCGGCAGCGGCGCGGATAGCCTCTTCGGCGGAAAAGGGAGTGACATCTTTCTGCGTGGTGGGTCCGGTGACGATACGATCACTGGCGGTTCTGGGAATGACAGCCACCACTATGGGGATGGGGGCGCAGACAGCCTAAGGGCTGGATCGGGGGCGGATTCCTCTCTCTTTGGCGGCGCTGGCAATGACCGCCTCTTCGGCGGTGACGGCGATGACGCCTATCTGCTCGGTGGGCAGGGCCTGGACAGAATTTTCGGCGGCGATGGCGATGACGTGCTGCTCTATGGCGGTGCAGGCATTGACGCGATCTACGCTGGTGCCGGCAACGATCAGGCCTTTGGCGGTTCGAGTGGAGACGTCCTCGCGGGCGGCAACAATCGAGATAGCCTCTACGGCGATAGCGGCAATGACGCCTTAAGGGGTGGCAGCGGGGGCGATACCCTCTTCGGCGGTTTCGGCAGAGATTCGCTTGCGGGCGGTTTGGCCATCGGCGATTCTCTCTTCGGCGGCAGTGGGGATGATTTCCTCTACGGCGGAAACTTTCCAGACGGCCTCCTCGACGGGGGTAACAACGCTGCCTTCGGTGGCTCTGGTAACGACTACTTCTTAAGCGGCAGCGGCAAGGACAGCGTCTACGGCGACGATGGCGCCGACTACGCAGTCGGCGGCTCTGGCGAGGACAGGCTCTTCGGCGGCCTGGGTACGGACACCCTGGTTGGAGGCGCCAACCAGGACGACTTGGCCGGCGGCTCTGGCCAGGACAGTTTGAACGGCGGCAGTGCGGATGATAGCCTCCTCGGAGACAGTGGCGCTGACACTCTGGAAGGCGGCAGCGGTAACGATAGCCTCTTTGGTGGGGACGGCGACGACTCCCAGAGCGGCAATCTGGGTGACGATCTGCTCTTCGGCGGCTCGGGCGTCGATTATCTGTCGGAGTACAACAGCACCAGCCTGCTGCCGATCGGCGGCAAGGACACCTTCTATGGTGGCTCAGGCATCGATACCGTTTACGGCGGTGATGATAACGATACCCTCTTCGGCGATGAAGGCGACGACAGCGTCTTTGGCGAAAGTGGTCTGGATCTGCTCTACGGCGGGTCCGGGGTTGACACGCTCAGCGGCTATGATGGCGACGACAGTGCCTTCGGCGGGTCCGGAGACGACTCTGTCTTCGGGGAGAGCGGCAAGGACGACCTGCGCGGCGATGGCGGCGATGACAGGCTCTATGGGAGCTATGGCGACGACGCGCTGCGTGGGCAAGCGGGCAATGACTATCTGGATGGTGATGTCGGGCGTGATAGCCTGCTGGGTGATCTCGGCGACGATACGGCCTATGGCGACAGCGGTGCGGACCGCATCGCTGGCGGCAGCGGCGTCGACCTGCTCTACGGCGGCAGTGGGCGCGACCGCCTGAACGGTGCCAGCGGCGTCGATACGGCCTTCGGCGGCTATGGCAACGACACCTTCATCGTCGATACTCTCTTGGATGTCTTGGTCGAGACCATCGGCGGGGGCACCGAAGACGTTGTCCGCTCCAACGCGACGGCCTTCACCCTGCCGGGCGGTGAGGAGATCGAGCGAGCCAACATCAACAACGGCGTCGGCCCCTCCGACCTGGGCGGCAACGAGTTTGCCAACACGCTGCTTGGCAACACTTCGGCCAATCGCCTCTTGGGCTTCAGCGGTGACGACATTCTGAATGGTCAGGCTGGCACGGACATCATGACCGGGGGAAGCGGTGACGATACCTTCGTCGTCGACGAGGCCGGCGACGAGGTGCGGGAATTTGCCGGCGCCGGGACCGATCTGGTGCGGGCGGAAGTCAGCTACACGCTGCCCGATGGCGGCATCCGTGATTTCCTGGATAACCTGCGCCTGCAAAACGGTAGCGGCGCCCTGGATGGGACGGGCAACTCTCTGGATAACACCATCCAAGGCAACACGGCCGACAACCGCCTTGCCGGCAACCAGGGCGTCGATACCCTGCTTGGCGGCGACGGCGACGATGACCTCTTCGGCGGTGCCGATGGCGACCGTATGGAGGGCGGGAGCGGCGCGGACACCTTGAACCTGGGCCAAGACGATGTGGCCTTTGGCGGGTCGGGCACGGACTCCTTCCGCTTCAACGGGGCCAATCTCGGTTTTGGCGGCTCGGGCGGGCCGGTGATCCGCGACTTCGATGGGGTTTCGCTCAACGCCGGCAACGGCGAGGACAAGCTGGTCTTCCGTACTGGGCTGGAGGTCGGCACCTTTGCCTACATCGGTGCGGCAGCCTTCAGCGGCGGCGGAGACAGTGAAGCGCGCTTCGGCGGCACCCGGCAGGTGCAGGTTGACCAGGATGGTGATGGCACGGCGGATATCGCCTTCCTGGTCGATGGTCTCACCAGCGCGGGCCAGCTAACCGCCACAGACTTCCTCTGGCTGAGCTGAAGTACATCGCGCCACTGTCAGTTACGACGCGCTTGTGCTAGCTAACCTGCCGATCCTGATGCATTGGCGGGGAAGCTTTCGATGACGGTCATTGTCGGCACCAGCGGTCCGGACAGCCTGGTGGGGAGCGCGCTTTCGGACACCATCTTCGGTCTCTCCGGCCCGGATCAACTGATTGGCAACGACGGCAACGACACGCTCTTCGGTGGCGGCGGCAGCGACAGCGCGCTCGACGGCGGCATCGGCGACGATCGCATCGAAGGCGGCAATGGTGGCGACAGCGTCCTCTTCGGCGATGTGGGCGACGACCTGATCTACGGCGGCGGGGGTGCCGACATCCAGCTCTACGGTGGCGGCTTCGACGACCGGATCTTCGGTGGGCCAGGCAACGAGCTTTTGCTCTTTGGCGGCGGTGGGATCGATCGGCTTTACGGCGGCTCGGGCCGTGACTCTCTGCTCTTCGGTGAAGAGGGCAATGATCTGTTGGCGGGCGACAGTGGCACAGACGAGATTCTCTTTGGCGGCACGGGCGACGACACGCTGGCCGGCGGCGATGGCAAGGACTACTCCCTCTTCGGCGATGCGGAAAACGACACCATCTTCGGCGGCAGCGGGGCGGACGGTTTCTTCTTCGGCGACGAGGGCACGGACCGCATCAGTGGCCAGTCGGCGCCCGACACCGCCTTGTTCGGTGGCCCCGGCGACGACGTGGTCTATGGCGGCGTGGGCGATGATAGCTCCTTGGGTGGTGGCACGGGGGCCGATCGGTTGCTGGCCGACAGTGGCGCTGACCGCTCCATCACCGGCGGCAGCGGGCCGGATAACCTCTACGGCGGCTCCGGCGCCGACACTGCGCTCTACGGCGGTGATGGCGTGGATGTTCTGCGTGGTGGGGACGGCGACGACAGCCTCCTGAACGGCCAGTCCGGCGGTGACATCCTCTACGGCGACCTGGGTGACGACGTCAGCCTCCTCGGTGCCACGGGCAACGACCTGATCTATGGCGGTGGCGGCAAGGATCAGCTCTTCGGCGGCCAAGGCAAGGACCGTCTGGAGGGCGGCAACAATCAGGATCGGCTCTACGGCGATGGCGGTGACGATACGCTGAAAGGCGACAGCGCCAGAGACACGCTCTTCGGTGGCTCCGGTGACGATAGCTTAAGCGGCGGTCTTGGCGCCGGCGATCTGGCCTACGGCGGTGAAGGCGACGACAACTTCTTCGGCATTGATGTCTTCACTTTCGGCGGCAGTGCCGGCGACAACAGCTTCTACGGCGGCGAGGGCGATGACAACGCCTTTGGCGACAGCGGCGCAGACCGCTTCTTCGGCGGCTCGGGTCGGGACGACCTCTACGGTGCCAGCGGCAATGACGATCTGCGTGGTGGCGACGGTAGTGATGCTCTTGCCGGGCGTAGTGGGGATGACGCGCTGCGCGGCGGCAGTGGTCAGGATCTGCTGAACGGCGACAGCGGCGCCGACCGGATCTTCGGCGGCGACTTCGAAGACACCGCCTTCGGTGGCGAGGGCCTGGACAGGATCTTCGGTGGTGAGCAAGCCGACACGCTGGTCGGCAACCAAGGGGACGACCTGATCTACGGCGGTCAGGGTGACGACACCTTGGACGAGGATCGCTTCACCGTCCTTGGCTATCGCGGTGGCGTGGATCGCTTCTATGGCGGGTCGGGCTATGACGATCTCACGGGTGGCTCTGGCGCCGATCGGCTCTTTGGTGGCTCCAGCCGCGACCGCTTGGATGGCGGCACCCAAGACGACCGGCTCTATGGCGACGGGGGAGACGACAGCCTTTTCGGCGACAGCGGCGCCGATACCCTCATGGGGGGATGCGGCCAAGACCGGCTGACGTCCGGCAGTGGCCAGGACCTGATCTACGGCGGCAGCGGTGCCGATGACGCCGATGGAGGCTATGGCACCGATTCGCTCCGCCTGGGCTCCGGCAATGATCAAGGCAACGGTGGCGTTGGCGATGACGTGATGCGGGGTGACGCGGGCGACGATACGCTGCGCGGCTTCTTGGGCCGTGACACGCTCTTCGGCGGCGAGGGCGCGGACAGTCTTGACGCCAGCTCCGGCCGCGATCGCCTGGCCGGCGGTTCTGGTAGCGACACGCTGGAGGGCGGCAGCGGCCGTGATCGCCTGAATGGGGCCAGCGGCAGCGACACGGCCTTCGGTGGTCCGGGCGACGACACCTTCATCGTCGACACCCTGGGCGATCAGGTCTTCGACAGCTTTGGCGAAGGCGTGGACGTGGTCCGCTCTAACGCGTCTGCCTTCAACCTGCCCAATGATCCCTCCGCCGCAGAGATCGAGCGGGCCAACATCAACTTCGGCGTCGGCCCGGCCGACCTGGGCGGCAATGACGGTGACAACACCTTGCTTGGCAACTCCTCCGCCAATCGGCTCTTCGGCTTTAGCGGGGACGACATCCTGAATGGCCAGGCCGGCGGCGATATCATGACCGGCGGCAGCGGCGACGACACCTTCGTCGTTGATACAACCAGCGACGAGGTGCGTGAGTTTCAGGACGCCGGCGCCGACCTGGTGCGCGCTGAGGTCAACTACACCTTGCCCGACGGCGGCATCCGCGATTTTCTCGACAACCTGCGCCTACAGGGTGGCAGTGGTGCCTTGGATGGGACCGGCAACAGCCTGGACAACACCATTGAGGGCAACACGGCAGACAACCGCTTGGCCGGCAATCAGGGGGTGGACAGGCTACTCGGCGGCGCAGGCGATGACGACCTCTTCGGCGGCGCCGAAGCGGACCGGCTGGAGGGCGAGAGTGGCGCCGACACCCTGAACCTGGGCCAGGGCGACGTGGCCTTCGGTGGCTCCGGCGGTGACAGCTTCCGCTCCAATGGCGCGGACCTGGGCTTCGGCGGCTCAGGCGGTCCGGTGATCCGTGACTTCGATGGCGAGATCCTGGGCAACGGCGCGGACAAGCTGGTCTTCCGCAGCGGGCTAGAGGTCGGCAGCTTCGCCTACATCGGCAGCGCGGCCTTCAGCGGAGGTGGCGACAGTGAGGCCCGCTTTGATGGCCTGCGTCAGGTTCAGGTGGACCGCGATGGCGACGGAACCGTGGACATCGCCTTCCTGGTCGATGGCCTCAGCAGCGCTACCCAGCTGACGGCAACGGATTTCGTCTGGCTGAGCTAGTCACAGTTTACTCCTAACAATAGGGCTACGTTAGTGCTAAGCTCTTCAGGTTCATACGTCGAAAGCAGCCGGAGAGCTGAACGATGGCAACCTACACGGGGACAGACGGCCCGGACACACTGTTCGGCAGTGACCTGGACGACCAGGTATCGAGCTCTGACAGGCTCTATGGAATCGCCGGCGACGACAGCCTCTTCGGTGATTCAGGAAACGACAGCTACCTCTACGGCGGCGACGGCAGTGATCGTGTCGACGGCGGTGCCGGCAGTGACGTCACCTTGCGGGGCAACTCAGGCGTCGACCTGCTCTTTGGTGGGGACGGGCCCGATCGTCTCCTCTGGGGTGACAGCGGTGCGGACAGGCTCTTCGGTGGGGCTGGAGACGACAGCAGCTTAGAAGGCGGCCGCGGTAACGACAGCCTCTTCGGCGATAACGGCAGTGACCGTCACCTCTTCGGTGGCGAGGGCGACGATAGCCTCGATGGAGGCAGCGGCTATGACACCAGTTTCTATGGTGGCGCGGGCGCCGACCGGCTCTTCGGCGGCTCCGGTTTCGACGACAGCTTCTTTGGCGGGCTCGACGCCGATCTGCTTTTTGGCGGCATCGGTCGCGATCAGATCTTCTATGGTGGCGACGGTGATGACCGCGTCTACGGCGGCTCGGGTCCTGACTCCTTCCTGAAGGGGGAGACCGGGGCTGACAGCCTCTATGGCGGTTCTGGCTTTGACTATGAAGTTGGCGGTGGCAGCGGCGATGACTTCCTTGACCTCGGCGCCGGGAGTGATAGCTACGCCTATGGTGGCCAGGGCGACGACTTCCTGCTCGGCGGTAGCGGAGAGGAGTACTCCTTCTTTGGCGGGTCAGGCAGCGACCGGATCTATGGCGGTGCAGAGGCCGACCAGGCCCTCTCCGGCGGTGTTCAGAACGACCGCGTCTTCGGCGATGCCGGCGACGACACCTCACTGGCGGGCGACAACGGGAATGACCGTCTCTACGGCGGTTATGGGGCCGATAGCTATCTAGACGGCGGTTCGGGGGACGATTTCGTTTACGGCGGCAGTAGCACGGAGCTTGCCGTCAGTGGCGGCAGCGGCTCTGACCTCCTGGTTGCCGGATCGGGTAGCGACACCTCTCTCTTCGGTGGCCAAGGCGCCGATACGCTGCGTGGTGGCGAGGGCCCGGACCGGAGCCTCTTCGGCGGGGCAGGAGAGGACCTGCTCTACGGCGGCAGCGGCTTCGATGCCGGACTCTTCGGCGGGGCGGGTGATGACCGTGCCTTCGGAGACAGCGGGAACGATCAACTCGTCGGCGACGGCGGAGTAGACAGCCTGAACGGCGGACAGGCCAGCGACTTCCTCTATGGCGAGACAGGGGCCGATGTGCTGGACGGCGGCCGTGGGCTCGATTGGCTCTTCGGAGCTTCCGGAGACGATACTCTGGGCGGCGGCTTGGTCGAGGGCGATCTGGCCTTCGGCGCTACCGGCGATGACACCTTCTACGGCGGTGACATCTCCGATGGACCCTTAGCAGGCGGGGACAATACCTTCTACGGCGGTGACGGGCGTGACCGCGGCTTCGGGCGCAGCGGCAGAGACGGCTTCGTTGGGGGAGCAGGCAAGGACTATCTCTTCGGTGCCAGTGGCGCCGATACCATGGTCGGCGGCAATGGCAAGGACTTCCTCCATGGTGGTGAGAACGACGATACCCTCCTGGGTGACGGCGGCAATGACAGTCTCTATGGTGCTTCTGGCGCGGACCTGATCCTCGGCGGCGACGGTGAAGACCGCCAGTCTGGACGCCTGGGCGACGACACTCTCTTCGGCGGCTCCGGAGCCGACTATCTGTCAGAGTACGATACCGGTTTGGGCCCGTTGGGCGGAAAAGACAGCTTCTACGGAGACTCCGGCGCGGACCTGATCTATGGCGGTGATAACGACGACCAGCTCTTTGGCGGCCTCTCGATAGATACGCTCCGCGGTCTCACCGGCGTTGATCAGCTCTACGGCGGGCAGGGCGACGATCGGCTGTCTGGTGACACCGGCAACGACGTCATCTTCGGCAGCTCAGGCAAAGACAATCTACGTGGGAACAGCGGCAATGACGTGCTGCGTGGCCAAGACGGCGACGACAATCTCTCTGGCGATGCTGGCCGCGATACGCTTCTGGCTGATCAGGGGCGCGATCTGGCCTTTGGCGGCAGTGGGGTTGATCGCATCGGCGGTGGATCGGGCAGTGATACGCTCTTCGGATACAGCGGCCGCGATCGTCTAAACGGCGGCAGCGGCGTTGATACTGCCTATGGCGGGATGGCCAACGACACCTTTATCGTTGATAGCCTGGCCGATCTCTTGGTCGAGACCAGCGGCGGCGGGGCGGAGGACGTCGTACGCTCCAATGCGGACGCCTTTACCTTGCCGGGTGGGCAAGAGATCGAACGCGCGAACGTCAACCGTGGCATCGGCCCCTCTGATCTGGGTGGCAATGATCTGGCCAACACGCTGCTGGGCAACACCGCAGCCAACCGGCTCTTTGGCTTCAGTGGCGATGACATCCTGAACGGCCAGGCCGGCGGGGACATCATGACCGGCGGCAGCGGCGACGACACCTTCGTCGTCGATACGGCCAGCGACGAGGTGCGCGAATTTTCAGGCGCCGGCACCGACCTGGTGCGGGCTGAGGTCAGCTACACCCTGCCCGATGGCGGCATCCGGGATTTCTTGGAGAATTTGCGGATGCAGGCGAACCGCGGCGATGTCGACGGCACTGGCAACAGCCTCGACAACACAATCGAAGGGAACAGCGGGGAGAACCGCCTCTTCGGCGTGGCAGGCGCCGACCTGCTGCAAGGCGGTGACGGTGCGGACGAGCTCTTCGGCGGCGCCGAGGGCGACCGGCTAGAGGGGGAGAGCGGCGCCGACACCATCGCCATGGGACAAGGCGATGTGGCTTTCGGTGGCTCCGGCGCCGACAGCTTCCGCTTCAACGGCGCAAGTCTCGGATCGGGTGGCTCCGGCGGCCCGGTGATCCGCGACTTCGACGGGGTCTCCCTGAATGCGGGCAACGGCGATGACAAGCTGGTCTTCCGCACCGGGCTGGAGGTTGGCACCTTCGCCTACATCGGCTCTGCGGCCTTCAGCGGCGCCGGTGACAGCCAGGCACGCTTCGCCGGCACCCGGCAGGTACAGGTGGACGACGACGGCGACGGAACGGCGGACCTGGCCTTCCTGATCGATGGTCTCAGCAGCGCCAATCAGCTGACGGCGACGGACTTTCTATGGCTGTCCTAGGCCAGGTTTCTGGATTCATTTTCTCGGATCGCCTGTGTTAATCTCTTGGCATTGTTCAGCCGAAGCAAGGGGGAGCACAGCATGGCCGACATCACCGGAACCAACGGACCCGACAGCCTGCAGGGAACCAATCTCGACGACCGCATCTACGGTCTATCGGGCGTGGACCGCCTAGAGGGCCTATCTGGCGATGACAGCCTCTTCGGCGGCTCTGGCAACGACAGCGGTTTCTATGGCGGTGCCGGCCAAGATACACTGCAAGGCGGTGGCGGCAGTGATTTCTATCTCCAAGGTGATGATGGGGACGATCTCATCTTCGGTGCCGGCGGTCGCGACTCCCTCTTCTTCGGCGGCAGTGGTCGCGATACGCTTCAAGGTGGGCCTGGAGACGACGCTAACCTCTACGGGGGAGTGGGTCGTGACACCCTTTCCGGCGGCGACGGCAACGACAGTTCCTTCTATGGCGGGTTTCAAGACGATCTCATCTCCGGCAACAGTGGTGACGATGCCATTCTCGACGGTGAGCAGGGTGACGACGAAATCTACGGCGGCTCTGGGAACGACACGGGGCTCTTTGGCAGGGATGACAATGACTACCTGGTTGCAGGCGCCGGTAATGATACGAGTCTCTTCGGAGGCTCCTCCAACGACTTGCTGTTCGGTGGCCTCGGAAACGACGTGAGTCTGTTTGGCGG
Organism: Pseudomonadota bacterium; assembly: GCA_039819325.1. GTDB lineage: Bacteria > Pseudomonadota > Alphaproteobacteria > Kiloniellales > JACOMY01 > JACOMY01. Next base: position 36,577 of record JBCBSF010000031.1, on the reverse strand, counting down.
TACGGGAAACGATCTCATTGACGGCAGTGGCGGTAACGATTTCCTCTACGGGGATGTCGGGAACGATAGCCTCTACGGTGGCAATAACCGCGATAGCCTTTTCGGTGATGTGGGCGATGACGATCTTTACGGTGGCAGCGGCCAGGACTTTCTGCGCGGCGATACCGGCGATGACCTGATTGTCGGTGGCTATGGTCTTGGCGACCGGGCCTTCGGTGATAGCGGTGCAGACACCTTTCTTGGTGGTGGGTTCGGCGGTGGACCGGGCGGCGACAACGACTTCTATGGCGGCGACGATGACGATCGTGGCTACGGCGCCAGTGGCGAGGACTATTTTTCGGGCGGCAGTGGTGCCGATCTGCTGGTTGGTGGTAGCGGTCGGGATACGCTTTATGGCGATATTGGAGACGACAGGCTCTTTGGTGGCGTCGGGCCCGATACGCTTGCTGCAGCCAGCGGCGAAAACACCTTCTACGGGGGGCGCGGGCAGGACCGCCTGACCGGCAATCGGGGAGATGATAGCCTCTTTGGCGGCAGTGAACCGGACATCATCTTCGCAGAACGGGGCGACGACTACGCCAGCGGCAATCGGGGCGACGATACCATCTACGGCGGTTCCGGCGAGGACTATCTCACAGAGTATCGCGATAGCTTTGGCCCTGTCGGTGGCGACGACACCTTCTTCGGCGGCTCTGCAAGGGATACGCTCTACGGCGGTGCCGACAACGACCTGCTTTTCGGTGACGACGGCGGTGATTTTGTACTCGGCGAGATCGGCGACGACGTACTCTATGGCGGTACTGGGGATGATACGCTTAGAGGCTATAGCGGAAGGGACAGGCTCTTTGGCGATACTGGATATGATGGCCTGTTTGGACAAAACGGTGACGATGATCTGCGTGGTGGGAGCGGGAACGACTCCTTGAACGGTGGTTCCGGATCGGATCTCGTTCAAGGTGAAATCGGCAACGACCGGCTCTATGGGCGCTCTGGAGACGACACCCTGATCGGCGGGACCGGCAGCGACATTGGACGCGGATACCACGGCGACGATAGCATCTTCGGTGGCAGTGGCACTGACGGCCTTTTCGGCGAAAGTGGCAATGACGACTTGCGCGCAGGCGATGGGGATGATTCCCTCTTCGGTAACTCTGGCAACGATGCCTTGCGGGGGCAGACCGGCAACGACCGTATCTATGGTGCCTCCGGTCGCGATCAGCTCTTTGGCGATCTGGGTAACGACGTGGCGCGCGGCGGAACCGGTCGCGATCAGCTGGCCGGTGGCAGCGGCAGCGATCGGCTCTTCGGCAACCAGGGCAACGACCGCCTGAACGGTGCCAGTGGAGTCGATACCGCCTTCGGTGGCACCGGCAACGATACTTTCATTGTGGATACACTGCTGGACGAGGTCTTCGATACCGTTGGCCAAGGTGTGGCCGACGTGGTGCGCTCCAACGCGACAGAGTTCACCCTCACCTCGGGCTCGGGCAGCGAGATTGAGCGCGCCAACATCAATAACGGCATCGGCCCCTCTGACCTGGGCGGTAATGAGTTCGGCAACACGCTGCTTGGAAACAGCGTCGCCAACCGCCTCTTCGGCGTCAGTGGCGACGACATCCTGAACGGTCAGGGTGGTGCCGACATCATGACCGGCGGCTCGGGCGACGACACCTTCGTGGTCGATACTGCCGGCGACGAGGTGCGGGAGTTCTCCGGCCAAGGCGTGGACCTGGTGCGTGCCGAGGTCGACTACACCCTGCCCGACGGCGGTATCCGCGATTTCCTCGATAACCTGCGTATGCAGGCAAATCGCGGGGACATCGACGGCACCGGCAATAGCCTGGACAACACTATTGAGGGCAACAGCGGCGACAATCGCCTGGCCGGCAATCAGGGTGAAGACACCATCCAAGCGGGCGAGGGCGACGACGAGCTCTTCGGCGGGGCGGACGCCGACCGCATGGAAGGCGAAAGCGGTGCCGACACCATCGCCATGGGGCAAGGGGACGTAGCCTTCGGCGGCTCCGGTGGTGACAGCTTCCGCTTCAATGGCGGCGGTTTGGGCTTCGGTGGTTCCGGCGGGCCGGTCATCCGCGACTTCGACGGGGTCTCGCTGAACGCCGGCAATGGCGAGGACAAGCTGGTCTTCCGCACTGGGCTGGAGGTCGGGAGTTTCACCTATATCGACGCTGCTGCCTTCAGTGGCTCCGGCGACAGCGAAGCCCGCTTTGACGGCGCCCGGCAGGTGCAGGTCGATCAAGATGGCGATGGCAGCGTTGATATCGCCTTCCTGGTGGACGGGTTGGAGAGCGCCAACCAGCTAACGGCAACCGACTTCGTCTGGCTGAGCTAATCGCCTGTCAGCCGGAGGTTGCTGGTGTGGCCGGGTCTGTAGGCGCTTGGATTCTTATCGCCCCGTGCTAGTCTCCCGTGGTCTTGCTGCTGCGGGAGGCTCACGCCATGGCGCTTGTTCTCGGAACTTCTGGACCGGACACGCTGGTCGGTACCAGTGAGGCGGACGTTCTCCGCGGCTTCTCCGACACCGACCGGTTCAGTGCCGTACTAGGCAATGACAGTCTCTTTGGCGGTTCCGGCGGCGACCTCGGTCTCTATGGTGGTTCGGGCAACGATCTGATCGACGGCGGTCCCGGCAATGACGTGCTGCTCTTCGGCGACGCTGGAGACGATAGTCTTGTCGGCGGTGCCGGGGAGGATACCTATCTGGCCGGCGGCAGCGGCGCGGACAGAGTGAGCGCGGGCGCCGGTAACGATGATCGCGCCTTTGGCGGTGACGGCGCGGACCTTCTTTTCGGCGGCCTTGGCGATGATACGTCCTTCTTCGGCGGCAGCGGGATCGACACGCTAACGGCCAGCAGCGGTCGTGACTACGCCTTCTACGGTGGCACGGCAAATGACGTCCTAAACGGCGGCTCTGGCGGTGATTCGCGCTTTTTCGGTGATGCTGGCCAGGATCGGCTCTTCGGCGGGCCTGGGGCCGATCGGAACTTCTTTGGGCAGCTCGGTAACGACAGCATCGCTGGAGGTAACGGAAACGACTATGCACTCTATGGCGGCTCCGGGGACGATACGCTAGAAGGTGGAGACGGGAATGACACCTACCTGGTGGGTGGTACCGGGGACGACCGAGTCTTCGGCGGGACGGGCGCCGAGCTCTATCTCTATGGTGACAGTGGCAACGATAGGCTCTATGGCGGCAGCGGGGCCGATTACCGTATTGAGGGTCGATCCGGCTATGATCGTCTCTACGGCGGATCGGGGGCCGACCGCTCCCTCACGGGTGGAACGGGGACTGATATCATCTTCGGTGATGCTGGAGACGACACCTTTCTTTACGGAGAAAACGGCGATGATAGAGTCGACGGCGGCGAGGGTGATGACATCTATCTGATTGGCGGCAGCGGCGCCGATGCGCTCTACGGCGGCCCTGGTGATGATGCCTCCTTCTACGGTTCCAACGGCAACGACCGCATCTTCGGCGGGTCTGGCCAGGACCTAGACTTCTACGGCGGTGCGGGGAACGACAGGCTCTATGGTGGCTCAGGCGATGATGCCAACCTCCGCGGCGGCAACGGAGAAGAGCTCATCTATGGCGGGCCTGGCAATGATCTCAACCTTGACGGCGGTAGTGGCAATGACCGGGTGACTGGAGGCGCCGGCGACGATCGCCTCTTCGGACGCTCCGGCATTGATCTCATTCTGGGTGGTAACAACCGAGACGTGCTTGACGGTGGTCAAGGTGACGATCGTCTCTATGGCGGCAGTGGCAGCGACACGCTGATTGGGCGTTCTGGTCGTGACACGCTGGTCGGCGGCTACAGGATTTCGGACTTCGCCTTCGGCGGCAGTGGCAATGACACCTTCTATGGTGCGAGCTTTGTCGATAGTGGTGTCGATGGCGGGGATAACACCTTCTATGGGGCAGGCGGCAATGATGTCGCCCGTACGGTCAGCGGCCGAGACCGTCTCTCCGGGGCCACTGGTGGCGATCGCATCGAGTCCGGCAGTGGGAAAGACCGTCTCTTCGGGGGCAGTGGGGATGATTTCCTCTATGGCGGCGCCCAAGACGACAGCCTAACCGGCGACCGCGGTGACGACCTTCTCTACGGCGGCGATGAGAACGACAAGCTATCCGGCAGCGACGGTGACGATACCCAAACCGGCAATTTGGGTGACGATCGGCTCTATGGCGGATCCGGCGTGGACTATCTGACAGAGTACAATGTGTCATTTGGGCCAAATGGCGGCAAGGACACCTTCTACGGCGGCTCGGGCATCGACACTGTCTATGGCGGCGACGACAACGACACCCTCTTCGGCGACGCTGGTGCGGACCAGGTCTTCGGAGAGAGCGGCAATGATCTGCTGTTCGGCGGAAGCGGCGATGACGACGTCAGAGGCTATGATGGAGACGATAGCGCCTTCGGTGGTTCTGGCTCGGACCAGATGGGCGGACTGTCTGGCAATGATGATCTGCGCGCAGACAGCGGTGACGATCGTCTCTATGGCAATACTGGGAACGATGCGCTGCGCGGTCAGGCAGGCGACGATACGCTCGTTGGCGAGTTTGGGCGCGATGCGCTTCTAGGCGACCTTGGCGACGACACCGCCTTTGGCGGCGAGGGCGTTGACCGCATCGCCGGCGGTTCGGGCACTGACAGCCTCTTTGGCGGCTCTGGCCGGGATCGACTAAACGGCGCGAGTGGCACGGACACGGCCTTTGGTGGCTCCGGCAACGACACCTTCATCGTCGACAGCCTGACGGATGTCTTGAGAGAGATGGTTGGGCAGGGCGATGAGGACGTTGTCCGCTCCAACGCCACGGCCTTTGCCCTAGGCAGCGGTCAGGAGATTGAGCGCGGTAACATCAACGTCGGCGTGGGCGCGGCCGACCTCTTCGGCAATGGCTTTGACAACACGCTTATAGGCAACACGGGCGACAACCGCCTCTCCGGCTTTAGCGGCGATGACATCCTGAACGGCCAGGCCGGCGGCGATGTTCTCGTCGGCGGTCGCGGCAATGACACCTTCGTCGTCGATACGCTCGGCGATGTCGTGCAGGAGCTCTCTAGCGAAGGCATCGACCTGGTCCGTGCGGAGGTGAGCTACGCCCTGCCCGATGGCACAGCCACGGCCTTCATCGAGAACCTGCGTCTCCAGGCCAATCGCGGTGACATCGACGGCACCGGAAACAGCTTCAATAACACCGTTCAAGGGAATAGCGGCGACAATCGCCTGGCTGGCAACCAGGGGTTCGATACCCTGCAGGGTGGGTTGGGCGACGATGAACTCTTCGGCGGTGCAGATGCCGACCGGATGGAAGGCGACAGCGGGGCTGACACCCTCAACATGGGTCAAGCAGATGTGGCCTTCGGCGGCTCTGGCGCCGACAGATTCCGCTTCAACGGTGGGAACCTCGGCTTCGGCGGTTCGGGCGGTCCGGTGATCCGCGACTTCGATGGCGCAAGCCTGGGGAGCGGGGACGCGGAGGACAAGCTGGTCTTTCGCACCGGCCTAGAGGTCGGGACCTTCGCCTACATCGGTGCTGCGGCCTTCAGCGCAGGAGGGGAGAGCGAGGCGCGCTTTGCTGGTACGCGGCAGGTGCAGGTGGACCAGGACGGTGACGGCACAGTGGACATCGCCTTCCTGGTCGATGGGCTCTCCAGCGCCAATCAGTTGACTGCAACGGACTTCCTTTGGCTGAACTAACGCCTTTTCCGCGACTCTGATTCACGCTCTCGCTGTGCTATATCCGCGGTCTCTTTGACGCTGGAGGATGGGGGCATGGCGAACATTACCGGAACCAATGGTCCAGACAGCTTGGCGGGCACCAGTCTTGCCGATCGCCTCTATGGCCTCTCCGGCGCAGATAGCCTCTTTGGGCTGACTGGCAATGACAGTCTCTTCGGCGGGTCCGGTAACGACACCACGCTTTATGGCGGTGCCGGGGACGATGTCATTCAAGGCGGGCTAGGGAACGACGCCTACCTGGGCGGCGGCAGCGGCGCCGACAGTCTCTTCGGCGGCGCCGGCGATGATGGCTTCCTGCGCGGCGGCAACGGACCCGATCGCCTGCTCACCGGCGCCGGTAACGACAGCTATCTCTACGGCGGCAATGGTGACGATACGCTCTCCGCCGGTAATGGCGATGACCTCTATCTTTTTGGCGGCAGCGGTGCAGACACGCTCAACGCCGGCAGCGGCAACGACTACAGCCTCGACGGTGGTGGCGGTGACGACAGCCTGAGCGGAAGCTCTGGGAACGACTCCCAGATCGTCGGGCGGGATGGAGCCGACCACCTCTTCGGCGGGCCGGGCGGTGACATCAGCTTCTACGGCGGTAGCGGAGATGACGGCATCTATGGTGGTGCTGGAGATGATGTTGTCCTCTATGGCGCTGCCGGGACAGACCTGATCGACGGCGGCGATGGTGACGACGGCTCCTTTTTCGGTGGGGCGGGCGACGACAGCCTTCGCGGCGGGAGCGGGCGGGATGGCATTCTAGAAGGGTTTAGTGGGAATGACCGCATCCTCGCCGGATCGGGCCCGGACTTCTGGCTTGTGGGTGGGTCGGGCGACGACAGCGTCTACGGCGGTCAAGGCGACGATGCGGGCCTCTACGGCGGTCTTGGCCATGACTCTGTCTTCGGTGGCGTCGGTAACGACACGCTCATCTTTGGAGGGGCCGGGAGCGATCGGCTCTCCGGCGGCAGCGGGAACGACGTTGCCCATGGCGACAGCGACGACGACAGGCTCTATGGCGACAACAACCGAGACCGCCTCTTCGGCGGTTTAGGATACGACCTTCTCTTTGGCGGTAGTGGCCGAGACAGCCTTTACGGCGAGTCAGGAGCGGACAGCCTCTATGGCGGCGTCGCCATCGGTGACAGCCTCTTCGGCGGCAGCGGAAATGATACGCTCATCGCTGCGGAGATGGCGCCCGGCACCCCTCCCGGTGGGGACAACTGGCTCTACGGGGAAGAGGGGGATGACAGCGGCTCTGCCACCAGCGGCAAGGACCGGATCTACGGTGGGTCGGGGGCGGACTCCTTCGCCGCCGGCAGCGGTGAGGATCGCCTCTATGGCGGCAGCGGTGTCGACACCCTGGACGGGGGCGGCTCAGAGGACAGCCTCGACGGCGGGGAGGGCGATGACAGCCTCTTTGGCCGCAGCGGTGCCGATAGTCTGAGCGGCGGCTTGGGTGCTGATCTTCTGGTCGGCAATCTGGGTGATGACACAGCCTTTGGCGGGTCAGGGAGCGACTACCTGACAGAGCTCTATGGGAGCTTTGGACCCAACGGTGGGGATGACAGCTTCTTCGGCGGTTCCGGCGCCGATACCCTCTATGGCGGAGACGCGAGGGACCTTCTCTTCGGTGGGGATGAGGCCGACACTGTCTTCGGCGAGAGCGGGGTCGATACCCTCTATGGCGGTCTCGGCGATGATGTCGTCCGCGGCTACAACGGTGACGATAGTGGCTTTGGCGGCAGCGGAGCAGACCAGCTCGACGGTCAGGACGGCGATGACGACCTGCGCGCTGGCAGTGGCAACGACAGCCTTCGCGGCGACGAAGGCAACGATGCCCTGCGCGGGCAGGACGGTAACGATCGCCTCTATGGATCGAGCGGGCGCGATCAGCTGCTGGGCGATCTGGGGTTTGACATCCTGCGCGGCGGCAGCGGGCGTGATCTCATGGCCGGCGGCAGCGGTACCGATACGCTGGAGGGGGGTGACGGCAATGACCGCCTCAACGGCGCCAGCGGCGTTGATATCGCCTACGGTGGATTTGGCAACGACACCTTCATTGTCGATACGCGCACGGACCTCTTGTTCGAAGTTACCGGCCAAGGCCTTGAAGACGTGGTGCGCTCCAACGCCATGGACTACACGCTGATCAGCGGTCCGACCGGAGAGATTGAGCGTGCCAACATCAATCGCAACGTCGGCCCGGCCGATCTGGGCGGCAACAACCTGGGCAACACGCTTCTGGGCAACACGGAGGACAACAGGCTTTCCGGTTTCAGCGGTGATGACATCCTGAACGGGCAAGCGGGCACGGATGTCCTGGCCGGTGGCAGTGGTGACGACACCTTTGTTGTCGATACCAGCAGCGATGACGTCAGGGAGTTCGCCGGCCAAGGTGTGGACTTGGCCCGCGCCGAAGTCGACTACACCCTGCCCGACGGTACCGCCACAGCCTTCATCGAGAACCTGCGGATGCAGGCGAACCGCGGTGACATCAACGGTACCGGCAACAGCCTGGATAACAGCATCACAGGGAACAGCGGCGACAACCGCCTGGCCGGCAATCAGGGCGAAGACCTCATCCAAGGCGGGGACGGCGATGACGAGATCTTCGGCGGTGCGGACGCTGACCGCATGGAGGGCGAAAGCGGCGCCGATACTCTGAACCTGGGCCAAGGGGATGTGGCTTTCGGCGGCTCCGGTGGCGATAGCTTCCGCTTCAACGGCGGCGGTCTTGGCTTCGGCGGTTCCGGCGGGCCGGTGATCCGCGACTTCGACGGGGTCTCGCTGAACGCCGGCAATGCTGCGGACAAGCTAGTCTTCCGCACCGGGCTCGAGGTCGGGAGCTTCGCCTACATCGGCGCTGCCGCCTTCAGCGGTGGTGGCGACAGCGAGGCCCGCTTCGATGGCACCCGCCAAGTGCAGGTGGACCGCGACGGCGATGGATCCGTCGATATCGCCTTCCTGGTGGATGGCCTAAACAGCGCTAACCAACTGACGGCGACGGATTTTGTCTGGTTGAGCTGAAGCGGAATTGACCAGTACGGCCACGTAGAATGTGGCAAAACCGCCTTTTTTAGACCCGTCATCATCCAGAAGTTGCCACGATCGAAGTAGAGCCTCCCGACCAGACAGCGAGTCTGAAGTGGCTGCCATTGTTCTGGTACAAAAGGAACAATGGTAGAACAGTTTCTGTTCTTTGTTAAGTATAAGGGTACACTTCGGCACGCGCGCTTTCCTTCTTGGGGTTAAAGTGAAAGGGAGCAGGTCATCATGACCATTATCTATGGGAACAATCTGGACAACAGTCTGGCCGGCACCAGCGGCAGCGACACGATCTATGCCTTGAACGGCGATGATTCTGTCTATGGTGACGAGGGCAACGACACTCTCTTGGGCCAAGCGGGGGACGACAGCCTCTTCGGCGAGTCAGGCGCTGACCGCGTTTTCGGTGGCACCGGCGAGGACGAACTCTCGGGCGGCACCGGCGTGGATCGCCTTTTCGGTGAAAGCGCGCGCGATACGCTCTTCGGCGACAGCGGGGTGGATACGCTCTTCGGTGGGCATGGCAACGATACCCTGGGCGGGCAGTCAGGGATCAGCACCATCTACGGCGAGTCCGGTCGCGACTTGATCTACAGCGACCGCTATCTCTACGACAGCTATTACTCCATGTACGCCTATGCCTACTACTACTATTACACAAGTTATGTCGACGCCAACGACCGCATGTTCGGTGGCAGCGGCAACGACCGGGTCTACGGCGGTGGCGGTAACGACCGGGTCTACGGCCAAGACGGCCGCGACTACATAGACGGAGATACCGGAAACGACACCATCTATGGTGGATCGGGTAAGGACTTCATGCGCGGCGATGAGGGTGCTGACATCATCTTTGGCGGCTCGGCCATCGACTCCATGTTCGGCTCTGAAGGCAACGACAGCCTAACCGGTGGCAGCGGCGACGACTTCATGTCCGGTGGCGGTGAGGACGACAATTTCCGCGGCGGCAGCGGGCGTGACTACATCTATGGGTCCGCCGGCAACGACGTTGCGCGGGGCGAAGACGCCAACGACAGCATGATCGGCAGCATCGGCAACGATACGCTGCTGGGCGCCGGTGGTGATGACTTTGCCTACGGCGGCTCGAACAATGACCGCTTGGGTGGCGGTTCCGGTGAAGATCGCCTCTTCGGTGATGACGGCAGCGATCGTCTCAACGGCGGCAGTGGCGTCGATACCGCGATTGGCGGGCTTGGCAATGACGTCTTCATTGTCGATACATCAGGCGATATCGTGCGGGAGAGCGCCGCCGGCGGTCTGAACGATGTTCTGCGGTCCGATGCGGATGACTATACACTTAGCAGCGACGGCTTTGGCTTTATCGAGCGGGCCAATCTTAACCCTGACGCCGGCGATGGTGATCTGCGCGGTAACAGCGGTGGCAACACACTGGTCGGTAACAACTTCGACAACCGCCTCTTTGGCGACGACGGTGACGATGTCCTGAATGGCCGCGGCGGTAGCGATATCCTCTTCGGCGGACTTGGCAACGACACCTTCGTCGTCGATACCAGTACTGATCAGGTCCGCGACTTCTCTGGAAACGGTGTGGATCTCGTTCGCGCGGAGTCAGACTTCACCTTGCCCGACGGGTCTGCGGCCGCCTTCATCGAGAACCTGCGCCTGCAGGGAAGCAGCAACATCGATGGCACCGGCAACAGTCTGGACAACACCATCGAAGGAAACGAGGGCGACAACCGGCTTTCCGGCAACCAGGGATCGGACTCGATCGAGGGCGGTGACGGTGACGACACCCTCTTCGGCGGGGCCGACGCTGATCGGATGGGAGGTGGCAGCGGAGATGACACCGTCAACCTGGGCCAAGACGACACCGTCTTCGGCGGCAGCGGCATGGACGACTTCCGCTTCAATGGGGCCATGCTGGGGAACAACGGCTCGGGCGGGCCGGTTATCCGCGACTTCGACGGCGTGTCTTTCAACGCCGGCAATGGTGACGACAAGCTGGTCTTTGCCACCGGGCTGGAGGTTGGGAGCTTTGCCTACATTGGCGGCGCCAACTTCTCCGGCGGCGGCAACAGCGAGGCACGCTTCGACGGCACACGCCAGCTTCAGGTCGACCAAGACGGCGACGGTACCGTCGACATTGCCGTGCTCGTCGATGGCCTCAGCGCTGCCGGTCAGTTGACGGCAAGCGACTTCATCTGGTCCTAAAGGCCGGGTCTAAGCGGGGCGTTCTTCCAACGCGGGAGAGCGCCCCGCTCTTCTCTGCCGACGAACGGCTTGACAAGCAGTATCAATTGCGGCGAGTTTCTGCGTACGGAATTCAGTATGCGAAAGCAGCCCTATGATCCCGCTCGGTCAGCGCCCCATTCTGGTCGAAGAGACCTACCGGACCCTCTTGGATGAAATCGCCGAGGGCCGCTTGCTGCCGGGTCAGCGGGTCACGCAAGAGGATCTGGCCAATCAGCTGCAGGTCTCACGCCAGCCGGTGAGCCATGCCCTGGCGCTCCTGAAACAGGAGGGCTTCCTGGTCGGCTCCGGCCGCCGCGGGCTGGAGGTCGCCCCCCTTGACGGTGATTACCTGCTGGCAAGCTATCAGGTCCGCGCTGCCCTCGACGCCACCGCCGCGCGGCTGGCCGCAGAGCGCGTGCGTGCCCGGCCAGGTGATGCAGAAGTTGCCGCCGGCCTCGCCCAGACCAAAGACGCACTGCAATCAGCCGAGCAGGCTGCCGCTGGAGGGCTGGAGGAGGATCAGGCCGTTAGCAGCTTCGTGCGCGCCGACATGGATTTTCACCAAGGGCTCAACCGGCTCTCCGGCAACCCTGTGCTGGTCGAAACGGCAGAGCGGCAGTGGGGGCATCTGCGCCGCGCCATGCACACGGTGCTGGCCAACGACTACCGGGCCCAGACCATTCTGGCCGAGCACGGCGCGATCCTCGCCGCCGTCGAGGCCGGTGAGCCGGAGGCGGCCGCCGCAAAGGCGGAAGCCCACGCGAGTAAGGCCGGGCGCGCCACCAAGGCCCGTCTGGCAGAAACCACCCCGTAACAGCAACAAGGCGGCTGCTGTTAGCGGCCCAACCATCAATCGGAGGAAAGACCCCATGAAGCTCACGCCCACGCAACTCGCAGAGTTCGACCGCCTCGGTTACGTCTTCCTGCCTGAGGCCTTCAGCGAGACCGAGGTCGAACTGCTGCGCCAGGAGGCGGCCACGGTCTATGCCAGCGACCGCGAAGAGGTCTGGCGCGAGTCCAGCGGCGTCGCCCGCACCGCCTTTGCCGCCCACACCTACAATGAGGGCTTCCGCCGCCTGGGCGCCCATCCGCGCCTGATCGAGCCGGTCGAGCAGCTGCTGGGCGGCAAGCTCTACATGCATCAGTACAAGGTGAATGCCAAAGCCGCCTTTGAGGGCGAGGTTTGGCAGTGGCACCAGGACTATGGCACCTGGAAGCGCGACGATGACATGCCAGAGCCGCTGGCGATGAACATCGCCGTCTTCCTGGATGACGTCACCGCGGTCAACGGTCCCCTCTACATTATCCCGGAAAGCCACAAGGGCGGCGTCTTCGAGGCCGGCCACGATCTGGAGACCACCAGTTACCCGCTCTGGACCCTCGATCGGGAGACGGTACGCCGCCTGGCCGACCAGGGCGGCATCGTGGCCCCCACTGGCAAGGCCGGCAGCATCCTCATGTTCCACTGCAACATCGTGCACGCCAGCCCGCCCAATATCAGCCCCTATGACCGGCGCATCGTCTACCTCTCGCTCTGCCGGACCGACAATCATATCCGCAAGTTCAACCGCAAGCCCTGGATCGCCCACCGCGATTTCGACCCGATCGAGGCCTTGCCGGATGACTGCCTCACGCAGCTGGCCCAAGAGCGCCAGATGGCTGCCGAATAGGGGTTTCACAGATGAACCTTTATGCGCTGCTGCAGCGGCGGCTGGAGCGCGGCGGCAAGCCGGTCTCCGTCGGGCTGATCGGTGCCGGCAAGTTCGGCTCCATGTTTTTGGCGCAGATCCCGAAGACCCGGGGCCTGCAGCTCGCCGCACTGGCCGACTTGGACGGCGGCCGGGCGAAGCAGGCTCTGGTCGATACCGGATGGGATGCGGAGGCCGCCAACGCCGTCGCCATCACCGAGGACTCGCTGGGCCTGATCGCTCGCGATGACGTCGAGGTCGTGGTCGATGCCTGCGGTAACCCCGCCGCCGGCATCCGCCACGCCTTGGCCGCTGCCAAGAACGGCAAGCACATCGTTATGGTGAATGTCGAGGCCGACGTGCTGGCCGGCCCGCTCTTGGCCGAGACTTGCCGCAAGGCTGGTGTCGTCTACTCCATGGCTTACGGCGACCAGCCGGCGCTGGTGGCGGAGATGGTGGACTGGGCGCGCGCCTGCGGCCTCTCCGTCGTCGCTGCCGGCAAGGGCACCAAGTACCTGCCGGAGTACCATGCCTCCACCCCCGATACGGTTTGGCCTTACTACGGCCTGACGCCGGAGCAGGCGGCAGCTGCCGGCATGAATCCGCAGATGTTCAACTCCTTCCTCGACGGCACCAAGTCGGCGATCGAGATGGCCGCCATTGCCAATGCCACCGGCCTCACCCCGCCCGATGGCCTGGCCTTCCCACCTGCCGGCGTCGATGACCTGCCGCACGTGCTCCGCCCGCACGAAGAAGGCGGCCAGCTGAGCCTCAAAGGCCAGGTGGAGGTGGTTTCTTCTCTGGAACGCGACGGCCGTCCCGTCTTCCGCGATCTGCGCTGGGGCGTCTACGTCGTCTTCGAGGGCGGCGAGGGCCTGGGCGGTGACTACACCAACGCCTGCTTTCGCCAGTACGGCCTGGTGACCGACGCCAGCGGCCGCTACGCAGCCCTATACAAGCCCTATCACCTGATCGGCCTGGAACTGGGCGTCTCCGTCCTTTCGGCAGCGCTACGCGGCGAGCCCACCGGCGAGACCCTGACCTTCCGTGGCGACGTTGCCGCCACCGCCAAGCGCGATCTGGCTGCCGGCGAGATCCTGGACGGCGAAGGCGGCCACTGCGTCTGGGGCCGCCTGCTGCCCGCCGAAGATAGCCTGGCGCGCGGCTGCTTGCCCATCGGCCTCGCCCACGGTGTCAAACTGAAGCGCCCCATCGGTGTCGGTGAGACCGTCGGCTGGGATGACGTCGAGATCGGCGACAACGACGAAACCGTCCGCACCCGCCGCGAGATGGAGGCGGCCTTCGCCGCTGTTTAGTATTGGGAGGGCAGTGCGCGGCCGTCTAGACCAGGATCTCGCCTGCCAAGTAGGCGCGGGCCTCTGCGCTTTTAGGCTCCGCGAAGAAGGCCTCGGCTGGGCTTTCTTCTAAGATCCGGCCCTGGTGTAGGAAGACGACAAAGTCGGCCAGGCGGCGGGCCTGGCCGCTGTCGTGGGTGACCAGGACCAGGCGCATGCCAGCCTCCCGGGCGCGGAGGATCATCTGCTCGATGGCTAGGGTGGAGGCTGGGTCGAGGCTCGCGGTGGGCTCATCCAGGAAGAGCACCTCAGGCTTCAGCGCGAGAGCACGCGCCAAGGCCAAGCGTTGCTGCTCCCCTCCCGAGAGCACGCGTGCTGGGCGCTTGGCCAGATGATCCAAGCGGGCCGCGGCCAAGGCCTGCAGGGCGAGGTCGCGGGCCTCGCCACGTCCTGCGCCCGCGGCTCGCAGCGCGTAGATCACGTTCCCCAGCGCTGAGCGGCGGAAGAGCACTGGCTTCTGGAAGACATAGCCCAGCTTGGTCCGGCGCCGGCGCTGCGGTGGGTCCTTTCCCCAGAGCACGCGGCCGCGCTCCGGCTCCACCAGGCCGGCCAGGACGCGCAACAGCAGGCTCTTGCCGGCGCCGTTGGGACCCATGATGACGGTCAGGCCTTGACCGGTCACCGTGATCCGCTCGACCTGCAGCAAACGCTTGCCCTTGCGCGTGACCACCAGGCCTTGGCCGGTCAGCGGGCGGATAGACCCGCCTTCTTCCGCCTCAGGCATAGCTCAGCCGCGCTGCCGCAGCGCGCAAGGCCATGACCAGCCCATTCACCAGCAGCGCGATGGCGATCAGCACCGCGCCGAGGCCCAAGGCGAGGGCCAGATTGCCCTTGGCGGTCTCCAATGCAATGGTGGTGGTCATCACCCGGGTCACATGGTTGATGTTGCCGCCGACGATCAGCACTGCGCCAACCTCTGCCGTTGCCCGCCCGAAGCCGGCCAGAAGCGCGGTCATCAGGCTGTAGCGTCCGTCCCACAGCAGGGTGAAGACGGACCCCAAGGGCCCGATACCCAGGCTGCGCAGCTGTTCGTCATACTCCTGCTGCAGGTCGCTCACCGTCTGCAGGGTCAAGGCGGCGACCAGTGGCGTTACCAAGATGCACTGCGCCAGGATCATCGCACCGGGCGTGTAGAGCAGCTGCAAGACACCCAGCGGACCGGCAGAGGAGAGCAGCAGATAGACCGCCAGGCCGACCACCACCGGCGGCAGTCCCATCATGGTGTTGAGGAAGACGATCAGCAGACCACGCCCTGGAAAGCGCAAGACGGCAATCAGGGCACCCAGCGGCAGGCCGATCAAGCCGGACAGCAGGACGGCGGTCAGGCTTACCCGCAGCGAGAGGCCGACGATCTCCATCAAGGCCGGGTCCAGGGCCAGGACCAGGCGGAAGGCATCGAGAAAGGCACCGCCGAAATCCTGCATGGGCTCCTCGGAAGGTCGTTTGCGCGACGTCCGATGCGCGGGGGTTAGAAGGCGCACCGGTGGCGCACAAGACCTACCGCTTTTTGGCGCGTCCCTCCAAACCAGCTGCGAGAAACGCGTCTATCTGCGTCAGTTCCCCAGCACCTTGTTCCCGTCTTCGACCACGAAGGGATGGCGCGGACCGCCGTTGGCGGCTTCCCAGAGGTAGCGGTCGCCATCCTTGTAGACGCGGTAGCAGCCCTCCCCGCCACGCGGCCAGATTGAGCAAAAACGGCCCGTGTCGGCGATGTGCCAGGAGCCCCAATCGATGGGCGCGCCTTCCTCCTGATAGGCCGTGCGGCCGCTATCGCCAAAGAACTGAGCGTAGGACCGACCGTTCCAGGTCCCGATCGCGGTGCGGCCCTTCAAGAGCTTGACCAGTTCCTCGCCAAGGATCTCCCGCTCCGCCTGAGCGGGAGGCGCCACGAGGGGGAGGAGGCAAAGGGCCGAGAGCCCGAGAAACCTGCGGCGCGCGCGACGCCAGGTGGGTGATCTGTGATGCATGGCGGGTCTCCCTCGCAAAGTCTTGCCTCGGCTACAGCAACCTGAGTTTAGTGTGGCGAACACTATAGCAGACTGAAGAGAAGCGCCCATGCTCTCGCCCTCTCGCCCGCTGCATAGCGGCCTCAGTGGTTACGCCCCGGGTATAAGCCGGCGGGTCCTGCTGTTTGGACTGCCGGCCGCCTGCCTGGTCTCGCCGCAGTCTCTTCTGGCCGCGGATCTGCCGCAGCCGCCGCTTGGCTTCTATCACTACAGCATGACAGAGGCCGACCGCGGCGCGATCGGCGAGAGCACGACGGAGCTGAAACAAGACGGTGAGGTCTTGGAAGCTCAGGTGGAGCGCCGCGTGCGGGTCAGGATCTTGGGCATCACGGTCTACCGCTATGAGAGCAAGATGACCCAGCGCGTGCAGGGCGGGCGTCTCATCAGCCTCAGCCGCGACACCGACGACAATGGCGACGAGGACCGCCTGCGCATTACCGCGCGCGACGGGGCCTTGGCGGCGGAGCGGAACGGTGAGTCCTGGACATTGGCCGGCGACCTGCTCCCCAGCTCAGCCTGGAACCCGCAGGTTATCGCCGCCAAGGAATTGATCGATATCGAGACCGGCAAGGCAGTCCCGGTTGACGGCAGCCTGGTGGGCGAGGGGGAGGTGCTGGCAGCCGGTCGTCGGAGCAACGCTCAGCGGGTGAAGCAAGGTGGCGCGCTGGACCGCGATCTCTGGTTCGATGCCAAGGGCCGGCTGCTGCGCATGGTGGTGCGCCGGCGGGGCGCCACGGTCACCTTCGCCTTGACGAAAGCGCCTGCTTAGTCGGCTTGTCTGGGCGAGGCTGAAGACCTCTCTGAACGCCCATCATCACCGATTTCTCCACTCGCACTCCCTCGTCTTGAGCAGCGAGCACTAGCGAGCGTCCGTCGAAAGGCGGGCCGCTAGCACCGAGCCTGGGGCCTGCCCTTCGACTGGTGCGGGCTTTGCCCGCTGCTCAGCCCTTCGACAAGCTCAGGAGAGGAGTACGTGGATGATGAAGTCAGTGCCAAGCTGGACCTACCGCATCTCGCTCTACACCAACCGCTCCCGCCAATGCGGTTCGAAGCGGGCGATGACCTCGCGGTAGAGATCGCGCTTGAAGGGGATGATCAGTTCGACCGTCTCCTGCACCGGAACCCATTTCCAGGCGCTGAATTCCGGATGCTCTGTCTCTAGGTTCACCTCGCTGTCGCTGCCCAGGAAGACGCCGCAGAACCACTTCTGCCGCTGGCCCCGGTACTTGCCCTTCCAGATCTTGGCGGTCAGGTCGGCCGGCAGATCGTAGGTGATCCAGTCCTCCATCTCGTCCAGCAAGGCGACGCGCTCGGCAGTAATGGAGGTCTCTTCCCAAAGTTCGCGTAAGGCGCCAGAGCGCGGATCTTCGCCCTTGTCCAAGCCACCTTGCGGCATCTGCCAGGCGGGGCCTGGATTGTCGATCCTCTGGGCGACGAAGGCCTCGCGCCGGGCGTTCAGCAGCAGGATGGCCGCGCCAGGCCGATAGGCCGAGGCCTCATGAGACTGCTTCATCGCCTTCTAGGCCCCCTTTGCTGCCGGCAGAGCCCTCTCGATAGACCCGGGCCGGCAGCGAAGCAAGGGGTGGGGACTAGCCCATCCGCAGGACCGGCAGGCTGCGGCGGGTGCCCCGCAGAGCGCCCAAGCGTCGCGTGGTCCGCAGCAGGCTGCGCCATGCGCCAACCAGGACCTTCTGCTGGGCGCGGGCCTGCAGGGCACGGGCGCGCAAGAGGGCGGCCTCCACCTCAGCGTTGCTCACTTCTTGATAGCCTCGGTTCTGACGCTGCATAACTCTATCTCCTGACTTCCGGCGACACCCCTGCCGCCTGTTGATGGAAAGATGGCCCCCTTTCTTGAGTAGGGTAATCGCCTTTCTTTTCGTCTTATATTTTCCAGGAAGTCACAGATAGGGGCTGTGTCATGGACTCCCTCAATGCCATGGAGGTCTTCGTCCGCGTCGTACAGGCGGGCAGCTTTTCCGAAGCCGCACGCAATCTGAACCTGACGCCCTCGGCCGTCTCGAAGCAGGTGAGCCGGCTGGAGGATCGGCTGGGCGCGCGCCTGATCAACCGCACCACTCGGCGCTTGGGGCTGACGGAAGAGGGCTCGGCCTTCTTTGAGCGGGCGCAGCGGATCTTGACCGATGTCGAGGAGGCCGAGCAGGCCGTTACCCACCTGCACGGCGCGCCGCGCGGCACCTTGAAGCTGAACGCCCCGGTGGTCTTCGGCCATGGGCATATCGCCCCGCTGCTGCCCGACTATCTGGCGCGCTACCCCGAGATGCGGGTGGACCTCTCCACCAATGACCGCTTCGTCGATCTCTTGGAGGAAGGGCTGGATCTGGTGATCCGCATCGGCGACTTAAGCGATTCCAGCCTCATCGCCCGCAAGCTGGCCGTGACCCGCCGCGTCGTCGTCGCCAGCGAGGCCTACTTGAAGAAGCATGGAACGCCGAAGACACCGCAGGACCTGACCGGCCACAACTCGCTGGTCTTCCTCTATCGCGCGGTGCGCAATGTCTGGGAGTTCCAAGGGCCGGAGGGTGCACAGTCGGTCGAAGTGAAGGGTGATGTGGAGACCAACTCCATCGAGGTCATCCTGCAGCTGGTGCTGGCCGGGCACGGTCTGGCGCTGATGCCGACCTGGCTGGTGGGCGAGTATCTACAGCGCGGGGAGTTGGTGCAGATCTTGCAGGACTACGTCGCCCCGGATGCGCAGATCTATGCGCTCTACCCGCCGGGCCGGCATCTGTCACCAAAGGTACGCTCCTTCGTCGATTACCTGGTCCAGCACTTCAAGACCGATCCCTTGTGGAAGCAGATGCAGTAGGTTTTGCAGCGATGAGCAGGCTCATCGCAAGCGGCACCGGCCCGCGCCCCCTCCCGGCCGCCCAATAGGATACTGGCGTGGGTGGCCGGCCCGATACGCCATTGGGGGGCGTGGGCCGATGCCGCCTGGTCACGCCAGTGACCCGCAAGAGAAGGATGCAGTGATGACGCCGCTGAACGCGCTGATGCGCCGGCAACTGACCGCCATCAATCAGCAGTTCATTCATGTCCTGGCACTCCAGGCCTGGAAAGACGAGGAGATCATGGAGCCGATTAGGGTCTTCGACCTGATCGACGTCCACACCTCCATGTCCATCCTCGACCATCTGGCGCGGGCTGGTCAGCCGATCCTGCTGCCGGCGCAAGAGATTGCGCCCGGCCACGACCGGGTCTCGATCCTGCGCGCCGAGCAAGCGATGGAGGAGAGCATCAATGCGCTGGTCGCCGCCAGTGGCGGTCTGCCGGATCATGATGTAGAGCTCGTGCGCGCGGTGGCAGCTCCGCGCCCCTCCTATCAGGCCTGGCTCAGCGACCGCCTAGCTGAAGAAGAAAGCGTGCCCCTTGCGCAAGAGCCTATGGAGCCAGCGCTGGCGGCCTACTGCGCCCACCTGCTGGCCCTGACAGAGCAGGCCATGGTGCATGCCTTCGTCCAGTTTCATGCCGGCGAGAACGCAGCCGCCGATCGCGCCTGGAGTCTCAGCGGGCGGGCGATGATGGACATGATGGCGCTGGTCCACCACCTGGCCCGCCAGGGCCGAAGCCCGCAGCCAAGAAGTTTCCCGGCCGTGAAGGTGAAAGCCGCCAGCGCGCCTGCAGAGGAAGCAGATCGCGCGCTGGCTGGTCTCGTCGCAGCAGCGGGTCTCAGCGCAGCAGAGGAAAGCAGCGACGAGCGTCTGGCGCGCATCATCGCTAAGGCAGTGCGCACCTACCAGGCCGTCACTACTTGGCAAGAGGGCCAAGCCTTCCCACCCGACCGCTTCAACCCCAAGGCCTTCGCCTCCTTCGCCGCCTCACGCGAGGAGGCTCTGGCGGGCTACTAGGCTTCGCCGAAAGGTAGAGCTTGCTGGGGATCTTCGGGTGGTAGTTCGAGGTCAGATGTGCGGAACGCCTTGATGTCTGCACGTTTCGCCAACCTGTGCAGTTCTTCATCATCAGAGTAAAGGCTGTGTGCTCCCTCCGCTCTCGCAATGGCGACAATCTGCCGATCAAACTTTATCTTGGCTTTTGTAGTCTGAGGGTCGACCACATCGACACGGTGCCCGCCGCGTGCCAGTGCATCTCGCGTAGCAATCGCAGCCTCTATTGCTGCCTTTTGGTCAAACGGAGCGATCCGGAAGACAGCTTGTCTGTTCAGGGTGTCAATGTAGCGCTCGGCAGCGTTCCCTGCGTAGACCAGGATCTCACTCAAGACCGGCGTCGGGATGATGATCCTCTCTCGATCTTCGCTTAGTCGCGTGATCAGGAACTCGATCCGTTCTGTTGCTCTGGCGACCGGGGTACCGGTCATAGGGTCTCGCGGTGCCCTCGCTATTGGGTTGAGGACCAGCACCAGGACCGACGTATCGAAGACCACCATCAGTGCAAGCCGGCATCCTCATCGCGAAGTGCTCTCAAGGCAGCGATCGGGTCGTCCATTGCCACCCACTCGCTACCCTCGACTGCCCGCAGTTCCCTAACGGCATCCTGCAGTTCGCCAGGTTCGAGTGCGTAGAAGCTTTGCAAGCGAAACCTCCGCAGAATCCACTGCCCCTCTTGGCCTCGGAGCCAGCGACCAGTGCCAAAGATCCGGATCGGTTGATCGAAGTGAGCTGCCAGTTCACGCGCTGTTCGTCGATCTGTTTCAATTCCAGTGTACTTTTCGTCACCATTCTGCAACTGGATGTGTACCGACTGGTCTGCTCCGCCAACAGAGATTAGGACACCATCGAGAGAACCCTGTTGGCTAATGGGGCCATAGGTCGAGTGCTTGGCAGTCGTTGCGCCGAGAAAATCGACAACTCTTTTAGACTGTTCGTCATCTTCATAGATGTAGCCCGATGCCGTATCTTCCTCCAGCAGACGCTTTAACTCCGCTGCGGCCTTCCGTAGCTCCGGCTTAGCATCCGGGTGCGCAACGAGACCCAGGCGCGCTGCGACCTGCTGCTGTTCGTTTTGATCGACCTTTGCTACCAGCTCCGTGCTGCCGGACTTGAGAGCGTCGAAGTGCACGCCTGTCCGACTTCCAAGCAGCGCTGCGAAACCCTGAATGTACTCGGCCAGCCGCGCCATCGGTATGGTCTCAGGCGTGTATGCCTCGATGCGAAGTGTGTAGCGCTTACTCATTACCTCTACTCATCTCGGCTCGATCAGCACAAACGACAAGACTAGAGCTATCATCCGAGCAGAAGTCGGGGCAACAAAATTCAAGAAAAACATCGATGTATGTGACATTCTTCAAGACTTCAACGAAAGACGCAGAGCTTCTTGGCGCCGTAGCCGATCAACCCCAATCCAGAATCACCTTCCCGCTTTCGCCCGACAGCATGGCGTCAAAGGCCTGCTGGTAGTGGGCGACCGGGAAGCGGTGCGTGATGATGGCGCTGACGTCCAGGCCGGATTGCAGCATGGCCAGCATCTTGTACCAGGTCTCGAACATCTCGCGGCCGTAGATGGCCTTGATGGTCAGTGCCTTGCCGATGATCGGGCGCCAGTCGGTCTCGGTGGGGCCGGCCGGGATGCCCAGAAGGGCGATCTTGCCGCCCATGATCATGGCCTCGACCATCTGATGGAAGGCGGGCGGCGCGCCGCTCATCTCCAACCCGATGTCGAAGCCCTCGGTCATGCCCAGGCCGTCCATGACGCTTTTAAGCTCGGTCTCGGCGACGTTCACCGGCACCATGTCGGCCACCTTGGCGGCTAGCGCCAGGCGGTAGGGATTGACGTCGGTGATGACCACGTGGCGGGCACCGGCGTGACGGCAGACGGCGCCGGCCATGATGCCGATCGGCCCGGCGCCGGTGATCAGCACGTCCTCGCCCACCAAGTCGAAGGAGAGGGCCGCGTGCACAGCGTTGCCCAGCGGGTCGAGCAGGCTGCCGATCTCCAGGCTGATGGCCTCGGGCAGCGGCACCACGTTGAAGGCTGGCAACGCCAGATAGTCGGCGAAGGCGCCGGGGATGTTGACGCCGATGCCGCGGGTCTGCGGGTCCAGGTGGAACTTACCGGCCCTGACGGCGCGGC
Source organism: Pseudomonadota bacterium (assembly GCA_039819325.1). Taxonomy (GTDB): domain Bacteria; phylum Pseudomonadota; class Alphaproteobacteria; order Kiloniellales; family JACOMY01; genus JACOMY01. The sequence continues at coordinate 14,464 of JBCBSF010000031.1, read as the reverse complement.
TGCCGCCGCCGACCAGGTGCCCCTCGCCGGAGACCCGCTGGCCGACCTTCAGCCGGGTCACGTTGCTGCCGACCGCGACGATCTCGCCGGCGTACTCGTGGCCCACCACCATCGGCACCGGAATGGTGTTCGCGGCCCAGTCGTCCCACTTGTAGATGTGGACGTCAGTGCCGCAAATGGCGGTGCGCGCGATGCGGATCAGCACCTCGTCATGACCCGGCTCTGGCCGTGGGGATTCACCCATCCAGATGCCGGGCTCGGCCTTGGCCTTGATCAGAGAGCGCATTGGCTGGCTCATGCTTCGATGATTCCCAGTTGTTGCCCGACGGCAGTGAAGGCGGCGACGGCCTGGGCGATCTGCTCCGGGCTGTGCGCGGCAGAGACCTGGGTGCGCACACGCGCCTGGCCTTTCGGCACTACGGGGAAGCCGAAGCCGATGACGTAGATGCCACGCGCCAGCAGGCCCTCGGCCAGCTTCTGCGCCAGGGCGGCGTCGCCGATCATCACCGGAATGATGGGATGCGCGCCTGGCAGCAGACGGAAGCCAGCGGCCTCCAGCCCCTTGCGCAAGGCCTTGGCGTTGTCCCACAGCCGGGCGCGCAGGTTCTTGCCTTCGGCCACCAGGCGGATGGCCTCGCGCCCAGCGCTCACCAGGGCCGGCGCCAGAGCATTGGAGAAGAGGTAGGGGCGGGAGCGCTGGCGCAACAGGTCGATCACCGGCTGGGCTGCGGCCACGAAGCCGCCCATGGAGCCACCCAGTGCTTTCCCCAAGGTCCCGGTCACGATGTCGACCCGGCCGAGGACGCCGCAGTGTTCCAAGACACCGCGCCCGCCGGCACCCAAGACGCCCATGCCGTGGCAGTCGTCGACCAGGACCAGCGCGTCGTAGCGGTCGGCAAGGTCGCAGATCTGGCCCAGCTTCGCGATGGTGCCGTCCATGGAGAAGACGCCGTCGGTGACGATGACCCGCCGCCGGGCGTCTGCGGCCTCCTGAAGCTTGGCCTCCAGGTCGGCCATGTCGTTGTTGGCATAGCGCAGGCGCCGCGCCTTGCAGAGGCGGATGCCGTCGATCAGCGAGGCATGGTTCAAGGCGTCGGAGATGATGGCGTCCTCGGCCTCGAAGAGCGGCTCGAAGACCCCGCCGTTGGCGTCGAAGCAGGCGGCATAGAGGATGGAATCGGCAAAGCCCAGGAAGCCAGCGATCTCTTGCTCCAGCGCCCGGTGCTGATCTTCCGTGCCACAGATGAAGCGCACGCTGGCCATGCCCAGGCCATAGCGGTCGAGCCCCTCTTTGGCGGCAGCCACCAGTTTGCCGGAGTCGGCCAGGCCCAGATAGTTGTTGGCGCAGAGGTTGATGACCCGGCGCTCGCTCTGCGGGCCGGCAACGGCGATCTCTGCCCCCTGCTCGGAGACGATCAGGCGTTCGCGTTTATAGAGGCCCTCTGCCTCAATCCCGCGCAGTGTTTGGCTCAAGTCATCGACGAAAAGGGCGGATGCGGTTCGCATTGGAAAGATCCTTAGTCCTTTGGCACTCCTGGCGCGCTTGCCAGGCAGCAAAGCAGGACGGCATGCTGCACCCATGACGACCCGCCGACCAGAGCCGCCTTCGCGTGGCTGACACTCCAGACGTTCCTAGCTACGCCACGGTCGATGCAGCTAACCGCAGCGCGCCGCGTTTTAGCCGTTTATCGCCTGAAGCCCGCCGGCAGGAGATCCTGCTGGCCGCCCGGCGCTGCCTTGCCCGCAGTGGCGTCGCCGGCTTCACGGTCGCCGAGATCGCTGCGACTGCTGGCATCTCCAACGGTTTGATCGGCCACTACTTCCCGACCAAAGACGACCTGCTGGTCGCCACCTACGAAGCGGAGGCGACACGTCTTCTGGTCGCCACCCGCGCAGCGCTGGAAAGCAACGACGATAGCGACAGCGACTTTCGGTTGCGCGCGCTGGTGGACTCCGCCTTCTGCCCAGAGATCTTCAATGCCGAGACCGTGGCGACCTGGCTGGCGCTCTGGGGACAGGTCTGCACCAATCCCACCCTGCGCAAGGCGCATGCGGAGATCTATGCCCCTTACCGCCGGGCCTTCTCGCGCGCCATCACCCGGGCGGCGGACGCGCGGGGGCTCAGCCTCGAAAGCGACGCCATCGCCTTCGACATGTCGGCGCTGATCGACGGTCTCTGGCTCGATTGGGCTCTGGACCCGACCCTCTTCGATGCGGCAGCGGCGCGGGCGAGCTGCTATCGCTTGCTGGCCGCGCACGGCCTCGATCTCAAACAAGACTAAGCCTAGAGGGAGAAACGCGGATGTTCAGGCAGGACCTGCTGGCCGGGAAACGGCTGGCAATCACCGGCGGCGGCTCCGGCCTGGGCCGCGCGATGGCCCAGCGCTTTCTGGAACTGGGTGCGGAGGTCGTGATCTGCGGCCGGCGCGAGGAGGTGCTGGCAGAGACTGCGGAGGCCTTGGGCGCGGAGACCGGCGGCCCCATCACCTGGCACGTCTGTGACATCCGCGATCCGCAATCGGTGGAGGATTTCGTCGCTTGGCTCTGGCAAGGCGGTGCTCCGGACGGGCTGGTGAACAATGCCGCCGGGAACATCCTGGCGCGCAGCCAAGACCTCTCGCACCGGGCCTTCGATGCCGTGGTGAACATCGTGCTGAAGGGCACGGCCTATATGACCTTGGCCTGCGGCAAGCGCTGGATTGCCGAGCAACGCCCGGCCAATGTGCTCTCCATCGTCACCAGCTACGCCTGGACGGGATCGGGCTACGTCCTGCCCTCTGCCATGGCCAAGGCTGGCGTGCTGGCCATGACGCAAAGCCTGGCCGCGGAATGGGGACCGCACGGCATCCGCCTCAACGCCATTGCCCCTGGTCCCTTCCCAACGCCTGGCGCCTGGGACCGCCTGCTGCCGATGGACAAGCTGCGCGACGAGATCACCAAGCGCATCCCGCTGGGCCGCGTCGGCGAGCATCGCGAGCTCGCAGACCTGGCCACCTATCTGCTGGCCGACGGCTCCGGCTACGTCACCGGCGACGTGGTCACCATCGACGGCGGCGAGTGGCTGAAGGGTGCGGGTCAGTTCACCTGGGTCGGCGACCTGATGGACGAAGAGGACTGGGCGGCGATCAAGCCGAAGAAGAAGGGCTAGCGCTCTCGCACTAGGCGGTGGCGCAGATCCACCAAGTGCGCCAGACCGCCGAGTGCCAGACAGAGGCCGATCCAGGGCCAGGCGGCGTCCGTTAAAGCGGCGCGGAGCGCAAGCACCAGGAAGAAACCCGGAACGACAAGCCTCAAGATGCCAGCCGGCGAGGGCCCGGGCTTGCCTTGACGGTGGCGCAGGTAGAGCCAGAGGGCTTCCAGGACCAGCACGCCGAGGACGATTTCGGCCAGCAAGGCACCGGGTTCCCAGCCTCCCATCAGGAGAAGGGACCGTTCAGCCGCACCACTTCATAGTTCAGCACGGCAGCGAAGCTGACCCAGAGGAGATAGGGGGCCAGCAGCAGCGCCGCCAACTTCGAGCGCCGGGCCAAGAGGGCGATGAGGAAGAAGATCGAGAGCCAGAGGAAGGGCACCTCGTAGAGCGCAAAGTCCGGCCGCTGCAGGCGGAAGAAGAGGAAGGACCAGAGCAGGTTGAAGAAGCCGTTGAGCGCGAAGAGGCCGATCATGCCGGCGCGGTCGCGTTCCAGCGGCAGCACCCGCCAGCCGATCACTGCGGAGAGGCCCGCCAGCAGGAAGATGGCCGTCCAGGCCGGCCCGAAGAGGGCGTCACTCGGCTTCCAGCTGGGCTGCTCCAGGCCGTAGTACCAGGGGCTCAGCTGCGTCAGGGTCGCACCCAGCGCGGCGATCAAGGCCACCGCGCCGGCCGCCACCAGGATCGGTAGCCAGGTGGTAGAGGCTCTGCTCACGGATCGATGGGACCTAGTTGGGGGAGGTCAGCCGCAGCAAGTGGGCCATGTCCTTGATGAAGATCTTGACATGCGCGGCCGGTTTGCGGCGGACCAGCTTCTTGTTCATGTAGGCCTCCCAAGTCAGGCGCTGCACGTCCGGGTCCTTGCACATGGAGACGAAGCGCTCGCGCCGCTTGTCGTTCTTGTACCAGAAGTACTGCATGATGCCGAGGATCCAGAAGGTCTTGCCGTGCTCCTTCATGAAGGCCTTGCGGGCGCCAGCCAGGGCCTTGGCGTCGCCGGTGGCCAATACCTTGGCGGTCACTTCGGCGGCCAACTGGCCGCTCAGCATGGCGTAGTAGATGCCCTCGCCAGAGGCTGGGGCCACCACGCCGGCGGCATCGCCGGTCAGCAGCAGGTCGCGGCCGTTGTCCCAGCGCTTCAATGCGCGCAGCGGGATGGGGGCACCCTCGCGGCGCAGGGTCTCCACGTCTTGCAGGCCAGCTGCCGCGCGCAGATCGCTGGTGGCATTACGCAGAGAGAAACCCTTCTGTGCGCTGCCGGTGCCAATGCTGGCACTCTCCCCATGCGGGAAGACCCAGCCGTAGAAGTCGGGCGAGTGCTTGGCCTTATAGTAGACGTCGCAGCGCACCGGGTCATAGGCGCTCTGCTCCGCCGCGGCGCATTCGCCGGCTTTGGGTGCGCGCACGATCTCATGATAAGCGAAGACGAAGGGGACCTTCTCGCCGGGCAGGCCTTGCCGGGCGACTTCGGAGCGGGCGCCGTCGGCACCGATCACCAGTTTGGTGGTGACCTGCTCCAACCCCTCCGGTCCACTGGCGGCCCCCTTTGGGCGATAGCTGATGGTGGCGCGGCCTTGCGCATCGCGGCCCAGCTTTTCGAAGCTGCCGGCCCGGTAGGTCGCACCTGCCAGGGCGGCGCGGTTGCGCAGCCAAGGGTCGAAGTCCTTGCGGTCGACCATGGCGACGTAGCCGCCGTCGATCGGCATGTCGACTTCCCGGCCCGAGGGGGCGACGATTCTAGCCGTGCTGACCCGGGCGACGATCTGTTCCTCCGGGATCTGATAATCGCGCACCAGGCGCGGCGGGATGGCGCCGCCGCAAGGCTTGATCCGGCCTTCCTTGTCCAGCAGCAGCACCTTGTGGCCGGCGCGGGCCAGATCGGTGGCTGCCGTGGCGCCGGCGGGACCGCCACCGATGACCACCACGTCGAAGATCTCGTTTGTCCCTGCAGGCATCCTGGGGTCTCCCTATTCCGCCGGCGCTAAGGGGCGCGTGGCGTTGCTATCGATTGGGGTGGGCTCGGCGCTATCGTTGCGCTGCAGCGAGCGGGCCATGAGTGCTGCGACCAGGAACAGGCCGGCCTCCAGTGCGAAGACCGCAGCAAAGGCGGTGCCGGTGTCGCTGACCAAGAGCCGCATCACATCCAGCGCGCCGGCGCCGGCGATGCCGCCGACCCCGAAGGCGATGGCCTGTGCCGCACCCCAGAGGCCCATGCGCATGCCTTCCCGGCTCTCCCGGCCTTCGCTGGCCAGGCCCATCATGGTGCCGATGGCGGCGACTGCGAAGGCGCCGTTGGCCAGGCCCAGCAGGAAGACGCTGGCCTTCAAGGGCCAGGTCTGGCCGACAAGACCGCCGGCGACCAGCAGCAAGAGAGCCAGCGCGGAGCCGATGCAGCCGCCGATCACCCAGTCCTGACGCGACCCGAAGCGCGCGGCGGCAAAGCGGCTGCCGGCCAAGGCCACCAGCACCATGCCGGCGAAGACGCCGGAGTGCTGCAGGGACGCCAGCTTGGTCGACTCGCCCGGCGTCATGCCGAAGACCAGCCCGGCAAAGGGCTCCAGGATCAAATCCTGCATGGAGTAGGCCAGCATGGAGAGGAAGACGAAGAGCGTGAAGCGCCGCGCCTTGGGCTCTGCCCAGACTTCGCGCAGGGCCACAGCAAAGGCAGGCTTCTCCTCCGGCGCTGTCGGCTTCTTCATCTGGGCTGCACGCCGCTCGATCCCGGCGACGGCGACAGTCGCCAGCAGGAAGGCAATGAGCGAGACGCCGCTGGTCACCAAAACCAGCCGTCCATAGGAGAAGGGATCCAAGAGCGCACCGGCCGTGGCGGTGGTGACCACGAAGCCGGCGATCATCATCATCCAGGTGATGGAGGCCGCCGCCGCCCGGCGCTGCGGTGCGACCGCCGTGGCCAGCAAGGCGAGCAGCGAGGTCCCTGCCGCGCCGACGCCGGCACCGATGAAGAGGAAGGCGATCACGGAAAGGATCAGGCCGGGGATCGGTGCCGTTGCCATCCAGGCCGTCGCCACCGCGGCCAGGCTGCCGCTGGCGGCTAGCACGGCCATGCCGCCGATGATCCAAGGCGTGCGGCTGCCGCCGACGTCGGAGCCGAAGCCCCAGCGCGGCCGCGCCAGCTGAACCGCGTAGTAGAGCCCGACCAGGGCGGCCGGCAGCACCGCCGGCAAGGCCAGCTCCACCACCATGACCCGGTTCAAGGTGGCGGTGGTCAGCACCACAATGGCGCCCAGTGCCGTCTGCACCAGGCCCAAGCGGACGATGCCGAACCAGGAGAGGCCTCGGTTCATGCTGCGCTCTCCCCTGCGGCACTGCCCAGGGCGATGGCGCAGGCCAGCATGCCCAAGACGTAGAGCGTGGTGCCGGTGGCATTGTACCAAGGCGTGCGGCCTAAGGGGTCGCCCAGCAGGCGAACCATCAGCACCAGCTGCGCCAGCAGCAAGCCGCCGACGATGGCCGCGTAGATCGGGAAACCCCAGTGGACCAGCAGGCCGATGACGACGAACTGCGGCAGGGCCATAACCACGCAGGCCACCTGTGCCGCGCGGTCAGCGCCCAGCACGACGGGCAAAGAGCGCAGGCCCATCTCGCGGTCGCCCTCAATCGCCTTGAAGTCGTTCAAGGTCATAATCCCGTGGGCGCCCAGGCTGTAGAGCACGGCCAGCAGGATGACCTGACCGTCCGGCAGGCCGCCGACCATGACGGCTGCACCGGTGAACCAGGCCAGCCCTTCATAGCTGAAGCCGACGGCCAGCGGCCCCCAGATTCCGCTACGCTTAAGGCGCGCCGGCGGCGCGCTGTAGGCCCAGGCGAGGATCAGGCCAACGACTGTGGCGCCCAAGACCCAGACGCCCAGGAAGGAGGCCAGCAGCAGCGAGAGCAGGCTGGTGATGATGGCAATGTAGAGGCCCCAGCGGCCTGGGATACGGCCCGAGGGGATCGGCCGGTCCGGTTCGTTGACGGCATCGACGTGACGGTCGAACCAGTCGTTCACGGCTTGGCTGGCGCCGCAGACCAGGGGACCGGCCAGCGCAATGCCGCCCAGCAAGAAGACCAGCTTGTCCAGTGCAAAGGCGCCGGAGGAGATGACCCCGCAGCCAAACGCCCACATGGGCGCGAACCAGGTCAGCGGCTTCAGCAGCTCCAAGACCGTTGCCGGCGCGGGTCGCCGCGGCTTTTGGGCCGTCTGCGGGAGGGACTGCGAAGCCTGATCCATGCCTCGTAAGGTAAACTTGACACATATCGAGCGTCAAGCTGGAATGACAGTAACTGAGGGGCCCTGCGACGCTGGGGCAAATCCCGAGCGGAGTAATCACTCCGAGACGAGGATTTGCCTTTGAATCAAAGGGCTAGAGCGGGTGGCGTGAGCCATGGCGAACGCGCGCCCGATCTGGCGCCGGGCGATCAATTCCGCGATTGGGTGGAGAGGTCGCCCAGGCTGTGGCGATGCAGTTTCGAATAGAGTGACTGCCGGCTGAGGCCCAGCATTTCGGCAGCTGAGGCGCGGTTGTCACCGGTCAAATCCAGCGCTGCCTCAATGCACATACGCTCGATCAGGTCGGTGGTCTCGCGCACGATTTCCTTCAAGGCCACGCGGCCGACCAGGTCGGTCAATTGCTCGACGGAGCGCTGCATTTCCCGCCCAGGCCGTGCCACGCCGATCAAGCGCCGGCCGACGGAGCGGATGGCGAAACCGAAGCACTGATTGCGTCCGTCTTCCACGGCCACCGCCGAGATCTCCACCTCCTCATGCAGTCCGTGCAGCGAGCGCAGGATGGTCGCAAAGTGCCGGACCGACCCCTGCTCTTTCAGGTTGGCGCGCAGGACGTTGAGATCGACGCCGGGCCGCCCAACGAAGCGCGCCAGGTTCATGGCCCGCGCCTGCTTTTCCGAGGCCACCTGCGCCATGGTGAGGAAGGCTTCGTTCGCGGTCAGGATGTTCATGTCGGCGTCGGCGACCACGAAGGCATCGGGTAGAGCCTCAACCACCTGTTCCAGACTGCGCCGGGGCTCGTCGCGGGCCGTGCCGCCGTCTTGCGCCTGGCTGCTGACGACACGGATCAGGAAGTGCGAGCCGCTGGTCTGCCGGAAAAAGGTGGCGGAGACGTGAACCGCCGCTCCATCCTTAACGAGCCAGGCGTCAATCTCCTCACCGCTGCCGAGCTGGCGGACTTGCGTCAGGTAGTCGGTCACTGCTTCGGCGCCCTGCTCGGAGAAGAGGCTCAGGAGCGAGCGTCCGGCCAAGGCCTCGGCCTCCTCGCCCAAGACGGCGACGGCGGCACGGTTGGCATCGGAGATTTTCAGGTTGCGCGCGTCGGTCACCAGAACCCCGTCGTTGGCCATCTGGAAGAGGATCTGATAGCGGGATTCGGCCTCTCGTAGCCGCGCATAGTCCCGCTCCATCGCCGCTTGCGCGTCGATCAGACGCTGCTGCATACGGGCGGCCGCGCGTAGGTCGCGGCCGATGGCGACCGACCAGCCGGCCGACTTTGCGGCAAAGGTTAGATAAGAGAGCGGCATGTCCTCCCCGCGCGGGGAGGGATGGTTGACTTGGCGCCAGCGCTTGTCGCTGTCCCCTTTGGCCGGCTGCAGCAAGGCCTCGACCTTGGGCTTGCTCTCAACCGTGACCGTTTCGATCCAAGGCTTGCCGATCCAGCTGTTGAGGCCTTCCCCGGCTAGATCGTCCGCTGCGTAGGCCAGGTCGGCGACGATGCCCCGATCGTCGATCAGCAAGGTCACGTCAGCCGCATGTGTCACCACCTGCATCGCAGTCGCGGTATCCAGGTGCGCCATGGCCGCAGTGGGATGCCGGAAAGCGTGGGAGTGCTGGTCTGCCGACGCTCTGTCCATTGTCCTTGCCTTTTCTCCTTGGGGAAGAGCGTCGTTGGCTTACGCGTCGTGGCCGGGAGCGCCGACCAGGCGCTCGGCCTCAAGAACCGCTTGCGGTCCATTGATCGCGGTAATGTCGGCGCCGATCTGCTCCGACAACTCGGGCTGGCGTACGAAAATCTGGCCGCCTACCATGATTTTCAAGTCCTCGTTGAGTGCAGCTTCTCGAATAGCGTTGATGGTCGAGATCAGCTTGTCCAGTTGACGGTCGGCGGAAACCGACAGGCCGACGATGGGGAATGACTCCTCGCGGATCAGGTCCAGCATGTCGTCGTGTGGCAAGGGCGGGTCGCCCCAGACACCCCAGCCGGCGCGGCGAAAGAACTCGCCCACCATCAAGACGCCGAAGTTGTGCTGTTCGCCTGCCAGCGGCATCAGCAGGATCCGCTTGCGCGTCGAAAGGTCTACGGTGCTGTTGGGCTGGTCACGCCCCATTTGTCGCAGCAAGGTGTGAAGCTGGCCCAAGGCGATGGTCACCGTGGTGAAGTCGCAAAGGTCTTGGGTCCACATGTCACCCAAGCGCCGCGCGGTGGGGGCCAGTAGATCCAGCAGCACACTTTCATGCGGAACACCGTGGCTCAGCAGCTTGTCGGTGAAAGTCTTGACGGCCACCTGATCGCCTTCCAGCACCAAGGCTGTAAAGGAGTCGATCGCCGGTTGACCGATCAAGGGCGGTGCCTCGCTGTCGTCACTGGTCCGCATGGCCGGGTGGTCATTGCGGTGCGCCAGCATCAAGCGAGGCACGATCTCGTTCTGGATTGCGCGTTCCAGCCATTCGTTCTGCGCCTTCACGATACCCTTTTCGCCGTCAGCCTTAGCGGCTTGCGCCCTTTCGGCGTCCTCTTCGGGACTGCGGCTCTGCCTCGTCGATCCAGTCTCTTGGTCGTTGCCGTCCATCGACCGTCCCATGCTGCGCCTCCCCAGTAGTCTCGGGCGGTGCGCAGCAAGTGCAAGGTCAGCCGTCGCTGCGGCGAGGCTGGTCGCTGGCTCACCCGGTGTGGCCGGCTCTGGCGCAGACTGTTCTGCGCGCCAGGCGTGCGTTGACGCACTGTACCGCATTTTTGCCGGCCTGGCTTTGTCTGGCGCGTAGCTCATCAGTTTCCCGGGCAATTGGCAAACAAAATGCTGTTCAACGAGCAGCCAGCGTAGTTTTACAGCTTCCCAAGGGTGTGTCAATTCTTTTGGACGTCGTGTTTTGTTGACAGCTGGAACGAGGCCTCGTAGGCTCTCCCCAGATAGCGCGCCACGGGCAGCTGCCCGGCGAAGGCGAGAGCAGGGAGACGACCATGCAGTCACGCGGTTATTCCTCAGGCGGACAGGGCAGAAGGGCCGGCAATGGCGCTGTCGCCCTGGGGTCCAGCGGCCAGCTGGACGGGAACGGCGGCCTGGTCGACCGGATCCTGGACTACATCGCCCCCTGCCCCTGGAGCACGCATGCCGGCCTGCACTGCAGCAGTCAGGCGCAAAGCCAGCGCCCGCCGCTCTATACCCGCGAGGAGCGCAAGCGCCGCGATCAGAGCCGTTGGACCTTGGTTCAAGGCGTGTTGGCGCCGCTGCAGTTCTTCGTCTTCCTGATCAGCCTGGGCCTGGTGCTGCGCTATTTCGCCACAGGCGAGGGGCTGGCCTTGGCCGTGGGGTCCATCGTGATCAAGACCGGCGTGCTTTACACCATCATGGTTACCGGCTCGATCTGGGAGAAAGAGGTCTTCGGCCACTGGCTCTTCGCACCCGCCTTCTATTGGGAAGACGTGGTCTCCATGCTGGTCCTGGCGCTGCACACCGCCTATCTGGCCGCCATCCTCTTCGGCTGGGGCACGGTGGAAGAGCAGCTGGTCTTGGCGCTGGCGGCCTATGTCGCCTACGTCATCAATGCTGGACAGTTCCTACTGAAACTGCGGGCTGCACGGCTGGAGGCGCCGATGGACGGCGCCGTCTCGGGCGCGCGCGGCTAAGCGATCGGTTCGCCAGCCATGCCCTCCGACAGCACGCTCCTCGACCGGCCAGGACAAGGCACCGGCTGCCAAGATGCCCCCGTCTTGCGGGAGCGTGGACAGCGGGAGGTCTTCTGCGGTCTGACCGGGATCGTCTGGCTGCACCGCAAGATTCAAGACGCCTTCTTCCTGGTCGTCGGCTCACGCACCTGCGCGCACCTGCTGCAGTCGGCCGCCGGCGTAATGATCTTCGCCGAGCCCCGCTTCGGTACCGCAATCATCGAAGAGAAAGACCTGGCCGGTCTGGCCGACGCCAATGAGGAGCTGGACAAGGTGGTGGGCCGCCTGCTGGCCCGCCGGCCGGAGATCAAGCTGCTCTTCCTGGTCGGTTCCTGCCCCTCAGAGGTCATCAAGCTGGATCTCTCCCGCGCTGCGCAGCGCCTGAGCCGCCAGCACAGCCCGGCGGTGCGGGTCCTAAGCTACTCCGGCAGTGGTATCGAGACCACCTTCACGCAAGGCGAAGACGCCTGCCTGGCTGCCTTGGTGCCCGACTTGCCCGCTCAAGCCGCGGACGCGCCTGCCAACCTGCTGGTGGTCGGCGCGCTGGCGGACGTGGTAGAGGACCAATTCCGCCGTCTCTTCGATCAGCTGGAGATTGGCCCGGTCACCTTCCTGCCGCCGCGCCTGGCCGGAAACCTGCCGGCTGTCGGCCCCAAAACCAAGTACCTGCTGGCCCAGCCTTTCCTGGCCGATACCGCCCGGGCGCTGGAGGAGCGGGGCGCCACCCGCCTTGCCGCACCCTTCCCGCTGGGCGCCGAGGGCACCACGGCCTGGTTGAAAGCCGCCGCTAGCGCTTGGGGCGTCTCCGCCGAGCGCTTTGAGGCGGTCACGGCAGCCCCGCGCGCCCGCGCCGAAGCAGCGCTTGGCCGCCTGCGGCCAGAGCTGGAAGGCAAGCGCCTCTTCCTCTTCCCCGATTCCCAGCTGGAGATCCCGCTGGCCCGCATGCTGCATCGGGAGATGGGCATGGAGCTCTTGGAGGTCGGCACCCCCTATCTGCACCGCCAGCACCTGGCCGAGGAGCTGGCGCTGCTGCCGGCCGGCACAGCCTTGAGCGAGGGTCAGGACGTGGATCTGCAGCTCGACCGCTGCCGTGCCGCCGCACCCGACCTTACCGTCTGTGGGCTTGGCCTGGCCAACCCGCTGGAGGCCGAGGGCCTGGCCACCAAGTGGGCCATCGAGTTGGTCTTCACGCCGATCCAGGGCTACGAGCAGGCCGCCGATCTGGCCGGCCTCTTCGCCCGGCCCTTGGATCGCCGCACCCGGCTTCGGGTCTAGCCGCCATGCAGCTGACCGTCTGGACATACGAGGGACCGCCGCACGTCGGCGCCATGCGCGTCGCCACCGGCATGAAGGGCCTTCACTACCTGCTGCACGCACCGCAAGGCGACACCTACGCCGATCTGCTCTTCACCATGATTGAGCGGCGTAATCACCGCCCGCCGGTGAGCTACACCACCTTCCAGGCGCGCGACCTAGGCAGCGACACCGCGGAGCTCTTCAAGACCGCCGCGCGCGATGCCGTCGCCCGCTTTCAGCCGCAGGCCCTGCTGGTCGGCGCTTCCTGCACCGCCGAGCTGATCCAGGATGACCCCGGCGGCCTGGCCCAGTCGATGGATCTGGGCCTGCCGGTGATCCCGCTGGAGCTGCCCTCCTACCTGCGCAAGGAAAACTGGGGCTCTGCCGAGACCTTCTATCAGCTGGTCCGCCACCTGGCGCGGCCTGCCGAGGCCAAGGCTGAGAGCGGGCCGACCTGCAATCTGCTGGGCCCGACCGCGCTTGGCTTCCGTCACCGCGACGATGTGGCCGAGGTCACCCGCCTGCTGGCCAAGCTGGGCGTTGCGGTGAAGGTCACCGCACCCTTGGGCGCCACGCCGGCGGACATCGCCCGCCTGCCCGAGGCCGACTTTAACGTTCTGCTCTATCCGGAAACCGGCGACACCGCCGCCCGCTGGCTGGAGCGCAGCCACAAGCAGCCTTGCGTCCGCACCGTGCCGATCGGGGTCAGCGCCACGCTCGACTTCATCGACGAGGTCGCCAAAGTCGCGGAGCTGGACCCCGCCGTGGTGGCCGCGGTGAAGGAGGAAGGCGCGCGTCTGCCGTGGTGGTCACGCTCGGTCGACTCCAACTACCTGACGGGCAAGCGGATCTTCGTCTTCGGCGATGCGACCCATGCCTGCGCCATCGCCCGGGTGGCCAGTGAAGAGCTGGGTTTCACCGTGGTCGGCATCGGCTGCTACAACCGCGAATTCGCCCGCGATGTCCGCGCCACCGCCCAGTCGCTGGGCCTCGAGGCGCTGATCACCGACGACTATCTCGAGGTCGAGTCGAGCATCGCCGAACTGCAGCCCGAGATGGTGCTGGGCACGCAGATGGAACGCCACATCGCCAAGCGGCTGGGCATCCCCTGCGCGGTCATCTCTGCCCCAGTCCATGTTCAGGACTTCCCGGCCCGCTACTCTCCACAGATGGGGTTCGAAGGCGCCAACGTCCTCTTCGACACCCTGGTGCATCCGCTGGTCATGGGCCTGGAAGAGCACCTGCTGGGCATGTTCCGCGAGGACTTTGAGTTCCATGACGAGGCCGGGCCCTCCCACCTGGGCCACGGCACCGCGCCAAAAGCGGCCGAGCCGGAGCTTGCAGGCGGTGTGGCGGTGCTGGAGCGCCCGGTCCAAGAGCAAAGGACCCAACAAGAAGAAACGACCGAGACCCCTGCCAACCCGCGCTGGACGCCGGAAGCAGAGGCCGAACTGAAGAAGATCCCCTTCTTCGTTCGCGGTAAGGCACGCCGCAACACGGAGGCTTTCGCCGGTCAGCAGGGGCTGGCCACGATCACAGTCGAGACGCTTTATGACGCAAAAGCCCACTTCGGCCGTTGAGCCGGCGGCGCCCTTGCGCGTCGTCATCGTTACTCTGGACAACCACCTGGCTGGGTCGGTCGATCGTGCCCGTCCGCTTCTGGCCAAGGAACACCCCGGTCTCACCATCGGTTTCCACGCCGTGGCCGACTGGAGCGACGATCCCCAAGCACTGCCGCGTTGCCTCGACGACATTGGAAGCGCCGATATCATCCTGGTCACCATGCTCTTCCTGGAAGAGCAGATGCAGGCGGTCCTGCCGGCGCTGAAAGCCCGCGCCGAGGATTGCAAGGCCATCGTCGGCTGCATGTCGGCGCCGGAGATCGTGCGTCTGACCCGCCTGGGCGGCCTGAAGATGGACGGCTCGCAAAGCGGCCTTATGGCCATGCTGAAGCGCCTGCGCGGCTCCAAGAAGCCGGGCAAGTCCGGTGGTGCCGGTCAGATGGCGGTCCTGCGCCGCCTGCCGCGCTTGCTGCGCTTCATCCCCGGCACGGCGCAGGACCTGCGCGCCTACTTCCTCACCA
>JBCBSF010000030.1:0-50530 GCA_039819325.1 Pseudomonadota bacterium | reverse complement strand
GGTGTGGTCGTCCACCACCTCGATCGCGTTGGTGTCCCACAAGACCGTGGTGCCGTCCGTCTCCTCCAGCATGTAGGGCTTCATCAGGCCGATGACGGAAGAGCCGGTCTCCGGATCCAGCACGCGCGCCAGGTTCCAGGCGGCATCCTGGGCGGTGAAGTCACGCCCGTTGCGCCACTTGACCCCCTTGCGGATGTTCAAGGTCCAGGTCTTGAGGTCGTCGCTGGCCTCCCAGGACTCCACCAGATAGGGGTGGGTGATGTTCGCGCTGTCGGTGTAGGTCAGGTACTCGCAGACCTGACGCACGATGTTGCTGGGCTGCACCCAGGCAAAGGTGTGCGGGTTGTCGATCGGCTGCACCACCATGCCCAGGTTCATGCTGCCGCCCATGGGGATGTTGCCGGGCCCCTCATCGGCCGCCAAGGCGCTGCCGTCGCCGGTGACCTTGCCGGCAAAGGCATAGGCCGCCGTGGCCGAGAGGCCCAGAAGGGTGGAGAGGCGCAGGAAGCTGCGCCGGTCGATCTCACCGTCAACCAGCTGGCGTTTCACCAGATCAATATTCTTTGAGTCGCTCATGGTCCCAGAAATCCTCGTCGCTGTTCGGGTTCGGGTCTGCTCTTTGGCCATCTGCGCGGCCGTTCCTCCCACTTTGATAGCAACGCTAATCGCAAAAGGGGGTGCAGGCCTAGGCTGAAGATCAGCTGTCGATCACATTTGATCGCGATCTGTCAGCAAAGGGGCCCCTCAGCGCCGCAGCAAGCGCTCGCGGCTGGACGTCCCGCGCTCCTGCCAGCCGTGCCGCACCAGCTCCGGGTCCAGGTGCTCTTCCTCCGGCCAGCCGAGGCAGAGATAGGCGATGAAGTGCCAGCTTTCCGGCACATCCAATGCGCGGGTCACCTCGCCCGGGTCCAGGATTGACAGCCAGCCAAGCCCGATGCCCTCGGCGCGGGCGGCCAGCCAGAGGGTCTGGATGGCGCCGACGACCGAGTAGGCCAAGGTCTCCGGCATGGTGGCGCGGCCTAACCCACCGCCTTGGGCAGGGGCTTCCTCGCAGAAGACGGCCAGCTGCACAGGCGCTTGGTCCAGGCCTTCCAGCTTCAGCTGGGCATAGAGCGCCGCCCGCTCCCCCTCATAGGAGGCCAGCGCCGCTTTGTTGCAGGCAATAAAGGATGCGCGAACCGCCGCCCGGCAGGCCGGCGTCTCGACCAGGACGAAGCGCCAGGGCTGCGCGTTGCCGACCGAGGGGGCGAGATCCGTCACGTCCAAGAGATGCTCCAGGCTGCCGTCGGGCAGGGGATCGCTGCGAAAGCGGCGTACGTCGCGGCGCCAGGCGAAGAGGTCCTCAAGCCGGTCACGGAAGGCGGAATCGAACAGGGGCGGCGTCATGGCGGCAAGAGGCGGGGTTTTGATGGAGCGATCAAGCCCATTTTCGCCGCTCCCTCCTGGCTGATGCCCCTTTTCGGCAAGAGAAGTCGATGCTCACCATTAATTTTCTTCATGGAGCCTTGACCTTTGCTCATGACGGCTATGCAATGCCGATCCTTGTTAAAAACACATACAACAAGCTGGGAGACATCTGGGATGAGTGACGAAAACGGGAGCCAGCAGAGCTCTGGCCTAAGCCGCCGCAATCTGCTGGTCGGCGCCAGCGCGCTTGGCCTCATGGCAGGCGGCATGAGCCTGCCGTCCTTGGCGGAGACGCCGAAGAAGGGCGGACGGCTGCGCTACGGTTGTGCGCACGGCTCCACCACTGACAACCTCGATCCGGCGACCTACGAGAACGACTTTACCATCGGTATGTCGTTTGCCTTCATGAACTTCCTGACGGAGATTGGCAGCGACGGTCAGCTCCAGCCGGAGCTTGCGGAAAGCTGGGAAGCCTCCGCCGATGCAGCCACCTGGACCTTCAAGCTGCGCGAGGGCGTGGAGTTCCACAATGGCAAGGAGATGACGGCGGAAGACGTCATCGCCTCCTTCAATCACCACCGCGGTGAGGAGACCAACTCAGCTGCCAAGCCGATCGTGGCGCCGATCACCGACATCAAGGCGGACGGCAAGTACACCGTCGTCTTCACCTTGTCAGGTGGCGATGCCGACTTCCCCTTTATCGTCAGCGATTACCACATCGGCATCATGCCGAGCGAAGGTGGCAAGATCGACCCCTCCAAGGGCATCGGCACGGGTCCCTATACCATCACCGAGTTCGAGCCAGGTGTGCGGGCGCTCTTCACCAAGTTCCCGAACTACTTCAAGAGCGACCGGGCGCATTTCGACGAGATCCAGATCTTGTCGATCATTGATCCCGCCGCGCGGACCAATGCGATGATCACCGGCGAGGTCGATGTCATCAGCCGGCCCGATCTGAAGACGGTGCACATGCTGAAGCGCCGCCCGGGTCTGCGGATCGATCAGACCTCCGGCACGCTGCACTACACCTTCCCCATGCACGTGAACGTGGCTCCCTTCGACAACCCCGATGTGCGCTTGGCGCTGAAGTACGCGCTGAACCGCGAGCAACTGGTGGAGAAGATCCTGCGTGGCTATGGCACGGTCGGCAACGATCACCCGATCGGTCGGTCGAACCGCTACTACGCCGCGGATCTGGAGCAGCGGGCCTACGATCCGGACAAGGCCAAGTTCCACCTGAAACAGGCCGGTTTGAGCGAGCTCAAGGTCGATCTGAACGTGGCCGATGCCGCCTTCCAAGGTGCCGTGGACGCCTCCCAGCTCTACGCAGAAGACGCTGCCAAGGCAGGCATCACCATCAACACAGTACGCGAGCCCAACGATGGTTACTGGTCGAACGTCTGGCTGAAGAAGCCCTGGACCGCCTCCTACTGGGGTGGCCGGCCGACCGAGGACTGGATGTTCGCCACCGCCTACGAGAAGGGTGCACCTTGGAACGAGACCTTCTGGGCGAACGAGCGCTTCAACCAGCTCTTGATCAAGGCCCGCGCGGAACTCGATCAGGATCTGCGCCGCGACATGTACTACGAGATGCAGGCGCTGGTGCGTGACGACGGCGGTGCCGTGGTGCCCATGTTCTCCAACTATGTCATGGCGATGAGCGATCGTGTCGCACATGGCCAGATGGCGGCGAACTGGGACATGGATGGCCAGAAGTTCTCTGAGCGCTGGTGGTTTGCTAGCTAATAGCCCTTTGCACCCTCGTGGAGAAATCACGGGCCGAAGGTGGCATTGGCGTGTTGCCAGCCCCTTCGGCCCGTGCCTATGCTGATCTTGCATATATCGCCTGATACTGGCGCATGACGAGGCGGTGTTTCTGGCCGTCACAACCCGCGGAGACTGAACAGCAAAAAAGGGGGGCGGCCGCGCCGCAACGATGCACCCGATTCTAAAAATGACCCTGCAGCGTCTCGGGCTCGGCCTGATCACGCTCTTCGTGGTCTCCATCATCATCTTCGCAGCGGTGGAAATGCTGCCAGGTGACTTGGCGCAGGAGATCCTCGGACAATCGGCCACGCCGGAAACGGTCGAAGCCTTCCGTAAGCAACTCGGCCTCGATCAGCCGCCGCTCACCCGCTACTTCGATTGGTTGGGCGGTATCGTCACCGGCGACCTGGGCCGGTCTCTCGCCAGTGACCGCGAGATTTCGGAACTGATCGGTACCCGCCTTAGCAACACCCTCTTTCTCGCCGGTCTGGCGGCCGTGATCTCGGTGCCCTTGGCCTTGACCCTGGGTGTCATGGCGGCCCTCTATCGCAACTCCCTCTTCGACCGTGGTGTGAACGTCTTCACCCTCTCGGCGATTTCCTTTCCGGAGTTCTTCGTCGCCTATATCCTGATCCTTTTCCTCTCGGTGAACGCGGGCATCTTCCCCTCAATCTCCAACATCGGGGCGGATACCAGTTTTGCGGATCAGGTCTATCGAACGCTTCTGCCGGCCTTGACGCTGACCGCCGTGGTGACCGCGCATATGATGCGCATGACCCGGGCGGCCATCATCAACCTACTGGCCTCGCCTTACATCGAGATGGCACGCCTCAAGGGCATCCCGCGTGGACGGGTCATCGTCCACCACGCGCTGCCCAACGCCCTGGCCCCGATCATCAACGTGGTGGCCTTGAACCTGGCCTACCTGGTGGTGGGCGTGGTCGTCGTGGAGGTGGTCTTCGTTTACCCGGGTCTGGGCCAGCTGCTGGTCGACTCGGTGGCCAAGCGTGACATCACCGTGGTGCAGGCCTGCAGCCTGGTCTTTGCCGCCACCTACATCCTGTTGAACCTGACTGCGGACATACTCTCGATCGTGAGTAACCCGCGTCTGCTGCACCCGAGGTAGACGCATCATGTTGGCAAATACCTGGAAAGAGCTGAAGAAGGCGCCGATTACCGCCTGGTTCGGCATGATCGTGATCGCCGTCTACTGCTTCGTGGCGATCTTCGCAGGCGCGTTGGCGCCCTTCGGCGAGACCGAGGTCGTGGGCTTCGAGTATGAGCCCTGGGGTGGGGAGTACCTGCTGGGGACCGACAACCTGGGCCGTGACATGTTCTCGCGTCTGCTCTATGGCGCGCAGAACACGGTGGCGATCGCCATCGTCACTACGCTCCTGGCCTTCTTCCTCGGCGGCCTGCTGGGGCTGCTGGCGGCCTCGCTGGGCGGTTGGCTGGATCAGGGGCTGTCGCGCCTGATGGATGTGCTGATGGCCATCCCGCAGCTGATCTTCGCGCTGCTGCTGCTGACCATCTTCGGCACCAATCTGGTGAACATGGTGATCGTCATCGCGGTGCTGGATTCAACGCGTGTCTTCCGTCTGGCACGCGCGGTCGCGATCAACATCGTCGTGATGGACTATGTGGAGGTCGCCCGGCTGCGTGGTGAGGGCCTCTGGTGGCAGATCCGCCATGAGATCCTGCCCAACGCCATGGCGCCCTTGGTGGCGGAGTTCGGCCTGCGCTTCTGCTTCGTCTTCCTCTTCATCGCCGCGCTCAGCTTCCTGGGCTTGGGTATCCAGCCGCCGACCGCGGACTGGGGATCGATGGTGCGTGACAACGCCACCCTCATCACCTTCGGCGATATCACCCCGCTGCTGCCGGCTGCTGCCATCGCGCTGCTGACCGTCGGCGTCAACTTCGTCGTTGACTGGATGCTGCACCGCTCCAGCGGCCTGAAGGACTAAGGAGAGTTCTGGAACCATGAGTGACAGCAACAACCAGCAAGAGGTCCTGCTGGAGGTTAAGGGCCTCCGCATCGAAGGCCGCAGCGGCGAAGTCTGGAACGAGATCGTTCACGGCATCGACCTCACCCTGCACAAGGGTGAGGTGCTGGGGCTGATCGGTGAATCGGGTGCGGGCAAGTCCACCATCGGCCTGGCGTCGATGGGCTTCACCCGCGACGGCTGCCGCATCACCTCCGGCTCCTCGGTGAAGTTCGAGGGCGAGGAACTGGTGGGCGCCCCGGAAGAACGCCGCCGGCGCCTGCGCGGCTCGCGTATTGCCTATGTGGCCCAGTCGGCTGCGGCCTCCTTCAACCCGGCGCACAAGCTGATCGAGCAGACCATCGAGGTGCCGCTGCAGCACCACGTCATGAGCCGCAAGGATGCGGAGCATGACGCCGTTGCGCTCTACCGGCGGATTCAGCTGCCGAACCCTGACGAGATCGGCTTCCGCTATCCTCACCAGGTCTCGGGCGGTCAGCTGCAGCGCGCCATGACCGCCATGGCCATGACCTGCCGTCCCGACCTCATCGTCTTCGACGAGCCGACGACGGCCCTGGACGTGACCACGCAGATCGAGGTCTTGGCGGCCATCCGCGACGCGGTGGAGCAGTTCAACACGGCTGCCATCTACATCACCCACGACCTGGCCGTGGTGGCACAGATGGCCGACCGCATCATGGTGCTGCGCTACGGCGATCTGGTGGAGGAGTCCGACACCCGCTCCATGCTGGCAACCCCGCGTGAGGACTACACCAAGTCGCTTTGGGCGGTGCGCAGCTTCAAGAAGGCCGAGCCCTTCGTGCGCAAGGAAGGCATGACGCCGATCATCGAGGTGCGCAACGTCTCGGCCTCCTACGGCGACGTGCCGGTCTTGTACAACGTCTCTTTCGAGCTCTTCGAGAAGCAGACCGTCGCCGTGGTGGGCGAAAGCGGATCGGGCAAGTCGACCACCGCGCGCTGCATCACCGGGCTGCTGCCGCCGACGGAAGGCCAGGTCTTCTACCGCGGCGAGGCCCTGAAGCCGGCCACCAAGCAGCGGCCGCGCGATCAGCTGCGCCACATGCAGATGATCTACCAGATGGCCGACACGGCGCTGAACCCCAAGCAGCGCATCCGCGATGTCATCGGCCGGCCCTTGAGCTTCTATCTCGGCATGCACGGCGCCAAACGGACCGAGCGTATCCGCGAACTCTTGTCGGAGATCGAGCTGGAGCCGGATGACTACATCGACCGCTTCCCCAGCGAGCTCTCCGGTGGGCAGAAGCAGCGTATCTGTATCGCCCGGGCGCTGGCCGCCGAGCCATCGATGATCATCTGTGACGAGGTGACTTCGGCCCTCGATCAGTTGGTGGCAGAGGGCATCTTGCGTCTGCTGGACCGCCTCCAGCGGGAGCTGGGGCTGGCCTATATGTTCATCACCCACGATCTGGCCACGGTGCGCGCCATCGCCGATGACGTGGTGGTGATGAAGCAGGGCAAGGTGGTGGAGCAGGGCGAGAAGAACGACATCTTCAAGCCGCCGCACGATCCCTACACCGACCTGTTGCTCTCCTCCGTGCCGGAAATGGACCCGGATTGGCTGACGGAGCTCTTGAAGGACCGAGCCGCGCGCGGCTTGAGCCTGGAGCAGTCTGCCGGTAACTAGAATGTGTAGTCCGCCGGGTTCTTGACCTGGAGCCCGGCGGACTGCATTCAAGCCAGGCGAAAGCCTGTGATGAGCCTCAACGCTGGTGCATTGGGGCTCTTCTGCTATGGAGGAGCGTCGCTTGCGCAGCCTTCTTGGATGGCTCGGCCTTTTGGTGATGGCGATGGCCGCCGGGACCCTGATTTGGGACGTGATCCGCTGGATCGGCGATGGCTTCTTCGCGCTCTCCTCACTGGGTGATATCTGGGCGCTGATCGATCGCGACAGCCTGCTCTTGCTGGAGCCCGCACTGGTTCGTCACGTCGCCCCCTGGACCTGGGAAGACCTGGTCTTCCCGCTGCTGCAGCAGCCAGCCTTGTTGGTGCTCGGCGTGCTCGGACTGCTGATCCTCTTTTTCTCCCGCCTCTTTCGCGGCCGGAGTTGAGCGCGGCACCGCTGCGGGAGCATTTGCAGCCTCTAGATGCCGCTTCAATTCTTGCAGCCTCAAAGGAACGCACTGCAAGAAAACGACGGTTCCATCACAAGGAATAGACTTTAGTTGCGTTGGCGCTTATGCGACAGTCTCACAAAACCGATAATATGATAAACTTCGACAGAAACGAGTGTGACCATGGCAATCTACGTCGGTTCTGCGGGGGAAAACAATAGCCTGGCGGGTTCTAGCAGTGATGACCGCATCTATGGATTGAGTGGCGCTGACAGTCTCTACGGTGGCGGCGGTTCTGATCTCCTTGTCGCCGGCAGCGGTGCGGACGGACCGCTGCAAGGCGGCGACGCCGCCGATACGATCTTGGGTGGCGCCGGCCCGGACAGTCTGCTCGAGGGCGGCAGCGGAGTTGATACAGTATCAGCCGGTGGCGGGGATGACGTCAGTGTTTTCGGTGGAGACGGTACAGATACACTGCTGCTAGACGACGGTGCTGACAGCCAGGTTTTTGGTGATACCGGAAACGATCTGATCGCGCTTGGCACGGGAGATGACGCGAGCGTCTTTGGCGGTGCTGGTAGCGACACGATTCTAGGCAATGCCGGGGATGATTTTGCTATCTTTGGCGACGCTGGCCCGGATGTCTTGAACGGGAACACGGGTCAAGACAGCCTCTTCGGTGGTGGGGCTGATGACACCTTCCTTGTCTATCGTCAAACAGAACTGACCTCCGGCGATTTCCTTGACGGTGGACCAGGTGCCGACACCCTAAGGCTGTTTGACTCCAGCTTGGTACCGGCCGGCGTGCTGACGACCTCGGTGGAGGTGACGGCCTTCGTCGGAGATTCGGGCGACAACACGCTCTACATCGCCAGTGGTGATGATCTGCGCATTTATGGGGAGGCCGGCAGCGATACCATCTCAAACAGCAGCGGCGCCGCCTCAGCCTACGGCGGCAGCGGCGGCGACCTTTTCGTTGCGAATGACCAGGCTGCGCTGATCGCCGGTGACGCGATTTTCGGCGGCAGCGGCGTCGATACCCTCTATCTGCAAGGCGACGTCATCCTGCCGGCTGGCGTGACCATCACCTCGGTCGAGGCTCAGCTTTTCGTCGGCACCAGCGGGAACGACACCCTCTACGGCAGCAACCTGATCGACAGCATGTTCGGGCTCAGTGGCCAGGACACGCTCTTCGGTTTCGACGGGCGCGACCTGCTCTATGGCGGCTGCGGGATCGATCGGGTCTATGGTGGCGACGAGTCGGATACACTCGCCATCCTGTCCCAAGACGAGCTGACGGCTGGCGAGCTTTTGGACGGCGGCAGCGGCAGTGATGTGCTGCGGCTGGGCGCGGGCGTCACTATTCCGGTCGGCGTCACCCTGGCCTCGGTCGAGATCTATGGGCAGGTAGGTGGCAGCGGCAATGACAGCCTGACCGGCACCTCTGTCGATGATCGCCTCTATGGGGCCACTGGCAGCGACCGGCTGGAGGGGCTCAGCGGCAACGACGGCCTCTATGGCGGCAATGGGCTGGACAGCTACTTTGTTGGCGGCGCCGGCGACGACAGTCTCTTCGCCGGTGGCGGTGGTGGTACCAGCTTCTTTGGTGACACGGGCGGCGACACCATCACCGGCGGCAGCGGCGGTGAGCTTGTTGGTGCCTACGGTGGCAGTGGCGGGGACAGGCTCTACGCCGGATCTGGCGATGCCAGTGACTTCTTTGGCGGCGAGGGCGACGACAGCCTCTCGGCAAGGCTCGGCAGCGGTGCCTCCGTCGGGACCTTCTACGGCGGCTCGGGCGCCGACCGCCTTTTTGCTGGGCCGGGCCAGATAGAGAGCTTCTACGGCGGCAGTGGCGCCGACGTGATCTATGGTGCGGTCGCGCAAACCACCAGTGGCCGGCAGGCCTATCTCAGCGGCGACGCTGGCGACGATACCATTCTTGCCAACGCTGGTGCGCTCTATAGTGCCTATGGCGAGAGCGGCAATGACACGCTGGTCGGCAGTGAGCAGGTCGACACGACGGTTGAGGGCGGTAGTGGTGCCGACGTGCTCTACGGTGCCGGTGGCTATGATCGGGACTTTATCGGTGAGGATGGCGACGACCGCCTCTTTGCTGGCGCCAGTGCGGACACAGACTTCTTTGGCGGTAGCGGTGCCGACCGCATCTACGGCGGTGACGGCGATGACACGCGCCTGGCCGGGGACAGCGGCAGCGACCGGGTCTATGGCGGTAGCGGCGACGATGTCCTGCTGCAGCAACGCGATGTGGACATTGAAGCGGACAGCTTTGACGGCGGTGACGGGATCGACACCCTGGAGCTGCAGGTCAGCGGCGTTGCGACCATCCCCAGCGATCTCTCCCTCACCAACATCGAAGTCATCAACATCGACGGTGACGATCTAGGGGATGTCCGCACAGCCTTTGAGAACCTGAACGGCTTGCTGTCCGGCAACGCCGGCGCTGACAGCCTCTTTGGCGCCAATCAGGACGATACGCTCTTCGGTGGTGCCAGCAGCGACTGGCTCTATGGCCTTTCCGGCGATGATCGGATCGCGGGCGGTTTGGGTGACGATGGCGCGCTGGTCGGCGGCAGCGGGGCCGACACCCTCTTTGGCGGTGACGGCGACGACATCAGCATCGTCGGCGGCTCTGGCGCGGATACCGCCTATGGCGGCACCGGCGCGGACGTCTTCGTCGCGCTGAGCCAGGGAGACCTGGCCGCCGGCGACAGCCTCTTCGGCGGCTTGGGTCTGGACACCCTGGTCCTGGGTAGCGGCGTCACGGTGCCGGCTGGCGCGCTGCTGGATGGTATCGATGTGACCATCAGTGCTCAGCCCGCGCTCACGCTCACGAGCGGTGGCGACCGTCAGTATGGAACCTCGGCGCCCGACCGGATTTACGGCGGATCGAGCTTCGACAACCTCTATGGCGAGGCCGCTGACGATGGGATTTTCGGCGGGAGCCAGGCGGATTTTCTTGTTGGTGGTGACGGCAGCGACAGCCTCTACGGCGGACCCGGAACCGATGATGTTCTTGCCGAAAACGGGCTCGATCGCTCGCTCTATGGGGGGGCGGGTAATGACAGCCTCTATGGCGGCAGTGGCAGCGATGTGGGCTTCTTCGGCGGCTCGGGTAAAGACAACCTCCAAGGCGGCAATGGCGATGACGCCTCCTTCTTCGGTGGGGTCGGTATCGACGATCTCTTTGGCGGGGCTGGGCAGGACGAGCGTTTCTATGGCGGTGACGGCGATGACACTGTCTATGGCGGTGACGCCGACGACGCTCTCTTGTTTGGCGGCGGCGGCTCTGACTCGATCTTTTCCGGTAACGGCCAAGACAGCCTGATCTTCGGTGGAGACGGCGACGATCGCATCGATCTGGGCCTCAGCGGTGCGAACTATGTCTACGGCGGATCAGGGGCCGACGCCATCCAGGGCGGGCAGTACGGAGACACCGGTTTCTATGGTGGCTCGGGTGATGATCGTATGGCCGCCGGTTTCAACAGAGACCTCAACTTCTTCGGCGGGGACGGCGCGGACAGTCTCTACGGCGATGGCAACAGCGACGGCTACTTCTATGGTGGATCCGGCAGCGATCGCCTCTTTGGGGGCACCAATAGAGACACTCTGCTCGACGGCGGTAGTGGCAGCGATGCGGTCTATGGAGACGATGATGATGACCGCTCGCTGATCGGCGGTGCTGGTGACGACAGCGTCTTTGGCGGCGTCGGAAGTGATACCGACCTCTTCGGTGGCATCGATGATGACAGCGTCTTCGGCGGTGCCGGCAATGACCGTAACCTTGCCGGTGATGCGGGTGACGACAGCCTTTTCGGCGAGGATGGTAACGACGTTTCCCTGCTGGGTGGCTCCGGCAGTGATGTGCTCTACGGCGGGAGCGGCTCGGATGTCGGGCTCTATGGCGGCAGCGGTGCTGACAGTGTCTATGGTGCGACTGGCCAGGACTTGGGCCTCGGCGGCGACGGCGACGACACGCTGCGCGGTGGCCTGGGAGCCGACGTCCTTCTTGGCGAGAGTGGCCAGGATAGCTTCCTCGTCGGCTGTCAGGCGGAACTGGTTGCCGGCGATCTCTTCTACGGTGGCGACGGCAGCGACAGCCTGATCCTGGCGCTCAACACCACAATCCCAGTCGGTGTGATCTTGGACAGCGTCGAAGCGATTGGTGTGTCGCTCTTCAGCGCCAATGACACCTATTTCGTCGCCTCAACCTACGACTTCGTGCAGGGGCGAAGCGGCGACGACAGACTCTACGACAGCTTCGACAACAGCGTCAGTCTCTTCGGCGGCGAGGGCGACGATTTCTTGGACGGGCGCAGCGGAGCTGATGCGCTCTACGGCGACTCCGGCCAGGACACGCTTCTCGTGGCCTCTCAAGCAGATCTCGTCGACGGCGATATCTTTGATGGCGGTAGCGGCACGGACACCATCTACGTCCGCGACTTCAACGTCACCTTCCCGGCCGGTGCAGTCATCGCCAATGTCGAGCAGGTCGAGATTACCGGCGACTCCAGTGCCAACAGCATCGCGGGCTCCGATGTCAACGATCGGATCGAAGGCCTTTCGGGTGACGACAGCCTCTTCGGCCAAGACGGTGACGATAGCCTGGTCGGTGGTTATGGGCTCGACCAGGTCTACGGCGGCTCTGGCGCGGACGTGCTCTCGATTGCGTTGCAGGACGAGGTGACGGCCGGCGAGACCTTCGATGGTGGTGCGGGCACCGATACGCTTCTGCTGGGGCCCGGTGTGACCTTGCCCGCCGGGGCCAGCCTGGTCTCGGTCGAGGTGATCGCGCAACGCGCGGGCGTTAGCGATGATACGCTGGTCGGAACCAGCGGTCCGGACGAGCTCTTCGGCGGCGGCGGCTCCGATCGCCTCTATGGTCTGTCCGGTGACGATCTCCTCGCCGGCGGCCTTGGTGACGACACCTCACTCGTAGGCGCTGAGGGCGATGACCGCCTCTATGCAGGCTCAGGCAGCAACCTCGGCCTCTTCGGGGGCAGCGGCGCCGACACTATCTACGGCGGTGAGGAAAGACTCCTGCTCGCCTATGGCGCGTCCGGAACCGATACCCTGGACAGCGACAGCGCCGGTGTCTCCTTCTTCTACGGAGGCGAGGGCGATGACACGATCCTGGAAAGGCTCGAGGGGATCGCATTCCTCTTCGGTGGCGGCGGTGACGACTATGCGCGCGGGAGCGATACCGACGGTGACATCAGCTTCTTCTACGGCGGGGACGGTGATGACACCATCGCGATGGGGACCGGCACGGCCTATTACCTTTACGGTGGCGATGGCAACGACACCCTGATCGCGGGCAGCGACATTGTTTCTTACTTCTACGGTGGGTCCGGCAACGACGTTGTTTTCGACAGTGAAGTCCAGATAGGATCGCTGTTCGGAGGTGGCGGTAAAGATACCGTCGTTGCGCTCAGTGGACGGATCGACGGCTTCTATGGCGGTAACGCCAGCGACACGGTCATCGGTCCAACGACCCTGACTGGTCTATCGCAAAGCGATATCTCGGAGTTCTTCGGCGGCGCTGCCGTCGATGTGCTCTTCGGCGGCTATGCCACCATCGAAGAAGTCTACGGGGAGGCTGGTAATGACAGCCTCTATGGCGGCGTCTTCGGCGACGCGGAGTTCTACGGCGGCAGTGCCGACGACACCTTGGCCGGTGGCCTTGGCGATGACAGCGGCTTCTACGGTGATGAAGGCGACGACCGGGTCTATGGCGGCAGCGGCGACGACCGGACCCTCGCCGGTGGCGCCGGCGATGACCGCGTTTACGGCGGCAGTGGTGACGATGTCGTGCTGCTTGAAAGCGGCGATGTCGTTGCGGGCGAGATCCTTGACGGCGGGACCGGAAGCGACACCCTGCTCTTGCGCGGTGAGGAGTCCAGCCCCAGCGGTGCGGTCCTCACCTCGATCGAGGCGGTGGTCTTTGAAGGCTCCAATCTCAGCGACCGCCGTGACGGCCTAGGGAACCAGACCAACACGCTCTACGGCGCCGGCAGTCAGGATCGCCTGACTGGCCAGAGCCTGGACGACACCCTCTACGGTGGCGCTGGCAGCGACCAGCTGGAGGGTGCTGGTGGTGACGACAGCCTCTATGGCGGCAGCGGTGACGATCTTAGCCTCATCGGCGGTAGCGGCAGCGATGTGATCCTCGGCGGTACCGGCGACGACGGCAGCCTGGTCGGTGGCAGCGGCATCGATACCGTTGCAGGTGGCAGTGGCGCCGACACCTTCATTGTACGCAGCCAGGGCGACCTGGTCGATGGCGACAGCTTGGACGGCGGCAGCGGCTCCGACACGCTCCTCATCGCGGACGGCGTCACTATCCCGGGCGGGGCGGTGCTGACGGATATCGAAGTGACCCTGACCGGTGAGGCCAGCATCGTCGCGACGTCGAGCGGTGTGGTCTTCGGAGACACTGGGCGTGATCGCCTCTACAGCGATGACGAGGGTAACAGCCTGGTTGGGCGGGATGGAGATGACGGCCTCTTCGGTGGTTTGAGCCCGGATGTCCTTGACGGGTCCAGCGGCAGCGACAGCCTCTACGGTGGCGCGGGAGATGACACGCTCAACGGCCTTGGCGGGCTGGATCGGCGTCTCTTTGGCGCCACCGACGATGACCTCCTCACCGGCGGAGACGGTGACGATGCCGGCCTCTATGGCGGTAGCGGCAATGATCTTCTGCTCAGTGGATCTGGCGACGACCTTGGCCTCTACGGAGGCGCCGGCGACGATGCCCTTTCTGGTGGAGCAGGTGAAGACCGCCGACTCTCTGGTGCCAGTGGTGACGACACGGTCTTCGCTGGCGACGGGATCGATGCACAGCTCTACGGTGGCGATGGCGCGGACAGGCTCTACGGTGGGTCGGGTGCTGACACCAGCCTTTTTGGTGGCGCGGGTGACGATAGCCTAGACGGCGGCGCAGGTAATGATCTTGCCCTTATTGGCGGTCTCGGCGACGATAGCTTGTCGGGTGGCAGCCAGAACGATACCAGCCTCTATGGCGGTAGTGGTGCAGACCTGCTTTTTGGCGGCGCGAACGCAGACACCAGCTTGTTCGGCGGCTCTGGAGCGGACCGGGTCTATGGCGATGGCGGCAGCGATCGTGGCCTCTACGGCGGTGCGGGCGCAGACACCCTCTTCGGTGGAGATGGCGTCAACGACGAGCTCTTCGGCGGGGTCGGCGATGACCTTGTCTATGGCGGCGACTCGCAAGAGAGTGACGTCTATCTCGGCTCGGGCGCAGACAGCCTTTTCGGTGCTGGTGGCACGGAAGCGACAGTCTTGGGCGAGAGCGGAAACGATGTCCTCTTCGGCGGGGCCGGCGACGATGTTAACTTGCGCGGTGGGGCCGGTGACGACCGGATCTATGGCGATAGCGGCAACGATCGGAACTTCTACGGCGGCAGTGGTCAGGATCGTATCTACGGCGGCGCGGGTGGCGATGATGGGTTGGTCGGTGGCAGTGGCGACGACACCATCAGCGGCGGCACGGGCAGTGATGAGCTCTTCGGCCAGTTCGGTGACGACCTGTTGCTGGCGGGTGACGCTCAGGCGCTGACGACAGGCGATAGCTTCTACGGCGGCGAAGGGACGGACACGCTGCTGATTTCCGGCGGGGCCGCGCTGCCAGCTGGCGTGACGATCCAGGGCGTGGAGGTCTATGGCCAGGCCGGCACCAGCGGTGTCGATACCCTTGTTTCTTTCAGCGGCTTCGATTTCCTGTCTGGCCTCAGCGGCGACGATATCCTGACGCAGGGCTCTGCCCAGGCGCTCACCCTCTATGGTGGCGAGGGGGCGGACAGCCTGATCGCGGCAAGTGGCACGCAGACGGCCTTCGGCGGCAGCGGCAGCGATACGCTCTCCGTCGTCACCAGCGAGCGTTTGACCGCGAGCGACAGCTTCGACGGTGGCAGCGGCTCCGACACGCTGATCCTGCGGGAAGCCGGCGACAACCTGCCGGGCGGTGCGAACCTGGTGTCGGTCGAGGCGATCCAGCAATACGGCACCAGCGGCGCCGACAGCGTCGCCGGCGGCAGCGAAGTCAACATCGTCTATGGGCTGAGCGGCGACGATCTCCTCTACGGCACCAGCGGCGCCGACACCCTGATCGGCGGCAGCGGTTTGGATCGACTGGCCGGTGGCTCCGGCAACGACCTGCTGAGGGTTGATTCGCAAGACCAGCTGACGGCCGGCGAGGCCTACGATGGCGGCGAGGGGGCGGACACCCTGCTGCTGGGCGCTGGCGTCACCATCCCAGTCGGCGTCACGCTGCTCTCGGTCGAGGTCTATGCCACGGTCGCAGGCAGCGGCGATGACACCCTGGTCGGCGATAGCGGCCCCAACCTGCTCTACGGTGGCAGTGGCGCCGACCAGCTGATCGGCCTCTCTGGTGATGACGGCCTCTTCGGTGGGGCTGGCGACGACGTCTCACTCGCCGGCGGCGCGGGCGACGACCGGATCCATAGCGGTGCCGGATACGACACTGCCCTCTTTGGCGGGTCAGGTGCCGACTTCTTGGAAATCCCCGACGGCGCCGGAGACTTTACCTTTGCCTATGGTGGCAGTGGCAACGACACCATCCTCTTCTCCGGAGAACTCGCCTATTCCCTCTATGGCGGGCCCGGCGATGACTACTTCGGCCTCGATGCCGCCGATGGTGTGCTGCGCGTCTATGGCGGCAGCGGGTCGGATACGATCCGGGCCGGTGACGCAGGCGCAGATGTTCTTGCCTCTGTCTTTGGCGGGTCCGGCAGCGATACGCTGCGATCCGATCTTGACGTAAGACGTCACTATGGTGGTGACGGCAACGACCTGGTTTATGGCAGCGGCGAGGAGCTCAGCCTGCATTACGGTGGCTCCGGCAACGACACGGTCATCGATCAAGATGCGACCAACACCATGCTGCGCGGTGACAGCGGCAACGACGTCTTCCTGGGCAGCGCCGGTCAAATCGTTAACTTCCAAGGTGGCGACGGCGCCGATACTGTCTATGGCGGCTCTGGCGCTGCGGCCTACATCGACGGCGGATCGGGTGATGATCTTCTCAGTGCGGCCAAGCATGTCAGAACCTCAAACAACGATTCCATCTACCTCTTTAATGGTGACAGCGGCAGCGACCAGCTGATCGGCAGCGAGGGCGGTGACGACGATTTCCGCGGTGGCGATGGCGACGACACGCTGACGGCTGGGGCCGGCGGCGACAGGCGCTTCCTCGGCGGCAGCGGCCAAGACAGCATCTATGGCGGTAGTGGCGATGATCTCTTCCTCTACGGCGGCAGCGGTGATGATCTGGTTTTCGGCGATAGCGGCAATGACATCTCGCTCGATGGCGGTCTTGGCATCGACTCGGTTTTCGGGGGCAGTGGCGGCGATACCTTCTCCGTAGGGCGCGATGCCCCGCTGCAGGCGGGCGACTTCATCGACGGCGGCAGTGGCTTTGATGCTCTGTTTTTGAATGACGGGGCAACTCTGCCGGCGGGGGTTACCGTGACTAACGTCGAAGAGTTTTCCATCGTGGGCTCCAGCCTCAGCGATGTCTTGAGCGGCATTGATGGTGTCGGTGTTAGAGTCTCCGGTAACTCTGGCGTGGACACCCTCTTCGGTGGCGCCGAGGGAGACCAGCTGAGCGGCGGTAATGACAGTGATCGTGTCTACGGTGGTGACGGCGACGATTTCCTTAGCGGCGACAACGGGGACGATGCTCTTCTGGCAGGCGGCAGCGGCAACGACAGTATCTTCGCCGGCAGCGGCGACGATGGGAGCATAACCGGCGGCTCCGGTGCGGACACGGTCTTCGGTGGCAATGGCAACGACACTTTCGTTGTCGCAAATCAGGGCGAGCTCCAGGCTGGTGATAGCATTTTTGGCGGTGTTGGCACAGACACCCTGGTCATGGCACCCAGCGTCACCATTCCTGCCGGTGCGCTGATCACCGGGATTGATGTCTATCTCTTCGCCTCTTCGACCGTGGTCGATGGCACTGCCGGCGATGATGTTCTAGGCGGTGACGGCAATGACCGGCTCTACGGGAACTCGGGCAATGACAACGTGGCCGGATACGGCGGCGACGATGGCGGCTTCGGTGGGTCTGGCCTTGACAGCCTCTACGGCGGCGAGGGCAGCGACAGCCTCTACGGCGGCGCCGGCGACGATCTCATCTACGGTGGCAACGGACTAAACCGCTCGCTTGTCGGCGGTAGCGGCGCCGATGATATCTACGGTGGCGCTGAAAGCGATGCCGATTTCTTTGGTGGCAGTGGCGATGACTTAGTTTCTGGTGGTGCCGGCGATGATGTTGCGCTCTCTGGCGATAGCGGTGCGGACAGTCTCTACGGCGCCAGTGGGGACGACAATCGCCTCTATGGTGGCAGTGGCGATGACAGGATCACTGCTAGCTATGGCGACGATGCGCTGCTCTATGGCGGCGCGGGTGACGATCGCCTCCGCCTGGACAGCGGCGACGATTCCCTGGCCTTCGGCGGTTCCGGCGACGACAGGATCAATGGAGGCTCTGGCCAAGACGCCGATCTCTACGGCGGCAGTGGCGCGGACGTCATCAACCTTGGTGAGGGCAATGACTCCTCTGCCTTTGGTGGCAGTGGCGGTGACGTCCTGAGTGGTAACAGCGGCAGCGATTTCGGGCTCTATGGAGAGCAGGGCGACGATAGCCTCTATGGTAGTGATGGCAATGATCGCGTGTTGGCCGGCGGTTCCGGCAATGATCGCCTCTATGGCGAAGACGGCAGCGAGGTCGGTCTCTACGGCGGGAACGGTGCTGACAGCCTCTATGGTGGCAGCGGTCAAGACTCCGTCTTGATCGGTGGTTTGGGCGACGACACCCTGTCGGGCGACACGGGCAACGACCTAAGTTTCGCCGGTGGCAGCGGCAACGATCTCCTGATCGGCGGCTACGGCAACGATAGCGAGTTCGATGGTGGCAGCGGTGTCGACACCATCTACGGCGGTAGCGGTCGGGACCGGGCCCTCGACGGTGGCAGTGGCGCTGACACGGTCAGCGGCGGCAGTGGGAAGGATACTGTCTACGGCGGCTCCGGCGACGACATTCTCTTGGTCCGCTACGGTGGCGAGCTAACGGCCGGTGACGTCCTCGTCGGCGGCGCCGGTATCGACACCTTGCTTGTACAGAACGGCGGAACCACGCCGGCTGGGCTAGAGATATCTGGTGTCGAGGTCTACGGCCTGGCCGGCAGCAGCGGCGACGATGTCCTGTCTAACACCGGTGGTCAGGACTTCCTGCACGGGCTGAGCGGCGACGATATCCTGAACAGTGCCTCTTCAGTCGGCGACACCTTGATCGGCGATGCTGGCGACGACCTGCTGCTCGGCGCCACTGGCAGCAATATCGCCCTGGGTGGCAGCGGCAACGATACTTTCGTGATCTTCGCCGAAGACGAGGTCGGCGTTGGTGAGCGCTTCGATGGCGGCAGTGGCAGCGATACCCTCTTTCTTTTGTCAGGCGTTCCCACCCTACCGGCAGACGTGTCGCTGAGCTCGGTCGAAGGGCTGGTGCGCTATGGCAGCAGCGGCGACGAGCAGATTCTTGGATACAACGCCTACGAAGATATCCTCTTCGGCCGCAGCGGCGCCGATACTCTGCTGGGACGCTCCGGAAACGACACGCTCACAGGTGGTGCGGGCAAAGACAGCCTCTTCGGCGGCAGCAGTGACGATCTCTTCGTCGCTTACGAGCAGGCTGAGTTGGTTGATGGCGAGCGGATTGCTGGTGGTGGTGGGACTGACACCCTGCTGCTGGGACCCGGTGTTACCATTCCAGCCGGGGTCACCTTGTCATCGGTGGAGATCATCGGGCGGGTCGGCTCGGCTGGTAACGATGTGCTGGTCGGCACCAGCAGCGCCGATCTGCTTTACGGCGCGGAAGGCAACGACTCCATCTACGGTCTGTCGGGCGACGACAGCCTCTATGGTGGAACAGGCGAAGACGGGCTCTTCGGTGAGGCTGGCGACGACCGCCTCTCGCCGGGCAGCGGGTCTGACCGCTCCATATACGGCGGCTCGGGCGCGGACACGATCTTCGGCACCAGCGGATCCCGCCTCTTCGACGTGAACGGCGGCAGTGGAGCCGACACTGTCTTCGGCAGCGGGGCCGAGGTCTTCGGGTTCCTCGGCGACGAGGGCGACGACAGCGTTGTTTCCGACCGCGCCAGCGTAACCTCTTTCTTCGGCGGCAGCGGCGATGACCTGCTCTCCCTGTCCGGGACAGGAAAGGACGCAGTCTTCCTCTACGCCGGTAGCGGCAACGATACGCTGCTGGCTGAGGCCGCCGTTCTCATCGCCTACCAGGAAGACGGCGATGACACGGTCGTTGGCAATCAGGGCTCGCTGGATGATATCTTCGGTGGCAGTGGCGACGATGAAATCCTGATCGGCACCGGCGGCGGACAGGACCTCAATGGGGCTAGCGGCAACGACACCATCACCAATCGCGGAGGTGCGGAAGCGCGCAACGTCTACGGCGGTGTTGGCGATGATACCATCGCGTCCGATGATGGCGCCGTTAGCATCGCCTATGGTGGTAGCGGTGCCGACAGCATAAGTGGCGCGAGCCAGGGGCTCATCTTCATTCGGGGCAGTTCTGGCAGTGACGTCATCACGGCCAGCAGTGGGAGCGACAGCCTGCTTGCCGGTGGAGATGGCGACGACAGGCTTTACGGCGGCAGCGGCGCGGACGTCTACTTGAGCGGCGGGAGCGGCCAGGACTCCCTGTTTGGCGGCAGTGGCGACGATGTCCTGGCAGTATCAGCGGCTGAGAGCGCGCAAGCTGGCGATACCTTCGACGGCGGCGCTGGAATCGACACCTTGCTGCTCAATGGGTCGGGCCCGCTAGCAGCCGGCGTGCTCATCACCAACATCGAACTCGTCGTGGCCGGCGCTACGGACCTAAGTGACGTCACCACCGGGGTTGAAGGTGCCGGCAATCTGATCTCCGCCGGTGACGGGCTGGATACAGTGACCGGCCAGAGCCTGAACGACACGCTCTACGGCGGGTTGGACAATGACCGCCTCTATGGTCGTGACGGCGACGATAGGCTCTATGGCGGATCGGGCGGCGACAAGACGCTGGTCGGCGGTTCTGGCAGCGACTTTATCGTTGGGGGCAGCGGCGACGACGCCGGCCTGGTCGGTGGCTCCGGTATCGACAGCGTCTATGGCGGGTCGGGTAACGACACCTTCATAATCAGAAGCCAAGGCGATCTGGTGGCGGGCGATCTGATCTCCGGTGGTGCTGGCGACGATACCTTGGTAATCGCGGCGGGCGTCACTCTGCCGAGCGGTCTCTACCTCTATGGTATCGAAACCACGATAACGCCGAACGCGGCGCAAACCGGTGTGAATGGTCCCGAAATCCTCACTGGTAACAGTGGCATCGACAGCCTCTTCGGCGCCGGCGGCGACGACTTCCTCTATGGGTATGGCGGTGACGACCGCCTCTTCGGCGGCGCGGGGACCGATGTCCTCAATGGCGGAGACGACAGCGACTCTCTCTACGGCGGCTCTGGCGGCGATACGATCTCTGGCGGCGACGGAGATGACCGGCGCCTCTACGGTGGTAGCGGCGATGATCGTGTCGAGGGCGGAGCGGGAGAGGACGCGGATCTCTTCGGCGGTCTGGGTCAGGACAGCCTTTTCGGTGGTTCCGGCGATGATGTCGCGGTCTTTGGCGACAGTGGTGGAGACCGCCTCTACGGTGACAGCGGCAGGGATCAGCGCTTCTACGGTGGTAGCGGCTATGACTACCTGATTGGTGGCAGTGGCGCCGATGCCCTCTTCTTCGGCGGTACGGGCGGAGATTCCCTCTACGGGAGCTATGGCGACGATTCCCTGCACTATGGTGGCAGCGGCAATGATCTCTTCATCGGTGGCTATGGCATTGATGCCAGAATCTTCGGCGGTCTTGACGCCGATATCCTGATTGGCATCGGTGGCGATGACTCCCTTTTCTACGGCGGGTCGGGCGACGACAGTATCTTCGGCGGTAGCGGGACCGACGAAGTACATTATGGTGGTAGCGGAGCGGACACCATCGCGGGCGGTACCGGCATCGACAACTTCCTCTATGGCGGGGCAGGCGATGACGCGCTTGTCGGCGGCGAGGGGAGCGACTTCTTACTCTCCGGCGGCGCCGGAGACGATACAGTCCAGGGCGGTCTGGGCAGCGACCTCGCCTTCACTGGCGATGATGGCGACGACAGCCTGAGCGGCGAAACTGGAAACGACTCTTACCTCTTTGGTGGCTCGGGTGATGATCGTGTCGATGGTGGCTCCGGTGCTGACGCCGTCCTCCTCGGCGAGAGCGGTCAGGATCGCATCTACGGTGGCGAGGGGAGTGATACCAGCCTTATCGGCGGCGCTGGCGAAGACACCGTCTATGGCGGCAGTGGTGACGATTCTTTCCTGCTAGGTGAGGTTGGCAACGATACCCTGGCTGGTGACAGTGGCAGCGACGGGCTATATGGCGGTAGCGGCGATGACCTGCTGATCGGCGGCGATCCCTCGGCGCTGACCTCCGGCGACAGCTTTTACGGTGGCAGCGGTACCGACACCCTGCTCCTCATCGGCAACATCACTCTGCCGGTAGGCGCCGTCGTGAATGGTGTTGAGGTCTATGGTCTGGGTGGCACCAGCTCCGCCGATAGCCTGACCGCCACCAGCGGCTATGCCTTTGCCCGCGGCTTTGGCGGCAACGACAACCTTTATGGGGCCGGTACGGCCTCGGTGTCGCTCTACGGCGGGGAGGGAACCGACATCCTCTTCGGCGGTACGGCGGTCAACAGCCTCTTCGGCGATGGCGGCAACGACTACTTTATCCTGAACAGCGGTCAAGACCTGGCCTATGGCGGCAGCGGGTCCGACAGCTTCTTTATCGACCGCCTGGCCGACATCTCGAATGGCGATGTCCTGGACGGGGGCAGCGGCAGCGACACCCTCTATGTCTTCGGCGCTCTCGGCTCGCTGCCAGATACGCTTCTCATCACCAACATCGAAGCCATCTTCTTCTCCGGCAACGCCACCAGCGGCAATGACACGCTGACAGGAACGGATGGGGCAGACATCCTCAACGGTCTCTCCGGCAACGACACCCTCTATGGCGTCGCTGGGGACGACTCGCTGAACGGTGCCGAGGGGCAGGATTCGCTCTACGGCGGCAGCGGCGGCGACCTCTTCAGCGTGACGCGGCAGACCTGGGTCGAGGCCGGTGACATCTTCGACGGTGGCAGCGGCACGGACGTCTTGCTGGTGCTTGACGGCATCACCATTCCGGCCGGCGTGGCGCTAAGCGGGATCGAGATCTACGGCACGCTCGGCACCTCTAGCGACGACACGCTCTACGGCGATAGTGGCCGCAACAACCTCTATGGCGTCGGCGGCGCCAACCTGCTCTACGGGCTCTCCGGCGACGACAGGCTCTTCGGCGGCTTTGGCAAAGACAGCCTGCTGGATGGCGGTGACGGCGATGACAGGCTTTATGCTGGTAGTGGCGGGGCCTTCAGCCTCTACGGCGGCTCTGGCAGTGACTATATTCAGTCGCAAAACGTTGGCGTCAGTCTTGCCTTCGGTGGCGGTGGCGATGACAGCTTCTATGGTCAGTCCTCGGTAAACCGGTTCGTCTACGGCGATGATGGCAATGACAGCCTCCTCGCTGGCAGCGCTGTCTTCATTGGTGTCTTCGGCGAAAGCGGGGCTGACAGGATTGAGAGCGCGCTCAGGATCTATGGCGGCTTCGGCGGCAGCGGTGATGACCGCTTCGCTGTCTCTGGCGAGGGCCTGATCGCTGCTGGGGACGGCGGTGATGGCAATGATACCTTCGTTGCCGGCGGATCGGCTAGCCTCTTCCAGATCGACGGCGGTGCCGGGTCCGATACCATCGCGGCCGATGCGGGACGCATCGCCGATATCTATGGCGGCTCCGGCGACGATAGCATCACCAGCCGGCTGGGCGGCGGCTACTATCTATACGGCGGTAGCGGCGATGACCGTATCGACGCTCGCAGCGGCTTTCTCTACATCGCCGACGGCGGTGCCGGCGACGACCGGATCTATGCCGGTTCGGCTAGCGCCTACGTGCTCAGCGGCGGTGCTGGTGCCGACACCATCGTGGGCGGTGGCGGCTACCTGCTCTTTGCCCTTGGCGGCAGCGGTGACGACAGCATCAGCGCCACCAGCGGCGACGATACGGTCCTGACCGGTGACAGTGGCAATGATAGCATCGTTGGCGGCAGTGGCGACGATGTCAGCCTCTTCGGCGGTGACGGCAGCGACGGCGTTTTCGGTGGGGCCGGCGATGACACTAGCCTCAGCGGTAACAGCGGCGACGATAGCGTCTATGGCGGCGACGGCAGCGACCTGCTGATTGCGCGGGATGGTCAGGGCACCTACGACGGCGGCAGTGGCAGCGACGCGCTTCTGGTTGTGAACGGCGACCTGGTCGCCAGCCTCTCGCTCACCTCCATCGAGACCATTTTGGTCCAGGGCAATTCCGCCAACCAGCTGCTCTTCGGCGCGACCGGCCAGGCGAACCAGCTCTTCGGCGGCGGCGGGCAGGACACCCTGATCGGCGTCACCTCCGCAGACAGCCTCTTTGGCGACGCGGGCAGCGACCGCCTGGAAGGCGGGGCCGGCGACGACCGTCTGGAGGGCGGATCGGGCAGTGAGCTTGGCCTGATCGGCGGCAGCGGCGCCGATCTGATCTTCGGTGGGTCAGGCGACGATGGTAGCTTGGACGGCGGCAGCGGCGTTGACACGGCCTACGGCGGTAGCGGCGCCGATACGCTGGTCATTAACTCCCAAGGCGCGATCACCGCTGGCGATACCTTCTATGGCGGCAGCGGCAGTGACACCCTCGTCCTCGACCCTGGTGTGAGCGTTCCGGCGGGCGCTCTTCTCTCCGACATCGAGGTCACGCTCTACGAGGGGAGCACCAGATTCGCTGGCAGCGACAATAAGCTCACGGTTTTCGGTGATTATCGTCCGGACGTTATCTACGGAAACACGGGGGGCGTCGTCGGCCTAGGCGTAAGCGGCGATGACGTCGTCTTTGGCCGCCAGGGCGACGACTCTTTCTACGGAGGTGCCGGGAGTGACTCCTTCTATGGCGGTAGTGGTTCAGACTTTGCCATTGGCGGTGTCGGCAACGATCGCTCTCTCTTCGGTGGCAGTGGCAACGACTTCCTGGTTACCAATGCCGGGGACGATGCCGATGTCTTCGGTGGGGAGGGCGTCGATTCGCTCATCGCTGACCTGGGCGATGACGCGGCCTTCTATGGGGACAGCGGTGACGACTTCATCGGCGGCTTGTCTGGCGATGATGGGCGCTTCTACGGCGGCAGCGGTGCCGACTACATAAGGGGTGACAGCGGCCAGGATGCCGGTCTCTTCGGCGATAGTGGCGCCGATACGCTCTCTGGCGGAGACGGTGACGATACCCTGCTCTACGGCGGCAGCGGTGCCGATAGGCTCTACGGCGGTGCCGATGCCGACGCCTCGCTGGTAGGCGGCGCAGGCGACGATAGGCTCTACGGGGGGGGCGGCAACGACACCTACCTCTTTGGAGGCCTCGGCGCGGACACGCTCTATGGAGGCGGTGGCTTTGATTCCTACTTCTATGGAGGCAGCGGCTACGACCTGATCAGTCTTGGCGATAACGCCAATGCCTATGCCTTTGGTGGCTCCGGCGACGACAGTATCGTCGGCGGCATCAACGACGATGACAAGATCTTTGGCGGCGGCGGCAATGATGTCTTAGACCTGGGTGACGGCCGCAATGGCGACGTGTACGGTGGGGAGGGGAGCGACCTCATCATCGGTGGCGTCGGGGACGAGGTCTCTGTCTACGGCGGTAGCGGCGACGACACTGTCACCGGTGGCAACGGCAACGACTATGCCCTTGCCGGCGACAGCGGCGCCGACAGGATCTACGGCGGTAGTGGCATCGACTACAGCCTGCGGGGCGGCGCTGGGACAGATACGATCTACGGCGGATCGGGGCGGGATATCGTCTTTGGTGGGGCGGGCGACGACCTGCTGGTGGTCGCCAATCTGGGTGAACTGAGCGGTGCGGAAGGCTTCTA
Source organism: Pseudomonadota bacterium (assembly GCA_039819325.1). GTDB lineage: Bacteria > Pseudomonadota > Alphaproteobacteria > Kiloniellales > JACOMY01 > JACOMY01. The sequence continues at coordinate 25,132 of JBCBSF010000030.1, read as the reverse complement.
CGGCGGCGACGGCAGGGACACGCTTCTCCTTAACGATGGTGCCTTCCTGTCCGGCAGCGAGACCATCGCCGGGGTCGAGGTCTATGGTCAGGGCGGAAGCAGCGGCAACGACGACTTCTCGCTCGGCAATGGTTACGACTTCATCGCTGGCCTGACCGGCGACGACCGGCTGGAAGACAACGTCGATAACGAAGGTACGCTCTTCGGCGGGGTCGGCGACGATACCCTGGTGGGCTTCACCGGCGCCGATACGCTCTACGGTGGCTCCGGCGACGACGCCTTCGTTGCTTACTACCAGAGTGAGCTGGCGGCCGGTGAGATCATCTCCGGCGGCACCGGCACCGACACCCTGATCCTGCGTGAGGCCGGCGCCACCTTGCCGGCTGACGTGACCCTGCTCTCGGTAGAGGTGATCGCGGCGGTCGGCGGCAGCGGCGACGACACGCTGACCGGTACCGATCTGGACGATGTTCTGGCCGGTCTCAGCGGTGCCGACACGCTCTACGGCGTAGAGGGCGACGACAGCCTGACCGGCGGCTCCGGCCGCGACAGTGTCTACGGTGGCAGCGGTGATGATGTCCTGGTCATCGACGGCCAAGATGACCTCGTCGCCAACGACCTCTTCGACGGTGGCACCGGAACCGACACCCTCTTCCGCGATCTCGGTGTGACCATCCCGATCGACGTCAGCCTGGTCTCGGTCGAGGTCTATGGCGTGGTCGGGACCAGCGCCGCTGAAGAGATCTTTGGGACGAGTGAGAAGGACGTCCTCTACGGGGTGACTGGCGCAGACGTCCTCTACGGCCTCGACGATGATGACGGCCTCTTCGGTGGGGCGGGCAGCGATTTCGTTTACGGCGGCAATGGTGACGATAGCATCTACGCCGGCGCCGGCGAGGACCTTGGCCTCTTCGGCGAAGCGGGTGATGACCGCATCTTCGGCGGCAGCGGCAGTGATACTCTCCTCTACGGCGGGTCTGGAGATGATAGAGTCTATGCCGGTGACGCTGGTGCCTACCGCGTCAGTCTTGCGAGTGGTGACGACCGTCTCTACGGTACCTCTGGTGGACTAGCCGTCCTGTTCGGCGGCGAGGGTGATGACAGCGTCTTTGGTGATGCAGACACTATCTCCTTCTTCTACGGCGGTAGCGGCGCGGACTATCTGACGGCCAGCAGCGGCGCAGCAGCGACGCTCATCCTTGAGTCCGGCAATGACACCGCGATCGCCGCCAGTGCCGTGCAGGTCTTCGGCGGTCTCGGCGCCGACACCCTGTCGCTCGCAGGTGGGTCCGCCGAGGAGATCTACGGCGGCAGCGGTGCCGACCTGATCGACGGCAGTGGTGCTACCTTCCTCTACGAACTCTTTGGCGGCTCAGGTGTCGATACCGTCATCGCCGGTGGGACCAATGCCGGCGAGATCTTTGGCGGTGCAGGCGACGACCTGCTCTACGGTGTCGCTGCGGAGACCATGTTCAGCTTCGTCGGCGGCAGCGGTGCCGACATCATCGTCGATGGCTCAGGCGTGGGCTATGACTTTGAGGGCGGATCCGGCGCCGACACCTTGTCAGGGGGCAGCGGCAACGACTTCAGCTTCGTCGGTGGCGACGGCGATGACCGGATCTACGGCGATGCCGGCGATGACTCTGAGCTCTACGGTGGCAGCGGATCCGATAGGGTCTACGGCGGTCTCGGCAATGATGAGTCACTCGCCGGCGGCAGCGGTGTCGATAGCCTCTTCGGCGGCAGCGGCAGCGATCTTCTCTACGTTGCGAAAGACGAGACCGTCGCCAGCGGCGAAGTCCTGGACGGTGGCTCTGGCATTGACGTCCTCGAGCTGGAAATCGGCGCGGTCTTCACCGCCCTGCCTGTCATCACCAACATCGAAAGCGTGCTGCACAGCGGCGGCCAGAACAACGACACGGCCATCGGATTTGAAGAGTTCGCCAATACGATCTCCGGCGGCGGTGGCGCCGATACCGCCTATGGCGCGAACCTCAGCGACACGGTCTATGGTGGCGGGGGCAGCGATCGCCTCTATGGCAGGCTGGAGGATGACACCCTGCGTGGCGGGGAGGGCGACGAAGGGCGGATCGAGGGCGGGTCCGGTAGCGATGTTATCTACGGGGGCGGGGGCGACGACTACAGCCTGATCGGCGGCTCCGGTGCCGACCGCGTCTTCGGTGGCACCGGCAACGACGTCCTTGTGGTGCGCAGCGCCGGCGATATTCAAGCTGGCGACTACTTCTATGGCGGCGTTGGCACCGACACGCTCGTGCTTCTCGACGGTGCCTCGCTGCCGATCGGCGCCAGCCTCTTCGGGATCGAGGAGACGATCACCGGCGTCTACACCTACATCGGCACCAGTGGCGGAGACTTCTTCCTCGGCGGTGCCGTCACCGCGGGTCCGATCCTCGCCTTCGGTCTCAGCAGCAAAGACACCCTGGCTGGCAGTTCCTCCTTCGATGGGATCTACGGCGGCAGCGGCGGCGACCTCTTGGCCGGCGGGGAGGGCCGCGATTCCCTCTACGGCGACGCCGGGGAAGACACACTCTATGGCGGTGCTGGGGACGACCGCAGCCTCTTTGGCGGCAACGACAAGGACACGCTCTTCGGCAGTTCAGGAGATGACTTTGGCCTCTTCGGCGACTCCGGAACCGACTACATCGACGGCGGAAAAGGCATCGACCAAGGCCTCTACGGTGGGTCTGGAAACGACTACATCACCGGTGGCAGCGGTTCCGATACCAGCTTCTTCGGCGGGCAAGGCAATGACACGCTCTATGAGCGATCCGGCTTCGCGCGCCTGCTTTTCGGCGGCAGCGGGACGGATACCATCTCTCTCTTGTCGGGTGGCCAGAGTCTCTATGGCGGTAGTGGCGATGATACCATCGACGCCAACGTCAGCAGCCAGGTCAACTACGAAGTCTATGGCGGGGCCGGCGCCGACACCTTCCTTGGTGGCGATAACCAAAACCGCGACGTATTCGGTGGCAGTGGTGCCGACGTGCAGGTCGCCTTCAATGGGAGTGAGTTGAGGTTCTTTGGCGACAGCGGCGACGACACCATCGCGCTGGGCTTCGGAAACGATCAAGACATCTACGGCGGGGATGGCGATGACATCCTTTCCGGCGAGGGCGAGGAGGACCGCTCCTTCTACGGCGGCAGCGGCAGCGACACCCTCTACGGCGGTAGCGGGAATGACCGGTCGCTGGCCGGCGACAGTGGCGAGGACGGGGTCTTCGGCGGCCTCGATGACGACACTGCGCTCTTTGGCGGGGCCGGTAATGACAGCCTCTATGGCGATGATGGCGACGACACCCTGCTGGTTGGCGGCGCCGGTGACGACAGCCTCTTCGGCGGTGGCGGCAACGACACCTCCTTCGACGGCGGTGCTGGCAACGATAGCCTCTTCGGTGACAGCGGCAACGACACAGCGCTCGTCGGCGGTAGTGGCAGCGACCTAGTTTACGGTGGCAGTGGCGCGGATCTGTCGCTGGACGGTGGCTCGGGCAATGACACTGTTTCTGGCGGTAGTGGGATAGACACTATCTATGGCGGGGCCGGTGATGATCGGCTGGTGGTGCGGGCCTACGAGGTCTATACCTCGGACAGTGTCTTCGGCGGCAGCGGCACCGACACGCTCTATGCCTATGATCCGTCCAACACTGGGCTCATCTACAGCCTTGGCCTCATTGAGGATGTCGAGGTCTATGGACAAGGGCTCGGCAGCGGTGCCGACAGCATCCTTGTCGGCAGTGGCGTGGCGCTGAACTACCTGCTGGGCAACGGCGGCGCGGATACCTTGACCGGTGCCTCTGGCTCGGACCTCTCGCTCTTTGGCGGTGAAGGCGCTGATACCTTGACTGCGCGTGGTGGCGGCAACCAGCTCTACGGCGGTTCTGGCGCGGATACCTTCGTCATTGACGCGCAGGATGGCTTGGGCAGCGGCCAGACCATCGACGGCGGCAGCGGTTTCGACTACCTGATCCTGGGGCCCACAGTCACCCTGCCGGCCGACGTGACGGTCACCAATGTGGAGCGTATCCTCTACCAGGGGGGCAGCGGCGGTGACATCCTGGTTGGCACCTCTGGAACCGACCTGCTCTCCGGCCTGACCGGGAATGACCGGATCTACGGCTTGAGCGGCCTGGACTCTCTCTTTGGTGGTACGGGTGACGACAGCATTGAGGGCAATGCTGGCAACGACCAGGTCTATGGTGGCACTGGTATCGACAGGCTCTATGGTGCATCTGGCGATGACTTCCTGTCAGGGGACGACGGTGACGACCTCAGCCTTTTCGGAGGCACTGGCGATGACAACGTTTTCGGCCAGTCCGGCAGTGACCGCTTCCTGAACGGGGGAAGCGGCGACGATCGGGTCTACGGTGGTGCGGGCGACGACACCGCCCACTTTGGTGCCTCCGGGAATGACACCCTCAACGCTGGAACTGGCGCAGACCGAAGCCTCTTCGGCGGTCGTGGCTATGACGTGATCGGTGGAGGCACCGGCAACGACGAACGGCTCTTCGGCGGCAGTGGGGCCGATACCGTACAGGCAGGGCCGGGCGACGACTCCTTCCTCTTCGGTGACAGTGGTGCGGATACGATCGAAGCTGAATCCGGCGACGATGCGCGCATCTACGGCGGCGCGGGCGACGACAGCATCTTTGCCTTGGCCGGCGCCGACAGCTACTTCTTCGGCGGCGAGGGTGACGACCTCCTGCTCGGCGCCGATCAAGCGGTGCGCGGCTTCTTCGGTGGCAGCGGCGGCGATACGCTCTCCGCTGGCCTCGGCTCTGTCGTTGCCTTCCGCGGTGACAGCGGTGCGGACAGCCTCTACGGCAACGACGGCGACGACACCAGCCTGCTAGGTGGTGACGACAACGATGTTATCGCCGCCGCCGCCGGCAACGACACCTCGCTCTTCGGCGGTGACGGCGATGACGAGCTCTATGGCGACTACGGCGACGACATCTCGCTGGTCGGCGGCGCGGGTGACGACCGTATCTTCGGCGACAGTGGTACGGACTACCGGCTGGAGGGAGGCAGCGGCAGCGACACCATCTCCGGCGGCTCTGGTGCGGATCTGGTCTACGGCGGCACTGGTAGCGATACCCTGGCGGTACGCGACGGGGAGATCGTCGCCGGCGATACCTTCTTTGGCGGCGATGGCATCGACACGCTGGCCATCTACAGCTTCTCCCTGCCGGCCGTGGTCTATGCCTACGGCGTCGAGGTCTATGCTCTGCTGGGTTCGAGCGGCGATGAGGCCCTCAACGGCGACAGCCGGATCGACGTCATCGACGGCCTGGCGGGGAACGATGCTCTCTACGGCGGCAGCAATGCCGAGGTCACGCTCTACGGCGGTGCGGGTGATGACTCACTGGTCGGCCGAAGCCTAGCCGACACTCTCTATGGCGGTAGCGGTGATGATGTCTTCCTGGCCTATAACCAGGCGGAGTTGGCCAGCGGTGAGGTCATCGACGGTGGCAGCGGCACCGATACGCTGATCCTTAGCCAGGCCGGCGCTACGCTCCCCGGCGATGTGACCCTCGTCTCGGTCGAGGCGGTGCTGCTCTACGGCAGCGATGCCAACGACACGCAGGTCGGCGACAGCCTCGCCAACATCTTCTATGGCCTCAGCGGCGACGACCGTCTCTACGGCGTCAGCGCTGCCGACACCCTGGTGGGTGGCTCGGGCATCGATCTTGTCTATGGCGGCAGTGGTGCTGACCTGCTGATCGTCAGCAGCCAGGACCAGCTGCGCTCAGGCGAGCTGCTGGACGGCGGCACTGGGACCGACACCTTGCTGCTAGCCGCCGGCGTGACCATCCCAGTCGGCGTCACCCTCTCCTCGATCGAGGTCTATGGCCAGCTTGGCGGCAACGCCAACGATACGCTCTTCGGAACCAGCGGACCGGATCGCCTCTACGGCGGTACCCAGGATACGGACGACAGGCTCTATGGTCTCTCCGGCGACGACGGCCTCTTCGGTGGGCCCGGCGATGACGGCTTCCTGGTTGGCGGCGACGGGGACGACAGCCTCTATGGCGGAGAAGACAACAACGGCGGCTTCTATGGAGGCTCCGGTTCGGACAGCATCTTCGGCGGTGAGCGCTTCGGCGGTATCTACGGCGGCAGCGGCGATGACCTCATCACCGGCGTGCTGAGCCGGGCCGAGGATCTCTATGGCGATGACGGCGCCGACACCTTCCTGGTCGAGGGCGGCACCGTCGTCGATGACCTCTACGGCGGCAGCGGGGCCGATCTCTTCGTCATCCAGGGGCCCAACCTCTTCCCCTCTACCCTTGGGGGCGACAGCGGGGATGACAGCTTCGTCTTCGGCGACGGCATCGCAGACGGTGTCAACGACCCCTTCGAGGTCGATGGGGTCTACGGCGGTGATGGCGATGACAGCTTCACCGGCAGCATCGCCGACTCCTTGGTCACCTTGGAAGGCGGGTCGGGGAACGACTACGTCTCCATCTCCGCCGTTTACATCAGCGACCTCTACGGCGGCAGCGGTGACGACATCCTGCGGTTGGACGCCGACACCATCACCTCCTTTGGCGGCGGTGACGGCAACGATATCATCTTCGGAGCCAGCGCCACAGGTGATTACATCGACGAGGTCGTGCTGGGGCGCGGCGACGACCGCATTTACCTGGGCGGTGGCTATGCTGACGAGATCGAAGGTGGCCCTGGCGACGATCGTATCTACGCCGGCCTGGGCGACGACGCAGATTTAAATGGCGAAGCTGGAGATGACCTGCTGGTCGGCAGACTGGGTGACGACACCGACTTCGAGGGCGAGTATGGCGCCGACAGCCTCTACGGCGGCAGTGGTGAGGATGGTACCTTCTTCGCTGGCCTGGGCGACGACCTGATCGCGGGCGGCAGCGGCGGCGACTTTGATCTCTACGGCGAGGCTGGCAATGACCGCATCTACGGTGGCGATGGCGACGACACCTCGCTTGTCGGCGGTCCTGGTGTTGACAGCCTCTTCGGTGGCAGCGGCGATGACCTGCTGGTGGTCACCGGAGATGAGCTCCTCCGTCCTGGTGAGACCTTCGACGGGGGCAGCGGCACTGACACGCTGCGAGTAAACTCGGGCCAGGGACCCGCCACAGGCGTCGAGATCATCAACGTTGAGACCTTGATCGTCCGTGACGGCGGCGTCGGCGGTCTCTTCTATGGTATCGAGAGCGGCGTCAACCTCATGTCGGGTGCCGTTGCGGCTAACTTCTTCTTCGGCGGTGGGCTCAGTGATACGCTCTCTGGCAACACGCTCGGCGGCAGTGACCGCCTCTATGGCCAGGCTGGCGACGATCTCATTACCGGCAACAGCGGGAACGAGGGCGCGCTGATCGGTGGCTCGGGCAGCGACCTGATCTACGCCGGCAGCGGCGGCGACGGCAGCCTCTCCGGTGGCTCCGGCGCCGATAGCGTCTACGGCGGCGACGGCGACGATACCTTCGTCGCCAACAGCCAGGGCGATCTCGCCAGCGGCGATAGCCTCTTCGGCGGCAGTGGTATCGATACCTTGATCCTGGGCGACGGCGTTACCCTGCCGGCTGGCGCGGTGATCAGCGGGATCGAAGTCACCCTTTCCGCTAACGCAGCCGTGACCGGCACCAGCAATCGAGACGTAATCACCGGCGATAGCGGCCTTGATCGCATCTATGGTCTCGCTGGACCCGACAGACTCCACGGCGCCGGTGGCGACGATAGCCTTTCTGGGGCTTCGGGCGGCGATATCCTCTATGGTGGGTCTGGCAGTGACTCGCTCTCAGGCGGCTCGGGCGTCGACTACCTCTACGCTGGGTCCGGCAACGACCGTGGGCTCTTCGGGGGCGCCGACCTTGATATCGTCCGTGGCGAGGACGGTAGCGACGTCTCCCTCTTTGGCGGTAACGGCGCCGATGGACTTTTCGGCAACGGCGGCGATGACGCCTTCCTCTACGGTGGCTCGGGCGAGGATGTCCTCTATGGGGATCATGGCAACGACCATGGTCTCTTTGGCGGTACGGGACGGGACTACATCAACAGTGGCTCTGGCGCGGATGCCCAGCTTTTTGGCGGCCTAGATCGTGACACCATCTATGCAGGGACCGGTGACGACACGCTCCTCTTTGGCGGTAGCGGCGATGATTTCATTTATGGGCAAGGGGGCGACGACGCGGGTGTATTCGGCGGTAGTGGAGACGACTACCTCGGTGCAAGCCTCGGCAATGACCGCTACTTCTATGGTGGCGCCGGCGACGACCGTCTAGCAGCCGGCTATGCTGGTCGCGGCAGCCTGTTCTTTGGTGGGCAGGGCGACGATGTCATCCTGGGCCAGAGCGCCAGCCTCAGGATAGTCTACGGTGGTTCCGGCAGCGACAGGGTCTTCGGATCGGGCAACACCGACACCTACCTCATCGGCGGGTCGGGCGATGATACGATCATCGCGTCGGGCGGCAATGACTCCCGCTTTTATGGGGGTGCTGGCGACGACCGCATCTACGGTGGCGATGACACCGATCGTCTCGGCTACGGTGGCGCTGGCGCGGATGTGATCTTCGGCGGCGCCGGCACCGACCGTAGCTTCTACGGCGATGCAGGAAGCGATGTTGTCTTCGGCGGGTCCGGCGCGGACAGCTTGCTCTTTGGTGGTGCCGGTCGCGATACGCTCTATGGCAACGACGATGGCGATCGGGGGCTTTTCGGTGACCTTGGTCTCGATACGCTCTTCGGCGGTGACGGTAGTGACCGCAGTCTTTTTGGTGGCGACTCTGCCGATGTCATCTATGGCGGCAGCGGTGATGACACCTATCTCTACGGTGGAGCCGGCAACGACACCGTCTCTGGCGATAGCGGCGCCGATAGGCTCTTTGGTGGAGCCGGCAACGACCTGATCTTGGCTGGCAACGCGGCCGCACAGACCGCAGGCGACAGCTTCTTCGGCGGCGCCGGCACGGACACGCTGCTACTGCAAGAGCAGGCCAGCCTGAACCCTGTGATCCTTCTCTACGGCATTGAGGTCTATGGCCAGGGCGGTGGCAGCGGCGACGACAGCCTGACCTTCGCCTCCAGCTTCGACTTCCTGGCTGGTGAGACCGGCAACGACACCCTCTATGCCGACCAGGCGGCAAACAGCCTCTTCGGCGGCAGCGGTGCCGATCAGCTGGTGGCCTCCAGCCAAGGCGATCTCAACGCCGGCGACCTGATCGACGGCGGCAGTGGGGTAGATACGCTGATCCTGGCCGAGGCCGGCATGACCCTGCCGGCTGGCGTCACCTTGGCCTCGATTGAGGTGATCCAGCAGTACGGCAGCGATGCCGACGACACGCTGACGGGCACGTCTGGTCAGGACAACCTGGATGGCCTCAGCGGCAATGACCGGATCTATGGCCTCAGCGGTGCGGACAGCCTGATCGGTGGCTCCGGTCAGGACCTGGTCTACGGTGGCGATGGTGATGACGCGCTGATCGTTACCGAGCAGGCGCAGCTGACCAGCGGCGACAGCTTCTTTGGCGGGAACGGCACGGACACCCTCTTGCTGGGCGTGGGCATCACCCTGCCGGCGGGCGTCGGTGTCACCGGGATCGAGGTCTATGGGGTCCTCGGCACCAGCGGCGACGATGTCTTGAGCGGCAGTGATAACGTCGATCTACTCGTAGGCCGCAGCGGCACGGACGAAGCCTTTGGCTTGGGCGGGGATGACCGCATCTATGGTGGGGCGGGCAACGACAGCTCTCTCTTCGGCGGTGACGGAGACGACCGCATCGCCTCAGGCAGTGGCTTTAACAGCATTATCTTCGGCGGCTCAGGCGGCGATACGATCTTACTGGATGAGAACGCGCTCCTGGCTTCCGGCGATTCAGGTGACGACGTCATTGAGGTTGTGAGTGGCTCCGCCCGCGATCTCTCCGGTGGCCAAGGCGACGATACCATCTACGCGGCTGTCTTGAGCCGATCCGTTGGCGAGTCAGACTCGTTCATCCACGGCGGCAGTGGCGATGACCTGGTCGTCGCTGTCAATGGCGGCATCAGCGAAGTCTTCTTAGGCTCTGGCAACGACCGCTTCTACCACGACGGTTTGGGCCCGAACTACGACGCCGAAGACCTCTATGGTGGGGCCGGCGACGATGTCTTCACCGCCAGACGGGGTGAGGATATGGATGATGTCTTTGGTGGCATCGGCGATGACACCATCTTCGGCGGGTCCGGCACCAACTCCGACTTCTATGGCGGCAGCGGCATGGACGTCGTCTTCGGCAACACCGGCGGCGTCAGCTATGTGGCAGGCGGCAGTGGCGCCGACACGGTCTTCGTTGGCAACTTTTATGCCGCGGCTATCTACGGTGACGACGGGGACGACACCGTCTTCGCGCTCTATGGCTATCTCGGTGACTTCGAAGGTGGTGCGGGCGATGACAGAGTCTATGGCGTCGGCCGCATCGATAACGGTGACTATAACTACGACCTCTACGGCGGTGACGGCAACGACACCTTCCTGGATGGTTCCACCCGGCTGACAACGGCCTTTGGCGACAGCGGGTCTGACAGCATCTTCGGCGCCAGTGGAGATGAGAGGCGCCTCGCCGGCGGCTCTGGCAGCGACCTGATCGACGGCGGCTCAGGTAGCGACTACCGACTGAGCGGCGACGCCGGCGATGACCGTATCTATGGGGGCGATGGCGAGGATCGCTATCTCTCCGGTGGCTCTGGTGTCGATAGCCTCTTCGGCGGTAGCGGCGCAGATGTTTTCTATATCTCCAGCAGCGAAGCCTTCCTCGCCGGTGAGCTGATCGACGGTGGGTCGGGTAACGACACGCTGGACGTCCTGGCGCGCAGCGACACCATGCTGTCGCCGGATCTCTCCCTGACCTCGGTCGAGCTGCTGCGCTTCTTCGGCGGCGATGGTGGCGTCGCCTTTGTCGCCACCGATGGTATAGCCGCAGATCTCTCCGGTGGTATTGGCGCGGATGTCCTGACCGGTGCGGATCAGGACGACACGCTCGGTGGCAGCCTTGGCCAAGATCGTCTCTATGGCGTCAGTGGCGCTGACCTCATCTATGGCGGGGGTGACTTTGACGCCGCGCTCGATGGCGGCTCCGGTGACGATGTCATCCTGGCGAGCGTCGGGAACGACGGGAGTTTGGTGGGTGGTCTGGGCCAAGACCGCGTCTACGGCGGCTCTGGTGACGATGTGCTCCTGCTGCGCAGCCAGGGCGAGCTGCAGGCCGGCGACCTGCTGGACGGTGGCAGCGGCACAGACACTCTGATCGTCGGCGTCGGCGTCACCTTGGGCATGGGCGAGACCATCGCCGGTATCGAGGTCTTCTTCACCGCCGCAGCGGCGATCTACGGCACGCCGGAAAGCGATCTGCTCTACGGTACCAGCCAAGCGGAACAGATCTTCGCACTCAGCGGTGACGACAGGGTGACGGCGCTGGCAGGCGACGACACCATCTATGCTGCGGCAGGTGACGACAGCGTCTATGGCGATAGTGGCAATGACCGGATCTCCGGCGCCAGCGGTGCGGATACGCTCTACGCTGGCAGCGGCGCGGATATCTCTCTGGACGGCGGCAGCGGGGACGACTCGGTTTTCGGTAATCTAGGGGCAGACCTATCTCTCACCGGCGGTCAAGGCGATGACGGCGTCTACGGTGGGAGCGGCGGCGATGCCTTCCTCTTCGGCGGCAGCGGCTCGGATCTTGTGGTCGGCGGCGATGGGAACGACAACGACCTCTTCGGCGGCAGCGGCGCAGACACGGTCGTCGGCGCGCTTGGCGATGATCGCCGGCTCTACGGGGGCTCCGGGGACGATCTTTTCTATGGCGGATACGGCGGCGAGACCCTCCTGAGGGGAGACGCTGGTGACGATACTGTCTACAGCGGAGGTGGCCGCGACACCGGTTTCTATGGGGATCTGGGCGACGACACCCTCTTTGGCGGCAGTGGTTTCAACTACTCTTTCTACGGCGGCTCCGGCAGCGACCAGATCATCACTGAGGGGTCTGATGACCTAGATCTCTACGGTGGCAGCGGCAACGATTCGATCTACAGCGGTGCCGGCGACGACCAGTTCCTTTTCGGCGGCCGTGGTGACGACGTTATTGATGGTGGCAGTGGTACACTCTTCCGTGTCTTCGGCGGCAGCGGCGCTGATCTGTTGTCGGTGGTCAACAACGACGCCAACATCATCTTCGGTGGTTCGGGCGTCGACACCATTCTTGGTGGCGACACTCAAAACATCGGCCTTTACGGCGGTGCTGGGGATGACTTCATTCAGAATGGGGCAGGAGCGGGCTACGTACTTTCGGGTGGTCTCGGCAATGATACCGTTGTTGCCGGTGACAGTGCGGACTTCCGCCTCCGGGGCGGCTCTGGAACGGATCTGCTCTATGCCGGCAGCGGGAACGACGTCAGTGTCGGGGGCGGCAGTGGTGCCGATAGCCTCTTCGGCGGGGCCGGTGCCGACACCAGCCTCTATGGCGGCGATGGCGACGACCTGATCGTTGCTGGCAGCGGTTTTGCGATCGAAATCGAGGGTGGGTCAGGCTCGGATCGCATCGAGGGCGGGTCCGGTCAGATCTACTTCACGGATGGCGGCAGTGGCGACGACGCGATCTACGGCGGCAGCAGCATAGACGCTGAGGTTACCGGTGGTCTCGGTGACGACACTGTCGTCGGCAATTCAGGCGATGATGCCTTCTCTGGCGGCAGCGGCAGTGACACGCTCGTCGGCGGTGATGGCGCTGACACGGTTGAGGGCAACAGCGGCGACGACGTCTTCATCGTCAATGCTGGCGAGTTCACCTCCGGCGATACCATCTTCGGCGGCGAGGGTACGGACACCCTGATCCTGGCGCCAGGCGTGAGCATTCCTGTGGGCGCCTCCCTCTACAGTGTGGAAGTGATCCAGAGCGACAACAGTGGCACCGACGGCCTGGACACGCTTTTCGGTACTTCTGGCGACGACAGTCTCTTCGGTGCTAGCGGTGCAGATACGCTCTTCGGGCTGGATGGGGACGACAGCCTCTACGGCGGGTCGGGCGTCGATCAGCTCTTCGGCGGGTCGGGCGACGAGGTCTTCGTCGTGCGCTATCAGAGCGAGCTCATCCCCGGCGATATCTTCGACGGCGGCAGCGGCAGCGATACCTTGCTGGTGTCCAACGGGCTTAGCCTGCCCGATGGGGTGACCCTGATCTCCATCGAGGCGATCCAGGTGGTCGGCGGCAGCGGCTCGGACACCCTGGTGGGGACTGAGGATGCCGATAGCCTCTTCGGCGCCAGCGGCTCTGACCGGATCTACGGCCTGGGCGGCAGCGACCTGCTGGATGCCGGCAGCGGCGATGACTCCCTGATCTACGGCGGGGCCAATGCCGATAGCCTCTACGGCGGCGATGGCGAGGATAGCCTGCTCTACGGCGGCAACGGCTCCGACAGCGTCGATGGTGGCTCGGGCGGCGACTACCTGCTGGCCGGTGGCAGCGGCAGCGATCAAGTGGCCGGTGGCAGCGGGGCCGACAGCTACCTCTACGGCGGTCAGGGCCGCGACCGCGTCGAGGGCGGGGATGGCGACGACGGCTTCCTCTTCGGTGGGGAGAACGGCGATACCGTGAGCGGTGGCAGCGGGGCCGACAGCGCGCTTGATGGCGGTCTGGCCACCGATACGATCTTCGGTGGTTCGGGCGCCGACACCAGCCTCTTCGGCGGCAATGCCTCTGACCTGGTCTATGGTGGACCGGGGGCCGACACGGCGGTCTATGGTGGCAATGGCAATGACAGGGTCTTAGGCGGCAGCGGTGATGACAGCGCTGTCGGCGGCGGCAGTGGGCATGACAGTGTCTTCGGCGGCAGCGGCTCGGATGGGCTCACCGGTGGTCTGGGCAACGACAGCCTCTTCGGCGACGGCGGGGCAGACAGCAGCCTTTCCGGCGGCAGCGGGCTGGACCGGATCTTCGGTGGCTCGGGCGGCGACTATGGCCTAGAGGGTGGTTCCGGGGCCGACAGCCTGCTGGGCGACGGCGGCGACGATACCAGCCTCTCCGGCGGTGAGGGCGATGACCGTCTCTATGGTGGGTCCGGCAGCGACACCGCCCTCTTCGGCGGGGCCGGCGACGACAGCATCACCGGTGACGGCAGTGACGATAGCCTGCTCTATGGCGGTGATGGCGACGACAGCCTCAGTGGCGGCAGCGGCATCGACATCGGGCTCTACGGTGGCTCTGGCAGCGACATCCTGGACGGCTCTGCGGCGGACGACTCGCTGCTCTCGGGTGGCAGCGGCAACGACAGCATCATCGGCGGGCTGGGCCGCGGCTTCTTCTTCTACGGCGGTGACGGCAGCGACCTGCTCTTCGGCGGCTCCGCGGTGGATCGGCGCTTCTACGGCGGCTCGGGTGGCGACCGGCTCTATGGTGCCACCGGGACGGATGCACTCTTCAACGGCGGCAGCGGCTCGGATGTCCTCTTCGGCGGCGGTCAGCGCGACACCCAGTTCGACGGCGATGCCGGGGACGACAGCCTCTACGGTGATGCCGGTAACGACCTCGGCTTCTACGGCGACGGCGGCAATGACAGCCTCTTCGGCGGGCTGGGGAACGACCGCAGCTTCTTCGGCGGGGCCGGCGATGACAGCCTTGAGGGCGGCAGCGGGGCTGAGGCCAACGTCTACGGCGATGCGGGTCAGGACAGCCTCTTTGGCGGCTCTGGTGCTGACTCCTTCTTCTTCGGCGGTGCCGGTCCGGACCGGATCTACGGCGGCAGCGGCGACGAGCGCAGCCTGGTGGGCGGCTCCAGTGCCGACCGGGTCTACGGCGGCTCGGGTCAGGATCTGCAGCTCTTCGGCGGCTCTGGGAGTGACTATGTGGCCGGTGATGCCGGCGACGACGGGCTCTTCGGCTCGCAAGGTGACGACAGCCTGGCTGGCGGGACCGGCAGCGACAACCTCTTCGGCGACAGCGGTGCGGACCGTCTCTACGGCGGCAGCGGGATCGACCAGATGTCCGGCGGCTCGGGCGACGACCTCTTCTTCGTGACCGAGACCGGGGACCAGGTCTTCGAGCAGGCCGGCGGTGGCACCGACCGGGTGGTGGCTGGGGTGAACGGCTACACCCTGGGCGACAACGTGGAGGTCTTGGACAATCTGCAAGACGGGGTGGCGCGCACCTTGATCTCGAACTCGGGCGGGGCGACGCTGGTCGGCAACTCGGCCGGCGACCAGCTCTTGGGCCAGGGCGGCGAGGACACGCTCTTCGGCGGTCTGGGTGACGATAGGCTCATTGGCCGGGCCGGTGACGACCGGCTGGAGGGCCGCAGCGGCGAGGATCTGCTCTACGGCCAGAACGGCGACGACTTCCTGAGCGGCCAGGGCGACGAGGCTGTGCGCGATGTCCTGCGGGCCGGCAACGGCGACGACATCCTGATCTTCAACAACAACGACACGGCCTTCGGCGGCTCGGGCGACGACATCTTCGGCTTCAATGGGGACGAGACGGGCGAGACCTTGGCCGGCGGCACGGTGGTGGCGAAGCTGGTGATCGCCGACTTCGAGAGCCCGGACTTCGACGGCTCCGGCAATCAGGACAGCCTGGTCTTCGCGCGAGGCATCGAACAGGGCAGCTTCACCTACATCGAAAGCGCCGACTTCTCCGGCGGCGGCAACACGGAAGCCCGCTTCAACCAAGACCTGAGCCAGGTGGAGGTGGATGCCAACGGCGATGGGGCAGCGGACATCGTCTTCGATCTGGCCGGCATGACCAGTGCCGAACAGCTCACCGCCACGGACTTCGTGTTTAACTGATGCGCGCGGTCACTTGCGTGACCGTCCGGCACCGGCCCGCACCCCCGCCCGGCCGCCCCCGACAGTATCCTATTGGGTGGCCGGCCCCGATACGCCAAGGGGGGAGCGGGCCGGTGCCGGTGCGATGAGCTTGCTCGTCGCTGCAAGAGACACGAGGCTGGCCCCTTCTGTCGCTCGACCGCTACCACGCCGCACTCCCCTCATGCTGAGCCTATCGAAGCATGTGCCATGGAGAAGAACGCGCTTGGGGCACAAGCTTCGACAAGCTCAGCATGAGGTCGGTGGGGGTGGCCAGATCTCGCGCCGTCATGACCCAAAAGAAAGCCGGCGCCCTGGGTCTCCCAAGGCGCCGGCCCCGCTTTCTAGCGCGCGGTCAGTCTAGAACAGCAGCTCGTCTTCCGTGCCGAAGGCGAAGTTGCCGGCCTGGAATTCGGGCAGCTCGGCCAGGGCCTCGGCCCTTCCCTGGTCGCCAGGCGGTAGGGTGCCGCCTAGGTTGGTGATCTGCTGTAGGGCCGCATCCGCATCGTCCAGGTCCTCGGTCTGGAACAGCCGGTTCCGGCCCTGGGCCTCGTTGAAGTAGATGAAGAAGCCGGACTGGTCGCCCGCTTGCCCAGCCCCGGCGTCGTTCAAGGCGTTGGCGATGGCGTCCGCCGCTGCTCCGGCGTTGGCGAAGGCGCCCTGCAGGACATAGACATTGGTGTCGGCGTTCTGTTGCGTGAAGCCGGTGAGGCCGGCATCCAGACCCTCACCGTCACGCTCCACATTGCGGAAGATGACCTGGGCGTCGGCCTCGAGGCCGAAGCTGGCAGGATCGAAGGCAAAGACATCGCCCTCCACCTCGAAGTCGGCAACCTCGGCCGCACCGCCACTGTCACCGCCCTCAAAGAAGAAGGTGTCGTCGCCCGTGCCGCCGATCAGGGTGTCGTTGCCGAGGCCGCCGGTCAGCACGTCATCGCCGCCCTCGCCGGAGAGAATGTTGACCTCAGCATCGCCGATGATGGCGTCGTCGAAGGCACCGCCGTCCAGGTTCTCAAAGCCTTCGATCTGGTTCACATCGGTACCGCCGTCCTGACGGGCGACGGTGACTTCGCCGGCCTCCAGGTCGGCTTGCAGCGAGGCGACGGCTTGCAGGAAGAGCGCGGTGTCGATGCCGCTGCCGCCGATGTAGTGATCGCTGCCGCCAAAGGCATGCATGACGTCGTTGCCGCTGCCCCCGTTCAGAACGTTGGCCTGGGCATTGCCGAAGATCACGTCGTTGAACTCGGTCCCGATCACATTCTCGAAGTCATCGGCCTCGACGCTGAAATCGGTCCCGCCGCCGAAGGGGGGGAAGGCCTCGACGTTGCGGACCAGGCCATCCTCGCCCAGACCGGGTGCGGCGATGCCGGCGAAGTCCACATCTAGGTCGACGAAGACGCCCTGATCCAACTCGGAGAGATCGAGCAGATCGCCAGTGGCCAGATCGGCGGTGTTGGCGTTGTTGTCCGTACCGCCGTCGAGATCCAGTTGGATCTCATCCACGACGCCGCCGCCGATCGCCATGCTGTCGTCACCGGCCAGGCCGTTCACCTCCAAGACTTCAGTTTCGCGGATGTCGAGGCTGAAGGGGCCGAGGTTCAGCCGGGTGAAGTCGATGCCCTGCGGGGTGTCGGTGATGACGACCTCGTCGCCAGGTCCGTCGGCCAGGTTTGCGACGGCACGGTCGAAGCCTGCATTGCCGACCATGAGATCGGTGCCGTCGCCGTTGTTCCAGATGGCAGTATCATCTCCGGCACCACCGAACATGACATCGTCGCCGCCGTCGCCCAAGAGCGTGTCTGCCCCGTCTTCGCCCAGCAGCAGATCCTCGTCAGCACCGCCGAAGAGCAGGTCGCTGGCAGAGCCGCCGAAGAGGCTATCGTCACCCAAGGCACCGAAGAGCTGATCCTTGCCAGCCAGGCCCAGCAGGTCGTCCTCTCCATCGCCGCCGTCTGCCTGGTCATTGCCAGCACCGGCCACCAGCAGATCATTGCCGCTATCGCCGAAGAGGTTATCGTTATCTGTGCCGCCATAGATCTGATCGTCCCCAGATCCGCCGATCAAGCGGTCGCGGCCCTCGCTGCCAAGCAGCCGGTCGTCGCCCGCTGCACCGCGCAGCAGATCGTCGCCCAGACCGCCGAAAATGGCATCGTCTCCGTCACCGCCGTTAGCGGTATCGTCGCCGCCGCCGCCGACCAGACTGTCGTCGCCAGCCGCGCCGGTTAAGCTGTCGTCGCCGCCACCGCCGAAGAGGGTGTCATCGTCGTCACCGCCGCCTAAGCGGTCACTGCCGCCAAGCCCTCTAGCGATGTCCTCTCCAGTGCCCCCAAAAAAGCTATCGCTGCCAGGGTTGCCCGTGAAGTTATCATTACCAGAGGTACCCAAGATCGCGGCCAGCGCGGCCTCAACTGTATTTTCGCTTGTTAGAGACATGTTTCTCACTCCCGATTTCTGTGGAACAGTCCGTGTGCCGATCTGTGCTTCAGTCACACGCAGGGTTTGTTCCGAGGGAGTGAGAAAAGGTTTTCTATTTTTTCAGTATTCACCCAAGCGTGATCAGGCTGTGATCGATCAAGTCCCGGCTCACCGGCCCGGACAGGCGCCGCCGCCGCCGACAGCGGCCAGGGCCTGGCAGCTGTCGATGGTGGGCGCGGTCTCGCCGGTGTTCTCGACCCCGCTGGCCAAGGCGTTCAGCAGGCGGCTGGGCGGCGTCTGCGGCGCTGCCTGCAGCAGCAGGGCGGCAAGGCCCGTCACGTGTGCCGCCGCGACAGAGCTGCCGGAGAAAAAGTCATAGCCAGTCCCTGGCGCGGTGGTCAGCACATCGGCACCCGGTGCTGGCAGCCAGGGACTGCTGCCGGCTTGCCAGCCTGCGGTCTCGCTGGCCGCTACGACAGCGATGACGCCAGGCAGGGCCGCCGGAAAGGGCTTGGCCGGGTCGTCGCTGTGGGCGGCGACGACGACCACGCCGCGGGCGACCGCCAGCTCGATCAGCTCTGCCAGCAGGGGGTCGTCGGGTCCGGCGAGGCTGAGGTTCAGCACCTCCAGTTCCTGCGCCAGGGCGAAGTTGAGCGCGCGGGCCAGAGAGAAGGTGCTGCAGGCGCCCTGGCCTGCCTCTTCCCAGCAGCCCCGCAGCGCGAAGAGCTCTGCCTGGGGGGCGATCCCGACAATGCCGCTGGCGTTCTTCGCATCGGCAGCGATGATGCCGGCCAACGCCGTGCCATGGCGCTCCGCAGACTCGCGCCCATCCCCGATAAAGTCACGTTGGTCGAAGATCTGGGCGGCCAGATCCGGGTGATCGCCATCGACGCGGGTATCGACCAGCCCGATCTTGACGCCAGATCCGGTTGTCTCAGCGTGCGCCTGTGGCACCTGCATCGCGATGATGCCGCTTTGCAGCGCAAAGAGCTCGTCTGCGTAGGCCGGGGTCGCCAAGGTCTGGAAGCTGTTCATCGGCTGCACGCCGACCACGGCCGAGTCTGCCTCCAGCGCGGCGATGAGGATGTCCAGATTCTGGCTCTCGCGGGTCTTCAAGACCAGGCAGTGCACGTCGATCGCCGCCAGCGGCCATTCGGCTACCAGCTCCAGGTCATAGTCCCGCTGCAGTCGCTCGGTAACTGCCGCGAGTTCTGCGGCCTCGTCCAGCGGCAAGGTGACCACCAGATAGTCTGCGCCCACCGCGGCGTTGGCAGGGCTCAAGAGCCAGGGCGGCGATTGAGGCGCCTGCTCGACCCGCGGCGCACAGGCGGCCAAGGCCAGCAGGATCAGGAGGCCAAAGGACCGAAGCCAGGTCATGGTTGGCTCTCCGAGACAAAGCCGACCAAGGGGCTGTTCCTGAGGGCCAGCGCGGCGGCGGTGAGATCGCTGTCAGGACCACCAGCCAAGGTATAGACGCCGCCGGCTGAGGGGCCCTCGATGATCCGCAGGCCCTGCGCGGCGACCAGGGCTTCAAAGGCAGCCGCGTCGGCATCTGTCTGCGGCTGGACCCGCAGCAGCGGTCCGGCCGGGTCCGGCGCCTCCTCGCTGGTCAAGGTGGTGTAGGGGCCATCCGGGGCGGTCGGCTGCAGCACAAAGACGGCCAACAGCAGACTGGCGAGCGCGGCTGCCGGCAGGGCCAGGCGCCAAGAGCGTTGCTGCAGCTGGTCCAAGCCACCGCGCAGCCGTTCCAAGAGGCCTGGCTTGCGCGCTTGGCGAATGCGCCCGCGCATCTGAGCCAGGGACTGATCGACCTGGGTGTCCCGTTCGTCCAGAGAGGCAATGACTGAGGCCAGCCGCCGCTGGCTTTCCAGCTCTTGCCGCAGGCTGGGACTGCGTTCCAGCGCGCGTTCCACCTGGCGGCGCTCCTCCGCATCGATGGCGCCGGTCACGTACCACGGCAGCAGGTCCCAGGCCTCTTGCTCGTCTCTCTCCATAAGTCTCTCCGCCATGACGGCCCCCCTAGTCTCCGCCGTTCAGCTGCATCAGGGCAGTGCGCAGCTTCTCTCGCGCAGCCCGCATGCGCGTTTTCACCGTGCCCAAAGGGCAGGCGATGATCTCAGCGATTTCCGCGCCCGTGTAGCCTTGAAAGTAGGTCAGCTCGACCACCGCGCGCTGTTCGGGCGGTAGCTGCGTCAGCGCCCGGGCCACCTGATCGCGCTGCAGCAAGGCCTCCACCCGGTCCGGTGCGGCTGTCGCCGGCCGATCTGCCTCCTCCAGCAGGGCAAAGGTTGGTGCGCCCCGGTTCTTGGCCGCTGCCTTCAGCGCCTTGCGATAGGCGATGCCGAAGATCCAGGTCGAGGGGCGCGAGGCCCCGCGAAAAGAGCCGGCCTTGCGCCAGACCGTATACATGACCTCGTTGAAGATATCGTCAGCCTGGTCGGGCCGGCGCGTGATCCGCGCCACGAAGGTCAGGATCTGCTTGTAGTAGCGGCGGTAGAGACGCTCGAAGGCCTCTTCGTCGCCGCCGGCGATGGCACGCAGAAGCAAGGCATCCTCGTCATCCGGTTCCGGCAGGGCCCGCTCTCCTCCATTGCTCGCGATCACCATCATAGCCCGCACAAGGCCCCCATCCGCCGGTCGTTTTCGTCGCTGGTAGGGGGTTAGTGCCCGGCGGGGCCTGGAAGGTTTGCTTCGGTGTCGCTGCTCACGAAGCTGTGATGTGAGTCCGCCGCGCGGGGAGAGGGACCCGGTCTAGACGGAGCGGGTGATGCCGCCGTCGACGCGGAGGTTCTGGCCGGTGATGTAGCCCGCACCCTTTGATGCCAGAAAGGCGACGACCGCCGCGATCTCCTGCTTGGACTTGCCATAGCGGCCCATAGGAATGCGGGCGCGGAACTCCTCCTTCTCCGGCAGGCTGTCGATGAAGCCGGGCAGGACGTTGTTCATGCGGATGTTCTCTGCCGCGTACCTGTCGGCGAAGAGCTTGGTAAAGGCGGCCAGCCCCGCGCGGAAGACGCCGGAGGTCGGGAAGACCGGATCTGGCTCGAAGGCGGCGAAGGTGGAGACGTTGATGATGCTGCCACCGCCTTGCGCTTGCATGATGGGGGTGACCAGGCGGGTCGGGCGTACTGCGTTCATGAAGTAAACATCCATGCCGCGGTGCCAGTCCTCGTCGGTGAGCTCCAAGACCGGCGCGCGCGGGCCATGGCCGGCGCTGTTCACCAGCACGTCGATGCGGCCCCAGCGCGCCATCGCCAGGTCGACCAGGCGCTGCAGATCCTCTGTAGACTGGTTGGAACCGGTGACGCCGACGCCACCCAGTTCTGCGGCCAGGGCCTCGCCCTTGCCGGAGGAAGAGAGGATGGCGAGCTGAAAGCCATCCTCCGCCAACGCGCGGGCGGAATCCGCCCCCATGCCGCTACCCCCCGCCGTGACCATGGCGACCTTCTGCTCGGACATGCTCTTCTCCCTGTCTTTCTGCGAGTAAGAGGGCTCTAGCACGTCTGTGCCGCACCGGCAGGGAACAGGTCTTGAGACCCAGCGCTTGGCGATGGTCCAGACGGCTGGGGCGAACTGGCCGTAGCGTCTCGCGATGTGGAAAGCATGCGTTACGCCAGCCAGCGGATGCAAATCGCACGATTGCCGATCGCTGACACCAATGCCAGTCGTGCAGAGAAGGACTTCTGTTTGGAAACGTCATGGAGCGGGCGATGAGATTCGAACTCACGACCCCAACCTTGGCAAGGTTGTGCTCTACCCCTGAGCTACGCCCGCGCTCCAGCGAGGAGAGGGTGATAGCGAAGTGATCCACGCATTGCAAGAGCTTCCGTAGAGGCCTATGCACGAGCTGCCTTGCACGGGGCGTGAGGCAAATGGAGAGGGCGGTTATGGCGGAGACTAATACAGAAAGCGAGATCGAGGCCCTGTTGGCCGACGGCTCTGTCCCTGCTGGACCAGAAGAGCTATTCGAGAAGCTACGCGCGCTGGAGATTGCCTGGCAGGCGGTCTCGCACCCGCCGCTCTATACAGTTGCCGACTCAAAGGAGCTGCGCGGGCAACTGGCCGGCCATCACGTGAAGAACCTCTTCCTGCGCAACAAGAAAGGCGGGCAGTGGCTGGTGACCTGTCTGGAAGATCGGGAGATCGACTTGAAGAGCCTGGCCGCGGCCTTGAATGCCGGGCGTATCTCCTTCGGCAGTCCGGCGCGGCTGATGGCGGCCTTGGGCCTACGTCCGGGAGCGGTCACGCCCTTGGCAGTGATCAACGATCTGGGCGGACAGGTCACCCTGGTGCTGGACGCTGAACTGACCGACGGCCAGCCGGTCTGGGTGCACCCTCTGGTGAACGATCAGACCATCGCGCTCAAGGGTCCCGACCTGCTACGCTTTGCCAATGAACTGGGCCATCCGCCGCGGCTGCTGGACTTCGCAACGCTCTAGGCGCGCGGCTCACGCGGCAGCCTTGTCCTCCCGCGGTTCAACGTCCATCTATCGACCCGGAGCCATTCACCGGCGATGGGGCGTGTTCAAGCGCACCTCCATCTAACAGGCGCAAGGGACAAGCAAGACAATGGACGTGATGATCGGCGAGGGGGCGGGCGCCGGCGGCGCTGCCGTGATAAAGGAGTCCTCGACAGCCACCTTTGCCCAAGACGTGATCCAGGCCTCGATGGAGGGACCGGTTATCGTCGACTTCTGGGCGCCTTGGTGTGGTCCTTGCAAGCAGCTGACGCCAGCCTTGGAGAAGGTGGTAACGGCCGCCAAGGGCGCCGTCACGCTGGTGAAGGTCAATGTCGACGAGAACCAGGCGCTGGCCCAGCAGCTGCGCATTCAGTCGATCCCCACCATCTACGCCTTCTACCAGGGCCGCCCTGTCGACGGCTTCCAAGGCGCCCTGCCCGAAAGCGAGATCAAGGCCTTCGTCGACCGTCTGCTGGAGGCCAGCGGGGCGGGCGGCGACAACCCGATCGAGGCGGCGCTGGAAGAAGCCAATGCCGCGCTGGAAGGCGGCGACGCCGCCACCGCCGGCGCCATCTTCAGCCAGATCCTGCAGCACGAGCCGCAGAACCTGACGGCCATCGCCGGTCTCTTGAAGGCGCTGTTGGCCGACGGCCAGGCAGAGCAAGCCCAAGCGCAGTTCGACCAGCTGCCCGAGGAGATCCAGTCGGCCGACGAACTGGCGCCGGTGAAGGCGCAGCTGGCGCTCCTCGCTGAGGGCGCCGCGGCGGCTGGCCAGCTGGCCGATCTGATGCAGGCGATCGCCAAGAACCCCGACGACCATCAGGCGCGTTTCGACCTGGCCCAGGCGCTCTATGGGTCCGGCAAGCGCGAGGCAGCCGCCGCGGAGCTTTTGGAGATCATCAAGCGCGATCGTAGCTGGGACGAGGAGGCAGCGCGCAAGCAACTCTTGAAGTACTTTGAGGCCTGGGGGCACAGCGATCCCTTGACCTTGGACTCGCGGCGCAAGCTTTCCTCCTTGCTCTTTTCCTAAGGGCCGCTAGCTCACTGGTCCTGACCTGCTTGCAACCCGGGAGGCCTAATGGCCCGCTCACCTTTCGATCCACCCTTCGACTTGCTGCCCAAACACCTGCCGATCTTCCCACTGCCAGGTGCCTTGCTGCTGCCCGGTGGCCGCTTGCCTTTGAACATCTTCGAGCCACGCTACCTAGCCATGGTCTCAGATGCGCTGCGCGGTGACCGGCTGATCGGCATGGTGCAGCCGCGCGAGTCGCAGACGGCGCTAGGCGCGCCGGAGATCTATGACCTTGGCTGCGCCGGCCGCCTGACAGCCTTCTCGGAGACGGAAGACGGTCGCTATCTGGTGACGCTCGACGGCCTGGTCCGCTTCCGCGTGGCCCAAGAGCTGGAGCAGGCGCCCGGCGGCTACCGTCAGGTCGAGGCCGACTACAGCGGCTTCCGCGACGACCTTCTGGAGCAGGAGGCGCAGATCGACCGGCCGAAGCTCTTGACCACCCTGCGCAGTTTCTTCGACAAGAACGGCATCTCCGGCGACTGGGAAACCATCGAGCAGACGGGGAACGAGCGCCTGGTGACCTCGCTCGCCATGCTCTGCCCCTTCTCCCCCAGCGAGAAGCAGGCGCTTCTAGAGGCGCCTGGGCTTGCCGAGCGCGCGGAGTCCATGATCACCTTGCTGCAGCTGGCTGCCTTTGAGAGTTCTGAACAGACCGACCGCCCCCGGCACTAGCCGGTCGGGCCTTGGCTAGGGGAAAGACCCATGTCCCTCGATCCTACCCTGCTGAAGATCCTGGTCTGCCCGCAGACCAAAGGGCCCTTGGAGTATGATGAGGCGCGCCAAGAGCTGATCAGCCGCAAGGCCAATGTCGCCTATCCGATTCGCGATGGCATTCCCATCATGCTGCCGGACGAGGCGCGGCCCCTGGATGACTGAGGCAAGCCAAGGCGGTCTGCGCCACCGGGTGACAGAGCTGCGCTACACCAAGGCCGAGAAGACCCTGCACGTCACCTTTGACGACGGCCAGCGCTTCGATTTGCCCGCGGAGTACCTGCGCGTCGAAAGCCCCTCGGCGGAAGTGCAGGGGCATGGGCCGAGCCAGAAGACCATCCTGGGCGGCCGGCGGCATGTCGGCATCACCGGGATCGAGCCGGTCGGCAGCTACGCCGCGCGCATCATCTTCGACGATCTGCATGACACGGGGCTCTACACCTGGGACTATCTCAGGCGCCTGGGTGACGAGCGAGAGACACTCTGGGCCCAGTATCTCGATAACCTTCAGGCCAAGGGGCTGTCGCGCGATCCTTGAAGCAGGATGAGTTGAGTTGGAACCATCAGGTCCATACGCACTCCCTCGTCTTGAGCAGCGAGCGCTAGCGAGCGTCCGTCGAAAGGCGGGCCGTTAGCACCGAGCCTGGGGCCCGCCCT
>JBCBSF010000029.1:0-51532 GCA_039819325.1 Pseudomonadota bacterium | reverse complement strand
GCGTGGGCGCGCGCGCGCCCGTCGAACGGCGGGCCGTTAGCACCGAGCCCCGGGGCCCGCCTTTCGACGGGCGCTCGCCTACGGCTCGCTGCTCAACCCTTCGACACGCTCAGGAGAGGGAGTGCTCTTGGCAAAAACTGTTCACACCAAGACTCATCACGCTCTAGAGCCACAGAAAATCCGCTGCCGTAAGCTGGCCGGCCTGGCTCATACCGCCGATGCGGAAGGCCAGATCGCCCGTTCCGTCGCCGTCCGTATCGACCTGGATCTGACCGCCGCCGTCGTGCCGCGCCTCGCTGTTGCCGCTGCCGGTGAAGGCTTTCGCGGCCCGATAGTCGAAGCTGCCAGTCTCCAGACCAGCCGCGAAAACCAGGCTGTCGTCGTCCGCGCCGCTATTGAGCTTCAGGCCGGAGAAGTCGGCGATGAGGGGCCCGCCGGAGCCGGCGCCGTCTCCTACCTCGTCACCGCCCAGCACGAAGCGGTCCTGGCCAGTCCCACCGAAGGCCGTGTCGGCGTTACCCAGCAGCAGGGTGTCGTCGCCTGCCCCGCCACGCAGCAGATCGATATCTGCGCCATCGACGGAGGGGTTCAGTGTGTCGTCGCCGGCACCTCCACGCAGGTCGTCGGCACCGGCTTGACCGGAGAGGCTGTCATTACCGCTGCCCCCCTCCAGCCGGTCGGCGTCGAGCGCGCCGGCGAGGCTGTCGGCACCGCTATCGCCATAGAGCCAGTCGGCACCACTGTTGCCGCGCAGGGTGTCCGCGCCGCGCCCACCGAAAACGCTGTCGTCGCCGCCCTCTCCGGAGAGGCTGTTGGCACTGCTGTTGCCCTCGATCACATTGTCCAAGGCATTGCCGCTGCCATCTAGCGCGCCGGCGGCGCCCTGCATCCGCAGGTTCTCGATTTGAAAGCCAAGTGTGTGATCGACCAGCGCGCGGACCAGGTCCTCGCCGCCGCCGGCGGCTTCGACCGCCACGTCGCCGGTGCGGTCGATGACGAAGGTGTCGTCGCCGCTGCCGCCTACCAGAGAATCATTACCTTGCTGGCCATTCAGGATGTCATCGCCTGAGCCCCCGGCGAGTGAGTTGGCGGAGGAGTTTCCGATCAAGGTGTTGGCCAGCGCATTGCCGGTGACGTCCGCGCCGGTGGCGGTCCGGTTCAGGTTCACCCGCTCAATGCCGCCCAGCGGACCGTCGCCCAAGGTGAAATCGTCGGAATCGGAGCGGATGACGTCCTCGTCGCCGCTGCTGACGAAGTCCCAGACCAGATCGCTCTTGGTATCGACGATGAAGGTGTCGTTACCACTGCCGCCGATGGCCGTGTCACTGCCGCTGCCGCCGTTCAAGCGGTCGCGGTCCTCATCGCCCTGCAGGAAGTCGCTCCCAGAGCCGCCGCCCAGCCGGTCGCGGCCAGAGCCACCGGTGGCGCGGTCGTCGCCGTCGTCGCCCAGCAGCGTGTCGACGCCTTGACCGCCGTCCATGCTGTCGTCCCCGGCTTGGCCGCGGACAGTGTCATCGCCGGAGCCAGCCAAGAGGCTGTCGTCGCCGTCGAAACCGCGGATATCGTCGTCACCGGCATCGGTATAGATGGTATCGATAACATCCGTGCCTGTGATGGTGTCGTTGAGGCTTGATGTCAGGATCACAAAGGACTCGATGGAGGTGTAGGAGACGGAGTCCAGATCGACCTCGAAAATGGCTAGCTGATCGGAGCCGGAGCCGCCATCGTTCACTTCGCCGGGGACGGCGTTGACGCGGTTGACGATCAGCAAATCGCTTCCGCTGCCGCCGTAGACAGTATCCACTCCGGTGCCTCCAAGCACCGCGTCATCTCCGAGCCCACCGTAGATCAAGTCATCGCCGGAGTCTCCGGCCAGCCCATCTTCACCACTGTTGCCGAAGAGGGCATCAGCGTCTTCGTTGCCAAAGAGCGTGTCCGAACCGCTGCCGCCGTAGGCAAAGTCGATCCCGCTGTTCAAGAAGACGAAGTCGTTGCCATTGCCGCCGACGAAGCCGTCGGTGCCGTCGCCGCCGGCGAAGAGATCATCGCCTGCTCCGCCGTAGAGCAGGTCGTTACCGCTGCTGCCTTGGCCCAGGTCGTCGCCACCGCCCCCTTCCAGACGGTCGTTGGCGCCGCCCCCGTCTAGCTGGTCGTCTTGCGCGCCGCCGATCAGTGTGTCGGGATCCGCTCCGCCGTAGAGCAGGTCCGGTCCGGCTAAGCCGTAGAGGTTGTCGGCGCCCGAAAGGCCGTAGAGGGTATCGTTGCTGTCCGACCCGGTAAGGGCATCGGCCAGATTGCTGCCGGTGAGTGTGACCATCTTTCTTGTTCCTTCTTGTCTGTAGCGCGCGCCCCGTCAAAGCCAGAGGAAGTCACTGGCGGTCAGCTGTCCGGCCTGGCTCATGCCTTGCACTTGGAAGGCTAGGTCAGCCGTGCCGTCCCCGTCGCGGTCGACTTGAATCTGGCCGCCGCCGTCGTGGCGCGCCTCGCTATTTCCGCTGGCAGAGAAGGCCTGTCCGCCCCGGTAGGCGAAGGTCCCGGTCTCAAGCCCGGCTGCGAAGACGAAGCTGTCACTCCCGGCGCCGGCCTTCAGGATCTGGCCGTTGAAGTCGGTGATCACCGGACCGCCGGAGCCCGCGCCATCGCCGACCTCGTCACCGCCGAGGAAGAAGGCGTCATCGCCCGGCCCACCGGTTGCCTGGTCGGCATTGCCCAGTAGCAGCGTATCGTTACCGCCACCGCCGTCCAGCGTATCGACGCTGGCGCCATCCACGGCGCCATTGAGGCTATCATCGCCGCCGCCGCCAAACAGCCCGTCGCTGCCAACCCCGCCCAGAAGCGTATCGTTCCCGGCCCCGCCGAAGAGCTCGTCATCGCCGGCAGCGCCATAGAGCCGGTCTGTTGAACTGCCGCCGATCAGCCGGTCATCGCCGCTTTCTCCGCGCAGCGTGTCGATGCCGTTGCCGCCGTTCAGCCTATCGTTCCCGCCGCCGCCGAAGAGGCTGTCACGCCCGTCCAGACCGGCCAGGCTGTTGGCGCTGCTGTTGCCGTCCAGACGGTTGTCCAGGCCATTGCCGCTGCCATCGCGCGCACCGGCGCCGTTCTCCAGCCGTAGCGCCTCGATCCCGCTGGAAAGCGTGAAATCGCTTGATGCCCGCACCAGGTCATTGCCGCCGTTGGCCGCTTCCATCACGCGGTCGGTGACGGTGTCGACGACGAAGGTGTCGTCGCCGCTGCCGCCGGCCAGCCAGTCGCTGCCCTGGCGGCCGTTCAGGATGTCATCGCCGCTCCCACCGAAGAGGCTGTTGGTCTGGGAGTTGCCGAGCAGCGTGTTGTCATTGCTGTTGCCGCTGGCATCAGCCGCACCGGCTTGGCGGTTGATGTTCAGGCGTTCGATGAAGCCGCCGAAGCCCTCGGTGAGGGTAAAGTCGGAGGCGTTGGAGCGGACGACATCTTCATTCGCCACGGAGGAGAACTCCAAGAGGACATCGGTGACGCTGTCGACGATGAAGGTGTCGTTGCCAAAGGCACCATAGGCCGTGTCGCTGCCGCTGCCGCCGTTTAGCCGGTCGTTCCCGTCGTCGCCGAAGAGAACGTCTGTGCCAGATCCACCGCCGATCCGGTCACTGCCTTGACCGCCGACCGCCGTGTCGTCGCCGGCACCGGCCAAGAGCGTGTCACGGCCGATATCGCTGCCGCCAAAGAGGTAGTCATCGCCATCACCGCCGCGGGCTGTGTCGTCACCGTAGCCCGCATAGATGCGATCGTCGCCGGTCTCACCGCGCAGGTCGTCGTCGCCGCCAAGGCCCGAGATCTGGTCGCTGAGGGAGGTGCCACGGAAGGTATCGGCTGTGGCCGTCCCGGAGAAGACGGCACGCTCTACGGAGATGAGCTCCACACCTTGCGTGAGGCTCTCTGCGCCAACGATGATGAGGCTGTCGGCGCCGGAGCCGCCGTCGAAGGTGTCGCCGGGGACGGCGCCGCCGTAGAAGACGAAGATGGCGTCATCGCCGCTGCCGCCGAAGAGGCGATCGGCGCCGGCATAGCCGCTCAAGGCATCATTGCCCTCCCCTCCAAAGACCCGGTCGTCACCGCTGCCACCTTGGAAGAAGTCGTTCCCCCGGCCACCATAGAGGCGGTCGTTTCCTGAGGCGCCGAAGAGGCTGTCACGCTGGTCGCCGCCATAGAGGCGGTCGTTGCCCGTGTCTCCGAAGAGAACGTCGGTCCCTGACTGGCCCTCCAGCGTGTCGTTTTCGCTGTCGGCAAAGATACGGTCGCGTCCGGGGCCACCGATCAGGCGGTCGGCGCCGCTGCCGCCGAAGAGGCTGTCGTCCGCCGATCCGCCGAAGAGCGTATCGCCGCCGGAGTTGCCGGCGAGGAGATCACCGCCGCTTCGGCCGCGGAGGACGTTGGCGCCCGACCCGCCGTAGAGGTAGTTGTCGGCCTCCGAGCCGTTGATGTCGCCAAGGCTCATGAGGGAGGCGAACTCCACCGAGAAGATGCTGTCGGGCAGCGCGTAGCCGGGGCCGTCCAGGGTGCCTTGCCCCAGATCCAGCACCACGCCCGCGCTGAAGGAGATCGAGAGGAGCAGCGAGTCGACCCCCGATCCGCCGTCAATCCGGTCGCCGGAAGGACCGTCCAGATCGAAGAGGCGGTCGTTGCCGCTACCACCGAAGAGGCTGTCTTGCCCGGTGCCGCCGAAGAGGCTGTCGGTCTGGTCGAGGCCGATGAGCGTATCGTCCCCTTCATTGCCGAAGAGAGTATCGACCGCGTTCGTGCCGGATAGAACATCGGCGAGGGGGCCACCGAAGAGCAGGACCATGGGCACACTCCCTATTGCGCGGCAGGCGACTGAGTCCGTCGACCGTCCAAGGGAATGTTAAAGTCAGGAAGATGGCAAGAGGAAGGGGCTAGCTCTCTTGCGTCTCAGCCTTGCCGCCAGGCAGGCGCTGCCAGAGCCGCTGCGCTAGGGTCAGGAGGACGAAGCCGGCGATGCCCAGAACGAGAAAGCGGTAGGGCCAGAACCAGGTGCCGCCCAGCTGCCCCAGTTCCTGATAGCCGAACCAGATGGCCGCGAAGAGCAGCAGGGCCAGCGCTAGGCCGAAGAGGTGACGGACCATAGCTAGAGCACCTCTAGGGTGGCGGGATCGATCTTGAAGACCAGCAGGTCGCCGCGCCGTTCGACCTCGCCATCGATCTGCACCAGGGTGGCGACATTATCGAGAAGGGCCTCGGTGATCGGCCCGCCGTCAGGGCCGGCCAGCAGGAAGAAAGACTGCCCCTCCACCGCGCCGGTGGAGACGAAAACCGGCGGCACCCCGCCGATGAGGCAAAGGTTGGCACAGGCCTTGTGCGCCAGGCCGGAGCCGGGCCGCATGGCGCCAGCATAGCACTTGCCATCGCAGATCTCGCCCGCCAGGCGCCACTGGCCGAGAGAGACCGGTTCCGGCGCCTGGCCCTCGCCCTCGGCAGCCTGCAGGCCGTTAGTCCCGCCGGCCAGCTGCAGCATGATGAGATCGCCGCGTGTCAGTGCGATGCCGCTGGCCTGAACAACCTGTCCTGCCAGCGGACCACTGCGATCCTGGACGCCGTTCTTACCCCAGCCGGAGAGCAGTAAGGGCGTGCCGGCAGGAAAGAGCTCGCTCTCCAGCACCGTCAGCACGGGGTAAGGGGCGTTGGTGATAACCCCGGTCAGGGTTTGACGGCCCCAGTCCCAGCGGAAGTCGCCGTCGCCAGGGTCGTTCTGCGTGGCACCGATCAAGAAGCCGGCGCTGCCGAAGAGCAGGACCAAGGCCACCGCCGCGGCCGGCAGAAAGCGCGCCAGGCCCTTGGGCAGCTTCTTCGCCCAGCCGATGAAGAAGGGGTCGGTGGGATCGGCGCTCATGCCTTGGCCTCCGGGATCGCCAGGGGTTCGACGTAGGTGCCAGCCGGATTGGCGCGGCGGTCGATTAAGACCTGGCGGCCCTCCAGCTTCAGATTGTAGGTCGGGATCTTCTCCGTGAAGGGTGGCGGCGAGCAGCCGTCCTCCAGCCGGTACTGATAGCCGTGCCAGGGGCAGGTGATGCAGTCATAGACCACCCGGCCTTCGCCCAAGGGACCGTTCTGATGGGCGCAGGCGTTGGAGACGGCGGAGAGCTTGCCCTTGTGGCGGAAGACGGCCGCACGCTCCGTTGGGCTCAGGCGCACGATCCGCGCACGCTTGTCGGGGATCTCGTCGACCGCGCAGACTGATACCCAGTCGCTGCCTTCGGCCAGCGCCAGACGCGGCTTGCGGGCCGCGGCGATATGCAGGCCGGCGACCAGTAAGGCACCGCCGCCGGCGACCAGCGCAAAGCCGGGATTATCGGTATCCTGCAGATAGCCCAGGCCCACGTGAGCCACCACGGCGGCATAGGCCGGATAGATCAGTAGGTGCAGCCGCTTCCAGACCGGCGCGGTGAGGAAAGCCAGCCAGAAGTCATGGCTGGTGGCGGCCAAGATCAGCAGGCAGATCAGCGCGAAGATGCCGAAGACCTCGAAGGGGAAGCCCAAGACCTGGCCGAAGCTGGTGTTGGAGATCAAGACCGCTTCCCAGGTCGGGATCGAGGTGAAGTTGTAGTACCAGCCCAGCACGTAGACCATGTGGGTCAAGGCCACCAGGCAGGTCAGCACGCCAAAGTGCCGGCGGTTATAGAGTAGCGGCAGGAAACGCCGGTCTAGCCGTGCCAAGGGCCCAATGCACAAGATCACCGTCAGCATCAGGAAGGCGCAGCTGCCGAAGGCGCGCATGTGCAGGGTAGCCCCGCTCACCAGCCGGGTCGGGTCCTGCAGCAGCGGTGCCAAGGTGAGGAAGGCGGTGATGTAGACCACCACGCAGACCAGCAGCAGGGCGTCGTAGAGGTACTTGTTGCGGTTCCAGAGAACCGGCTCGAAAGAGGCGCTCATTGGCTGGACTCCTCGGCCGTCGGTGCGGCCAGCTGCTGTGCCGGGCGCTCGAAGGGGCCGTCTTGGCGGACCAGCAACGCGCCCAGCAGCAGGATCGGCAGGACCACGGCCAGCCCTAGCGCCAAACCATCTTGCAGGCGCCGCGGCGGCCGGTAGTTGGCAGGTCGCAGATCCTGGCTGCGCTCCAGCTGCAGCCAGCGCCACAGCACCAGCGGCCAGAGCAGGACCACGCCGGGCAGCAGCAGCGGGCGGAAGGCATAGGCACCCCTGGCTGCCGCCATCACCCGATCGACGCCCCAGAGAAGGAAGACCGCGGCAACACCGAGGCCGATCCAGCTGTAG
This sequence comes from Pseudomonadota bacterium, assembly GCA_039819325.1. Lineage (GTDB taxonomy): Bacteria > Pseudomonadota > Alphaproteobacteria > Kiloniellales > JACOMY01 > JACOMY01. The sequence continues at coordinate 44,269 of JBCBSF010000029.1, read as the reverse complement.
ATCTGCACGACTGTCAGCAGGCTGCTCGCCATCGAAAGATCTCCACTTAAGCCAGGTGAAGACTAGCGGCTGACAGTGGGTGGCGGGTAGGGGCTCCGCCCGCGCAGGCCTCTAACGTGCGGTCATTTCTCTGCGAGCAACCGATCGTTTGGTGAGGGGCGGATGCCGGCGAGGATTCTGAGCGCCGCGTCCCGCTCCAGGCAGCCAATGGGCTGGCCCTCGCGGTCCACGACAGCGAGATCGGCGCTGCTCTCGATGATCTGCGGGGCGGCGGCTTCGATGGTCATCTCGGCTGCCAGAGGCGCGGAGGCCGGCAGCGCGCTGCCGTTCAGGGGCCGCATGATGCTGCGCACCCGGACCACCCGTGGCAGGGCGACCTTGGCGGTGAAGCGGGCCACGTAGTCGTTGGCCGGCGCCAAGACCAAGGCGTCCGGGCTGGCGATTTGGATCACCCGGCCTTGCTCCATAATGGCGATGCGGTCGGCGATCTTGGTGGCCTCGTCCAGGTCGTGGGTGATGAAGACAATGGTCTTGCCCAGCTTCTCTTGCAGGCGCAGCAGTTCGTCCTGCAGGTCGTTGCGGATCAAGGGGTCGAGGGCGGAGAAGGGCTCGTCCAGGAACCAGACCTCCGGATCGCTGGCCAGCGAGCGGGCGATGCCGACCCGCTGCTGCTGGCCGCCTGAGAGCTCGGCTGGGAAGTGCTCCTCCCGGCCTTCCAGGCCGACCAGGCCGATCATCTCCCGCGCACGGGCCTCCCGCTTGTCGCGGCCCCAGCCCTGCACTTGCAGCGGGAAGGCGACGTTGCCGAGGACGGAGCGGTTGGGCAGCAGGGCGAAGTGCTGGAAGACCATGCCCATCTTGCGCCGGCGCAGGTCGATCAGGCTGGCCTCGTCGGCGGCCAGCAGGTCCTGGCCTTCCAGGATGAGGCTGCCGGCAGTGGGCTCGATCAGGCGGGTGAAGCAGCGTACCAGGGTGGACTTGCCGGAGCCCGAGAGCCCCATGATGACGAAGATCTCACCACTGTCGACCGAGAGGCTGACGTCCTGCACCGCCGGCACCCAGCCACGTTCCAGCATGGTGGCCGTTGGCAGGCTGGCATCGAAGCTGCCGGCCTCTGCCCCGAAGACCTTCCACAAGCCTTGGCAGCTGAGGATGGGGTCGGCGGTCATGACTTCAGTTCCTTTCCATGCCGGGCCAAGGCCTTCAGCAGGCCATCGGCGACCAGCGCCAGCGCGGCGACGCAGAGGCCGGCGACGATGCCTTGCCCGACCTCTGCCCGGTTCAGCGCTGTCAGGATCTCTTGACCCAAGTCGCTGGTCCCGACCAGAGCGGCGATGATCAGCATGGAGAGCGCCATCATCACGGTCTGGTTCACCCCCAGCACCAGGGTGGGGAAGGCCGCCGGCAGCTTCACGAAGAAGAGCGTCTGGCGCCGGGTGCAGCCGGTCATGGCCGCGGCCTCCAACCTGGCCGGCGGCACCTGGCGGATGCCGTGCATGGCGTAGCGCACGGCTGGTGCGATGGCGTAGGAGGTGATGGCGATCAGCGCCGCCACATCGCCAATCCTGAACAGCATCACTGCCGGCAGCAGATAGACGAAGGTCGGCAGCGTTTGCAGCGTATCCAGGATCAAGCCAGCGCCGGGCTGCAGGCGCGGCCGCGCTGCCAGCCAGAAGCCGACCGGGAAGCCAATGATGAGCGCGATCAGCACCGCCAGGAAGACCAGATAGATCGACTGCATCGCCGGCTCCCAATAGCCGGAGACCGCGATGAAGGCCATGAGGCCGGCGGCCATGGCCGCCAGCCGCCGCCCACTCAAGAAGGCGCCGGCCAGCCCGGCAGCCAGCACGAGCAGGGGCCAGGGCACCGCCATCAGAAAATCGCGCAAGGGCCGCATGATGTAGAGCAGGGCGAAGGTGCGGAAGCCCTGCAGGATGTCATAGAAGTTCTGGTTGATCGCGGTGACCAGCCCGTTCCAGAAGCCGGCTGTGGTGATCACCCAGTCCTTCGGCCAGGCCAGCAGCGGCTCGATCAAGAGCCCGATGGGGATGGAGAGTAGAAGAAAGCCAAAGGCCAAGGCCAAGGTCGGGATCTGCCGGCGCTGTTGCTGGCCACTCGCCAGCTTGCGGCCCGCGGCTTGGCTCAGCCGGTCCAGCACCACGGCCAGTGCGACGATCCCCAGCCCGGCCTGCAGGCCTGTGCCGATGTCCAGCTTGCGCAGCGCCTGCAGCACTTTAAAGCCCAGGCCGCCGGCGCCGATCATGGAGGCGATGATCACCATGTTGAGCGACATCATGATCACCTGGTTGAGCCCCACCGCCAGGGTCGGCAAGGCCACGGGCAGCTGCACCCGCCACAAGAGCTGACGGCGCGTACAGCCGGCCATGCGGCCATACTCCACTGTCTCGGCGGGGACGCCGCGCAAGGCCAGAACCGTGGTGTGCATCATCGGCGGCAAGGCGTAGATGACCGTCGCCAGGACAGCCGCCGCGGGCCCATAGCCGAAGAAGAGCAGGGTCGGCACCAGGTAGGCGAATATCGGCACCGTCTGCATGACGTTCATGGTGCCGCGTGCCGCCACCTCCACGCCCGGACGGCGGTACGAGGTGACCCCCAAGGCCAGGCCCAGTCCAGCAGCGATCAAGACGCAGAGCAAGACGGAGGACAGCGTGACCATGGCGTCGTGCCAGAGCCCGAAGACCACAAGATAGAGCCCGGCGAGCCCCACGGTTACGGCCAGGCGCAGCCCACCAAGGCGATAGCCCAGGATAACGACGAAGCCGACCAATCCGATCCAAGGCAGCGGCGGGACCGCCTGTTCCTTGTTGAGACCGCGCCCGCTCCAGATACCGTCGGCCAGCACGATCTGGGCGGCCTCGATCGGCTGGTTCACCAGCTCGGCCAGCCCGCGGGTTATCTCCTGCACCGCCAGCCCGCCGATGCTGGCCTCTCGCGCCAGCCAGGTGAGGCCCCCGCCCAGCCATTCCGGCAAGGGCAGCACCAGCCAGTCGGGCACGGAGCGGAGCCACTCCGGAGCCAGCAGCAGGTAGGCGACCAGCCCCGCTAGCGCTGCAAGCAGCCAAAGCGCCGGCCTGCTGCTGTGGCGCCTGGTCTGGCTAAGGGTATCCTGAAGGGCCAAGGCGCGCTTTGCTTTCGTCAGACTAGAGTGAGAGACACTGCGTAGAACGGCTTGCTTCTCGCTGGCCCCCTAGGCAGCCACCTCATCCTGAGCAGCGGGACAAAGCCCGCGTCCGTCGAAGGGTGTGCCACGGGCTGTGATGCTCGTGGCACCTGCTTCGACAGGCTCAGCATGAGGTAAGTGCTCTTGGCAAACGCGAAGCCGTCCAAGTCGTCCGAGCTTAACCCTCCGCGCAGGCCGTCCAAGGGCGCCAGGTGTCCTGGTTATCCTTGACCCACTCCAGCGCCACCTCCTCGCTCGGGCGGCCTTCCAAGTCGACCTCGGCGATCAGCTTGCTGATGGTGGCGTTGTCCATCTTGTAGTTGCGGACAATCTCGTAAGCACAGGGCCAGACCTTTTCGCCCTCAGCCCAGCCCATCTTCTTGATCCAGCCAGAGGGCTTGCCGCAGTCGTACTTGGCCTCGGGGTTCACGCCCCAAGAGGGATCGTTGTAGCACGCGTCCGTGTAGGCCGGGAACTCGACGAACTCGCCTTCGTAGAGCGCCGGCGCCCAGTGCGGGATCCAGACCCACATGATGATCGGCTCTTCGCGCTCGTAGGCCGACTTCAGCTCGGCGAACATGGCGGCATCGGTGCCGGGGTGGATCACCTGGAAGGGGAGATCCAGAGCCTCGATCCGCTCCTCGTCGAAGCCGCCCCAAGAGACCACGCCGCCGACGTAGCGGCCCAAGGGCGCCGTATCCGCCGTGGAGAAGAGCTCCGCACAGTCACGCAAGGCCTCCCACTGCGGCAGGCCGGGGCACTTGTCCTTCACGTAGAGCGGATACCACCAGTCTTCCTTGCCCTGCAGGCCGGTCTCGCCCAGGTCCACCGTCTTGCCGGTGGCCAGTGACTTGGCCAGGTTCTGCGCCTGGGTCGACTGCCAGGTCTCCATAGAGATGTGGATGTCGCCGGCCTCGAAGCCGGGGTAGCGGGCCGAGTCCTCGGCCACCACCATCTCGGTGTCATAGCCCATAGTCTGCAGGATCAGCGCGATGATCTCCGCCTGCAGGCCGATGGAGGTCCAGTCGCCGACCATGATCTTGATCGGATCATCCGATTCCGGAACGCTGGCCGAAAGCGCCGGGCCGGCGCCGAGGGTCAAAGCAGCCGTGATGCCGGCTGCCGCTACTGTTTTCTTCATAAGCATGTCTGTTGGTTTCCCTGTTCCGTTGATCGTTTCTGGCTAGCCCTTTACGAACCAGCCGTTGTCGACGTAGAGCGCCGATCCGTTGATGAAGCTGGCCTCGTCTGAGGCGAGGAAGAGCACCGCACGGGCCACCTCTTCCGGTTCGCAGATGCGCCCTTGCGAGCCGGCCAGGTTGCCTTCCTCCCAAGACTGACCCAGCCCATCCAATTCATCGATCTCGCGCAGGCCGTGCGCGGTCTTCACGAAGCCCGGGCAGACCGCGTTACAGCGGATGCCGGCGTCGCGGTACTCGACGGCAATGACACGGGCCAACATCAGGACCGCGGCCTTGCTCATGCAGTAGAGCGATTCGAGCGCGAAGGCCTTCTCGCTGCCGATGGAGGCGGTGGCGACGATACTGCCGCCGCCGCTCTCCCGCATGGCGCGGACCACCGCGCGGCAGACCAGGAAAGCTGAGCGCAGGTTGATGTCCATCATGCGCTCGTAATCGGCCTCACTGCTCTCGTGCAGCGGCTTCACGATGATGGTGCCGGCGTGATTGTAGAGCACGTCGATACGGCCCTGGCGCGCCAGCGCCTCGGCCACTGCTGCCTCTACGGCATCGGACTTGGAGACATCGGTCTGACGGAAGTGGGCCTCGCCGCCGGCCGCCGTGATCTCCGCAACCGCCTTCTCACCGGCCGCTTGATCAAGGTCTAGGATCGAGACCTTTGCGCCTTCCTCAGCGAAGAGCTGCGCGGCTGAGAGGCCCATTCCGCCGGCTCCGCCGCTGATCAGCACGGATTTTCCTGAGAAACGCGGCCCGCGCGCCCGATCCGTGACCTCCATCCCAGCTCCCTTCCATGGCTCAATGGGATAAAGGTCTTAACTTTAGTCCAATGAAATGTCGAGTCTCTGCGTGACCTGGAGCTGCAAAAAAGAGCCCGGCCAGCGGCTCGGAAGCCGCCGACCGGGCGTTGCCTGTCGCCAAGAAGCGATGATTAGCTATGGAGCTTTTGCTCCTCGGGCTGCTCAAGCGGTCCGGTCAGTTCTTCGGCCTCGGCCGGCTCCGCTGGCAGGCTCTCCGCGCCGGAGAGGCTGCTGTTGAGCTCCCCGGTCAAGGTCAGGCCCAGCTCTTTCCCGAGCTGCTGCATGGCCGGCAGCTTCAGGGCCGTGGAGAGGATGGCACCGGTCACATCGCTCATTGCGCCCGTGCTGACCGGAGCACTGCTCCCAGAGGTCCCCGCACCACCCAGGCCGGTGATGTGGTTGATGCGGATCCCGTCGATGCGCTCGGCTGGCTTCACCAGCTCTGCGGCCAGGCGCGGTGCCGCCTCGATCTCGGCCAGCCTGGTTCGAAGCGCGATCAGTTGAGGTGCGAGAGCGTTCTCCGCCGCGATCAGGGCCTCGTCACCCCGCGCACGGGCCAACATCTCCGCCTCGACGGCCTGCGCCTTCAGCTTCATGGCATCGGCCTCGGCGATTGCGGCCTCGCGGACGGCATCCGCACGGTCGCTGGCGGCCTGCTTCTCTGCCTCCGCCTCGACACGGATGGCTGTCGCCGAGACTTCGGCGGCTTCCGCTGCGGCGATGAGGGCGATGGCCTTGAGGCGCTCGGCCTCTGCCACGGCCTTGACCGTTTCCACGGCCTCCTGCGCCTTGATTGCCTCGGCGCGCGCCAGGTCGGCTGAGGCGCGCGCACGGCTCTCCTCCTCCGACTTCTGGGCGGTGACGATCTGGCGCTCCTGCTCGGCCACCTCAGTCGCCCGCTCGCGGGTGATGCGGGCCTCGTCCGCGGCCTGCTGGCTCTCCTGCTGGCGCGCGGCGATGGCAGCTTCCTGGGCAGCTTGCAGGGTCTCGATCTGCTGTTGCTGGGCGATACGCGCGGCCTCTTCTTCGCGGGCGATCTCCAGCTTGCGCTTCTCGGCCAGCATCGCTGACTCAGCGACCGCGGCCTCAGCCTCGGCATCGATCTCCGCCCGCCGCTTCTTGGATTCGGCGATGACCTCTGCCAGCGCGCGCATGCCGACCGCGTTGAAGGCGTTGTTCTCGTCCAGATGCTCGAAGGGCGTCTGGTCGAGCGCGGTTAGTGAGACCGACTCCAGCTCCAGGCCGTTCTTCAGCAGGTCGGCCTCCACCGTCTGCTGCACCTGCTGGACGAAGTCCGAGCGGTTCTCGTGCAGCTCGTCCATCGTCATCTGGGCAGCAACGGCGCGCAGGGCATCGACCAGCTTACCCTCGATCATCTCGCGCAGCTGGGCGACTTCGAAGGTGCGGTCGCCCAGGGTCTGTGCCGCCCGTGCGATGGAGTCCGCATTGGCGCCGACGGAGACATAGAACTCCGCACCGACATCGACCCGCATGCGGTCCTTGGTGATCAGGGCAGCCTCCCGCTCGCGGCGTACTTCCAGGCGCAGGGTCTTCATGTTGACCTCAGCGATCTCGTGCAAGAGCGGGATCACCAAGGTGCCGCCGTCCATCACCACGACCTTGCCGCCGGCGCCGGTCTTCACCAGGCTGACCTCGCGCGAGGCCCGCTGATAGAAGCGCGCCAGAACAAAGCCGACGAAGACCAGAAAAGCCAAGCCGACCAAGACCGGCACGGCAACTCCAATCAACCCACTGATCGTATCCATTCTACTCTCCTTTCAGGTAGGGATTGCTTCGGCACCGGCCCGGTGCCGCTTCACCATCAGTCTTCAACACTCAAGGCCGTCATGCGGCGGTCGCGTCCGCGAAAGATGAAGACGCGCTCGCCCTGGCCGATTTCCGTGCCCGCCTCATAGGGCTCGACCATCACGTGATGCAGGTTGCCGTAGCCGTCGGTGAAGCGGGCTTGAGCCGGGCTGCCGCTGCGCGCGGTGCCAACCGCGATCACGCCTTGGCGGGCGCCGAAGCTGCGCCGGGAGATGGCCGAGGTCTCGGTCTTCGGCAGCAGCCGGCCCAAGAGGCCAGCGATGGAGCGGCCGATGATCAGCCCGGGCACCAGCGCTGCCAGCACCGCAGAGCCAGCGCCTAGCAAGGGCAAAGCGGCCCAAAGCAGCGCGATCTGGATCACATAGCCGGCCAAGCCGAAGGCGAAGGCATAGCCGCCGAGAAGCAGGATGAAGGGGGCTTGGCCGAAGCCCAGCCAGCCCTTGATCCCAGGCAGGCGGCGCTGTTCGCCGGCCGCTTGGTCCAGGCTCAAGGCCGCAGCACTCTGGTCGGCCAGACTGCTGCGCAGCGTGGCGATATCCAGCTCCTCCGCTTCAAGCGCAAACTCCGGCGCTTCGACATCGCCAAAGCCCGCCTCGCCTGCCTCGGGACCCTCCGCGCCCTCGCTCTGCGAGGAGAGGCCGAGCAGGCTGCTGACAACCTCCAGCAGCAGGAGCCCGATCAAGAGACCCCAGGCAACGGTAAAGGGTTGCAGCTGGCTGCTAAGAAGAAAGTCAAGTATCGTCATCGCGGAACTCCAGGGATCTCCGTCTCCCACGTCTCTAGCTGTGTTGGGTTTACGAAGAGGCCATCTAGAGTGCTGATTTGCTCTTCGTCTCTCACCAAATTTCCGCACTAAGGTTGGGAAAATCGATGAAGAGGCTGTTTGATAGTTCCTGTTACATGAACTCTATCTAGTAACAGGGGGTCATGATTTAAAGAGAAACCGGCGAGGCAGGCGTGCGAAAAAAGTCGATACCGCCTTGTTGCCGTCGCATTTCCGCCACAGTTAGGTGACGTGGAGGCCGCGCAGGTCTTGGCGTTCTTGGGTCAGGATCGCCGTCATGCGCCGTTCCGCCTCCGGCTTGTGGCGGGCCTTAGGGCGTTCTGGCTGAATGCCGGCTATCGTTTGATGGGTGCCGCGCGTTTGGCTTCGCCGACCAGCCAATCCCGAAAGGCAACGACCTTAGGCTGCTGCATGCCTTGGGCATTGCTCAGGAGATAGAACGAGAAGGTCAGCGCGGTTCTGAGCTCTGCGCCGAAGGGGCAGACAAGCCGCCCGGCGGCGAGATGATCAGCAACCATCTGATCACCGATCAAGGCAACACCCTGGCCGTCCAAAGCGGCCTCAATGGCCATGCCTTCCTGCGTGAAACGCGGCCCGCGGGTCGGATCAACATCGCGCAGACCTGCCGCAAGCAGCCACATGCGCCAGCTGGCCTCAGCGTCCTTCCAGTCGACGTGCAGGAGGGTGTGGTGGCGCAGGTCGCTGGGGCTCAGAAGTGCTCTTTCGCCTTTCGTAAGTTCTGGGCTGCAAACCGGCGTGTTGCGCTGATTGAAGAGATAGTCGACCTGGACACCCTTATAGCCGCCGGGCCCATAGCGGATTGCCACGTCCACGTCACCGCGCGCGACCTCGGCCAAGCGGTCGGTCCCGTCAATCCTGATTTCGATGTCGGGATGCTGTTTGAGGAAGCGGTCGAGCTTGGGCACCAGCCACATTGAGCCAAAGGAGGGGCTGACGCTTACAGTGAGCAGCTTGTTCTCGCGAAAGGCGCGCATCCGCTCCGCACCCTCGGCCAGTCTGTCGAACCCCTCCGACAGCAAGGGCAAAGCCGCCTGACCGGCAGCCGTCAGCTGCAAGGCGCGCGTCATCCGCACGAAGAGGGGCACCCCGAGTAGGTCTTCAAGCGACTTCACTTGATGGCTGACAGCTGCAGGCGTGACTGAGAGTTCGTCCGCAGCCAGCTTGAAGCTCAGGTGGCGCGCCGCCGCTTCGAAGGCGCGCAGCGCGTTCAAGGGTGGAAGGCTTCGTTGCATCCTATACACCTTAGAAAAACTATCTCATTGTGTTACTTCATCTCGTTTGTCAGCTTCTGAAAGTGCCAATAAAACCAAGGCATGAACAGCAAAAACTGCGAGCCCGTGGTGCTTCCTGAGCGCCTTCAACCTCAAGAAAAGTATGCTGTCTTAGCGAGTGAAATCCGATGGTCTTGAGGGCGCGCTCTGACTACTCCCTTGGAGTCTTGCTGCTGATAGCCTCCGCCGTGACCTTCAGCACCGCCGGTCTCTTCACCAAAGGCGTTGCTGCGGGCGCTTGGGCGGTCATCTTCTGGCGGGGTTTCTTCGCGGCGGCCTTCACGCTGGGCTGGATCGTGAGCCAAGGCACAGTGAAGCGGAACTTCTCGAACTTAGGATTGAGCGGGTGGGCTGTGGTGCTGATCGGCGCCCTTGGAACCGCTGCCTTCATTCCGGCCTTCAAGCTGACGTCGATTGCAAACGTTTCTCTGATCTACGCGGTGGCCCCGATGATTGCAGCGGTCCTGGCGTGGCTCGCGATTGGAGAGCGCATCACGCTGCGCACTCTGTTGGGCGCTATCTGCGCCTTGCTGGGCGTTTGCATCATCGTGTCCGGTTCGCTGGGCCAGGTCAGCCTGCTGGGCGATGCACTGGCCTTGGTCATGACCGTGGCTATGGCGACGATCATGGTCATCTATCGCAAGTATCCAATGACACCAGGAGCTGGGCCTTCGGTTCTACAATCGCTGCTGCTGTTGCCACCTTCTTTCTTTCTTGGTGCGCCCTTCCAAACCGAGCCTGTCGAGATACTGGTCCTTGCCGCCTTCGGACTACTCTTTGCGATCGCCTCCGTTTCACTGGCTGAAGGATCCAAGCGGGTCCCCTCCGGGCAAACCGCTCTTCTGAGCGCCCTGGAGACGCCGCTGGCACCGGTCTTCGCCTTCATCATCTTCACCGAGGTTCCCAACGCAGCGACGATAACTGGCGGCGCCCTTGTGCTGCTTGCCGTCTTCGCGTCGATCAGAAAAGACGCAGGCGAGGGGGATCAACCGGGCGGTCGGCGATGATGGGAGAGCATCGCTCGCAAGAGCAGGTTAGGCGACCCGGAGGCCCCGCAAGTCCTGGCGCTCTTGGGTCAGGATCGCCGTCATGCGCCGTTCCGCCTCCGGCTCGTGGCGGGCCTGGATGGCCTCGACCAGCGGGCTCAGGCGGCTAAGGCTCTCTTTCCGGCAGGCGTCGAGCGGCGCTTGGTCCAGCGGTTGGAAGAGGGCGGCGAGGGCCTCTTCCAGACCTTTGGCCAAGAAGGGATTGCCGGAGGCCTCAGCGACGGCGAGGTGCAGCAGGGTCTGCCCGCGGCGAAGCGCGCCGTGGCTCTCCGCCTGGTCGATCTCGCTGAGCGCCAGCGAGAGCTGCTTCAGGTCGGCAGGCGTGCGGCGCAGGGCGGCGAAGCGGGCGGCTGGCGGCTCGGTCGCTAGGCGGTACTCGAAGACCCGCAGGGCCGCGGCCGGGTCGCCGGCAATTTGGCGTTCGGCCATGGCGCGCAGCTCTGCCTCGTTCTGCACGAAGCTGCCGCCTTGGCTGCCGCGCTTGACAGTGACGTAACCTTCGGCCTCCAGTACGCGCAGCGCCTCACGCAGGGTGACCCGCGAGACGGCGATCTGCTCGGCCAGGCGGCGTTCTGGCGGCATACGCTCGCTGGGCAATAGCAGGCCCAGGCGGATCAGCCGGCGCAGGCGGTCCAGCGCTAGACCGTGGGCTGCCTTCTGCTGAACCGGTTGCAAGCCCCAGAGCATGGCTCAGACCGCCGTAAAGGTGTTGTCGACGAAGATCTCGGCCCCGTTCACGAAGCTCGATTCGTCGGAGGCGAGGAAGAGCGCCACCGCGGCCACCTCTTCCGGCTCGCAGATGCGGCCCTGCAGGGTGTTCACGTCGTCTTCGGAAGCCAGCACGCCATAGGCGCGCAGTTGCTCCATCTCCTGCATGCCGTGCTGGGTGCGGATGAAGTTGGGGCAGATCACGTTGCAGCGCACGCCGGTGTCGCGGAACTCCACCGCTATGGCGCGGGCGAGCTGGTGCATGGCGGCCTTCGAGGCGATGTAGACCGTCTCCATCTTCGAGCAGACGGTGATCGCGGTGGAGGAGGTGTTAATGATGCTGCCCTGGCCGCGCTCCAGCATGCCGGGCAGCAGCGCGCGGGTGACCAGAAAGGCGCTCTTGGCGTTGTTGTCCATCATGGCGTCCCAGTCATCCAGACTGTGATCCAGGAAGGGCTTCACCACGATGAGGCCGGCGTGATTGAAGAGCACATCGACATGGCCGAAACGGGCCAGCGCCGCCTCGACCGCGGCCTCGACCTGATCGGGTTGCGAGACATCGGCTGTGACGAAGAGGGCGTCGGCGCCGGCCTCTGTCAACTCCACCTCCAACGCCTCGCCGGCGGCCCGGTCACGGTCGACAATGGCCAGCTTGGCGCCCTCGGCGGCAAAACGTCGGGCCGCCGCCGAGCCCACGCCCTTCGCCCCGCCGGAGAGGAAGGCGACGCGGCCCGCCAAACGCTGGCCCGGTGCCATGCCGGCCACGCGGCCGGCGGCCTGGAGGGAAAGAGCGCTGATCGCCATGCTTTAAGCTGTTACCCCCAATTCTTGCCCCGGTCCAGGCTGCCCGGCGCCCGGGCGATCGGCTAGTCTCCTTGGCGACTCGCATCCAGGAGAGAGACAGGAATTACATGACGGCGCGGCCGGAGGCTCTAGACACCCTGCAATCGGTCTTTGGTTTCGACGGCTTCCGCCAAGGCCAGGCCGACGTGGTGGAGGCCGTCTTGGCCGGGGAAGAGGTGCTGGCCGTCATGCCGACCGGCAGCGGCAAGTCGCTTTGCTATCAGCTGCCAGCCTTGCTGCGTCCTGGGCTCACCCTGGTGGTCTCGCCGCTGATCGCGCTCATGCGCAACCAGGTGGCGCAGCTGCGTGACCTGGGCATTGCGGCGGCCAGCCTCTCCTCAGCCAACTCTATGGAGGAGAACTGGCAGGTCCTGGCCGACGCCGAAGCGGGGACCTTGCGTCTGCTCTACATCGCGCCGGAACGCCTGCTGCGACCCGACCTGCTGGAGCGTCTGGCCCGCATTGGCGTCTCGCTGCTGGCGGTTGACGAGGCGCACTGCATCTCGCAGTGGGGCCACGACTTCCGGCCGGAGTACCGCGCCCTGGGTGAGGCGCGCGGCACCTTGGGCGCGGCGCAAGTGCTGGCGCTGACGGCGACGGCGGACGCGGCGACCCGCGCAGATATCCTGGAGCGCCTCTTCAGCCAGCCGCCGCGGGTCTTCGTCGAAGGCTTCGACCGACCCAACATTCGCCTGGCGATGAGCCCCAAGGCATCGCCGCAGAAGCAGCTCTTGGCCTTCTTGAAGAACCATGCCGGCGACAGCGGCATCGTCTACTGTGCCACCCGCAAGCAGACCGAAGAGCTCGCGGCCTTCTTCACCGCCGAGGGGCTGCCGGCGCTTGCCTATCACGCCGGCATGGAGGCGGAGTTTCGCAGCCGCCAGCAGGACCGCTTTCTGCAGGAAGACGGCCTGATCATGGTGGCGACCATCGCTTTCGGCATGGGGATCGACAAGCCCGACGTCCGCTTCGTCGCCCATGCCAACCTGCCCAAGTCGATCGAGGCCTACTATCAAGAGATCGGGCGTGCCGGGCGCGATGGCCTGCCGGCCGATACGCTCACCCTCTACGGCCTGGACGATATCCGCCTGCGCAGCCTGCAGATCGAGGAGAGTGAGGCCTCCGACGAGCAGAAGCGGGTGGAACGTCAGCGCTTGAACCTACTGGTGGCACTTTGCGAGGCGCCCAGGTGCCGGCGCCAGACGCTCTTGTCCTACTTCGGCGAAACCTTGGAGCCTTGCGGCAACTGCGACCTCTGCGAGGCCGAGATCCCCACCGTCGACGGCACCATCGCGGCGCAGAAGTTCCTCTCCGCCATCGCTCGCACCGGCCAGCGTTTCGGCATCGGCCACTTGATCGCAGTACTGACGGGGGAGCGCAGCGAGGCGGTGCTGCGCTTTGGCCATGACAAGATCAAGACCTTCGGCGTCGGCCAGGAGTACAGCAAGCGCCAATGGCAGGGGATCGCCCGCCAGCTCTACGCTGCCGGTTACGCCGGCATGGATATGACCCAGTATGGCCGCTGGACCCTGACCGAGGCCGGGATGGGTGTCATGCGCGGCCAAACTCAGGTGCGTTTGCGTGAGGAAAGCGTGAAGGCCGCTGCCGGCCCGGCGGCCAAGACACCGCGCAAGGCGACCCAAAGCCTGGCCGCTGAACTTGACGAGGAGGGGCGGGCGCTCTTCGAAGCGCTGAAGGCGCTCCGCCGCCGCTTGGCGCAGGAGCGCGCGGTGCCGGCCTACGTCGTCTTCTCCGACCGCAGCCTCTTGGCCATGGCCGCCGAACGCCCGCAGAGCTTGGAAGCGCTGGCCCAGGTGCATGGCGTCGGTGCTGCCAAGCTAGAGCTCTATGGCCCCCTGTTCCTGCAGGTCCTAAGCGAGCAGGCGTCCGCAGAAGTGCTGCGTTAGTATGGTTTAGGCCTCGCGAAGGATGTGCAGCTAACAGCGAGCGCTCGCTGCTCAAGACGATGGAGTACTATTGGAAGTACTTGTTCACACCAAGACTCATCACGCTCTAGCGATCGCGACTGAGATCGAGAGGGACTACTCCGCCGCTTCGGTGACCGGCTCCAGCGCCTCGACCTTGGCGGCGCAGAACTTGAACTCCGGGATCTTGCCGTAGGGGTCCAGGTGCGGGTTGGTCAGCACGTTGGCCGGGGCCTCGGCGAAGCAGAAGGGGATGAAGACCATCCCGTCCGGCACGTCGTTGTCGCGCCGGGCGATCAGCTCCACCTCACCGCGACGGGTTGCAACCCTGAGGCTGTCCCCCTGATAGGCGCCAAGCCGCGCCAGTTCGCGGCCGTTCAGGCAGGCCACGGCCTCCGGCTCGATCGAGTCCAGCACCTGCGCGCGACGGGTCATAGAGCCGGTGTGCCAATGCTCCAGCATGCGGCCGGTGGTCAGCACCATGGGGAACTCGGCATCCGGCAGCTCGTCGGGTGGTAGGTGGTCGGCCGGCACCAGCTTCACCCGGCCGTCGGCGGTGGGGAAGCTCTCGGCGAAGATCACCTCGTTGCCCGGCTGGTCGGGCGCATCACAGGGGTAGGTCACGCTGTGCTCGCGGTCCAGCCGCTCCCAGGTGATGTTCTTCAACGACGGCATGACCTGTGCCATCTCGGTGAAGACGTCGCTGGGGTGCTTGTAGTCCCAAGCCAGCCCCATACGCTGCGCCAACTCCTGGATCAGTTCCCAGTCCTGGCGCGCCTCGCCGGGGGGATCGACGACCACGCGGCCCATCTGCACCTGGCGGTTGGTGTTGGTAAAGGTGCCGGTCTTCTCTGCCTGGGCAGAGGCCGGCAGGATCACATCGGCATGCCAGGCGGTCTCAGTCATGAAGATGTCCTGGACGACCAGATGCTCCAGCTTGGCCAGCGCCTCGCGGGCATGGTGCTGGTCCGGGTCCGACATGGCCGGGTTCTCGCCCATGATGTACATGCCCTTGATCTGGTCGGCGTGGATCGCGTTGATGATCTCCACCACCGTCAGACCCTTCTTGGGGTCCAGCCCCTGGCCCCAGAAGTCCTGCATCTGCGCGCGGATCTCCTCATTCTCCACCGAGCGGTAGTCGGGGAAGACCATGGGGATGAGACCCGCGTCCGATGCGCCCTGCACATTGTTCTGACCACGCAAGGGGTGCAGACCGGTGCCGGGACGGCCCTGCTGGCCAGTGATCATGCAGAGCGCGATCAGGCAGCGGGCATTGTCTGTGCCGTGCACGTGCTGGGAGATGCCCATGCCCCAGAAGACGATGGAGGACTTGGCGGTGGCGAAGCGGCGGGCAACTTCGCGAATGGTCTCCGCATCGACGCCGCAGACCGGCGCCATCTCTTCAGGGGAGAAGTCGGCGACCTTGGCCTTCAGCTCCTCATAGCCGTTCACATGGGCCTGGACGTACTGCCGGTCGGTCAGGCCTTCCTCGATGATGGTGTGCAGCATGGCGTTCAAGAGGGGCACGTCGCTGCCCGGCTTGAACTGCAGATTGTAGTCGGCATGACGCGACAGCATCTGCCGGCGCGGATCGGCGATGATCAGGGTCGAGCCCTTCTTCGCCGCCTGCTTCAGGAAGGTCGCCGCCACCGGATGGTTCTGCGCCGGCCGCGCACCGATCACAAGAATGCACTCGGCCTCCTCGGCCTGGGTGAAGGTGACCGTCACCGCGCCGGAGCCAATGCCCTCCATCAAAGCGGCGACGGAGGAGGCGTGGCAGAGCCGGGTGCAGTGGTCGACGTTGTTGGTGCCGAAACCGGTGCGCACCAGCTTCTGGAAGAGGTAGGCCTCTTCGTTCGAGCCCTTGGCTGAGCCGAAGCCGGCCAGCGCCTGGCCGCTGTCCCGGTCGCGGATGGTGACCAAGCCGCCCGCGGCGCGCTCCAGCGCCTCTTCCCAGCTGGCCTCGCGGAAGACGGAGGACCAGTCGCCGTCTCTGATCTGCAGGTGCGCATCCTTCGGCGCATCCTCGCGGCGGATCAGCGGCTGGGTCAGGCGGCCGGGGTGATGGGTGTAGTCCAGCCCAAAGCGGCCCTTGACGCAGAGCCGCTTCTGGTTGGCCGGCCCGTCACGCCCCTCGACGAAAAGGATCTTCTCGTCCTTCACATGCACGGTGGTCAGGCAGCCGACACCGCAGTAGGGGCAGACGGACTCGACGGAGCGGTCGGGATAGTTCACCCGGGTCTCGTTCTCGTCCAAGAGCGAGGCTTCCATCAGCGCGCCCGTGGGACAGGCCTGCACGCACTCACCGCAGGCAACGCAGGTGCTCTCCCCCATGGGATCGTCGAAGTCGAAGACGATCTTTGACCCGTGACCGCGATAGGCCATGCCGATCACGTCGTTCACCTGGACCTCGCGGCAGGCCCGCACGCAGAGGTTACAGTTGATGCAGGCATCCAGATTGACCCGCATGGCGCTGTGGCTGGGATCGCTCTCAGGGCGCACGCCAGCGGGGAAGCGGGACTCCTCGACGCCGATCTTCTCCGCCCAGTTCCAGAACTTGGAGTCCGGATCGTGCGAGGTCGCGCGCTCCGGCTGATCGGCGACCAGCAGCTCGAAAACCATCGCGCGGGAGCGTTTGGCCCGCTCGCTCGCGGTGTTGACCTTCATGCCTTCCGTGGGTGTCCGGATGCACGACGCCGCCAGCACGCGCTCGCCCTCGATCTCCACCATGCAGGCTCGGCAGTTGCCGTCGCCGCGATAGCCGGGCTCCGGTGCGTAGCAGAGGTGCGGGATCTCCTCGCCCAGGCGCTGCGCTGCTTGCCAGATGGTCTCCCCCTCTTGGGCCTCGACCTTGGTACCGTTCAAGTGGAAGCGGATTGGCGCGCTCATGGCTGTGGTTTTTCTCCGGAAACCTGTGCGGGAATCTCCGCCAATGTAAATGGCGGGGGCCAGCGTGTTACGCAAGCGACGACGCCCGCTGGCGTCAGCGCGACGCGCCTGGTTCTCGCGGCTCGCGACGCTAAAGGAGTGTTGCCAGATAGGGCGCACCCGACCGTTCTGAATCGAGACGAACCAGCGAGACGGCTGCGCCAATCTGCAGACGCTCGTGGCTCAGCGCCATGACACGCACCCGGGGGAAATCGTCCAGAACGGCCAGCAGCAATCCGTAAGGCGGCGGACCTATGGCAGAGGGGAGTGGCGCACGGTGCACCAGGGTGGAGGCCCAAACGACGCCCCTGCCGCGGGAGGTCACGACCGTCGTCTCCTTCGACCCGCAGAGCGGGCAAAAGCCGCGCCGAGCCAGCCAGGCCGCCCCGCAGCCGCAGGTCTCTAGCTCAACCGGCGCGCTCTCCGTCATGTCTCTGCCTCGAGCACAAGCGAGACATGGGAGGAAAGGACGCCGCCGTCGGCGTGCACCAGGCCCAGGTCTGGCATCCGCGCCGCCTGCACGGGCGAGGTGCCGCGCAGCTGTCGCACCACCTCCACGAAGTGCGCCATGCCTCCGGCCACGCCCGAGTGCCCATAGGAGAGCAGGCCGCCATGCGGATTGAGCGGCAGGTCGCCGTCCAGATTGAACCGCCCCGCTTCCACCTCCAGCGGTGCCTGTCCAGGCGCAGAGATCCCCAACGCCTCCAAGAGCGCGGCAAGAGTGACGGAGAAGCTGTCGTAGATGCCGAGAACCTGCATCTCTTTGACCTCTCGGCCTGCTTGTCCCAGCGCCCGGCCCGCGGCGAGGCCGGCGCCTTCGGCAATCTGATCCGGCGCGGCGGAGATATGCTGATGCGTGTGCGCCTGGCCGCCACCGGTCAACTGCACGCTGCGCCCCGCCGTCGCCCCGCGTTGGCCGATGAGGACCGCCGCGGCCCCGTCGGAGATGGGACAGCAGTCGAGCTGTTTCAGCGGCTCGGCGATGGGTTTGGAGGCCATAACGTCGGACCGGTCGATCGTTTTGCGCAGATGGGCGCCTGGATAGGCCTGGGCGTGGCGGCGCATGAGGACCGAAAGGCCAGCCAGATCTTCCTCGCTGCGCTGGGTCTCCGCCAGGTAGCGCGAGGCAAGCAGCGCGTAGTAGGCCGGCACCGAGGCGCCATTGGGAACCTCGTGCTCGGGGTCGCCAATCTGTGCCAAGGTCTTGATCGTCTGATCGCGGCTTTGACCGCTGAGACGGTTCTCCCCGGCCACGACCAGCATGCGCTCCACTGCCCCGCTGGCCACCAGATGACGGGCGAGATCGATCATCGCCAGGCCGGTGGCGCCGCCCACCTGAAGGCCGTGCGCGTAGGAGGGCGCCAGACCGAAGTGCTCGGCGAAGAGGGTTGCCGGCATGAGATGCGGCAAGGTCGTTGCATAGCCGAGCAGCAGACCATCGACGGCTGCCCGCTCCACCCCTGCATCCTCCAAGGCCGCGGCGGCCGCCTCGCTCATGAGGTCGAGCGCCGTCATCGGCGCCCGCCGTCCGAAGGCGGTCAGGCCCACGCCGAGGACGACCGGCTGTTTCATGCGGCCTTGCCGTTAGGGAGGTGCAGCGTCGCTCTGATCGCGACCTTCCCCGCCTCGTTCGTCACCTGACCCTCCAGACAGCCTGGCTCATCTGCTGGACCGGCAGCTGCTGCGGCGCGCTCGCCCACTCCGACAGGTGCTGTGAAGCGCAGCGAGACCTGGCTGCCGGTGAGATCCCGGTCGGGTGTCAGGGCCGCGAACGCGCGCCAGAGCAGCGTGAGGGTCAAGGTGCCGTGGAGGATGCGCTTGCCGAAAGGCGTGCC
Source organism: Pseudomonadota bacterium (assembly GCA_039819325.1). Taxonomy (GTDB): domain Bacteria; phylum Pseudomonadota; class Alphaproteobacteria; order Kiloniellales; family JACOMY01; genus JACOMY01. The sequence continues at coordinate 25,904 of JBCBSF010000029.1, read as the reverse complement.
GGCGGCAAAGGCGTCATCCAGATGAATGGGATTGAAGTCGCCGGTGAGCCGGGCGTAGGCCGCCACCTCCTCTGCGGTTATCCGGCGTTCCACGCTCGCCTGCTTATCCATGCCATCGGTCCCCTCTTCTACTGGGCCCAAATCAGAGTGAGGCGCGCGGTAAGAACCGGCCGGGCGCCTACGGTCTGCGAAACGCCGAAGTGGACCCAGCGCCGACCTTTGCGGTCTTCCTTGTCGAGGCAGAGAATCTCCAACTCCAAGGTCTCGCCTTGATGCGCCGCGCCGGTGAACGCGAGGTCCATTCCGGCGTGGACGTTCCCTGGCGGCCTTGGCGTCACCACGGCGAGGTAGCCGCGCATGGCCAAGGCCACCAGGAGCCCTGGCGGCAGCCGCCCCTCGGCGTCGAGCGGTGCCTCGGGTTCGACGGCCGTCCACGCGGCGATCAAGGCGGCGTCGAGCGTGATCCTGTGGGTCCCGAGACGGCTGCCTGGACGGAAGTCGTCGAAGATCAGCGGTTGCGGCACGGTGGATATCCGAAGGGGCCGGCCTCACGCCGCGATCATGTAGAACTTCCGCAGTGTCTCGGTGACATGCCAGGTGCACTTGGTGCCTTTGGACACGAAGAAGACATCGCCAGCCGTGAAGGTCTCAGCGCGGCCGTCTGCGTGGGTTAGGGTCACCGACCCGGAGATGATGGTCATCATCTCATTGACCGGATAGCTCTCGATCTCCTTCCGGCAGGGCGCGCACTCCCAAACGCCGGAGGAGACGCTCTCATCGGCTGACTCAAAGAAGCTCTTGCTGACCTCATGCTGGTCGTCCGTGGTGAAGCTCTCCTTTGGGATCAGGGCCGAAACCTCCATGCCACCTTCTGGTTCGGCGAGGAGTCGAAAGGTCTGTTGCTGCATAGGTCATCTCCCTTAGAGGTCCGGTTGTGGGCGAGGGGTTCCAAGGTCCGGCATCAGCGGTCGAGGCTGGTCGCGATCTCTTGCGCTGCCCGGATGCCGGACAGGTAGGCACCATGGCAGGTGGCATTGGCCCCTTGGATCGTCGCCTCTCCGGCAAAGAACAGCAGATCGTCGATCGGCCTGGCAAGCGCTTGGCGCTGCTTTGCCTGGGCAGGCCGGGCGCAGGAGTAGGCGCCGCGAGTCCAGGGCTCGCTGGCCCAGGCCGTGGTAAGGCAAGCTGTGACCTGCTTGCGGATCGCGTTGCCGAAGACGCTTGCCACGCTGTCAAGCGCGAAGGCCTCTGCAGCCGCTTGGCCTTGTTGCTCCAGCCAGGTGCCATGCCGTCCGCTGGTGAAGACAGTTGCGGTGTTGGTCGCGTTCACGTTGGCTTCGAAGAGGGCAGCAGGACCTGTCGTTCCCCAGGTGGTGTAAAGACCGGGTCCATCAGGGCCGAAGATATCCCGATCGAAGTGCAGGCAGGTCTTGTTCACCGTTCCACACGGCAGAGCGAGGTAAGCGTCGACCTTCCAGTCTGGCAACGCGGGGCTGAAGCGGATGGAGTCGGCGGCGAGGACACCGGTGGAGACGGTGACGAGCGCGACCCGGCTGCGCAAGCGTCCCTTCACCGTTTCGACGCTTGTACCAGGCCCCGACCAATCGATCCTCTCTGCCGCGCAGTCGAGCGTCACCGCGACATCCCCGCCCCAGGCCTTGACCAGGTTTCCATAGCCCTTCGGTACTGGGATATCGCTCTTCTCGCCTTCTTCGCTCTGGGCAAAGCCGATGTAGTCGGCGGCCGAAACGTCATCGACGTCCAGGCTGTTCACGGCTGCCAACAGACTGGCGTAGGGCGGAAAGAAGGCCGTGTCTTGGTCGACCAGCTCCACAATCGCCCGGTCTTCGCCACGCGCGACAGAGGCCGCCAGCTCCGTCTCGCAGGCGAAGAAGAAGCGCTCGAACTCCGCTGCATCCTCGCCTTCAAGCGCACGGCCGTGGCGGAACCCGCGAAGCTTTGAAAGCAGGTCGCTGTGGCCGTGGTTCAGCTCAATGCCGAGAGCCTCTGCGATCGGGACGAAGGGATTGGTCTTGCCCTGATGCAGAAACCCACAGCCCAGATCGAACCATACGCCCGGTGCGATCTCTCTGGAGCAGGCGCGACCGCCGATCCGCGGCGCGCCCTCAACAACCACACACTCCAGTCCATGGGCCTGCAGTTCCTTGGCTGCGGAGAGGCCGGCAGCGCCCGCGCCAACGACCACAACATCCGTGTCGAAACGCACCAGCCTCGTCTCCTAGCCTGCGCCGACCCTGACGAAGACAGGGGCGTGATGCGTTAGGCTATTCCACCGTCACCGATTTCGCCAGGTTGCGCGGCTGGTCGACGTCGGTACCCAGGCTGACCGCCGTGTGATAGGCCAGGAGCTGCATCGGCAGTGCGTAGATAATCGGCACCAGCAAGCTGGGGACCCAGGGCAGCAGCAGGTGACGGGCTTCAGGAAAGCTGGTCGCCGCCAAGCCTGCCTCGTCGGTCAGGATCAAGAGCCGTCCGTGCCGGGCCGAGACCTCCTGCAGGTTGGAAACAGTCTTGTCGAAGAGCTCGTCGCTGGGCGCCAGCGCGATCACCGGCATGGTCTCGTCGATCAGCGCGATGGGCCCGTGCTTCAGCTCGCCGGCCGCATAGCCTTCAGCGTGGATGTAGGAAAGCTCCTTCAGCTTCAGCGCACCCTCCATCGCCAAAGGCATGCCCAGGCCGCGGCCCAGGTAGAGGACATGGCGGTGCTTGGCCAGCCGCGCCGCTTCCGCCTCCACCGCTGGTTCCATGCGCAGGGTCTCGGTGGTAAGGCGTGGCAGCTCGGCCAGCTGGCCGACGCCTTCGGCCTCCTCCTCGGCGCTGAGCGCGCCGCGGGCCCGGGCGGTTGCGAGTGCCAGGACCACCAGCACCGCCAGCTGGCAAGTGAAGGCCTTGGTGGAGGCGACACCGACCTCGACGCCGGCCAGGGTCGGCAGGGTCACGTCGGCCTCGCGCGCCATGGTGCTCTCGGCCACGTTCACCAGGGCGGCAACCCTTTGCCCGCCGGCCTTGCAATAACGCAGCGCTGCCAGGGTGTCGGCGGTCTCGCCAGACTGCGAGATCACCAGGGTGAGCCCGCCCGGCGTCAGTGGCGGCTGGCGGTAGCGGAACTCAGAGGCGATGTCGATCTCGACCGGCAGTTTCGCCAGACGCTCGAACCAGTACTTGGCGACCCAGGCGGCCAGGTAGGCGGTGCCGCAGGCCACCAGGGTGATGCGGTCCAGCTTGGCCAGGTCCAGGCCCTGGAAGGCGCCGTCCGCCACGCGGGCAGCGCCGAAATCGAGATAGTGGCCAAGCGTGCGGCCGATGACCTGCGGCTGCTCGTGGATCTCCTTGGCCATGAAGTGCCGGTAGTTGGCCTTATCCGCCAGCAGCGCGGAGGCGTTGCTGATCTGGGTTGCCCGTTCGACCGGCTGGCCGTCGCGGTCGAAGAAGCGGGCGCCGGCGCGGGTGACCACCACGCAGTCGTCTTCTTCCAGATAGGCGATGCGGTTGGTGAAGGGCGCCAGGGCGAGCGCATCGGACCCGAGGTAGGCCTCGCCCTCGCCGAAGCCGACGGCCAAGGGGCTGCCGCGCCGGGCACCGATCAGCAGGTCCTCCTCACCGGCGAAGAGGAAGACCAGGGAGAAGGCACCCTCCAGCCGGGGCATCAGGGCCTTCACCGCGGCCTCGGGTGACTGGCCTTGGTCCAAAGCGCGTTGGACCAGGTGCACCACCACCTCTGTATCGGTCTGGCTGGCGAAGCTCTGTCCTTCCGCCGCCAGTTCGGCTTTAAGCTCGGCAAAGTTCTCGATGATGCCGTTGTGCACCAGGGCGACACCGGCGCTGCAGTGCGGGTGGGCATTGGCCTCGGACGGCGCACCGTGCGTCGCCCAGCGGGTGTGGCCGATCCCGTTCACGCCGGCCAGCGGCTGCGCAGCGGCCTTGGCTTCCAGATTGCCCAGCTTGCCGGGTGCGCGCAGAGACGCCAGCTGGCCGGCCTCCAGGGTGGCGATTCCAGCCGAGTCATAGCCGCGGTACTCCAGCCGCTTCAGGCCGTCGAGCAGGCGCGGCGCGGCGGGCTGACTGCCGAGAATGCCGATGATTCCACACATGAGGGTCTTTCCTGCTGGGCTGGAGGGGAGGCGTCAGGCCGGGGCCTTCAGCACCTCAATCAGATCGTCGACCACCTTGGTGACCAGGGGCGCATCGTCGCCCTCCGCCATCACCCGGATCAAGGGCTCGGTGCCGGAGGGGCGGATGACCAGGCGGCCCTTGTTGCCCAGGCTGGCCTCACTGGCGGCGATGGCCTCCGTCACCCGCGGGGTCTGCAGCAGCGACTTGGCGGCATGCACGCTTTTCAGCACCTGCGGGACGGGATCGAAGCGGTGGCAGATCTCGGAGACTGGCTTGCCGCTCTGGCGGATGACGCTCAAGAGCTGCAAGGCGGAGACCAGACCGTCGCCGGTGGTGGCATAGTCGCTCATGATGATGTGGCCGGACTGCTCGCCGCCCAGATTGAAGCCCTCGGCACGCATCCGCTCCACCACATAGCGGTCGCCGACCTGAGTGCGCGAGAGGCCGAGCTTCTGGCTCGCCAGATAGCGCTCTAGCCCCAGGTTCGACATGACGGTGGCGACGATGCCGGGCTTGGAAAGGCGCTCTTGCTCGGCCCAGGACTGGGCGATGACGGCCATCAGCTGATCGCCGTCGACCACGCGCGCCTTCTCATCGATGACGATCAGGCGGTCGGCATCGCCGTCCAGTGCGATGCCCATGTCGGCACGCACTTCACGCACCTTGCGCTGCAAGGCAGCGACGGCGGTGGCGCCGCAATCCTCATTGATGTTGGTGCCGTCCGGCTTCACCGAGAGCTCGACCACGTCCGCCCCCAGCTCCCAGAGCGTGGAGGGCGCAACCCGGTAGGCCGCACCATGCGCGCAGTCCACCACGATCCGCAGGTCTTCCAGATTGAGGCCGCGCGGCAGGGTGCGCTTGGCGAACTCGGCATAGCGGTCTCGGGCGGACTCGATGCGGGTCGCCCGGCCTATATCGGGTGAGGCAGCAAGGGCTGCATCCAGGTCGCTGTCCAATAGCGCCTCGATCTCTTCCTCTGCCTGGTCGGAAAGCTTGAAGCCGTCCGGCCCGAAGAGCTTGATGCCGTTGTCCTCATAGCTGTTGTGGGAGGCTGAGAGCACCACGCCGATGTCCGCGCGCAGCGAGCGGGTCAGCATGGCTACTGCCGGGGTCGGCACCGGGCCCACCAGGAAGGTATCCACCCCCATAGCGGTAAAGCCGGAGACGAAGGCCGATTCCAACATGTAGCCGGAGAGCCTGGTGTCCTTGCCAATCACCGCGCGCTGGCGATGCGCGCCGCGGCGCAGGCTAACTGCTGTCGCCATGGCGATCTTCAGCACCTGATCGGGGCGCAGCGCGCCGGCATTGGCCAGGCCGCGGATGCCGTCGGTTCCGAAGTAGCGTTTCGCCATGAGGGTCTTCTCTTCCAAGGGCGGGCTGCAAAGCCCGACTATCGGGATGGCGGCCCCGCTGCGCAAGGCGTGGCTGCACGAACCCAGCTATGCCGCTTGCGCCCTCTCCCCAAGCCGGGCCGCCACCTCCTCCGCGATCGCCAGGCTGGCCGTCAGGCCTGGAGACTCGATGCCGTAGAGGTTCACCAGGCCGGGCAGGCCATGCTCGGCCGGGCCACTGATGACGAAGTCACCGGCAGGCTGGCCCGGGCCGACGATCTTGGGCCGTATGCCGGCGTAGTCCGGCAACAGAGCGCCGTCCGGTAAGGCGGGCCAGTAGCGGCGGATGGCGGCGTAGAAGCTGTCTGCCCGGCTGGGATCGACCTCGTAGTCGGGCGCCTCAACCCATTCCACGTCCGGGCCGAAGCGCGCTTGGCCGCCCAGGTCGAGGGTGATGTGCACGCCTAAGCCGCCGGGCTCCGGCACCGGATAGACCAGGCGGGTGAAGGGCGCACGGCAAGCAAGGCGGAAGTAGCTGCCTTTGGCCAGCCAGGCCTGGGGCACCGTCTCTTGCGGCAGTCCTGCGATTCCGGCTGCGAGGCGCGGTGCGTCATGCCCGGCGGCATTGATCAGCAAGCGGCAGCGCAGGTGGTAGGGCTCTGCGCCCGTATCGCCGCCGCCGGTGGTGATCAGAAAGCCCTGATCCTCGGCGACAATGGCTGTCACCGGACTGACGGGCGCAAGACAGCCGCCGGCCTCTTCAGCCTCACCCTGCAGCGACAGCATGAAGGCGTGGCTGTCCAGAATACCGCTGGAGGGGGAGAGGAGCGCGGCGGTGCAGTAAAGGTCTGGCTGATCGGCCAGGGCCTCTGCAGCCGTTAGCCAGCGCAGGTTGGTAACGCCATTAGCCTCTGCCCTGACTTTGAGATTCGCTAAGGCCGCTTCTTGCTCAACCGCAGTCGCGACGATCAGCTTACCGATCGCCTTGGCGGCGATGCCGCGCGCCTGGCAGTAGTCGTAGAGCAGGTGGCGCCCACGCAGGCAGAGCCGCGCCTTCAGCGAGCCAGCGGGGTAGTAGATCCCAGCATGAATGACTTCGGAGTTACGCGCCGAGGTCTCTGTACCGATCGCGTCCTGGCGTTCCAAGACAACGACCTCCCGACCGGCCAAGGCCAGTGCGCGCGCCGTGGCCAGCCCAACCACGCCAGCCCCGATCACCAGGCAGTCGACCGCATCAACCTCCATACCACAGCCTCATCTTCTCTCCTGCTTCGAGACACTAGCCGAGCCACGCCGCGGTGTGTGCATCCATCTTGCCGGCGACCGGCCCCCTGCACCGCTCGTCGCCCATCAAACATAGGCGAGAGACCAGCGAGACTCATCTCGGGCCCTCGTGCGCAGACCTGCGAAGAACGCCAACCTCGCCACCGACACGACAGCCTAGGGAACAAACGCAAGCGCGTTGGCTCACGCATCAGCTCCAAACTGCAGAGCAGAACCTCTTGTGCATATTGTATGCAATACATCTTTGATGTAGCTGTGGGAGCTCCGCGCGATACGGCCCTTGCCACAAGCCGTTTGAGCACCTGGCCTCTGCTCAAGCACCGAAACCCTGTACCGCTTGATAGAAGCCAGTGGTGCTACGCTTGTGCCATATGTGTGCCGTCCAAAATGCGAGGCCGCGGCCGCTGCAGACCCATACCTCGGCGTCTAGCTAAGTGGCAGGCCACTCACCCCCGCGACCAAGCTCCGCCCTGGCTTCCGAGACTACGAATACATACAGTATACTCAGCCTTATCGAGCGGGCATTTTGCCTTTGCCAGTTTGCGACGCGCGACGTGTGAAGCAGAGGCCTAGGGGATCGCTTGGGCTCTGCGCGCACTGCCTTTGGTCACGTCCCAGCGCTTGGTGTAGGAGCTGGTGCTGATCGCCTTGGCGCAGCGACCTCCAGGAGCCGAGCGTAGCCGAGGCGATTAGCGCCAGCGGGCGGCCATCGCGGTGATTGGTTTAGGGTTGGTTTGCCGACCTTAACCTTGAACCAAAGGATGACCGCGATGACTGATGACAGGGTGAACCTTCAGGCGCTGTTGGAAAAGAGTTCGGATAGCGAGCTGCTGCGAGAGATGATCGGCTTTGCCGCCCAGCGGCTGATGGAGCTGGAGATCGAAGGGCAGACCGGTGCTGGTTACGGTGAGCGCTCCCCAGGCCGCCTGGCCCAACGCAACGGTTACCGGGATCGCGATTGGGAAAGCCGCGCCGGCACGGTGGAACTGCGGATCCCCAAGCTTCGGACCGGGTCCTACTTCCCGGGCTTTCTTGAGCCACGGCGCACGGTGGAGAAGGCGCTGACGGCCGTCATCCAGGAGGCCTACATCAAAGGGTGAACGTATACGTTCACTAACGCGCTCGGTGGATGATCTGGTGCAAGCCATGGGCATGAGCGGGATCTCCAAGAGCCAGGTCTCGCGGCTCTGCCAGGAGATCGACGCGACGGTCCAGACCTTTCTGGAACGCCCGCTGGAGGGCCAGTGGCCCTACCTCTGGCTCGATGCCACCTACATCAAGGTGCGCCAGGCTGGCCGGGTGGTCACGCCGGCCGTCACGCTGGCCGTGGGCGTCAACCTGCAGGGCCGATGTGAAGCATCCGAAGGATGGGGGCGAAGCCCGGGGTTTGGCGATTGGCGCGCCGGAGGCCGAGACCTTCTGGACCGGCTTCCTACGCAGCCTCACGCGCCGAGGGCTGAGCGGCGTGAAGCTGGTCATCTCGGACGCGCATGAAGGTCTCAAGGCCGTTGCCGCGCGCGTCCTGGGCGCCACCGGGCAACGCCCCCGGGTGCACGTCATGCGCAACCTTTTAGCTCATTCCGGCAAGTCCGGTCGGCGGGTGGTCTCCGCCTTTGTCGCCACGGCCTGCGCGCAAGAGGATGGCGAGGCTGCCAAGACCCAGTGGCGCCAGGTCGCCGACCAGCTGAGACCCAAGGCTACGAAACTCGCTGCTCTGATGGACGAGGCGGAGGCCGATGTTCTGGCCTAGATGACCTTCCCGAAGCAGCACCGCGCCAAGCTGCATTCGACAAACCCAATCGAACGGCTCAACGCCGAGATCAAGCGGCGCACCAACGTCGTCGGCCTCTTTCCCAACGAAGCAGCCGTCACCAGGCTGATCGCTGCGCTCCTCCTCGAGCAAAACGACGAATGGGCGGTCCAACCTGGACGCTACGTGTCGCTGGAAAAGCTCGCTGTCCTCAGCGATGATCCAACGGTCAGCTTGACCGCTCCGGTCGCCTGACCAGGCCGGCCACCGCACGGCCTCCTACACCATGCGCCGGGACACGATCCTGCCCTTTTTTGCTCTTGCAGAGAAAGCGGTGGCGCATAATCGCCTCAACTCCACCCGTGTTGGCCCCTGCGTCTGGTTGATCAAGTGCCCAATCAACCCCGGTGCCAAGACCAAGCGCCAGCTATTGAAGCTTTGATTGCATACAGTGTATGCACTGCGACTGAGCGGCATCTTTGGTCTTTTGCCAGTTTCGTATGGCTGTTTCGTGAGGAAGGGGCGTGGGGCTCCGCCTGGGTTGTGCATCCACGACCTTGCTATGCCGGTAGAGCCTGCGATGGCGCTAGATCCGCTAGACGCTGTCTGCCAAGGGGTCCTGTATCTGATCGAGCAAGCGCCTACTCGCCCCCGCGCCAAGATCAACATCAGGAACCTGGAGTGCATACAGTATTCGCAGTCTCGTTGAGCGAAGTCATTTGTCGTGTGCTGGTTCAGTGTGACGGCACTCTGGGGCAGGGACGTGGGGATCTCCGAGGTTCTGTACGCACGACATCACGATGTCGGGACAGCCAGCGATGGCGCTAGATCCGCTTGTCGCTATTCGCCACCCGGCCTAGCCTCTGGTTCAGCAAGGGCCAACTCACCGCCGCCCAACGGCCAAGCCCAAAATCACGATTGCATACAGTATACACTCTGTCTTGAAGTCTAGACTCCGCTCTAGCCAGTCCAGCACGGCCGCGGAGTTAGTCGCTTCCGAAGCGGAATAGGCGTGTGGAGGACTGCTTGAGCCCTCCACTCAACCCTTTTGTTAGATCTGCAAATCCGATTGCAGCGCTAGATTGGCTCGACGCTGTCCGCCATGGGGCCTTTCTGGCCCATGCGCACCACCATGCGTACGCGCTGGTCGGTGTCGAGCGCGGTCAAGCCGACGCGGCCAAGGGTACGGGCGGAGACGAAGACATCCTTGCCGCCGTCGTCCGGCGCGATGAAGCCATAGCCCTTGCCCTGGTCGAAGAACTTCACCGTGCCATCGACCGGCGTGCCTGGCTGCTCGCCGCCGCCCGGGGGGCCGCCGAAGCCGCCGCCACCACGGTCGTCGCGATAGCCGCCGCCACCGCCGCCGCCGCGGTAGCCGCCACCGCCGCCGCCGTCGCGATAGCCACCGCCGCGGTCGTCGCGAAAGCCGCCACCACCACCACGGTCGTCCCGGTAGCCGCCGCCGTGATCACGATAGCCGCCGCCACGGTCGTCACGGTATCCGCCACCGCCGCCGAAGCCGCCGTCGCGGCCGCGCGGAGAACCGGCGCCAAGCTCTTCGATGCGATGAATGAAGGCCACCTGGCGGCCCTTGCGGCCCTCTGCCAAGTCGCAGATGATACGGGTTCCGTCAGGCAGGTCCTGCCGGCCCAACTGCTCCACCACAGACACATGCAGGAAAGCATCGGGCGATCCGTCACTCAACTGGACGAAGCCGAACCCTTTTGTGGGATTATACCACTTAACCTCGGCTTCCACCTCGCGCTCAGAGGGCTCTTGCCAACCACCAGAAGAACGACCTGTCATCTACTCCAACCTTCACGTTCATAAGGATACCTGCCGGCTACCCGCCCTAGGCACGCACCCTCCCTTGTCCGTTACTGCGCTTAAGCCTTTGTTATTCTTGACTTTACGCCGCTTCGGATGAGACCCTGTCCGGACAGGGCAAGGGCCCTGCCTGAACCTATAGTCTATGGGATCACGAAGCGGCCAAGGACGCAACGGGATTTACGTGACTCTTCTATTTCGACGCTAACCTGTCGCGCCGGGGTCAAAGGCCTGGCCTCGGCGCCTCCGCGCGCACAGCAGCGGAGGCTTGCGCTGCTTGCGCCTTGCGAGCGCATGGAGGCTCGTCTAGCGTGCCGCACCGCACCATATCCGGGCTCTTGCAGACCTGGATTATGCAGGTGCCCAACGCGCTATTGAGGATGAGTAAGGACGGCCATGGCCACTGAACCGACCTATGCCAGCCACGGGATCGACGACCTGTCGGTCGGGATGAGCGACAGCTTCACCAAGACGGTCAGTGAGGCCGATATCGTCGGCTTTGCCGAGATTTCCGGCGACCACAATCCCGTCCACATGGACGAGGACTATGCCAAGACCACGCCCTTTAAGGCGCGGATTGCGCACGGCATGCTCTCGGCCGCCTACATCTCCACCGTCTTCGGCACCCAACTGCCGGGCGCCGGCTGCATCTACCTCTCGCAGACGCTGAAGTTCCGTGCGCCCGTCAGGATTGGCGATAAGGTGACCGCGACCGTCACGATTACGGCGATCGATCAGGAACGCCGACGCGTGACCTTCGACACAGCCTGTTCAGTCGGCGACACCGTCGTCTTGAGCGGCGAGGCACAACTGATGGTCCCGCCCGGCTCTCTGGCAAAATAGAGGGCTGGGCCCGGACCCACTTTTTCGGATTGAGACGATGACTGCCGACAGCAGCGGCGGCCCCCAGGGCGGTGGCCGCGATTACAAGGCAACGGTAACCCTCCCGCGCACCGACTTCCCGATGCGCGCGGGCCTGCCCAAGCGCGAGCCGGAGATCCTGGCGCGCTGGGAGGAGATGGACCTCTTCGGCAAGCTGCGCGCTGCCTCGGCTGAGCGCGAGAAGTTCATCTTGCATGACGGCCCGCCCTACGCCAACGGCCACCTGCACATCGGCCACGCGCTGAACAAGATGCTGAAGGACATGATCAACCGCAGTCAGCAGATGCTGGGCAAGAACGCCCACTATGTGCCCGGCTGGGACTGTCATGGCCTGCCGATCGAGTGGAAGGTGGAGGAGAGCTACCGCGCTGCAGGCAAGGACAAGGACGAGGTCGACCAGGTGGCTTTCCGCCGCGAGTGCCGCGCCTTCGCCGAGAAATGGGTTGCGATCCAGACGGAGGAGTTCAAGCGCTTCGGTGTGATCGGCGACTGGGAGCGGCCCTATCTCACCATGTCCTATGACGCCGAGGCGCAGATCGTCCGCGAGATCGGCAAGTTCTTGATGAACGGTGGCCTCTACGCCGGTGCCAAACCAGTGCTCTGGTCGGTCGTGGAGCGCACCGCCTTGGCCGATGCCGAGGTGGAGTACGCCGACCACACCTCCACCACGATCTGGGTGCGCTTCCCCTTGCGCGCGCCCTCGCTGCCGGAGCTGGCCGGTGCTAGCGTGGTGATCTGGACGACCACGCCCTGGACCATCCCCGGCAACCGGGCGATCGGCTACGACAGCGAGTCCGACTATCTGCTGCTGGAGGTGACGGAGGTCGGGGAGGGGTCGCAGGCCCGGCTGGGCGAGCGCATTTTGGCTGGTGAGCCCTTGGCCGAGGAGCTGCAGAAGGCAGCCGGATTCACCGCCAGGACCCTGGCGTCGATCCCGGGTGCGCAGCTGGCCGGCAGCACGGCGGCCCATCCTTTGGCGACGGTGGCCGAGGCAGCGGGCGGCTATGGCTTCGACGTGCCGCTGCTGCCAGGCGACTTCGTCACCATGGATCAGGGCACCGGCTTCGTGCACGTCGCCCCCGGTCACGGCCAAGACGACTGGGAGTTGGGGCGCGCGCATGGGGTCGAGGTGCCGCATACGCTCGACGGGCTCGGCGTCTACCTGCCGCATGTTCCCCTCTTCGCCGGGGCGGAGGTCTATACCCAGGAGGGTAAGCCCGGCAGTGCCAATGGACGGGTGATCGCTGCCTTGGACGCGGCGGGCAGTCTGCTGCATCGCGGCAAGCTGCGGCACAGCTATCCGCATTCCTGGCGCTCCAAGGCGCCGCTCATCTTCCGCAACACGCCGCAATGGTTCATCTCCATGGAGACCAACGAGCTGCGCGAGAAGGCCTTGGCAGCGCTGGACCGCACCCGCTTCGTGCCGCCGCAGGGCTATCGCCGCCTGCGCTCCATGATCGAGCAGCGGCCGGATTGGTGTGTCTCGCGCCAGCGCCTCTGGGGCGTGCCCCTGCCGATCTTCGTGAACAAGCAGACCGGCGAACCCTTGCGCGATCAGGCCATCGTCGATCGCGTGGCCGCGGCCTTCGAGGAGGAGGGCGGCGACGCCTGGTTCTCCTCACCGCCGGAGCGCTGGCTCGGCAACGACTATGCCGCTGATGACTACGACCAGATCATGGACGTGGTCGAAGTCTGGTTCGATTCCGGCTCCACCCACAGCTTCGTTCTGGAGGCCCGGCCGGAGCTGAAGTGGCCGGCCGATCTCTATCTCGAGGGCAGCGACCAGCACCGCGGCTGGTTCCATACCTCGCTGCTGGAATCCTCCGGCACACGCGGGCGGGCGCCCTTCGATGCGGTGTTGACGCACGGCTTCACCTTGACCGAGCAGGGCCACAAGATGTCGAAGTCGGCCGGGACGGGTGTCGATCCCGCCGACGTCATCGCCCAGTCGGGTGCGGATATCCTGCGCCTTTGGGTGACCTCGACCCATTATGTCGAAGACCAGCGGATCGGGCCCGATATCCTGAAGTTCCAGGTCGACGCCTACCGGCGCCTGCGCAACACCCTGCGATACCTGCTGGGCGCGCTGAACGGCGTTGAGGCAAAGGCGCCGGAGACCCTGGTGGCCAGCGAACTGCCGGAGCTGGAGCGCCTGCTGCTGCACCGGCTGTGGGAGCTGGGCCGTCTGGTTCGCCAATCCCTGGCGGACTTCGATTTCACCACCATCAACCGGGCGCTGCACGACTTCTGTGCGCTGGACCTCTCGGCCTTCTACTTCGACATCCGCAAGGACAGCCTTTACTGCGATGCGCAGACGGCGCCGCGCCGGCAGGCCTGTCTGGCGGTCTTGGATCAGATCTTCTCCTGCCTCACCGCCTGGCTGGCGCCGATCCTCTGCTTCACGGCAGAGGAAGCCTGGCTCTCCCGCGGCAGCGGGCTGGAGGAGAGCGTGCACCTGCGACTCTTCCCGGAGGTTCCGGCCAGCTGGCAAGACGAGGCGCTGGCGGCGCGCTGGGAGAAGATCCGCGCCGTACGCCGCGTCATGACGGGAGCATTGGAGCTGTGCCGGGCGGAGAAGACCTTGGGCTCTTCCCTGCAGGCACGCCCGCAGGTCTTTGTCGAGGATGCGGAACTCTTGGCGCTCATCTCCACCATCGACCTGGGCGAGATCGCCATAACCTCAGGTGCGCAGCTGGAGCGGGGCAGCGGGCCCGACGAGGCCTTCCGCTTGAGCGAGGTGCCGGGCGTGGCGGTCGTGGTGGCGCCGGCTGAAGGTGCGAAATGCCAGCGCTGTTGGCAGATCCTGCCGGAGGTCGGCAGCCAGCCCGGCTACCCGGACCTCTGCCAGCGCTGTGCCGGTGCCGTGGCGGCGCTGGACGCGGCGGGCGCTGCTTAGACGGTCATGCGGCTCATCCTGCTCATCGCGCTGGTGGTGATCCTGGCCGATCAGGCCAGCAAGTGGATCATCCTGAGCGAGGTGATGATCCCGCCCCAGGTAATCGAGGTCACTGGCTTCTTCAATCTGGTGCTGGCCTATAACCGTGGGGTGAGCTTCGGCCTTTTCGCCGTCGATTCGCCCTGGACGCCCTACTTCCTGGCTGGCATTGCAGCACTCATTGCGCTGGGCGTCCTGATTTGGGCCTGGCGGCAGGGCCGTCTGCTGCCGGCCGTCTGTGCGGGTCTGGTCGTGGGCGGGGCGATTGGCAACGTGATCGACCGCCTCCGCTGGGGCGCAGTGGTGGACTTTCTGGACTTCCATGCCTTCGGTTGGCATTGGCCGGCCTTCAATGTCGCCGACAGCTGTATCGTGATCGGTGTTGGGCTTTTGCTCTATGACGGCTTGCGTCCGGCGCCACGATCCACAAAATAGCCGAATTGCAAGTTAACTCTCTTTTGTTGAGACGTGGATGACGCGGGAGGAACGATCGTGACCCCAGCCTATCTGCTGCGCGGCAGCCTCTTGGGCCTGGCCATCATCGCACTGGCGGGCTGCCAGGCAATCCGGGAAGACTTGGGCGTGGAGAAGACTTCGCCCGATGAGTTCCGGGTCGTGGCCAATGCGCCCTTGGCGATCCCGCCTGACTACAACCTGCGCCCGCCGGCCCCTGGCGCCTCGCGCCCACAGGCTGCGACTCCGACCGAGCAGGCGCGTGTGGCAGTCTTCGGCCCGCAAGGCCGGATCGAGCCGGGCGAGGCCCAGCCGGGCAGCCCGGCGGCCAGCGCCGACAACTCCTTCTTGGCGGCTGCCGGCGCTAACCAAACGGACGCCAACATCCGTCAGGTGGTGGACGACGAGACGCAGCGCATCAACGCGCAGAACCAGGACTTTGTCGATAGCCTGATCTTCTGGCGGGCACCAGCGGCGCCCGGTACCGTGGTCGACGCGACCTCCGAGGCTGACCGCATTCGCGAGACGCAGGCGCTGGGCCAGCCGGTCACGACCGGTGACACGCCTATCGTCATCACCCGTGAGCAGGGGATCCTGGAAGGAATCTTCTAGGGCTTGAGGGCTAGAGCGTGATGAGTCTTGGTGTGAACAGTCTTTGCCAAGAGCCCTTCCTCTCCTGAGCCTGCCGAAGGGTTGAGCAGCGAGCCGTAGGTGAGCGCCCGTCGAAAGGCGGGTCCCAGGGCTCGGTGCTAACGGCCCGCCTTTCGACGGGCGCTCGCTCGCTGCTCAAGACGAGGGAGTGCTTGTGGAAACACTGTTTCTGTTTGGACTCATGCTGCACTAGCGTTCCGGCGTCGGTGCCTTGGCCTCGCCGCTGGCGTAGTAGGTGGCGATCGCCTGGGCGCGTGAGCGTACGCCCAGCTTGTCGAAGAGATTGCGCAGGTGGAACTTCACCGTGTTGATGGAGATCTCCTGATCGCGGGCCAGTTCCTTGTTGGTCAGCCCCTTGGCCAGCGCGTCCAGCAGTGAGCGTTCGCGCTTGGTGAGGCTGCGGATCGGGTCCTGGCCCAGCGAGCGCACGTCGATGTAGGGAAAGACCATCCGCCCTTCCGCCAAGGCCGCCGCCGTCTCCAAGAGACGCTCTGGCGGCTCGTCGTGGCGGGTGAGGCCGGCGGCTCCGGCTGCCATCGCACGACGCGCAATGTCGGCCTCGCTACCGGTCGCATAGACCAGGACCCGCGGTGGCGTCGGCAGGCGGCGGAGTTGTTCGATCAAGGCCTCGCCACCGCCGCCGGGCAGCGCCCAGTCCAGAATTGCCACGCTCACCGGAACCCGCGAGAGACCTTGCAGCAGGCCTTCGACTGACTTGGTGGAAAAGACCAGGCTGAAGCGCTGGTCGCGGTCGATCACCTCCGACAAGGCGGCCAGCATCAAGGGGTTGCCGTTGGCCAGCGCCAAATCGATTGCGCGGCCGCGTGGCCGCTGCTGTGGGGTCTCCGCCATGGCCTCTTCTTCCCAAAAACCCACCCTTTTGGGCGGGTCGTTTTTCGATCGTTCCGGAAGAAGCTATCCTAAGGGGTGGGTTTTGCCCAGCCCTTCAAGATAGCCAAAAGCGCGGCATTGGAACGTTGTGAGGGCGGACGCTTTGTCTGATCTTCCCTGACATCGTCGCCGGGCCCGCAAGGCAAGCACGAAGCAAAGGAAGCGGTCCCCGGACTTACCAATGGCCAAGAACGGCGTCTTACCTGATGATGGAGGAACTCTGACATGCCCGGAACCCGCGGTCTTTTCATCCCCGGCCCCACCAATGTGCCTGAGGCCGTGCGCCGTGCGATCGACGTGCCCATGGAAGACCAGCGTGCACCGGACCTGCCGGCCTTTACCCTGCCGCTGTTCCAGGACGTGAAGAAGATCTTCAAGTCGCAAGATGGCCAGGTCTTCCTCTACCCTTCTTCCGGCACCGGTGGCTGGGAAGCGGCGATCACCAACACGCTGTCGCCCGGCGACAAGGTGCTGATGGCCAGCTTCGGCCAGTTCTCCTACCTCTGGGCCGATCTCTGCCAGCGCCATGGCCTGGACGTTGACCTGGTCGAGGTTCCCTGGGGCGAGGGCGTGCCCTTGGACATCTTCGCGGCCCGCCTGGCTGCCGACAAGGACCGCAAGATCAAGGCCGTCCTGGTCTGCCAGAACGAGACCGCGACGGGTGTCACCAGTGATGTCGCCGGCGTGCGTAAGGCGCTGGACGACAGCGACCACCCGGCCTTGCTGATGGTCGATGGCGTCAGCGCCATTGCCAGCATCGATTTCCGCATGGACGAGTGGGGCGTGGACATCGCCGTCTCCGGCTCGCAGAAGGGCTTCATGCTGCCGGCCGGCCTGGCCATCATCTGCGTCAGCCCCAAGGCCCTGGCTGCTGCCCAGGATGCCAAGCTGCCGCGCTGCTACTTCAGCTTCGCGGACATGATCCGCACCAACAAGGATGGCTACTTCCCCTACACCCCGCCGATGCAGCTGATCCGGGGCCTGCGTGCCTCTGTCGACCTGCTGCTGGACGAGGGTCTGGAGAACGTCTTCCAGCGCCACCACCGCCTGGCAGAGGGCGTGCGCCGTGCCGTCTCCGCCTGGGGTCTGACGCTCTGTGCCGCCGAGCCTAAGTGGCACTCCGATACGGTGAGCGCGATCTACCTGCCGGAGGGCTTCGATTCCAACGCCTTCGTGCGTCATGCCTACGACACCTACCAGCTGTCACTCGGTGTCGGCCTCTCCAAGGTCGCCGGCAAGGTCTTCCGCATCGGCCACCTGGGCGACCTGAACGAGCTGATGGTGATGAGCGCGCTCGGCACCACCGAGCTGGCCTTGCGTGACTTTGGCGTCCCCTTCCAGGCTGGCGCCGGTGTTGGCGCTGCGGTGGAGTACTTCCACGCCACCGGCCCTGCCGCAGCGCGCTACGCCCAGGCTGCCGAGTAGGCAGGAGAGAAAGCCCAACAATGAGGGCCCGGGCAAGAACCGGGCCCCAACTGGGGAGGAGCACCCGTGGACATCCACGAGTATCAGACAAAAGAGATCCTAGCGGGCTACGGCGTGCCGGTGCCTAAGGGCGGGCTGGCCTACAGCCCGGAACAGGCCGCCTACCGCGCCCGCGAGATCGGCGGGCAGAGCTGGGTGGTGAAAGCCCAGGTGCATGCCGGCGGGCGCGGCAAGGCCGGCGGCGTGAAGGTCTGCCATGGCGAGCATGAGGTCGAGGACGCAGCCGACGAGATGTTCGGCATGCGCCTGGTGACGCCGCAGACCGGGCCGCAAGGTAAGGGCGTCTTCCGCGTCTACGTGGAAGAGGGCGTCAAGTTCACCAGCGAGCTCTACCTGGGCTTCGTGCTGGATCGGAAGACCGAGCGGGTCATGGTGGTCGCCTCCCGTGCCGGCGGCATGGAGATCGAAGAGATCTCTGAGGAGGCACCCGACAGCATCGTGCGCGCCGTGGTGGAGCCGGCGGTCGGTATGCAGGCCTTCCAGGCCCGCGAGATCGCCTTCAAGCTCGATCTTCCCAGCGGCGCCATTCAGAAGTGCGCCAACATCATCCAGGGCTGCTACCGCGCCTTCGCCGAGCTCGATGCGACCATGCTGGAGATCAATCCCCTAGCACTGGTCGATGACGAGCACCTCTTGGCTCTGGATGCCAAGATGACCTTCGACGACAACGCCCTCTTCCGCCTGCCGCACATCGCCGAGCTGCGCGACAAGTCGCAAGAAGACCCGCGCGAGACCCGCGCCACCGACCGTGGCCTCTCCTATGTCGGGCTGGACGGCGAGATCGGCTGCGTGGTGAACGGCGCCGGCCTGGCCATGGCCACCATGGACATGATCAAGTTGGCCGGCGGCGAGCCTGCCAACTTCCTCGACATCGGCGGCGGCGCCACGCCGGAGCGGGTGGCCAAGGCCTTCCGCCTGGTGGTCTCCGACGCCAAGGTCCAGGCGATCCTGGTGAACATATTCGCCGGCATCAATCGCTGCGACTGGGTCGCCCAGGGGATCGTCCAGGCCTTGGAGAAAAACCCCTTGGACATCCCAGTTATCGTGCGCCTCTCGGGCACCAACGTGGAGGAGGGGCGGCGGATCCTCGCTTCCTCTGGCCTACCCATCATCCGCGCCACGACCTTGGCCGAGGCGGCAGAGCGGGCCGTGGCGGCCTGGCGCAACAGCGGACAGATACAGGCGGTGGCGTCATGAGCATCCTCCTCGACCGCAGCACGCCCGTCTTGGTCCAAGGCATCACCGGCCGCATCGCCAGCTTCCACGCCGAAGAGATGAAGGCCTATGGCACCAATATCGTCGGCGGTGTCTCGCCTGGCAAAGGCGGCAGCACGGCCGCCGGCGCGCCGGTCTTCGACACGTTGCGCGAGGCAGTGGCCACCACCGGCGCCACGGCCTCCATCGTCTTCGTGCCGCCGCCCTTCGCCGCCGATGCGATCATGGAGGCCGCCGATTGCGGTCTAGAGCTTTGCGTCGCCATCACCGATGGCATCCCCTCGCAAGACATGATCCGGGTGAAGCGCTACATGCGCCGCTACCGGCAGGACAAGCGCATGCGCCTCATCGGGCCCAACTGCGCCGGCATCATCTCGCCGGGCAAGGCGCAGCTGGGCATCATGCCGCCGCACATCTACCTGGCTGGCCGGGTCGGGATCGTCGGTCGTTCCGGCACGCTGGGCTACGAGGCTGCCTCGCAGATGAAGGAGCTGGGGATCGGTGTTTCCACCAGCGTCGGCATCGGCGGCGACCCGATCAACGGCAGTTCCTTCCGCGATATCCTAGAGCTCTTCGAGGCCGATCCCGAGACCGACGCGGTGATGATGATCGGCGAGATCGGCGGCCCGCAGGAGGCTGAGGCGGCGGAGTATGTGCGCGATCACATGACCAAGCCGGTGGTGGCCTACGTCGCCGGCTTGAGCGCACCCAAAGGCCGCAAGATGGGCCATGCCGGCGCCATCATCTCCGCCTTCGGCGAGAGCGCCAGCGAGAAGGTGGAAATCCTGCGTGAAGTCGGGGTCGCCATCGCGCCCTCGCCATCAGAAATCGGCAGCACCGTCGCCGCCGCCCTGCAACAGGCCGCCTGAACGGGGCCATACGACCTGGGAGTGACCGTCATGAGCCGACCGAAAGTTCTCGTTACCAGCCGTTGGCCGCAGGCCGTGGAGGCCGCGCTGGCCGAACGCTTCGATACCACCTTCAGCCGCCGCGACCGCAGCCTGACCCGCAGCGAGCTCAGCGCCGCTCTGGCCAGCGCCGACGCGCTCCTGCCGGATGGCGCCGAGCGGATCGACGCCGCCGTGCTGGAGGGCTGTCAGCCCCGCGCCAAGCTGGTTGCCAACTGCGCCGTCAGCCCCAGCCAGATCGACGTGGCCGCTGCCCAGGCCAAGGGCATCACGGTGACCAACACGCCCGACTCTCTAAGCGCCTGCACCGCCGACCTCGCCATCATGCTGATGATCAAGACGGTGCGCCAGGCCGCTTGCGTGGCAGAGCGTGCAGCCGGCATTGCGCCCAGCAACGACTGGGGTCCGCGCGAGCTGACCGGCGTCACCCTGGCCGGCAAGACCCTGGGCCTGGTCGGCTTCGGCCGCATCGGCCAGGCAGTGGCGCAGCGTGCGCACTGGGGCTTCGGCATGAAGGTCGTGGCCTATGACATTCGCCAGCACGACCCGGCGACGGTGGCGACCTGTGGGGCTAGCCTTTGTGGCTCCATCGACGAGCTGGTGGCGCAGGCCGACTTCCTCTCGCTGCACTGCCCGGTGGGGCCCGAGACGCGGCACCTGGTTGACGCCCGCCGGCTCAATCTGATGAAGCCGGGTGCCTTCCTGATCAACACCGCACGCGGTGACATGGTCGACGGCCAGGCGCTGCTGCATGCGCTCTGGTTCGACACCATCGCCGGTGCTGCGCTGGACACCTACGAGGGCGAGGCCGCCTTGTTGGAGCAGTTGAAGGACTGCCCGACCGCCGTCCTGACCCCGCACCTGAAGCGCGCTCAGCCAGAGACGCGCGAGAGCCAGGGCCTGCGCGTGGTGCAGAACATCGAAGACTTCTTCGCCGGCCGCCAGCCCCGTGACGCGGTGAGCGTCTAAGCGCTCGGCTGGACCTTGAGGCGGTCGCTCCCAAGATGGAGCGCCGCCGCGATGGCCATGAGAAGAACGCCGAACCAGAGGGCTGCAACGGTGCTACCGACGAGGTCTGCGAACCAGCCCGCCAGCGCTGGAAAGACGAAGAACCCGGCGTAGAAGAGGGTGAAGTAGAGCCCGTAGCCTGCGCTCACCGCCTGGGCTGGCAAGAGGGTCTGCAAGAGCCCGGTGAAGGGTGCAGCCGGCATGCCCCAAAGCAATCCCAGCAGGGCGGCCAAGACCAAGGGCGCAGGGCCCAGGATCATCAAGACCATCAGCGCCAGCGACCCCAGGATGCCCAGCGTGATGGTTGCGGTCGTACCGCTGCGGTCGGCCAGCCAGCCGCCCAAGGGAGTGCCGGGTAGGCTCACCCAGATGATCAGGCTGGCAGCGGCACCGGCTTCAGCCAATCCCATACCGCCTTCCACCAGGAAAGGCGGGCCGAAACTCAAGAAGATGATCCCGGCGGCGGTGTAGAGGGAGAAGGCACTGCCGATCAGCAGGGACAGGACCAGGCTGCGTCGGTCCAGCTGCAAAGACCAGAAGGCTGTGGGTGTGTGCAGGCCTTTTGGCTGCCTGCGCACGGCCATGAGGATGGAAAGGGCTGCGAGCAGAGCCAAGCCGGTGGCAATCCAGAAGGGCAAACGCCAGTCTCCTGCGGTGGCGATCAAGGGCGCGCCCACTGCGGCCACGCCCAGCCCCACTGTCCAAGAGCTCATGACGACGGCGATGGCGCGATTGTAGATCCGGCCTTCGAAGAGCTCTGCGGTCAGGCGCAGGAAGGCGATGTTCATGACGATCGCGCCAGTGCCGCCCAGAAGGCGCGCTGCGGCTGCAGACCAGAAGCTCTCGGCGACGATCAGCCAGGCGCTGCCGGCGGCCATGACCAGAAGACCCGTCAGCCCCACCCGCCGATAGCCGAAGCGGGCGCAAAGCAGGGACCCAGGCAGAGCCAAGAGCACGCCTGGTGCCAGAAAGAGCCCGATCAGAAGGCCGATCTCCGCATAGCTGAAGCCTAAGTCGGCGATCATGAAGGGCGTCAGCGCAGCGATGATCTGCACCTGCAGCCCCAGCGAGAAGCGGCTGAGGCAGAGCGCGCTGACGACAAGCCAAGGATTGGTTGCTTGGCCCGCGCTGGTCATGACCGCTGCTACTCGACGGCCGGGTGCAGGTGTTCGCCGGCGGTGGTCGGGGTCAAGATGGCCTTCAGTGCGCGCAGGAGCGTGGCCAGCACCAAGAGACCGAAGGAAATCGGCAGGAAGTAGCGGCTGGGCCAGATCTCAATCAGGGCATAGCCCATGACCACCTCGCCCGAAGCCGTGGCGCGTAGGGCATCGAACCAGGACTGGTAGGCGAAAAGCCCGAAGAAAAGGGCTGTCATCAGCGCGGAGAAGACGAAGGTGATGCGCCGCAATGCGAAGGGCAGGCGGTTATAGACCACCTCCACCGTGATGTGGTTATCGCGCAGCTCCATGTAGGCCAGCGGCAGGCAGACGGTGGCCACCATGTAGTAGAAGGACACGATCTCCGTCGTGCCGAAGACCGGCTGGTTGAAGGCGATGCGCCCCACCACGTCGGCGATCACGTGGCTTGCCATCATGATCAGCGCGATGGTCCCAAAGACCAGCAAGACCTTGGCAAGCCAGTCTAGGCAGCGCTCCACCACGGCCAGGGCGCGTTCGCGCCGGGTTACTGGCGCTGGTGCCTCCCCAAGGCTCATAGCGTCTCCTCCGGGCAGCTTCGCTTTGCCCTAGCCGGGCTGCGCGGTCTGGCCATTTCCTCATGACTCCCTCTCGGGTCGCTTGATAGTTTGAAATATCTCAGCCATAGTTTCAATGTCTTTCACGGCTGACCGCTGACCGACAGTGTCTGTCGGCCTGACCAACGGAAGGACGTTTTGGTTTTGAGTGCTGCCCTGCTGCAAGAGCTTACGCTGCGCGACCAGACCCTGCCGAATCGCATCGTCATCTCGCCGATGCAGCAGTACATGGCCGGGCGCGACGGCATGGTCCGCGACTGGCACTTCGTGCACCTGGCGAAGTTCGCGGTCGGCGGCGCCGGCACGGTCTTCACCGAGGCGCTGGCGATCGAACCGGACGCGCGGGTGACCTATCACGACCTGGGCGTCTGGAGCGATGACCACGTCGAAGGCCTGAAGCGCCTGTCCGGCGGCATCGCCGATCAGGGCGCGGTGCCGGCCACCCAGCTAATCCACGCCGGCCGCAAGGCCAGCGTCGCGCCGCCCTATCATGGATTCGAGCCCTTGGGTGAGAGGGATGCTAAGGAGCGGGGGGAGGAGCCTTGGCCGGTCGTCGCCGCCTCGGCGCTGGCCGCCAATCCGGGCTGGCCGGTGCCCCGGGCCATGAGCCTTGACGACATCAAGGTCATGCTGGACCGCTTCGCCGCCTGCACCCGGCGGGTGCGCCAGGCCGGCTTCCGCCTGCTGGATATGCACGCCGCCCACGGCTACCTGCTGCACTCCTTCCTCTCGCCGCTCTCCAACCAGCGCGAGGATGCCTACGGCGGCGACCGGGAGGGCCGCATGCGCCTGCTGCTAGAGGTGGCGGATGCCGTGCGTTCCGAGTGGCCCAGCGAACTGCCCTTCTTCTACCGCCTCTCCTGCATCGACGATGCCGAGGGCGGCTGGACCCTGGATGACAGCGTGGTGCTGGCGAAGCGCTTGAAAGCGCGCGGCGTGGACGTGATCGACTGTTCGTCGGGTGGGCTCGGCAGGCGCACCACGCCGCTGATCATCCCGCGTGAGCCAGGCTATCAGGTGCCCTACGCGGCCCGGATCAGGCGCGAAGCTGAGATGCCGACCATGGCGGTGGGCCTGATCATGGACCCCGAACACGCCAACAGCATCGTCGCGGCCGGCGATGCCGATCTGATCGCCATCGGCCGCGAGGCACTCAACAACGCCAACTGGGG
Organism: Pseudomonadota bacterium; assembly: GCA_039819325.1. GTDB lineage: Bacteria > Pseudomonadota > Alphaproteobacteria > Kiloniellales > JACOMY01 > JACOMY01. Next base: position 2,225 of record JBCBSF010000029.1, on the reverse strand, counting down.
CCTGCAAGCCCGCATCGCGCTGGAAGGGATCGAGGCCTACGAAACCCATTGGCCCAAGGCCTATGGCTGGTGGCTCTACCGCCGCGCCAAGGCGCTGGAGGCCTCTGCCAAGGCGAAAGCCAGTTAGTGAGATGACCGCTCGTGGGCCAGGTTCGGCCGACAGCGGTTTGAGAAGGGGCCAGAGTGAAAGGCCCACTATTCCGTGACCCACTGAACAGGGGAGACTGCTTGATGTTGAAACGACTTATGGCCTCCGCGGCGGTGCTGGCAACCTGCGCCGCGGGCTCCCAGGCCTGGGCCGACACCTACTCGGCCAACAACTTCCTGGATGCCAGCCATCCTTTCTCGGTCGAGAACTACACCAACTGGGCCGAAGAGGTGCGCGAGCGGACCAATGGAGAGGTCGACTTCGACGTCTTCCTCGGCGGCGTGCTGCTGGGCGGGCGGGCCTCGCTCTCCGGCACGGCGGACGGCGTGGCGCAGGTCGCCTATCACGCCGGCACTTACACGCCGGCAGAGCTGCCGATCACCAACATCATCTCCGAGCTCGCCTTCCTGACCGACAACTTCTATGCGCTGGCGGCGGCCTCCACCATCATGTCCTTTACTCACCCAGCCTTGCTGCAAGAGTACAAGGAGAACGGCGTGGTCTTCGGCGGCGGCTACGGCACGCCGATCTACTATCTGATCTGCCGGGAGCCGATCACCACTGCAGCCGATCTGGAAGGCAAGCGCATCCGCATGCCGGGCGGCATCTGGGACCGCTGGGGGACCGCCATGGGTGCGGTGTCGGTCAACGTACCGTCGAGTGAGATCTACACCGGCCTCGACCGCGGCACCTTGGACTGCGGCGTGAATCCCTTGGACTCCCTGCTGTCGCGTAGCTACTGGGATGTGGCCAAGTACGTGCCGCTGATCCCGCTGGGGTCCTACTACTCCGGGCCGATGTGGGCCTATAACGCCGAGTTCTGGCAGGACCTGACCCCGGAACAGCGGGAGATCCTGCTGGAGGAAGCCGGTGAGGCCTTCATCCGTTCCTCCATGGTTTACCTGGAGAACACCGAGGCCGCCTTGGTCCAGGGTGAGGCCGACCACGGCATGCAGTTCCAAGAGGTCGATCCGGCCTTGATGGAAATGCACCTGGCCTTCGTCGAAGCCGACGCCGCCAACCTGGTGCAGATGGCGCAAGAGCGCTATGGCGTCAGCGAAGAGATGGCCGTCGACTTGATCGAGACCTTCCAGACCCTGGTGGCCGAATGGGAGGCCAAGCTGGAGGGCGTCGACATGATGGATCAGGAGACCCTGACCCAACTCTTCGTCGAGGACATCTACCAGCAGGTCGATCCCTCGACCTATGGCGTGAACTAGGCACGCATGTGTGGGCGGCTCGGTCACTCGATGGCCGGGCCGTCTCGCCTGTGACCTTCCAACTTGCACATCCCTCATCCTGAGCCTGTCGAAGGATGTGCCACCGAGAAGAATGCGCTTGGGGCAGATCCTTCGACAGGCTCAGGATGAGGTCGTGGAGAGTGGACAGGTCCCGCTCACCCCACCGCTCAATAGAAAGGCGGAGAAGTCACCCAGACGATCCGCGTCGTGACACTCCCACCGTTCCGTGAGCGATGCGGCAGGCTGCTGGCGAAGCGGAAGGAATCCCCGGCCTCTAGGTGGAAGTGACGCTCGCCGACCCAGAGGTCCAGCTCGCCCTCCAGCACCAGCCCGCATTCTTCCCCCTCGTGCGCGTAGGTCTCGCTGCCGGTGCTGCCGCCTGGCTCCACATTGACGATCAGCATCTGCAAGGCACCGGTGAGATCGGGGGTGATCAGCTCCTTCATCAGGCGCTTGTGCGGCAGCTCCAGCCGCCGCCCGGCCCCCTTGCGCACCACCATGTCGCGTTCTTCGCGCGGCGGCGTGCGGCCATCGTTGAAAAACCAGATGGCTGGCACGCCGATGGCTTCCGAGAGGGCCTGTAGCGAGCGCAGAGAGGGTGACGAGGTCCCGCGCTCGATCTGGCTCAAGAGCCCGATGGAGAGGCCTGAGGCGTCGGACAGCTGTTTCAGGGACAGGCGTTTGGCCTTGCGCAGGCTGCGGACCTGCTTGCCGACCCAGAGGTCGGTTTCATCGCCCACAACCTCGATGAACCGCCGCCGCACGCTCTGCAGGTCGGCCGGTCCCGCCTGCGCATGATCAGGCTCGTCTGCTTGGGGTTTTGCCGGCATGACCGC
>JBCBSF010000028.1:0-51574 GCA_039819325.1 Pseudomonadota bacterium | reverse complement strand
CGGCGATTTCGTCGACATTGAGATAGGAGGTATTGGTGGCAAGGACCGCACCCTCCTTGGCGACGGTGTCGAGCTTGCCGAAGATCTCCTTCTTGACGGCCATGTCCTCAAACGCCGCCTCGATGATGAGGTCGGCGGCACCAAGGGCCCCCACATCGGTGGCAGTGGCGAAGCCATGGTCCTCGATGGCGGCGCGGGCCTCGGCGCTGAGCTTGCCGCGGGAGAGCGCGCCATCAAGGTTCTTGAGCACCGCTTCGTGCCCCTTCGCGGCACTCGTCTCGTCCCGCTCCACCATGGTAACGGTGAGGCCGGCGAGGAGCGCGGCCGTCGCAATGCCCGAACCCATGGTGCCGCCACCGATCACGCCGATCGTTGCCACATCACGCGGGGTGGCGCTCGCCTCGGGGATCTTGGCGACCGCCCGCTCGGCGAAGAAGGCGTGGATGAGCCCGGCCCGTTGGGGGCTCTCGTGACATTCGTGGAAGAATGCACGCTCTGTCTTGAGCCCCTCAGCAATGGGCGTGACGCTCGCCGCCACCGCCTCTGCCGCCCTCTGGGGGGAGAAGAGATGCGGCTGTTTCTTGGCGAGCGCAGCCTTGGTCTCAGTGATGGCAGCATCATCGGGCTCAACGTCGATCTCGCCGGTCTTGCGCACCGGCAGGACGCCGGTCACCGCGTAGTTCGCGGCCTGAAGGGCCACCGCACGGGGCTCGCCTTCCAGGATGGTATCGATGAGCCCGAGCGCCATCGCCTGCTGCGCGGGGATGCGCTCTCCCGTGGTGACAAGGTCGAGCGCTGCCTTGATACCGGCAAGGCGCGGGGCGCGCTGGGTTCCGCCGGCGCCGGGCAAGATCCCCAGCGTTACCTCTGGAAAGCCCACCACCGTGCCGGGGAGCGCAACGCGGGTATGGGAGGCGAGCGCCACCTCAAAGCCGCCGCCCAAGGTCGTGCCGTGGATGACTGCCACCACCGGCTTCTCGCACGCTTCGAGGGTGCTGCAGACGTCCGTCAGGATGGGCGCCTGCGGCGGCTTGCCGAACTCGCGGATATCGGCGCCGGCGATGAAGGTCCGCCCGGCGCCATAGATTGCGATCACGTCGATGCCCGCTTCAGTGCCAAGCTCGCGTACGGCTCTCGCGAGCCCGGTGCGCACGGCGTGGGAGGCAGCATTGACGGGTGGATTGTCGATGCGCACCAGTCCGACGGCACCTACATGCTGGAGGAGACGGACGGCACCACGGTCTTGTGGGACGCCAACGCGATCGAGGTGGTGGACGACCACACCCTGCGGCTGAACCTGAAAGAGCCGCAGATCGCCATCCCCGAACACCTCTTCCACTATCCTCTGCTGATCCTCGATCCCGAAGAGAAGGGTGTCTTCGGCGTCGGCTCCAACGGCACCGGGCCCTATGAGCTGGTCGAGCACACGGTTGGCCAGCGCGCCGTCCTGAAAAAGCGCAGCGACGGCAGCTATTGGGGCGCCGACAAGGGCTATCTGGACGAGGTGGTGATCGTCGACCTGGGCAATGCCACCGATGCCTCCATGGCCGCCCTGGCTTCCGGCCAGGTCGATCTGGTCTACGAGATCGACGCCAGCCAGGTGCAGATCCTGGATTCCATGCCCAACGTGCAGCTCTTCGAGGCCTTAACCGCACAGACCGGCGTGGCCCGCACGCAGATCGACAAGAAGCCCTTTGACGATCCCAAGGTGCGCAAGGCCATGCGCCTGGCCGTCGACACCAAGGAGCTCTTGAAGATCGGCAACTTGGGCCAGGGCGAGGCCGCCGAGCACCACCACGTGGCGCCGGTGCATCCCGAATACGCCAAGCTGCCCTGGATGAACCGCGATATCGAGGCCGCCAAGAAGCTGCTGGTCGAGGCCGGCCATCCCGACGGCATCGATATCGAGATCACCGCCAAGCCCGACCCGGGTTGGGAGCTGCGCACGGTGCAGACCATGGCCGAGCAGATGCGCCCCGCCGGCATCCGGGTGAAGATCAACGTACTGCCCTCAGCCCAGTTCTGGGACGTCTGGAACAAGGTGCCCTTCGGTTTCACCTCTTGGGGACACCGGCCCTTGGGCGTGATGGTCCTGGGTCTCGCCTATCGCACCGGCGTGCCCTGGAACGAATCCAACTTCACCGACCCGGCCTTCGACGAGCTCTTGGCGCAGGCCGACGCGACGCTCAACGTCAACGACCGCCGCGAGGTCATGAAGAAGCTGGAAGAGCTGATGCAGGAGCGTGGGCCGATCATCCAGCCGCTCTGGCGCTCGACCCACACGGCCGGGTCGAACCGCCTCTACGGCTTCACCCTGCACCCCTCGCTCTACATCAACTTCAACCAGATCGGCATCGCCCAGAGCTAACCGGGTCTTTGCCATCATGACCGAGCCTTCCACCGGCCCCTCTGCGGAGGGGCCGGATCTCTCTCTGCAGCCCAAAGCCACCATGACCCTAGCCGAGGTCGAGGCCTTGGCTGGCCAGGCCCTGCGCCTGGCCGGCGCCTCGGACCTGCAGTCCGCCCCGACCGCTCAAAGCCTGGCAGCAGCGGAGGCGGAGGGCTTTCGCTCCGTCGGCTTGGGGACCTTGCCCTACTACTGCCTGCATCTGCGCTGCGGGAAGGTGAAGGGCGACGCCCAGCCAAAGGTCTCCCAGACCGCGCCGAGCGGCCTCTTGGTGGATGCGGACAACGGCTTCGCGCATGCCGCCTTCAAGGCGGCTGAGGCGGAGCTGGTAACGCTGGCCAAGTCCCAAGGCCTGGCTGCGCTTGGCTTCACCCGCTCCTACTCCGCCGGCATTCTGCGGTGGTTCGTCGAGCCCTTGGCGGCCGAGGGCCTGGTCGCGCTCTGCCTAGCGAATGCGCCGGCTGCGGTCTCCGCCTACGGCGCTACACGGCCGCTCTTCGGTACCAATCCTTTGGCCTATGCCCTGCCGCGCACAGGCCGCGACCCCTTGGTCGTTGATCAGGCCACCAGTGCGGTGGCGCGCTTTACCCTGGCTGAGCATGCGGCGCGCGGTGAGCCGGTGCCCAGCGGCTGGGGCCGTGACGCTGAAGGCAAGGAGAGCCACGACGCTGCCGCGATTCTAAACGGCGGCAGTATGAGCCCGGCCGGCGGCGCCAAGGGCGCCAATCTGGCGCTCTTCGTCGAGGCACTGGCCGTTGGCCTCACCGGCGCCACCTGGTCGCTGGAGGCCTCCTCCTTTGGTGACGACGTCGGCCCGCCGCCGGGGGTCGGCTGTTTCATTCTGGCGCTCGACGCCGGCCTCTTCGGCCAGCCGGGCGCAGACCGCTTTGCCGCCCTCTCCAGCCTGCTGGAGGCCGAGCCTGGCCTGCGTCTCCCCGGCGAGCGCCGCCCGGCCCTGCGCCACGCGGCAGAACGGGAGGGCGTGACCCTTACTGCGTCGGAGATCGAGACCCTGGAAGGCCTGCTGCGGTCATGAAGATCACCGAGATCCTGGCGACGCCAGTCAACCTGCCGCTGGACGCCCCCTACTACTGGTCGCACGGCGAGCTACCCGGCTTCACCAAGACCATTATTCAGGTGCGCAGCGACGAGGGGCTTGAGGGCCTGGGCGAGGCGCCCGGCGATGGCGCGGCAGAGCTCATTACCGGCACCATCGCGCCGCGTCTCCTCGGCTGCGACGCCTTTGACATCCAGGGCTGCGAGGCCTTGATCGTGCCGCCTTGGCGCGGGCTGCAGTCGACCCAAGACCTGGGCCTGATCCGCGCCTTCGGCGGCATCGAGACCGCGCTCTGGGACCTCCGCGGCAAGGCCTGGAACCAGCCGCTCTATCAGCTGCTCGGCGGCGCTGTCCGCCAGTCCATCCCGGTCACCGACTACTTCGCCTTCCGCCCCCGGCAGGGCGACGCCGGCGGTGAGGAAACGCCGGAGGCGGTGCGCGACTACTGCCTGGCGCTGAAGGAAGAGTTCGGCACCACCTTTTTCGAGGGCAAGTTCACCACCCCCGATTGGCGCCGCAGCCTGCGCGTCGTCGAACTGCTGCGCGAGGCGCTGGGGCCTGAGGCCCTGCTGCGGGTCGATTCCAACCAGGCCTACTCGGTGACCGACGCCCGCCAGATCGCGCCCGAGCTGGACGCCTTGGGCGTGCGCTATTGGGAAGACCCGGTTGGCTCGCCGGAAGAGATGGCGCGGCTGCGGGAGAGCACCTCTCTCCCCTTCTCCACCCACAACGCCGACATCGTGAAGGCGCAGACCCTAGGCGTGCCCAATGCTATCGTCGGCGACCCGGCCAATCAGGGCGGCATCCTGCGCCTGCAGCGTTTCGTCGGCGCCTGCGAGGCGCTGGGAATCGATTTCTGGTGCTACAGCGGCGACAGCGGCGTCCAGGCTGCCGCCTACCTGCACCTCTGCGCCGCCACCCCCTGGATCCGCGAGCCCAACCAGTCGCTCTTTCGCATGATGACAAACGACGTGATCGAGGAGGGCCCCTTCGTCCCCCACAACAATGCGCTGCCGGTGCCGCAGGGCCCCGGCCTAGGCGTCACCCTCTCCCCCGACCGGCTGGCCCACGCCCATCGGCTCTATCTGGAGCAGGGGACGATGAACAAGTACCACGACCGCGGCGCACCCGGCCGTTTCCGCCCGCTGCCTTACGATCCGCTGGCTGGTTTGACTGGGTGATTGAGACCAGCAGCAAGCGGGTGTTGTCACGGCTAGAGCATGATGAGTCTGGTTTTAGTGCCCATCCACCCACCTACCCCTCTCCTGAGCTTGTCGAAGGGCTGAGCAGCGAGCCAAAGGCGAGCGTCCGTCGAAGGGCGGGCCTCAGGCTCGGTGCTAACAGCCCGCCTTTCGACGGACGCTCGCTGGCGCTCGCTGCTCAAGACGAGGGAGTGCTTGAGGAAGCGATGGTTCGATCGGAATCAGTCTTGATCTAGACGTCGATCACCACCTTGCCGATGGCCTGACCGCTGGCGAGACGGGCCTGTGCCTCTCCGGCCTCGGCGAGGGTGAAGCGGCCCTTGTCCAAGATCGGCTTCACGGCACCGGCGTCGGCGATCTCGGCGAGAGACCTGAGGATCCGGGCGTGCGCCTCACGCTTGTGGCCGTGCAGCATGGGGATCAGCATAAAGACCACATGCAGGGACAGCCCTTTGAAGTGCGCCGGCGTGAGGTCGAGTTCCAAAAGCGACACGGTCGTCACCACCTGGCCGTTGAGCGCGGCCGCTGCGAAAGACGTGGTCATATTGGCACCGCCCACGGAATCGAAGACGAGGTCGAAACCAGCCCCCGCGGTGTGCCGCGAAGTGTAGTCCTCCACCGTCTCTGCCCGATAGTCGATCGGCCTGGCCCCGAGGCCCTGGATGGTCTCCAGCTTGTCGGCGCCTGTCCCTGTGGCAAACACCTCCGCGCCCCAATAGCGCGCCAGCTGCACCGCGACATGGCCTACACCGCCGGCACCGCCGTGGACCAGGACCTTCTGGCCTTTGCCCACCCCAGCGCGCTCCAGGCCCTCGAAGGCGGTGATCCCCACCAGCGGCAGCGCGGCTGCTTCCCGCATGGAGAAGTGTTTGGGCTTGTGTGCGATGAGACGCGCATCGGCGGCGATCATCTCGGCCAAGGTCCCTGGCAGGTCCGCCAGACCGCCGGCACAGCCATAGACCTCATCACCGGGCGCAAAGCCGCTCACGCCTGCACCGACGGCTTCGACCGTACCGGCGAAGTCCATGCCCAGAAGCGCTGGCAGATCGGGGGAGAGCGGCAGGTCCTTCCCCATCGTCCGGATCATGGTGTCGACGGTGTTCACACTGGTGGCGGCGATCCGCACCAGCACCTGGCCCGCAGCCGGAACGGGGTCGGGCATTTCGACCGCGGTAAAGGCTGCGTCAGCGCCATAGGCCTTCAGGATCATTGCTTTCATTGGAAATCTCCTAGGTGGAAGCCTGGCCAAGGGCGGCGTCGATGCCCGCCATAACGGCCTGGACATGCACGAGATCGCTGGCCGCTGGATGCGGTGCGGCGAAACGACCGGCATCATTGTCGAAGTAGCGGCCAGAGGCGCCGGCGAAGGAGGACCCAACGGCGGCTTCACAGAGGATCTTGGCACCGATGGAGAGATCGTTCCCGCCGATGCCGAAGCCTGCCTTCACCATCTTGGATGCCAGCAGCGAGCCAGGGTTCACAGCAATCACCGCAGGTCCTTGCGGCAGGGTCTTGGCCAGCTCCTGCGTCCAGATGGTGATGGCGAGCTTGCTCTGCGCATAGGCTGCCATGTCATCCAAAGGCTTCCTGCCGGCCAGCGCCGCCAGGTCCACCGGCGCCTGGGCGGCGGAGGAGAGATTGATGATGCGTCCATCGCTTGGAAGCAGCGGCAGCAGCAAGCGGGTCAGAAGCAGCGGTGCCAGCGTGTTGACGAGGAAGCGGATGTCCAAGCCGTCGGCGGTCTTGACCTTAGGCGCCTTCAGGACCCCAGCATTGTTGATCAGCACGTCCAAGGACTGGCGGCGCGCCCTGATCTCCGCTGCCAACCGTCGAACCTCAGCCAGTGAGGAGAGGTCGGCGATGTAGCCACCAGCAGTCTTGCCGACGTCAGCCGTCGCGGCTTCCAGCTTCGCCGCACTGCGCCCGTGCAACAGCAGGCTATGCCCCTGCTGCGACAAGAGCTTAGCCGCGGCCAGGCCAATGCCGTCGGTCGATCCGGTGATCAGAACTGTCTTGCTCATCCTATGCCTCCAGAAAATCCACCGGAGCTCACGCGACCTCCTGAACCTTGACTAGAAGATCTTCCCAGGCACGCTGGTTGGCGAGATCGAACTGGGCGCCGGCCTCGTCCGCCCAGGCGAAGCGCTTCAAGGCGGGCGTCTGACTGGTCGCCTGATAAAGCCAGTAGGCCTCCTCCTTCAAAGCCGCCTCGATGGGCGCATCGATCGAGGCATAGACGGCTTGCTTGCAGGCGTTGATCGACTCCGAAGGCCAGAGCGCGATGCGTTGGGCCAAGGCCTCGACATAAGGGCCGATCTCCTCCGCATCGAGCGCGCGGTTGATGGTACCCAGCCGCTCCGCCTCGTCGGCGTCGAAGTCCCGGGCACCCAGGATGATCTCAAGCGCGCGGCCCAGGCCGGTCTGCCGGGCCATGCGCGACGCCCCGCCGCCGCAGGGCAGGATGCCCATGCCGACCTCCATCTGCATAAATCGGGCCTTGCCCCGCGCCGCGAAGCGCAGGTCGCAGGCCAGCGCGAACTCATGCCCGCCGCCGCGCGCGAAACCCTCGATCTTGGCAATGGTCGCCTGGGGCACCCGGCTGATCCGCTCCAGGACCCGCTGCAGATCCAGCAAGCGGACCTCGTCCCGGGACAGGGCCTTGCCAGACATCTCCTTCAGAAACTCGGTGTCTGCGTGGGCGACGAAGATCTCCGGGTTGGCCGATTGGAAAACGACGACCTTAATGGCCCGATCGGCCTCCAGCTTCTGCGCAAGGATGTCCAGATCGGCCAGCATGGTCCGGCCCTGAATGTTGACGGGTGGATCATCGAAGGTGACCCAGGCGATGTGGTTCCAGGTCTCGACATTGAACGTGGAGAAGCCGTCGTAGGTCATCTGCTCTGCCCTCGGTTCCTGTGATTGAGGGAGAGGTATTCCCTTCGCTCTCTTGAAAAAATAGCTAATAGTCAGCTTCAGAATTCGGGTTTTGGAGATAATCGGATGGATACCGAGAGCCTTCGTCTCTTCGTTCTCGCAGCTGAGCGGCTCAACATCACGGCCGCCGGCCGCGTACTGGGGCTGGCACCCGCCGTCGCCAGCGCCCGCCTGGCGAAGCTGGAACGCGCGCTGGGCGCGGACCTGCTGCACCGCTCGACACGCAAGGTCGCCTTGTCTCTAGAGGGCGCTGCCTTCCTGCCCTACGCCAAGGAGATCCTGGCGCAGGAGGATGCCGGTTTGGCGGCGCTGGGAAAGGGCGAAGCCGCCGCAACCGGTGTGCTGCGCTTCACCGCCCCCAGCAGTTTCACCCAGCTCTACATCGCACCGATTCTCCCGGACTTCTTGCGGCTACACCCTCGGGTAACCCTCGACCTCCGCCTCTCCGACACACGCTTCGATCTGATCGAGGGCAGTTTCGATCTGGCCTTGCGCAATTCACCGCTGGAGGAATCGAGCGTGATGGGCCGAAAGCTTGCCGATGATGCGCGGGTCCTCTGTGCTGCATCCAGCTACTTGGATGAGAAGGGCATACCAAAGACGCCGCGCGACCTGCTGCAGCACGACCTGGTCGCGTTCCGGGATCAGTCGCCGCGCCCCTTGATCGATCCGAAAGGGGCCAAGGGGCTGTTCGACCCCCGAAGCGGGTCTTGCAGCTTGATCGTCGATGACGGCACGACGATGAAGCTGGCGACCCTGGCCGGCGCCGGAATCTCGATGAACTCGCTCTGGAGTGTCCACCGCGAGCTTAAGGAAGGATCGCTGGTCCGAGTGCTGCCCAGTTTCGACGTGATCGACGGGTCGGTGCTCTGGCTCTACTACCCTAAGGCAAACGCGCTCTCAGCCAAGGTGCGCGCTTTCATCGATTTTCTGTTGGAACGCATCGGGCAATCGCCGGAGTGGGCGCCACTCATTACGCGACGCGCATCGTAGGCCAGAACGCGCGCGCGCCTTTGGCCGCCTCCGCTTCTCGAAATCGCTTTGCACAACAAGCCTTGATCAAAACTTTCCAGTGTAGTAAGCAAGCGCTTGTTAGGTTAAGGAGCTGACCGTGGCTGCTGCTATCGATCTGCGCGTGGTCCAGCGCGCTAACAATCGCAACACTGCGCTGCTGGACAGCGCGGCGGAGCTCTTTGCCACGCGCGGCTATCAAGCCTCGACCATGCGCGACATCGCCAGCAATGCCGGCATGCTGTCCGGCTCGATCTACTACCATTACAAGAACAAGCCTGCGCTCTTGGTTGCGGTCTATGAGGAGGGCGTGCGCCGTCTGACCGCCCGTGTCACGGCGGCGGTGGAGGATGTCGGCGACCCCTGGCATCGGCTGGAGCGCAGCTTGGCGACGCATATCGAGATGATCGTCCAGCCCAGCGCTTACGCCAGCGTCATCATCCGCATCCTGCCGGATAGCGTGCCGGAGGTCGCAGACCAGCTGACGGCCCTGCGCAATGCCTATGAGGCGGTGCTGAAAGGGCTGATCGCCGCCTTGCCGCTGGGTCCGCAGGCCGACACCCAGCTGCTGCGCCTCCTCCTGATCGGGGCGGCCAATCACGTCCACGTCTGGTACCGCGCCGATGGCGCTACACCGGCCGCGATCGCCCGCACTCTGGTGCAGATGCTGCGCTGTGGTGGGCAGGAGCCGGCAAAGGAAGGAACCGCATCATGACCTACCCTGAACGCGTGCTGGTGACCAAGATCGGCTTCGACGGCCATGACCGCGGCAGCCGGGTGGTGGCGGCCTATCTGCGAGACGCCGGCATGGAGGTCATCTACACCCCGCCCTGGCAGGAAATCACCGCCGTGGTGAACCTGGCCATGCAAGAGGATGTCGACGTGATCGGCGTCAGTTCGCTTGCGACCGATCACCTGATCATTCCCGACCTCCTGCAGGCGCTGCGGGCCGACGGCCTGGCGCATGTGCGTTTGGTGGTCGGCGGCATCGTCCCCCAGAACGAACGCCAAGACCTGCTGGACGCTGGCGTTAGCGCCATTTTCAACCCCGGTGCCACCAGCGGCGAGATCGTGCACCGCGTCCGCACGCTGGCCAGCGAAGCTCGGGTCTTGCGCGACCAAGAGGAGACCGTGTGATGTCAGACCCGGCGAGCCTTTCCCAAGACAGCAACTTGGCCCGCGACATCGAGCGCTGGCAGGCCCTCTACGACAGCGAGATCGGCGAAGACCGCACGGTCGTCAACCGCTCTGGTATCGCCGTTCGGCCGCTCTACACCCCGGACGACTGGTCGGAGGGGCGCTATGCCGAGGATTTGGGCATGCCGGGCGAAGCGCCCTACACCCGCGGCATCTACGCCACCATGCACCGCGGCCGCACCTGGACCCAGCGCCAGCTGATCGGCCTGGGCACACCGGAAGACTACAACCAGCGTGTGCGCATACTCTTGCAGCAGGGCGCCTCGGCCATAAGCCTCTTGCCTTGCAACTCCGGCTTCCGTGGCATCGACTGCGACGAGAGCCCGCTCCCCCTGCTGGGCACCTGCGGCACGGTGATCAACACGGTGGAGCATATGGAGGCGGCGCTGGAGGGGGTGGAGATCGACAAGATCTCCACGGCGATGAACGATCCCACACCCTTCACCCTCTTTGCCTTTCTGCTGGGCGTGGCCAAGCGGCTTGGCATCCCCTTAGACAGAATCACCGGGACGGCGAACCAGTCGGACTACATCTCTCACTACGTCGCCAACCACATGTTCTACCGCTTGAGCCAGCCGGGCGCGCGGCGGGTCTTCGTCGATCATGTGAAGTTCTGCCGCGAGCAGACGCCGAACTGGAACCCCGTCTCGGTCGTCGGCCAGCACATGCAGCAGGCCGGTGCCACCCCGGCGGAGACCATGGGCCTGACCCTCTCCACCGCCATCCAATACGCGGAGGACTGCATCAGGGCCGGCATGGACGCCGACCACGTCCTGCGCCGTTTCACCTATTTCTTCGACATCTCGATCAGCTTCTTTGAGGAGGTCGCCAAGTTCCGTGCCGGCCGCCGCATCTGGGCACGCATCGCCCGCGACCGGCTGGGTGCCAAGGACCCGCGCTCCTGGCGTTTCAAGTTCCACGGCCAGACCTCTGGCGTCGACCTGACCCAGCAGCAGCCACTGAACAACGTCGCGCGAGTGACCGCCCAGGCCATCGCCGGCATCTTCGGCGGGCTGCAGTCCATGCACACCGACGGCTTCGACGAGGCACTGGCCTGCCCGACGGAGGAATCCGCCCGCATCGCCGTGGCCACCCAGAACATCCTGCGCGAGGAGGCACACCTCTGCGACGTGATCGATCCACTGGGCGGCTCCTACTACGTCGAGACGCTGACCAACGAGATGGAAGAGAAGATCCTGGCCGTGATCGAGACGATCGACGCGGCCGGCGGCATGTACGCCGCCGTGGATCAGGGCATCGTGCAAAAGATGATCGGCCGCTCAGCGCTCGACTATCAAAACCGCATCGAAAGCGGCCAAGAGAAGGTCGTCGGCGTCAACTGCTATCAGCTGGAAGAGGCTGAGGCGGAGGTCGCGACCTACCGCCCGAACCGCGCGGCCATGGAGGCACAGGTGAAGGCCTTCCGCACCTTCAAGGCAGAGCGGGATCAGGGCCAAATCCGCCAGGTCATCGGCGACCTGGCACGCGCCGCCAACGGGCGGGAGAACGTCTACGAGCGGGTCGTTGCAGCCGCGCATGCCGGTGCGACGCACGGCGAGATCATCGCCTGTCTGCGCCGTGAACTGGGATTCGGCCACCCGCAGATGGTGGCTTGAGGTGGACGGCGGCGCCAGCAGTCCACGCACCGCCCGGCTGGCCCAAGCGCTGCGCGACGGCCAGCGGCTGGCCCTGGGCCGCGCCTTAACCCTGGTCGAAAGCGGCGGGGAGGAGGGCCGCGCCTTGCTGCGCGCGCTGCGCTCCGAGACGGGGCAGGCGCGCATCATCGGCGTCACCGGGCCGCCGGGTTCCGGCAAGTCGACCCTGGTCGACGCGCTGATTCATGCCTGGCGGAAGGAGGGCCAGCCGGTAGCCGTCCTCGCCGTCGATCCGGTGAGCCCGGTCAGCGGCGGCGCGGTGCTGGGTGATCGGGCGCGGATGGGTGCGCACAGCCTGGACCAGGGGGTGTTCATCCGCTCCGTCTCCGCGCGCGGGCACCTCGGCGGGCTGTCGGCCGCGGCCCAAGATATGGCCGATTTGATGGACGTCGCCGGCTGGCCGTTGATCATCATCGAAACTGTGGGGGCGGGACAGTCGGAGACCGAAGTCGCCCAGCTGGCCGACCTCAGCGTCGTGGTCTCCGCCCCCGGGCTGGGCGACGATCTGCAGGCGATCAAGGCCGGCATCCTGGAGATCGCCGACGTGCTGGTCGTCAACAAGGCCGACCGCGAGGGCGCCAGCCAGACCGCCAAGCACCTGGAGGGCATGCTGGCGCTCCGAGCCGAAGGACGGCGCGAGGTGCCGGTGCTCAAGGTCTCTGCGACAGAGGGCACCGGGATCGGAGCCCTGAGAGACTGTCTGGACAGCGCCCTATCGCGGGCAAGAGACGACCGTCAGGAGCGGCGCCGCGCTCACAAGTCCGTGCAAGCCACCGAGATTTTGGCCAGACGGATCTGCAGGGACCTGCCGGAGGGCTTTCTCGACCGCTACTCTTTGGCAGAGTGGGAGCGGCTGATCGCAGAAGCGCTTCACCAGGTTGCCAAGAGAGCAGAATAGCCGCTAGGGCCATGGCAGATGGCAGAGACCTTTGAAGAGATGCTGACGGGCGGGCACCCCAATTCCCTTGGGCGCACGGTTGAGGTGGTCGATCTGGTGTTGGCCGAGCCTGCACGCCTTGAAGAGCTCTTCGGCTGCTATGGCAGCGCGGATGCGGTGGTGCGTCTGCGCACCTCCAGCGCCGTCAAGCGAGTGGAGTGGGCGTGGCATGACTTGCTGCTGCCCATCGACCGCCTGATCGGCGAGGTCGCAATGCTCGACCAGCCCTCCGCCCAATGGACCTTGGCGGAGCTCTTCGCCGTCTTGCGTGGTGACATGAACGCCAAGCAAGAGGCCGCAGCACTGGCGATCATGAAACGGAATCTGGAGACATCAAAGGACTGGATCGTCCTGAACCGAACCATGGAGACCCTGGCGGATTGGGCGAGACAGGAGTCTCCCTTAGCTATCTGGCTGCGCCCACACTTGGAACGCCTCGCCGAGGACCCGAGGAGATCCGTCGCCTCTCGCGCCGCAAAGAAGCTGCGGGCGCCAGAGGAAAGCAAAGAATCCACGTCATACAAGGACAATCGCCAACTCCGATCTCTACTCAGGCTTTTGCGCTAGGTGCGGAAAGGGTGTAAACAGACATCGCATGGAACCGAAGAATGAGAAGAAAGGCGCAGAGGACTGGCTGAATCCCCCAGCGCCGATGGCCCAAACTGAGCCAGGATATGACGAATGGCTTGCGAGCGAGCTTGATGCTGGCTGCAAGGAACTAGACGCAGGCCAAGGAATTCCGGCTGAGCAAGTCTGGAAAGATCTTGGTCTTGAATGAGAGTTGTCTTCTCGCCGCGAGCGGTGCAGAGGCTCCGCGAGATACAATCATTTATAGCTTACGACAACGTGGCCGCGGCAAACAGGGTCGTCAATCGCATCAGACAGAGCGCTGAGATACTCGGTGATCATCCCTACATTGGACGGAACTGGGATGGACGCTCGCGGGCGCTCGCCGTGTCGGGACTGCCCTATCGCTTGCACTACAGAGTGGATGAAGCCTCTGCTACCGTTGAAGTAATCACCCTGGTGCACACGAGCCAAAAGCCGAAAGAGATCAGATAGCTTCAAAGCGCCGGGCTCACACGTCTCCCAAAGCGCCGCGGTACCAGTCGTGGAACTCCGCCAGGTAGTATTCCTCCGGCATGAGGACGCCCTGCTGGAAGGGGCGGGCGGCGAGGCCTTGCTGGTTGATCTCGCAGGCCCAAGCGTCTTGCTCCAGCACCGTGATGGCGAAGTCTACCTGTGGCGTAGGGTCGAAATCCGGCCTGGCCAAGGCCTCCTCCGGGAAAAGCCACTCGGCCTCCAACAGGGTCTGTGTAGGGTCCAACGGCCGAAGGCGCACGATCCGCATGTAGTCGACATGGCCGACGACGAAGCAGGAGGGCAGCGAGACGGCATAGGTCTGGCCGCGCGCCCGGTCCTCATCGCTGAGATCGGGGAAGGTCACCGCTTGTGCTGCGCCTTCGACTGACCAGGTCGCGGCACCGGCTGCGAGACCGCCTTGATAGCGTGGCTCCGGCGAGGCTTCGGTCTTCTGCCAATCGTGCGCGTCCTTGGGATTGATCAGGCCACGCCCGTAGATGGGCACCACTTGAGAGAGCTGCGGATGCAGGTTCGGGCAGTGCAGACACTCGTTGAAGTTCTCCCAGAAGAGCTTCCAGTTGCAGGCCATGACCTTGGAATAGCGGCGCGTCACGCGGAGATCTTCCAGTGGCCAGGCGGCAAGCGCGTCGGGATAGCGCCCGAAGCTGTCGTCCAGGCTGTGGGTCTCTGCGCCCTCCAGATTGATGAAGACCAGACCGCGCCACTCTTTCAGCGCGACGGGGTAGAGCCCGAAGTCGGCCTTCTGGAAGTCAGCCGGGGTCCAGCGCGAGGGCACACGGCGCAAGCGTCCGTCTAGTCCGTAGGTCCAGCTGTGATAGGGGCAAGTCAGCGCCTTGGCCTTTAGCTGCCCTTCGCCCTGCGGACAGAGCTTGGCACCGCGATGCCGGCAGACGTTGTGATAGGCGCGCAAGGCGCCCTCTGCGTCGCGCAGCAGGATCACCGACTGGTCGCCGATCTCCGTCACCTTGAACTGCAGCGGCTGGGCCAAATCGCTCTCGTGGCAGGCGTAGATCCAGTGACGGTACCAGATCTTCTCCAGATCATCGCGGAAGGCCTGATCGCTGGTGTAGCGCTCGCGCGGCAAGCCTGGGCGCGCCTCGCGCAGCCCGTTGTAGTCGGCGGGGGGAAGAGCATCCTCGGGCATGACGGCGCCTCGTCTTGCGGTCCAGTCGTTCGAGTGAAGGCTAGCACGCGAACGCGCCTTGGTGCGGACTTTTCGGCGCCGGGCCAAGCGACTATCGTGCCGCCATCCTCTCCAAAGCCGCGTCCAAGGAAGGCTACACCATGTCCGACGAAGACCTTTGCTATCTGCCAGCCAGCGAGGCCCTCGCCCGCTTCAAGGAGAAGACCCTGTCGCCGGTCGAACTCTTGGACGCGATGATCGCCCGAAGCGAGGTTGCAGAGCCCAAGATCAACGCCTTCACCGCGACCTACTTCGACGAGGCGCGCGAGGCCGCAAAGAAGGCAGAAGCGCGCTACGCCAACGGTGACCGCCTGCGTGCGCTGGAAGGCCTGCCGCTGGCGGTTAAGGATGAGTCCTGGATTAAGGGCAAGGTGACCACCAGCGGCGCGGTCTTTCTGAAGGACTTCGTCGCGACCGGCACCACGCCGGCCATCAAGCGCCTGATGAGCGCCGGGGCGGTGGTGCACGCCCGCACCGCCACGCCGGAGTTTTCTTGCTCCGGCATCTGCTGGTCCTTGCTGCACGGGGTGACGCGCAATCCCTGGAACCTTGACTATACCCCAGGCGGCTCGTCGGGCGGCTCCAGTGCTGCTCTGGCAGCGGGGACAACGGCCTTGGCATCGGGCAGCGACATTGGCGGATCGGTGCGTATCCCCGCCTCCTGCGCCGGCGTGGTGGGCTTCAAGCCAACCTATGGACGCATCCCGGAAGACTATCCCTTCAATTTGGACACCTACTGCCATCCCGGCCCCATGGCGCGTAACGTGGCCGACGCAGCGATGATGTTCAACGTGATGAACGGGCCGCTCAACACCGACATCGCCTCGCTGAAGCCCAAGATCAAAGTGCCGCTTGAGAATGCCCAAGGCGTCAAGGACTGGAAGATCGCCTACTCCCTCGACCTCGGGTTCTATGACGTCGATCCGGAGGTGCGGCGGAACACCGAAGCCGCGCTGCAGGTCTTCCGCGACCTGGGCGCCACGGTGGAGGAGGTTGACGTCGGCTGGACGCCGGAGGTGACGACCACGGCAATGAACCATCTGGCCCACATCTTTGGCGCCTACATCGAGACCTATTACGACAAGCACGCCTACGCCATGACGCCCTATGCCCGCGCCTTTGCGGAAATGGCGCGCAATCACCCGGCGCGCTCTTTCCTGGCCTCGATGGAAGGGGCGGGGCGCATGTACGAGACCTTCGGGCCGATGATGCAGAACTATCAGGCCTTCATCTGCCCGACCCTCTCGGTGCCGGCGGTCAAGGCCGACTGGGACCAGTCGCGCGACCGGCTGGAGGTGAACGGCAAGAGCCTGGACCCCTGGTTCTGGCTGATGACCTATCCCTTCAACGTGCTAAGCCGCTGCCCAGTCCTGGCCGTGCCCTCTGGCCAGGCGAGCAACGGCGTACCGACCGGCATCCAGATCGTCGGGCGCACCTATGACGACATCGGCGTCATCAAGGCTGGGCTGGCCTATCAGCAAGCCGTCCCCACCTTCAACACGGCCGAGCGGCGGCCTCAGCTGTGAGTGCTAAACCAGAGATGCTGCACCCTGGCGCCATCGCGCTGGTCACCGGGGCGAGCAGCGGCCTTGGACTGGACTTGGCCAAGGCGCTGCTCGCCCGCGGCCTGAAGGTTATCTGCTGCGCACGCCGCCGGGAGCCCTTGGAGGCAGCCTTCGCCGATCAACCCAACGCGCTGATCCATCCCTTGGACGTGACGGACGGCCCGGCCGTCGCGGGCTTGATCGCTGGCTTGCCCGAGGCCTGGCGAGAGGTCGACATCCTGGTCGCCAATGCAGGCTCTGATCTGGGCGGACGGCAGCGCTTCGACCAGGGCAGCATCGAGGACTGGGCCGGCACGATCGAGACCAACGTGGTCGGCGTGCAGCGCATCTGCCACGCGGTGATCCCCGGGATGCTGGCGCGCGGCGCCGGCCATGTGATCATCCTGGGTTCCATCGCCGGCCTGAAGATCGCCACCGACAACTCCGCCTACACCACCAGCAAGCACGCCATCCACGCTTTCGCCGACCTGCTGCGTGCCGACTACAAGCATGAGGCCCTGCGCGTCACCGAGATCCTGCCAGGCGTGGTGCGCACCGGTTTCGCCACCGCGCGGCGCCGCGGCGACCAGGCCGCAGGATCTGCCTTCTACGACAGCAAGCCGGACGTGCTGGTGCCTGCCGACATCACCCGGGCAACACTCTTCGCGCTGGAGCAGCCACCAGGCGTGAACATCGCCCAGATCGTGGTGACGCCGACCCTGGACAAGTAGCCTCTCATCCCTGCCGGCCGCGAAGGCTGTGCAAGACAACCGGTGCTGAGCGGCCCTGTAGCGCAGTGGGACCCAGGGTCTCGGTCTCGTAGGTGCAGTCGCTCTCAGCCAGGGTCTGCTCGGTCACCAGGATGCGCACCGTTTCCGTCTGCCTGCCCAGGTCGAGCGATTCTGCGCGGCTGGCGACGTTCACCGCGTCGCCGATGATGGTGTAGTTGATGCGGCTCTCAGCCCCGATGTCGCCAACCAGCACCGGGCCAGTGTGGATACCGATACGCAGCCGGATTGGCGCTTCGCCCTCGGCCTGGCGGGCCTTGTTATCGGCCTCCACCGCTGCCCGGATCGCCAGGGCTGCCCGCAAGGCGCGGTCGGCCTGATCGGCCTGCGCGTCGGGCGCCCCCCAGAAGGCCAGCAGACCGTCGCCGGTATACTTGTCGATGGTGCCGCCGGCTTCCTCCACACAGCGGCCGACCAGCGAAAAGTGATCGTTCAAGAGCTGTGCTGTCTGCTGCGGCGAGAGGTCTTCGGCCAGCTTCGAGAAGCCGGCGATGTCGGTGAAGAGCATGGTGACCTGCCGCTCTGCCGGCGCCGCCTCGCCATCGCCGTCACGGACAATGCGCTCGACCACGCGGCCAGGCACATAGCGCCCGAAGACCCGCAGGCCGTCGACCATGCGCTCGAAGGCGGTTGCGGTGCGGTCCAGCTCTAGGATGCGGCTGCCCCGGAGCGGCCTCAGCCCGCCGAAGTCCAGCCGCTGCAGGGCTTGCGCGTTGTCGGTCAAGGTGCGGAAGGGCCGCGCCAGGCGTTGGCCCAGCAGATAGCCTACGGCGGTGAAGAGGATGACGATGCCCAGGCCTACGGCGAAGAGCGCCCAGAAGCGGTCCACCACGCTGCCGTCCAGCGTGTCGAAGTGAAAGCCGACCAGCCAGGGCTCTTTGCCATAGCCCTCCATCGTGCCGTAGACGTAAACGAAGGCGCCGCCCGCGACCGATAAGTAGTGACCTTCGCTGGCCAGCATGAGGTCGTTAGAGATGATCGGCAGGCGGTCCTCGCGCCAGATCGTGGCCAGCTTGGGATCTTCCACTTGGCCAATACCCAGCAGAGGTTGCTCCTCCGAGACAGCGGCGGGGATTGTCAGCAGATTAGGGTGAGCCAGCACGCGCTCGCGGCCGTGCAGTAGGAAGACGGTCTGTCCGATGGTGGAGGCCACGCGATTGGCATAGCGCGACAGAGCGAAGAGGTCGACGCCAGCGAAGAGCACTCCTTGCAGCTGGCCATTCACCCAGACGGCGCGTTGCAGCACGATGATGGTGCGGCCCAGGTTGGGGCTATAGATCGGCTCGCTCCAACCCAGGTCGGGCGCACCGGGGCCAGCCGCTTTGGCCATCTCCATCACACTCTGGATATCCGGGCGATCTGCCAGGTCGTCAAAGAAGAAGCGCCCTTCCGTGGCCTCGTAGCGCAGCGAGGTATCGTCCGGCCGTACGAAGGCGATGGCGCTAACCTGCGGTGCCGCGGCCATGGAGATACGCAGACTGTTGGCCAAGCGGTCCCGGTCGTTGAGCAAAGCGGGCTCCACCGCGATCAAGGAGTCGAGGAAGCCCAGTTGCGCGGTAACTGGAGCCAGGTGGTCCGTTACCCGTTCCTCGATCGTCGCGATCGTGAGGTCGAAGTCGGTCGCTAGGTCTTCCAGCAAGGCGCTGCGCGCGGAGAGGGTTGAGATGGCGAAGAGCGTTCCGACCGAGATCAGCACGATGGCCGCTAACACGCTGGAAAAGAGCGTGGCGATACTGACCCGGCGGCGGCGAATCATCTCCATGCCAGGCCGCTCCGGCAGGCCAGGGCGGCGTTCTTTGTTTCGGGGCGCGTCACGGCGCTTTCTCCTCCCAGTCGGGGCGATCCCTCCCAAAGATCGCCCAACAGTGTTCCGGAGGCCACCTACCCCTTGCGCTTACCCGCCCCTTCCGGCGTGAACAGCGCTGACCCGCCTTGAGAGATAGCTACTGATCCGCGCTCGCCAAGCCCGCCCAGTCCTCCGGAGCGAGAGTCTCCAAGACCTCGAAGCCGCCCTCCGCCGAGGGGCGCAGCACGACGGCGTCCCCTTCGCCGAGGGCCACGCCAGCGACCGAGGAGATGTTGGAGCGATGCGAGACGATCACCCGGTTGCCGGCCCCCTCGGTCGAGCGCGCTACCTGCGCTTCCAGGTACTGCGTCCGGGCGGCCCGTCCGGCAGAGTCACTTAAGAGACCGATCAGCTCCATGCGTTCTTCGACGCGGCCAAAGGCGATCTCCGCCATGTCGCGGCAGCGCGCGAAGGGGCTGGCTAAGACCTCACCCACCGGCAGGCCTAAATCGCGGAAGCTCTGGCCGATCAGCTCGGACTGGGCGATGCCCCTATCGGATAGGAGGCGCTGGCGCTCGCGCGGCCAGTCGATGCGGTCGATGCCTGACCAGGTGGTGGCACCATGGCGGAAGTAGATGACCAGGGTCCCGGCCTGAAGCTCTTGCAAGAGCGCCGCGCGCTCCTGCTGCACGGCGACCGCCGGCGGGGTCAGGACCAAGACGCTCAAGCTTGCCAGGAGAGCGAGAAAGAAACGGCAGGAAGCAGCGCGTGTCATCTGGGCCTCGTCTTTCGATCGTGGTCTATCGGCCGTCCCTAGGTGGGTGCAGAGCCCCTTGGCCGGCTTTCCCGGATCGGCCAGAAACTTCGTCGTCTCGGCCAGAATTTGCTTAATCCTCACCCTCCGGATCTTTGGCGAAGAACTTGCTGGGCGGCACGCCGAGCGCCTTCTTGAACATAGTCGTCAGACTGCTGGGGGTGGCGTAGCCCAGATCCATGGCGATGGTGGTGATGGGATCGCCTGCCGCCAGCCGCTCGATCACGGTCAAGAGGCGCAGCTGTTGGCGCCACTCGGTGAAGGACATGCCGGTCTCTGCCAAGAAACGCCGGGCGAAGGTCCGCTCGCTCATGTGCGCGGTCGCCGCCCAAGTCCCAACGGGATCGCTGTTGGCCGGAGCCTCGCGCAGGGCTTCGACGACTTTCACCAGCCGCGGATCCTCAGCACCTGGCAGCGACAAGGGCGCGACACGCAGCACCACCAGCTGATCCAGCAAGACCCGGCAGAGCCGCGCTTCCGGGCCCCAGGGCGCATAATCCCATGGCAAGCGCGAGACGCTATCGATCAGCGCCTGGGTTAGCCCACCAACCTGCAGGACGGTGGGCCGCGCCGGAAGGTCGTGGCAGTAGTCCCGGTCGATATAGATGCCTCGGAAGGCAATCTGGCTGGGGTAGCGGACCTGGTGCGGGGTTTCCGGCGGCAGCCAGATGGCCCGGTGCGGCGGCAGGACATAGATGCCGCTTTCCGCCCGGACGGTTGCACAACCCTTCACCACGTGGATGACCTGGCCGCGCCGGTGGCTGTGCCAGGGGATGGTCTGCGGCGCGACCTCGTCCCAGTACTCGCCGACGACCGGGTTTGACGCCTGATCGGCCGGCCGGTTGTCAAACCTGCTCATGGCGTAACCTCGAAGGTCATTGGCAGCAATTCGAAAGACAGAGCCAAAATCCTCCCCATCTGTCATGGCAGGTAAGGCCAGATCGGCCGTTCTGCGAAGTAACGCATCCGCGAGGGATAAAGCGATGACCCAGTTGACGGTCAATGGAAAGACGATCGAGGTAGAGGCCGAGCCAGAGACCTCTCTGCTCTTGGTCTTGCGCGAACACCTGGGCCTGACCGGCACCAAGTTCGGCTGCGGTGCCACCATGTGCGGGGCCTGCACTGTTCATGTCGACGGTTTCGCGACCTTCTCCTGCGTCACGCCCATCGAGATGGTGGAGGGCGCAGAAGTCACCACCATTGAGGGGCTGAGCGCTGAGGGCGACCACCCGCTGCAGAAGGCCTGGGTGGCTGAGCAGGTGCCGCAGTGCGGCTACTGCCAGTCCGGCCAGATCATGCGGGCCGCCGCCCTCTTGGCCGAGAACCCCAAGCCGACCCGCGAGGAGATCGTCGAGACCATGAGCACGAACCTCTGCCGCTGCGGCACCTACGGCCGCATCGTCAAGGCGGTGCAGCGCGCAGCCGAGGAGGCCTAAGCCCATGACCCACTTTTCTCGCCGCGGCGTCTTGGTTGCCGGATCGGCTTTGGTGCTGGGTATCGGCGCCAAGGGCCTGATCGGCTTCGAGACCGCTCAGGCCGCTGACAGCAGCCTCCTTGACGCCAACGCCTGGGTGCGCATCGACAGCGACGGGGCCATCACCATCATCTTCCCGATCACCGAGATGGGCCAAGGTAGCTCGACCGCGCTTCCCCTGATCGTCGCCGAAGAGCTGGACGCCGAGTGGGACGACGTGGTGGTCGAACAGCTGCACCGCGACGACCGCACCTACGGCAATCCCATCTTCGGCAAGGTGCTCTACACCGCCGGCAGCACCGGGGTTTATGGCTATTTCGACACGCTGCGGCTGGCCGGCGCCCAGGCCCGGGCTCTGCTGCTGGCCATCGCCGCCAAGCACTGGGGCGTGCCGGTCGATAGTCTGACAACAGAGCCGAGCCAGGTCGTGCATGCAGCCTCCGGCCAGCGCCTCACCTACGGCGAGATCGCCGGCCTCCCCGCAGACGGCATCGATCTGCCCGAGGCCGATAAGACTGCCCTGAAGCACCGCGATCAGTACCGCTTGATCGGCAAGGAGATCCCGCGCCTGGACATCCCGGCCAAGACCCGCGGTGAGGAGACCTATGCCTTCGACGTGCGTGTGCCCGGCATGCTCTATGCCTCTGTCCTGCGCAGCCCTGTCGAAGGCGAGACCCCGGTCTCCGTCGATGAGAGCGCAGCCTTGGCTATCCCCGGTGTCCGGCAAACCGTGACCCTGCCGGACGGCATCGCCGTGGTGGCTGAGCGCGCGGAGGCCGCGATCGCCGGCAAGCTGGCGCTCGTCGTTGAGTGGACGACCGCTGCGCCGGCCCACAGCTTCGACAGCGACCGCTCCCTTGCCGACTACGCCGAGGCGGCCGAAGACCTAAGCCGTGACGGCGCCACCTGGCGGGAGGAAGGCGATGGGCCAGGAACCATCGCCAAGGCCGACCGTGCGCTCAAGGCCACCTACCGCTCCGACTACGCCTATCACGCGCAGATTGAGCCCATGGCGGCAGTGGCCTCCGTCGATGCCGACGGCAAGGGTGCAGAGGTCTGGGCGGCGACCCAGACGCAGAGCTGGACAATGCGCACCATCACGCAGGTGCTGCAGACCAAGCCGGAGCGCATTCGCCTGCACATGCTGACCATGGGCGGCAGCTTCGGCCGCCGGACGGCGCTGACCCAGGAGTATCTGCGCGATGCCCTCTTGGCGTCCAAGGCCGTGGCTGCGCCGGTGAAGGTGCTCTGGTCGCGTGAGGAGGATCTGAAGTTCGGCTGGTTCCGGCCGACCGCGGCGCAGCATATGCGGGCTGGCTTGTCGAAGGAGGGCAAGCTTGAGGGCTGGCACCACCGCGTCGCCTCGCCTTCGGTCATTGCCTACTTCAACCCGCTGCGCTGGTCGCAAGTCGATCCGCACGACATCATCGCCATGCGCGGATCGGAGAACAAGTTCTACCAGCTGCCCGATATGCGGGCCGAGCACATCATCACCGAACGTGGGGCCCGCCTGGCGCCCTGGCGCGGGATCGGTGCCAGCTACACCAGCTTTGCCGCCGAGGCCTTCATGGACGAGCTGGCCGAGGCAGCAGAGAGCGACCCCATCGCCTTCCGCCTGCAGCTCTTGCAGCACAATCCGCGCGGCCGGCGCCTGCTGGAGCGGGTGCGGGAGATGTCGAATTGGGGCCGTCCGGAGCAAGGGCGGGCACTGGGTGTGGCCTTCGCCGGCTACGGCGACTCCATGGCCGCAGGCGTGGTGGAGATCAGCTTGGACGGCGAGAGCGGCGTGATCCGTGCCCATCGCCTTTGGGCTGCCATCGATGCCGGCCTAGTGGTCGCGCCGGACAATGCCCGCGCCCAGATCGAAGGCGGTATCGTCTTCGGCGTCAGCAGCGCACTGAAGGAGCGAATCACCATCAAGAAGGGCGAGGTCGAGCAGAACAACTTCTATGACTATGAGATCGTCCGCGCCAACGAGGTGCCGGAGATCGTCATTGATCTGGAGTCCATCGACGCCTCGCCGACCGGCATCGGCGAGGTCGGCACGCCGATGGTGGCACCGGCCATCGCCAACGCCTTCTTCGCGCTGACCGGCCAGCGTCTGCGCCACATGCCCTTCACGCCGGAGCGCGTGACGGGAGCCTTAGCCTCCTAAGCCCCGGCCGTCTCCAGGCCCCTGTCCAGGATCATCTGCGACAGGGCCTGGGAGGTCAGGCCCGCGGTCGAGAGGCTATCGACTGTTCGCCCCGCCGACAGCAGGGTGACCCGGTCGGCGACGGCGACCACATCGTTCATATTGTGGCTGATCAAGATGACGGTGACGCCGGTCTCCTTCAGCTGGCGGATCAGGCGCAGCACCTGCTCGGTCTCGCGCACGCCCAAGGCGGCCGTGGGCTCGTCCATGATGATGATCTCGGCCTTCCAGCGCAGCGCCCGGCAGATCGCCACGGCCTGACGCTGCCCGCCGGAGAGCGCCTCCACCGGGGCCGTCATGTCGGTGACGTTGGAGCCCAGACGCTGCAGAAAGCCTAGCGATTGGGAGATCATCTCCCGGCGGTCCAGCACGGGAATCCCCAGGAGGCGCCGGGTCAACTCCGAGCCCATGAAGATGTTCTGATAGATCGTCAACCGGGGCGCCAGCCCCAGGTCCTGGTGAATGGTGGCGATGCCGGCCTTCAGCGCCGCCTGTGGCGTGGGGAAGCGGCAGGGCTGACCGCGCAGCAGAAGCGCGCCGGCGTCCGGCAACTCGACCCCGGCAATCAGCTTGATGAGCGTCGACTTTCCCGCCCCATTGTCACCGCAGAGCGCGTGGATCTCACCGGTCGCCACGGCCAAGTCAGCACGGCGCAGTGCCTCTACCGCGCCATAGGACTTGGCCGCGCCTTGCAGCTCCAGAAGCGGCGTCACTGCAGGAAGAGGTCGACGTTGGACTGATCCACCAAATCGGCGCCGAGGAAGAGATAGGGGCCGGAGGTGATGCTGGTAACCGGCGCGCCCTCCACGGCGATATCCTCCATCGCCCCCACTGCCGCCACGCCCATCTCCTCGAAGGGAATGGCAACCGTGGCCATCAGCATGGAATCGGGCGAGGCGATGCGGCGATAGCTCTCCGCCCCGCCGTCGATGGAGACCAGGACCACATCGCCCTTCTCCATCCCGCGCTCCTTCAAGAGGTCGTCGATGATGAAGGCCTGGCCGTCGAAGGAGGCCCAGATGCCTTGGAAGTCGCCGGCGTTCTGCAGGATGAGCGCGCTCATGCCGTTGCGCACGTCATCGCGCCAGCTCTGCGTGCGGGCCATAGAGTGAGAGCCGATGACGGTGACGCCGCTGTTCTCGCTCAAGACCGTATCCAGCATCTTGCCGCGGATGCGGGTACCGACATTGCTGGCAAAGCGCTGGGTCAGGATCTGGCCCTGATAGCCCAATTGGCCCAGCAGATAGAGCGCAGCGTCGGCGCCAACAGCGTACTCGTTCACCTGGATATCGAAGAGGCTATGCGGGCTGGCGCCGCTCATCACCGAGATCACCGGCACGCCGGCCTCCTTGGCGGCCTCCAGCTGCGCGTCGAACTCGACGGGCTTGGACATGGCAAGCACGATGCCGTCCACACCGCGCCGCAGCAGGTTCTCGATCTGCTCCGCATGCGTCGGCAGGGCGCCGTTGGAGTTCAGGACGGTGACGTCCCAGCCGCGCTCCTCCGCCGCGGCCTCAACGGCATTGGCGACGCGGGCATGGGTTTCTGACGACATCTGAAAGGCGACGACGCCCAGTTCGAAGTCCTCTGCCAAGGCGGACTGGCTGAAGAAGAGTGTCGCGGCAAGGCCGGCCAGGAGCGTTTTGCGGTTCATCGATTCTCGTCCCTGTTTTTCGGTTCTGCGAGGCCCGGCACCGGCCCGCTCCCCCTCCCGGCCACCCACGGGAGTATCCTTAAATGGGTGGCCGGGAGGGGGAGCGGGCCGGTGCCGCTGCGATGAGTTTACTCATCGCGCAAGAGCATTACACCGTAAAGGCCGCTTGTTTCAGCACTGTCGCCGAGAGCGCGACCGAGCCGATCATGATCAGTCCCAAGACGATGTCCTGAAGGTAGTAGGGCGCGCCAAGCAGCACGAGTCCATTGTCCAGCACCGCAATGATTAGGGCACCCGCCGCGGTCCCGGCGATGGAAGGCCGGCCCGGCTCGAACATGGTCATGCCCAAGAGGACGGCGGCGATGCCGTTCAGCAGGAACTCGCCGGCCATCTGCGGCGCGGCAGAGCTCAAGTTCGCGACCAGCAAGACAGCCGCCAGCCCGGCTAAGAAGCCGGAGAGGCTGAGCCCAATCAGCTTCATCCGCGATGTGGCGATGCCGGCCCGGTGCGCGGCATCGCGCGCCTCACCGGTTGCCAGCATGTGCACGCCCAGCCGGGTCTTCTTGCTGATGAACCAGGCTAGCAGGACAACCGCGGCCATGAAGATGATGAGGGCCGGCAGGCCCAGCACCTCACCGCGCGCCAGGTTCAGAAAGTCTTGCGGCCAGCGGCCGACGAAGGCCACGCCGCCGGTGATCATGAAGGCAAAGCCAAGCGCGATGGCCGAGGTGCCCAAAGTGGCGATCAGCGAGGGCACCTTCACCAGCGTCACCAGCAGCCCGTTGGTGACCCCGCCGAAGGTAGCGACGGCAAGCCCAGCCAGGGCTGCCAGTGGCCAGTCGACCCCGCCATGCACCAGCCCACCGCAGACCACCGCGCCGAGGCTGCAGAGGTTGGCGAAGGAGAGATCCAGTTCCGAGGTGATCAGCGCGAAGGTGAAGCCCACCGCCAGAATGGTAAGGACGGAGCTGTGCTTCAGCACGGTCACCAGATTGGCGCCGCTGGCGAAGTTGCGCGCAAAGAGCAGCAGGAAGATGAAGACCAGCAGGCCGGCGACCAGGGTGCCGTACTTGGCAATCGCCAGCTTGGCGGCGGGCGAGACGGTCATGCGGGGTCCTGCTCCAGATCGGCGGGTGGATGTGCCTGGCCAATGGCGACCAGCCGCTCGGAGGCCGATGCCAGAGGCTCCTGCATAGCAAAAAAGAGGCTATAGAGCGCAGTGTAGCGCGCCTTACTGGCCGCATTCGGCTCGACGCGCTGCAGGCGCGCAGCGGCGGCCCCCGCCAGGCTCGGCGCTAGGCCTAGCCCGACCTGCGCCACCGCCCAGCAGCCAGCCAGCCCCATCTCTGCGGTTCCAGCGGAGAGCAGCGGCCGCTCCAGGATAGCGGCGCGGATTTGGTTCCAAGCTGCGGAGCTAGCGCCCCCGCCGGCGATCCGCAGCGCCTCTGCCCGGGTGCCGCTGGCAGCCTCGGCCCGCTCCAAGACGGTTCGATTGAGAAAGGCGATCCCCTCCATCACCGCGCGGACCAGGTCGCCTGGTCCATGCGCCGCACTGAGGCCTAAGAAGGAAGCGCGCAGGTCCTGGTTCCAGTAAGGCGTGCGCTCCCCACGCAGAAAGGGATGGAAGAGCAGCGGCTGCGGCGCAGCGGGCGCGGCCAAGAGCGCCGAGAGGCGCAGATCGAACGACAGCTTGCGCGGATCCAGAAGATCGACGATCCACTGCAGGGTCTCGGCGCCATTCAGCCCGGGTCCACCGATGTGCCAGAGGTCGTCCCCCCAGGGCAGGGTCAAAAGACCCGGGGCCTCCGCTGCCGTGGCGGTCATGAGCCCCAAGACCTCCGACGAGCCGGAGATGCAATAGGCCCGCCCCGGCGCCAGTGCGCCTAAGCCGGCTGCCGCGGTCCAAGTGTCGTTCGATCCGCAGAAGACCGGCAGCCCCGCCAGCTGGCTCAGCACGCCAGGCAGCTCAGGCCGGACCAAACCGACGCGCGCCGTCGGTGCAGCCAGACGCGGCAGCGGCAGGGGCTCCAGATCAAGATCGGCCGCAAGCCCGGAGCGCTGTGCCTCCAGCAACCAATGCTGCGAGATAGGATCCGAGAAGGCCTGGCCAGTCAGACGAAAGGTCAGATAGTCCTTCGGCTCCAGCAGCGAACGGGTCGCTGCCCAAACGGCTGGCTCCCGCTGCTTCAGCCAGAGCAGACGGGCCAGGGGATGATAGGCATTGAGGCCGCTGGCCGCCTCCACCACCGCCTGCGCCCGGGTATCGCGGAAGCCCAAGGCCGGCCGCAGCGGCTGGCCGGTCTTATCCAAGACAACTTGCGTGCGGGTGAAACCACAGAGCCCGATTCCCTTCAGCGCCGCTAGGCCGTCAGGTGCTGCCTCAGCAAGCTCTGCCGCCGCGACCTTGAGCGCTTGCCACCAGATCTCTGGGGCCTGTTCGCTGCGCCCGCTCGCATCCTCCTCGAAGACCAGCGGCACGCGCGATGTGATCGCCGCGTCGCCCTGAAAGAGGCAGGCCTTCAGGGCCGAGCCGCCCAGGTCGATCGCTAGGATGCCGGCGCCGCTATCTTCTTGTTTTTCCAAGAGCCTAGGACCGGGCGCGTTCCGCCTTGGCAGCGCGCGCCCACCAGGCCAGCTCGTCCAGGAACGCGTCCGTCTGCTTGGATAACCAGTCCTGCTGCGCCACGCCGGCTTCGTCCAGCACTTGACTGATCCCCGGCACCGGCAGCAGGGTCGGCAGGGTCACCATCCCCAGCTCCGCTAGGGTCATGCGCAGCTGCATGGCCGCCCGCACACCGCCGAAGCGACCGGGGGAATAGGTGGCGATACCCGCAGGGCGGCCGAACCACTCCTCCAGGAAGTGATCCAGCAGGTTCTTCAGTGCCGGTGGGATGCCGTGATTGTACTCGCCCGACACGATGGCGACCCCGTCCGCAGCGGTGATCATTTCGGCCAGGCGCTGCATCGGCTCAGGCGCACTACCGGCAGGATACTCCTTGTACATACGGTCCAAGAGCGGCAGTTCGATCTCCAAGGGGTCGGCCAGGCTGGCGCTATGGCCGCGGGCCTCGATCGCCGCGACCAGGTGGCGGGCTAGGCGAATCCCCTGCCGATCACGGCGAACCGAGCCATAGACGACGAGAAGGCTGAGGGGCGTGTCGGACATGGGCGATCTCCTTGCAGGCGCGCGCGGCACAGAAGCACAAGAGACCGGCCCTGCACCAGGGCTGCTTGCAGATGAGGTTTCACACAAGAATCAGGGCTGTAGCGCACCCTTGACGTAAAGGCTGCCACCCACAGAATAGGGGAGGACGGCCCGCAACCACCCGCCAACCCCTTGAGAGTGCTTCTTCCATGGCCCCTCCCTTCCCCTTCTCCGCCCTGGTCGGCCAGGAGGAGATGAAACGCGCCCTGCTGATCGCCTCTATCGAGCCCACGATCGGCGGCGTGCTGATCTTCGGCGATCGCGGCACCGGCAAGTCGACGGCGGTGCGTGCCCTGGCCGGCTTGCTGCCGCCGGTGGAGGTGGTGGAGGGCTGCCCCTACGGCTGCGCGCCCAACAAGCTCGGCGGGATCTGCCAGAAGTGCAGCCCCACGCCCAAGAGCAAGAAAGCCAAGATCAAGAGCGTGCAAGCCCCGGTACCCATGGTGGACCTACCCTTGGGCGTCACCGAGGACCGGGTGGTCGGCGCCCTGGATCTGGAGCTGGCGCTGAGCAAAGGCCAAAAGTCCTTTCATCCCGGCCTGCTGGCCCGCGCCCACCGCGGCTTCCTCTACATCGACGAGGTCAACCTGTTGGAAGACCACATCGTCGATCTGCTGCTGGACGTCGCCGCCTCGGGCGAGAATGTGGTGGAGCGTGACGGCCTCTCCGTCCGCCACCCGGCCCGCTTTGTGCTGATCGGCAGCGGCAACCCGGAGGAAGGCGAGCTGCGCCCGCAGTTGCTCGACCGCTTCGGCCTCTCGGTCGAGGTCTCGACCCCGCAAGACATTACCCAGCGGATCGAGGTGGTGCGCCGCCGCGACGCCTATGAGCGCGACCCTGCCGCCTTCGTCGCCAGCTGGGCAGCCGAAGAGGCGTCCGTCGCCGCCCAAGTGGAGCAGGCCAAGAGCCTGCTGGACCAGGTCGAGGTGCCGGACGACACCCTGGTGCTGGCCGCCAAGCTTTGCCAGGCGCTGGGCGCCGACGGCCTGCGTGGCGAGCTGACCCTCATGCGCGCCGCCCGGGCCGTCGCGGCTTTGGCCGGCGAGACCCGGGCCGATGCTGATGCGCTGCGCGCCGTGGCGCCGGCCACCTTGCGCCACCGCCTGCGCCGCAATCCGCTCGATGAGGGCGGCTCCGGCCTCAGGGTCGAGCGGGCCTTGGAGGAGGTGCTGGGCCCGGACTCCGCCGCCGCATGACCGCCGAGGCGCCGCTTCCTCAGGGCGTCAGCTCGGCAGAACGCTGGCAGGCCGCCTGCCTGGCCGCGCGCCTCTTCGCCCTGGACCCGCTAGCGCTGGGTGGCATCGCTCTGCACGCCCGACCCGGGCCCTTACGCGACCGCTGGCTTGGCTATCTGGCCAGTCTGCTGCCTGAAACCTTGCCGCAGCGCCGCCTGCCGCTGGGGGTGACCGATGACCGGCTGCTGGGTGGCTTGGATCTGGCGGCGACCCTGAAGGCCCAGCGCCGCGTGCTGCAGCCGGGTATCCTGGCGGAGGTCAACGGCGGCTTGCTCACCCTGGCCATGGCAGAACGTCTCTCCAGCGGCACGGTGGGCCGCATTCTGGCGGTGCTGGACAGCGGTCGCTTGCGGATCGAGCGCGACGGCGTCTCGGCCGAGCGCGAGAGCCGCTTCGCCCTCCTGGCGCTGGACGAGAGCCATGAGGAGGAAGCTGGACCACCCCCAGCCCTCCTCGACCGCTTCGCGTTCCTGCTGGATCTGGAAGGCCTGTCTCTCAGAGACGCGCCGCTGCCGGAGGCCGAGCGCGTTGTGGCCAGAGCACCGGTCGAGGCCAGCCCCGAAGCCACCGCGGCACTTTGCGAAGCCGCTGCCGGACTGGGCATCGCCTCGCTGCGCACCCCGCTCTTGGCGCTGCGCTGTGCCTCTCTGCACGCCGCGCTCAAGGGCCGCGAGCAATTGCAGCAAGAGGACTTGGCGGTGGCCGGCCAGCTGGTCCTGGCGCCCCGCGCCCGCCAGGTGCCGGGCAGCGAGGAGGCCGAGGCAGAGCCAGGCGACCCAAACCCCGGAGAGCCCGAGACCGCTGACGAGCAACAGCAGTCCGCTGAACCGGACCCCCAGACGGAAAGCGGACTGGAGGACCTGAGCCCGGAGCAGCTGCGCGACCTGGTGGTGGAGTCTGCCGCCGCTCTCTTGCCGCCCGACCTGCTCGCCAGCCTGCAGCTGCAGAAGGCCAGCCGCGGCGGCCCGCAAAGCAGCGGACAGAGCGGCAGCCTGCAGCGCTCCAAACACCGCGGCCGGCGCATCGGCGCCACGCGCGGACGGCCCGAAGGCGGCGCCCGGCTTGCCGTCCTCGACACCCTGCGCGCCGCCGCCCCCTTGCAGCGCCTGCGCCGCGATGCCCGTGCCGCCGGGAAGGCCGACCGCGTGCTGATCGAGCCGGAAGACTTCCGCATCGCCCGCTTCAAGCAGCGTAGCGAGACGGTGACCCTCTTCTTGGTCGATGCCTCCGGCTCCTCCGCCCTGGCGCGTCTGGCAGAGGCCAAGGGCGCCATCGAGCTGCTGTTGGCCGACGCCTACAGCCGCCGCGACCAGGTCGCGGTCATCGCCTTCCGCGGCCTGGAGGCAGAGGTGGTGCTGCCGCCCACTCGCTCCCTGGTGCGCGCCAAGCGCTGCCTGGCCGGTCTGCACGGCGGCGGCGGGACGCCTTTGGCAGCAGCGCTGGAAAGTGCGCAAGAGCTGCTGGAGGGCATCCGCCGCAAGGGCCAGACGCCGATCCTGGTGCTGCTGACGGACGGCGCTGCCAATGTCGCCCGCGACGGCACGCCAGGCCGCGCACAAGCCCGCGCCGACGCACTAGCAGCCGCCCAGATGCTGGCCGCCAGCGGTGTTGCCGCCCTGCTGGTGGACACAGCACCACGCCCCAAGCCGGCCGGCCGCGACCTAGCCGCAGCCCTGAGGGCCCGCTACCTCCCCCTGCCCTACGCCGACCCGGCCAAGCTATCGCGGGCCGTGCGGGAAGAGGTGTCGCCATGAGCGAGGTGGCACAGCGCCGGCAGGATCGGATCGGGCTGGTGGACTGGTACTCGGAAAGCCTCGGTAGCGCCGGTCCGCGTCTCCTGCTGCTGCACGGGACCGGCGCCTCGACGCACAGTTGGCGGGACCTGCTGTCGGATCTGGCGCAGGACTTCAAGGTGCTGGCGGTCGACCTGCCAGGGCATGCACGCAGCCGCACGGCACGCGGCTTTCGACCCACCTTGCCCAATGTCGCAACGGCACTCAGCAGCCTGCTGACTCATCTGAAATGGCAGCCAGACATCGTCGCCGGACATTCCGCCGGGGCGGCCATCGCCATCGAGCTGGCGCTACGGCATCCGGCGCCGCCGAAAGCGCTGGTCAGCTTCAACGGCGCACTGCTGCCCTTCCAAGGGCCCGCCGCCCGCATCTTTCCGGCGATGGCGCGGGCGCTCTATCTGAACCCCGTCGCACGCGGCTTCTTCGCCTGGCAGGCCGACAAGCCGGAGACTGTCGCCAAGCTTCTGTCCGATACCGGCTCGACCCTGACTGACGAGGGCGTGGCCTCCTACAGCCGCCTCTTTCGCAACCGCGAGCACCTGCGTGGTGCCCTAGCGCTGATGGCCTATTGGGACCTGCTGGCCCTGAAGCGGCGGCTGCCCAAGCTGCAGGTCCCGCTGTTGCTGGTCACCGGGCTGCGCGACCGGGCGGTGCCACCCAGCACGGCGGAATCCGTCGCGAAGCTGGTCGGCGCGCCAAAGGTGGAGCGTTTGGACGGTTTGGGCCACCTGGCGCACGAGGAAGATCCCGGCCAAGCAGCGGCGCTGATCCGCCAGGCCGCGGTCGACGCGGGCCTGCCCCTAGGACGATCTGTCCAGACTTCTTGACAGACCTCTGTCGCTTTTGCCTTTACCTTCAGGCGTTAGAACCGCAGTCTCGCGGTAATGGGCCAATGATCGAAGGTGCGCGCGCATGGACGGCGGGGAGATGCCAAAGCTCCAAAAGCGGCAAGAGCAGGCCAGCGAGGCTGACTGGACCGCCTGCCGTGATGCCATCCGCGAGGGCTCGCAGAGCTTCTACGCCGCCTCTCTGGTGCTACCGGCCAAGGTGCGCGACCCGGCCTATGCGCTCTATGCCTTCTGCCGCCTGGCCGATGATGCAGTGGACGAGGTTGGCGCCCGCGCCGATGCTCTCGCCAGTCTGCATGTCCGCTTGGACGCCGCCTACCGCGGCCAGCCTTTGGACCGGGCGACCGACCGCGCCTTCGCCGATACGGTGGCGCGTCATGCCATTCCCAAGGCGCTGCCGGCGGCCCTGCTGGAGGGTCTGGCCTGGGACCGCGACGGGCGTCTCTACCATTCAGCCTCCGACCTCTACAGCTATGCAGCACGCGTCGCCTCGGCGGTGGGGGCGATGATGACCCTACTGATGGGCGTGCGCTCACAGACAGCGCTGGCCCGGGCCTGCGACCTAGGCGTTGCCATGCAGCTCACCAATATCGCCCGCGACGTCGGCGAGGACGCGCGCATGGGCCGCCTCTACCTGCCACGGCATTGGCTAAAGGCCGCCGGCGTCGATCCGGAGGCCTTTCTGGCCAATCCGCGCTTCACGCCGGAGATCGGCCAGCTGACCAATCGCCTGCTGGACCGGGCAGAGCTCTTCTACGACCGCTCCGCCCAAGGCATCGGCCTGCTGCCTGCAAACTGCCGCCCCGGGATCGCGGCAGCACGCCTGATCTATCGCGAGATCGGCCGTGTGATCGCCGCCAAGGGCTACGACTCCGTCTCCACCCGGGCCGTCGTCACGCGCAACCGCAAGCTGGCGCTGGTCGCCCGGGCGGTGCTGGCAAGCCTGCCGCAGCTGGGCAGCGAGGGCGCCGCGCGGCGGGACGCCGCCCTGGCCGAGGTCGCCTTCCTGCTGGAGGCGGTGGAGCAAGTGCCAGCACCCGCCGGCCCCGCGCCCCGCCCCGCCTTCTGGGACCTGGGCGGCACCATCGGCCAGATGGCGGAGATGCTGCACGACCTAGAGAAGCGCGACAGACTGGAGCAGACCGCAAAATAACCCTAGGTTAGGGGGATGTTTGAGTCCTCCGCCTGGATGCTGCTGCCCTTCTTCGGGCTTTGCGCGCTCACTGCGACGACCGGAGCGGTCTTTCGGCCAGGCCCTTGGTATGAGGTCATCCCGAAGCCACGCTGGACACCGCCCGACTGGCTCTTCCCGCCCGCTTGGAGCCTGCTCTACTGCGCGCTGGCCGTCTCCGCTTGGCTCTTGTGGCGAGATGGCGGCTGGTCCGGTGCTGCCTTACCGCTGGCCCTCTGGCTCCTGCAGCTGGTGTTGAATGCGGCCTGGTCTTGGCTTTTCTTCGGGCTGAGGCGGCCGGACCTCGCCTTGATCGATGCGGTCGCCATGTGGCTCGCCGCCTTGGCGCTCATCATTGTCGCCTTCCCGATCAATGCCTGGGCGGCCTGGCTCTTGGTGCCCTATCTGGCCTGGGTCGGCTTTGCAACGGCGCTCAACCGCGTCATCTGGCAGCGCATGCGCGCCGGCATGGTGGCGGAGTAGTGTCGTTACGGCCACTCTGTGGCCATCCGGCACCAGCCCTCTCCCCCGCCCGGCCGCCCAACGACAGTATGCTTGAATGGGTGGCCGGGCGGGGGAGAGGGCCGGTGCCGGACACGATGAGCAACGCTCATCGCACGCAAACAAGAGGTCCAACCATGGGCACCATCGTTATCATCGAATTCGTGCTGATCTTCGGCGGTGTGATCGCCTTCTGCTCTTGGGAACTCTACAAGCTGCGCCGCGAGCGCAAGCAAGAGCTAGAGAAAGCGGCGCGGCATGCGGAAGGGGAGCAGAAAGCGGACCCAGCCGCGTGAGAAGCGATCCAGGTCGAGGCTCTCATGAAAACTGACCGCGCGGGTCCCGTCGATCTCGCTCTCGATCAGGGAACGGGCATAGAAGGGCGTGTTCTCGAAGGTCGCCAGTAGGCGCGCCGCGTCCGGTCGATCCGCCTGGGTCCCCCGCGCGATTCCCCAGTAGCGCGTCGAGGGCAAGGCTGCCGGCGGCGGAGCCGCTCGCTCTTCGACTCCTCCCTCTGCATCGAAACGGAGCGCCAAGGAACGACGGGCGCCATCGCGGGCCATAGCGTCGTAGAGCACCAGAGCCTCCCCATCCTGCGCGCTGCGTGACCAGTCCCAGCGCTGGAAGCCGGCCTCCAGGGGCTCTGTGCCGACATTGCTGTCCATATAGCCCTGACCGCGCCAAGAGAGCTCCGGCTGGGTGAAGTCGACTTCGAGCCGTGCCGTGGGCGCGATGGGTTGCCAGTGATGCCGGCCAGCCGCGTCCAGCGCGAATACCCGCTCATTGATCGTCTCCGGCGTCAGGCGGATCTGGCCACGTAGGGGGCTGGGCCAAGGGGCACAGCGCTCGTCCACCTGCAGATGAAAGGCCCCGTCGCGCCAGGCCAAGCTGCTGCGGGCGATGGTGAGCTGGTCGCCATGGCGCTGTAAGGCACTGCGCCTGCGCTCTGTCATCGACCAACGACCCAGGCTGCCCTCGCGGTCATAGAGACAGACGTTCATGGAGATATGGTCGAGCGGGTCGCGCCGCCCGGCCCAGGCGTAGTAGGGCGAGAAGACGGAGCCCAGAAGCGCGATCACGGTCACGCCGAAACGCGCGTCGTCGCTCAAGCCATCCAGATACCACCAGCGATAGCCGCCCGGCTCGACCGGCGCGGTGAAGAGCGGACCGGGCTGGCCCGCCATCTGCGCGGGCTGAAAAGCCGATTGACTTACTACCACGCTGCGTCCAGTCTTCTTGACATAATTGAATGACAATCAAACCTGACAGACTGGCCGCAGGGAGACAAGTCACATGGACGTTGCAGCGCGCATTGAAGAGGCCCTGACCCAAGCGGTCGCCCGCGCCGGCGGTGAGAACTGCCCACCGAAGCTGAGCCAAGCCCTCCATCACGCCGTCTTCCCCGGGGGTGCCCGCGTGCGCCCGACGCTCTGCCTCGCCGTGGCCAGCGCCTGCGGTGATCCCGATCCGGAGGTCAGCACCGCGGCCGCCGCGGCCCTAGAGTTACTGCACTGCGCCTCGCTGGTGCATGACGACCTGCCATGCTTCGACGATGCCGACATTCGCCGGGGCAAGCCCTCGGTCCACCAAGCCTTCGGCGAGCCTATTGCCGTTCTAGCGGGTGACGCGCTGATCGTCCTGGCCTTCGAAACTCTCACCTTGGGCGCTGTCGCGCAACCGGCCCGTATGGCCCCGCTGATGCAGACCATCTGCGGCGCTGTGGGCGGTCCGACCGGCATTGTCGCCGGGCAGGCCTGGGAGAGTGAGGTCAACCCGCCCTTGGACACCTATCACCGGGCCAAGACCGGCGCGCTCTTCGTCGGCGCAACCTTGGCCGGTGCACAAGCCGCCGGCCGCGACCCCAACCCCTGGCGCCTGGTGGGCGAGCTGATCGGCGAGGCCTATCAAGTCGCCGACGACCTGCTGGACGCCATCGCTGACAGCGACGAGGCCGGCAAGCCGGTCGGGCAAGACAGCGCGCACGAGCGGCCCAATGCGGTCCTAGCCCTCGGTCTGCCAGGTGCCGTCGGGCATCTGGAGAACCTGGTGGCAGAGGCCGTACGTTCCATTCCCGACGTCCCGGGCGCCGACGCCCTGCGCGGCCTGGTCGCCATGCAGGCCAAGCGGCTGGTACCGAAGACCCTGGCCTCCTTCGCTGCATGACCCCGGCAGCCGCGGTGGGCAGCGGCCCCGTGTCCGGCCTGCTGGAACGCTGGCGGCGCAGCCGCGACCGCCTGCTGGCCAGTGATCGCTTTCGGCGCTGGGCGGCCACCTTTCCCCTGACCCGTCCCGTCGCGCGCCGGCGCGTGCGCGCCCTCTTCGATCTGGCGGCAGGCTTTGTCTACACCCAGGTGCTGACTGTCTGTGTCGAGCTGGGGCTCTTCGAGCGGCTGGCAAAGGCACCGGAAACGGCGGAGAGCCTGGCAGCACACTACCACATGCCGCCCGAGAGCATGGCCCGGCTGCTGGATGCCGCCACCTCGCTCAAGCTCTTGGAAGATCGCGGTGGCACGGTCTACGGCCTCGGCAAGCTGGGCGCGGCCATGGTCGACAATCCGGGGGTGGTGGAGATGGTGCGCCACCACCGGCTGCTCTATGCCGACCTGGCAGATCCCCTTGCGCTCTTGAACGGTACGCAAACCAGTTCAGAGCTTGCGGCCTACTGGGCCTATGCCAAGACTGGCTCGCCCACCGGGCTGAAGGCCGAACAGGTGGCGCAGTACTCGCTCTTGATGGCGGCTTCGCAGCCGATGATCGCCGAGGAGATCCTGAACGCCTTCTCCTTTGCCAAGGTCCAGCATGTGATGGACGTGGGCGGCGGCGAAGGCGCCTTCTTGACCGCTTTGGCATCGCGCGGCGGCCCGCCGCAGCTCTCACTCTTCGATCTGCCCTCAGTCGTCAAGCGCGCCGAACAGCGGCTGCACGCGGCCAACCTGGGCCAGCGGATCACGCTGCACGGCGGCGACTTCTTTCGCGATTCCCTGCCGCAGGGGGCCGATCTCATCACCCTTATCCGCATTGTCCACGACCATTCCGACGAGCAGGCGCTGGTCTTGATTAAAGCCATTCATGCCGCCTTGCCGCCAGGTGGACGCCTGTTGCTGGCCGAGCCAATGGCCGATACCCCGGGCGCGGAGCCGATCGGCGCGGCCTACTTCGGCTTCTACCTGCTGGCCATGGGCAGCGGCCGTGCCCGCAGCCGGGCAGAGATTCGCGATCTCTTGACACAGGGCGGATTCAGCAAGGTCCGCAGCCTGCGCACAAACACACCGCTCTTGGCCTGCCTGCTGCTGGCAGAACGTTGAGCGGCTGCTCAGACCGAAGCGTTAATCTAGCTTGACATGCATAACTGTCCAGTTAGACTGACAGATAGGAAAGGCGCTCTATCGCTAAAGGGGCGCGCACTGGGGAGAGCGTGATGGACACACGAGCCGTCGTCTTGGAGAAGCCGGAAGCGATCAAGGTGCAAAGCCTTGCGCTGACCGCGCCTAGCCGAGACGACCTGGTCGTGGATGTCACCTGGAGCGGCATCAGCAGCGGCACCGAGCGACTGCTCTGGTCAGGCCGCATGCCGCCCTTCCCCGGCATGGGTTACCCCCTGGTCCCCGGGTACGAGTCGGTCGGCCAAGTGGCCGAAGCCGGACCCGAGGCCGCCCACAAGGTCGGCGACTGGGTCTTCGTGCCCGGTGCCTCTTGCTACGGCGCGGTGCGTGGCCTCTTTGGCGGGACCGCAGCCCGGTTGGTCGTTCCCGACCGGCGGGTGACCACCTTGCCCGATGGCTTGGGCGAGGAAGGCATCCTGCTGGCCCTGGCGGCCACCGCACAGCATGCCATCGCGCACCTGCAGGCGAGCGAGGCGCAAGGACCGAGCCTGATCGTCGGGCACGGTGTGCTGGGCCGCTTGCTGGCCCGCCTCCTGGTCGCCTCCGGCGCGCCGGCGCCAAGGGTTTGGGAGACCTTGGCGGCCAGGCGCTATGGCGCGGCCGGCTATGAGGTCACCACTGCCGACGCCGACGACAAGCGCGACTATGCGGCAATCATCGATGCCAGCGGCGATGCGGAGATCCTGGACAGCCTGGTCATGCGGCTGGCGCGCGGCGGCGAGATCATAATGGCCGGCTTCTACAGCGAGCGACCCTCCTTCGCCTTCCCGCCGGCCTTCATGAAAGAAGCCCGACTGCGGATCGCGGCGGAGTTTACCCCGGCCGACGTGCAGGCGGTGGCCCGCCTGCTGGAGAGCGGACGCCTCTCGCTCGACGGCCTCATCACCCATCGCCAGCCGGCGGAGGAGGCCGAAGAGGCCTACCGCACCGCCTTTGGCGATAGCGACTGCCTGAAGATGGTTTTGGATTGGAGGTCCAACTGATGGACGGCGGAATGACCGAGAACCTGCGTAAGGAAGCGGCGATCGAACCCGATCCCATTCCGGTAACGCCGGCGACAAAAGACACCCAGATCATCGCCATCTACGGCAAGGGCGGGATCGGCAAGAGCTTCACGCTCTCCAACCTCTCTTACATGATGGCGCAGCAGGGCAAGAAGGTGCTGCTGATCGGCTGCGATCCGAAGAGCGACACCACCTCGCTGCTCTTCGGCGGCAAGAGCTGCCCGACCATCATCGAGACCTCGACCAAGAAGAAGCTGGCGGGCGAGGAGCTGGAAATCGGCGACGTCTGCTTCAAGCGGGACGGCGTCTACGCCATGGAGCTGGGCGGGCCGGAGGTCGGCCGCGGCTGCGGCGGGCGCGGCATCATCCACGGCTTCGAGACCCTGGAGAAGCTGGGCTTCCACGACTGGGACTTCGACTATGTCCTGCTCGACTTCCTCGGCGACGTGGTCTGCGGCGGCTTCGGCCTGCCGATCGCCCGGGACATGTGCCAGAAGGTCATCGTCGTCGGCTCCAACGACCTGCAGTCGCTCTACGTCGCCAACAACGTCTGCTCGGCGGTGCAGTACTTCCGCAAGATGGGCGGCAACGTCGGCGTCGCCGGCGTGGTGATCAACAAGGACGACGGCACCGGCGAGGCGCAGGCCTTTGCCGAAGCGGTCGGCATCCCAGTCCTGGCCGCCATCCCGGCGCATGAGGATATCCGCCGCAAGTCGGCCAACTACGAGATCATCGGCAAGCCCGACGGCCAGTGGGGCGATCTCTTCGCCGGTCTGGGCGAGCAGGTGGCCGCAGCGCCGCCGGTGCTGCCGACACCACTCAGCCAAGACGGCCTGCTGGGCCTCTTCAGCTCAGACGTCACCGGCGCCGACCGCGTGCTGGAGCCGGCGACGCAGGCGGACATGTGCGGTTCCTCCTACGTCGAGAAGCCCTCTCTCGAAGTGATCTACGACGAAGCCTGAGTTGCCAGCCATGAGCGAGCAAGACGCCTTCCTCAACGAGCGCACGGCTGAGAGCGCGGACCGCGGCTCTGCACCGTCGGAGCCACGCGCCGAAGCTGCTGCCAGCGGCTGCCACGGCGGCAAGGAGACTCTGCGCGCCGCCGCCAAGGCCGCAGGCAAGAGTGAGGTCTTGGACCGCTACGCCGACGACTATCCGGTGGGTCCGCACGACCAGCCGCAGTCCATGTGCCCGGCCTTCGGCAGCCTGCGTGTCGGCCTGCGCATGCGGCGTACGGCGACGGTGCTGTCGGGCTCGGCCTGCTGCGTCTACGGCTTGACCTTTACTTCACACTTCTATGGTGCGCGGCGCTCGGTCGGCTATGTGCCCTTCAACTCCGAGACCCTGGTCACCGGTAAGCTCTTCGAGGACATCCGCGACGCGGTCCACGAGCTGGCCGATCCGGAGCTCTATGACACCATCGTGGTGACCAACCTCTGCGTGCCGACCGCGTCCGGCGTACCGCTGCGCCTTCTGCCCAAGGAGATCAAGGGCGTGCGCATCGTCGGCATCGACGTGCCCGGCTTCGGCGTGCCGACCCATGCCGAGGCTAAGGACGTGCTGGCCGGCGCCATGCTGAACTACGCCCGGCTAGAGGCCGAACAGGGCCCGGTGCAGGCACCCGCCAACGGCCGCGAGGAACGCCCGGCCGTCACCCTGGTGGGCGAGATGTTCCCGGCCGATCCCATGAGCATCGCAGCCCTGCTGCAGCCACTGGGTCTGGCCGCCGGGCCGGTGGTGCCGACCCGCGAGTGGCGGGAGCTCTATGCCGCGCTGGATTGCGCCGCGGTGGCGGCCATCCATCCCTTCTACACGGCCTCCTTCCGCGAGTTCGAGGCCGCTGGACGGCCCATCGTGGGCTCAGCCCCTGTCGGGCTGGACGGGACCGCCGACTGGCTGGAGGCCATCGGCAAGACCTGCAACGTGGAGACCGCAAGGATCGACGCCGCTAAGGCCGCCGTCCTGCCGGCGATCAAGGGCGCGCTTGCCAAGCTGCCGATCAAGGGGCGGATCACGCTTTCGGGCTACGAGGGTTCCGAGCTGCTGGTCGCCCGCCTGCTGATCGAGAGCGGTGCCGACCTGCGCTATGTCGGCACTGCCTGCCCGAAGACGCCGCATTCGGAGGCCGACCGCCTCTGGCTGGAGGCCAAGGGCGTCACCATCAAGTACCGCGCCTCGCT
Organism: Pseudomonadota bacterium; assembly: GCA_039819325.1. Taxonomy (GTDB): domain Bacteria; phylum Pseudomonadota; class Alphaproteobacteria; order Kiloniellales; family JACOMY01; genus JACOMY01. Next base: position 11,312 of record JBCBSF010000028.1, on the reverse strand, counting down.
GGAAGACGACGTCGCCGCCATGACGGAGTTCAAGCCGGATCTGGCGATCGGCACCACACCGGTGGTGCAGAAGGCCAAGGCGGCGGCCATACCCGGCCTCTACTTCACCAACCTCATCTCGGCCCGACCGCTGATGGGACCGGCGGGCGCCGGCTCGCTGGCGCAGGTGGTGAACGCCGCCATCGCCAGCAAAGAGCGCTTCGACACCATGAAGGACTTCTTCGAAGGTGTCGGCGAAGGCCATGCGGCCGGTGTCTGGGAAGACACGCCCGAGGATCGGCCGGAGTTCCGCAAGATCTACGCCAAGCGCGCGGCGCGTGCCGCAGCCCAGGCCAAGCGGGAGGATCCGACGGGATGCTAGTCCTCGACCACGACCGCGCCGGCGGCTATTGGGGCGCCGTTTACGTCTTCACCGCGATCAAGGGTCTGCAGGTGGTGATCGACGGTCCGGTGGGCTGTGAGAACCTGCCGGTGACCTCGGTCCTGCACTACACCGACGCGCTGCCGCCGCATGAGCTGCCGATCGTCGTCACCGGCCTGGCCGAGGAAGAGCTGGGCCGCGAGGGCACGGAAGGCGCGCTGCGCCGGGCGCACAAGACGCTCGATCCCGAACTGCCCTCCGTGGTGGTCACCGGCTCCATCGCCGAGATGATCGGCGGCGGCGTGACCCCGGAAGGCACCGGCATCCAGCGCTTTCTGCCGCGCACCATCGACGAGGACCAGTGGCAGTGCGCCAACCGCGCCATGCTCTGGCTCTGGACCGAGTTCGGGCCTAAGCGCAGCAAGAAGGCCAAGGCAGTGAAAGAAAGGCCCGAAGGGACCAAGCCGAAGGTCAACATCATCGGCCCGGCCTATGGCACCTTCAATATGCCGAGCGACCTGGCGGAGATCCGCCGGTTAGTGGAAGGCATCGGCTGCGAGGTCAACATGGCCTTCCCGCTGGGCAGCCACCTGGCCGATATCGGCAAGCTGGCCGATGCGGATGTGAACATCTGCCTCTACCGCGAGTTCGGGCGGCTGCTCTGCGAGGCGCTGGAGAAGCCCTATCTGCAAGCCCCCATCGGCCTGCACTCGACCACGAAGTTCCTGCGCAGCCTGGGCGAGCTGACCGGCCTGGACCCGGAGCCCTTCATCACGCGCGAGCGGCATACGACGATCAAGCCGCTTTGGGATCTCTGGCGGTCGGTCACGCAAGACTTCTTCGCTACCGCCAGCTTCGGCGTGGTGGCCGGCGAGACCTATGCCCGGGGCTTGCGTCACTTCCTGGAAGACGAGATGGGGCTGCCCTGCACCTTCGCCGTCTCCCGCACCGCCGGTACCAAGAGCGACAACGAAGAGGTGCGCCGCCTGGTGCAGGAGGCGACACCCCTGGTGCTCTTCGGTAGCTACAACGAGCGCATGTACCTGGCGGAAACCGGCGGGCGGGCGGTCTACATCCCAGCCTCCTTCCCCGGTGCCGTCATCCGCCGCCATACCGGCACGCCCTTCATGGGCTACGCGGGTGCGACCTACCTGGTGCAGGAGGTCTGCAACGCCCTCTTCGACGTGCTCTTCAACATCCTGCCGCTGGGCAGCGATCTGGACCGCGTGCAGCCGACGCCGACCCGCATTCACCGCGAACTGCCCTGGGACGGCGAGGCGCAGGCCGCCCTGGAGCGTGCGGTGGAATGCCACCCGTTGGTCGCCCGCATCTCAGCCGCCAAAGGGCTGCGCGATGCCGCCGAAGCGCTGGCACGGGCAGAGGGTGCGGCTTGCGTTACCGCAGATCTGGTGCTGGCGGCGCAAGGCCGCGCACCCGAAGGAGCGCCGGCATGACCCGGCCACATCACAGAATTCTACAGGTTTCGCCTGGGTTACTTCGGGCGAAAACCCGCCGTGACGGACGGTCATGGCGGTGTCCCATGTCGGGACAAAAGGCACGGCTTCGGCCGCGATGCCACCTAACCGAGAAGTAAACAGGAGTGAGAAAGGCAGCTCGATGGCCGGACTAACTGATAGCGAAGCAAAAGAGTTCCACGGACTCTTCATGAGCGGCTTCATCGTCTTCACGGTGATTGCCGTCGTGGCACACATTCTTGTGTGGATCTGGCGCCCTTGGTTCCCAGGCGTCGATGGCTACAGCGCGCTGATCGATGGCGCTCAATACGCCAGCAACCTGATCACTGCCCGCTTCGGCTAAGGCAATAGGGAGACTAACCCATGTGGAAAATCTGGAAACTCTTCGATCCACGGCGTGCCCTGGTCGGCCTTGCGGTCTTCCTCTTCACGCTTGCGATCCTCATCCACTTCATCCTGCTCAGCACGGACCGCTTCAACTGGATCGAAGGGCCCACCAAGCCCATGACGACCAGCCATCTGAGCGCTCCGCTGGACCCCGTCGTGCTGGACCAGCACGCCTAGGTCCTGCTCACGCAGGATGGTTCACGGGCGCCGTCCAATCCAGGGCGGCCCCCGCGGGATGGTTCATGGGCGCCGCCCAATCCAGGGCGGTGCTGGCGGCAGGGCGGATCCCTGCCCTGCCGCTCCTAAGACGACGGAGAGCGCTGCGCAGCGCCGCAGCCCTCCCCAACCGCCTACGATAAGGACAGTTCGATGGCCCTGTTAAGCTATGAACGGAAGTATCGGGTCCGTGGCGGCACGCTGATCGGAGGGGACCTTTTCGACTTTTGGGTCGGCCCCTTTTACGTCGGTTTCTTCGGTGTCACGACGATCTTCTTCTCTGTGTTGGGCACCGCACTGATCCTCTATGGCGCAGCGATCGGCCCGACCTGGAACCCCTGGCTCATCAACATCGCCCCACCGGACCTCAGCTACGGTCTGGGCTTGGCACCGCTGAAGGAAGGCGGCCTCTGGCAGATCATCACGATCTGCGCAATCGGGGCCTTCGTCTCCTGGATGCTGCGCGAGGTTGAGATCTGCCGCAAACTGGGTATCGGCTACCACGTGCCCTTCGCCTATGGCGTCGCGATCTTCGCCTATGTGACCCTGGTGGTCTTCCGCCCGCTGCTGCTGGGCGCCTGGGGGCATGGCTTCCCTTACGGGATCATCAGCCACCTCGATTGGGTGTCGAACACCGGCTACCAGTATCTGCACTTCCACTACAATCCGGCGCACATGCTGGCGGTGACCTTCTTCTTCACCACCACGCTGGCGCTCGCGCTCCACGGCTCTCTGGTCCTGTCGGCGACCAACCCCGGCAAGGGCAAGACGGTGAAGACGCCGGAGCATGAAGACACCTTCTTCCGCGACATCCTGGGCTATTCGGTCGGCACCTTGGGCATTCACCGCTTGGGTCTGTTCCTGGCGCTGAACGCCGGCTTCTGGTCCGCCGTCTGCATCATCATCAGCGGTCCCTTCTGGAGCCGCGGCTGGCCGGAGTGGTGGAACTGGTGGCTCGACCTACCGGTCTGGAACTAGGCGCCAAGCGGGGAGGAGATAGAACTCATGACTGTCTACCAAAACATCTTTACCCGCGTGCAGGTGCGTGGCCCGGCAGAGGCCGGCGTCCCCCTGCCGCCAGGCAACGAGCCGCGGGTCGGCAAGCCCCGCTTCTCCTACCTGATGGGCCTGATCGGCAACGCACAGATCGGTCCCATCTACCTGGGCTGGCTGGGCACCCTGTCCCTACTCTGCGGCTTCATCGCCTTCGAGATCATCGGCCTTAACATGCTGGCCTCGGTGAACTGGGACCCGGTGGAGTTCGTCCGCCAACTGCCCTGGCTGGCGCTTGAGCCGCCGGGACCGCAGCATGGCCTGAAAATCCTACCGCCGATGAACGAGGGCGGCTGGTGGCTGGTGGCCGGTGGCTTCCTCACCCTATCGATCATCCTCTGGTGGGTGCGTACCTATCGCCGGGCGATCGAGTTGGGTTTGGGCACACACGTCGCCTGGGCCTTCGCGTCTGCCATCTGGTTGTTCCTGGTCTTGGGCTTCATCCGGCCGGTCATGCTGGGAAGCTGGAGCGAGGCGGTGCCCTTTGGCATCTTCCCGCACCTGGATTGGACGGCTGCCTTCTCGATCCGTTACGGCAACCTCTTCTACAATCCCTTCCACATGCTCTCGATCGTGTTCCTCTATGGGTCCACGCTGCTCTTCGCCATGCACGGCGCCACCATCCTGGCGGTCAGCCGCTTCGGCGGCGACCGGGAGATCGAGCAGATCGTCGACCGGGGTACGGCGACGGAGCGTGCCGCCCTCTTCTGGCGCTGGACCATGGGCTTCAATGCCACCATGGAATCGATCCACCGCTGGGCTTGGTGGTTCGCGGTCCTGACCACGCTGACCGGCGGCATCGGTATCCTGCTCACCGGCACGGTGGTGGACAACTGGTACCTCTGGGCGGTCAACACCGACCTGGCTCCTGTCTACCCCAGCACCAACGTGGTCGATCCGTCCCTCATGAATTCGGCCCAGCCGACGGGAGGTAACTGATGAAATTCGGAATCGTATCCGCGCTGCTGGTCGTCGTCGGGTTCTTCCTGACCCTGGCCATGCTCTTCGGCTCTGGCTGGGAACGCCCACCGATGGACAGCGAGCAAACCGGTTATCGCGGCACCGCCATTGCCGAGATCATCAACCCCCGGACCGAGGCCCGTGACGTGGCGGAGAACCAGGTTCCGCCGCCGCCTTACGAGTTCGACCCGGCCGATGCCGAGGGCAGCCCCAAGGCTGGTGAGTTCTACGAGAATGTGCAGGTCCTGACCGACATCTCTGCTGACCAGTTCAACTATCTGATGGCGGCGATTACCGAGTGGGTCTCGCCGGAAGAGGGCTGCGGCTACTGCCACAACTTGGAGAACCTGGCCTCTGACGAGGTCTATACCAAGCACGTGGCCCGGCGCATGATCCAGATGACCCAGACGATCAACATCGACTGGAAGGACCATGTGCAGCAGACCGGTGTCACCTGCTACACTTGCCACCGCGGCCAGCCCTGGCCTGAGTATGTCTGGGAGCAGCACAACGACGGCAGCCCGCCCCGCGGGATGCTGGGTGGCCCGGCCGATCAGAACCACCCCAATCCTGAGGTGGGCCTGACCTCCCTGCCGGCCGACTTGCTGTCCACCTACATCCGCAGCGATGGCGAGGCCTTGCGGGTGGCGGCCTCCCGGCCCGACGGTCTGAACAACGGGCTGGGGACCTCGATCCAGTACACCGAAGGCGTCTATGGCGTGATGATGCACATGTCCTCAGCTCTGGGCGTGAACTGCACCTACTGCCACAACAGCCGCGCCTTCTCGGTCTGGGATCAGTCGTCCCCACAGCGGGCGCTTGCCTGGTACGGTCTGCAGATGCTGCGTGGCATCAACCAGACCTACGTCCTGCCGCTGGCCTCGGTCCTGCCGCCGCACCGCTTGGGCGCACAGGGTGATGCACCGGCCGTCAGCTGCATGACCTGCCACCAGGGTGTGAACAAGCCGCTGCTGGGCCAGCCCATGGCGAAGGACTATCCCTCGCTTCTGGAGCGGACCAGCTCGGCCCCAAGCTCAGCCTCCAACGAGGCGGCGACGCCCGCCACTGAGGAGACGGAGACCACCCAATAGGCAGCGTGCTGCTATCCCACCTTCCAAGGGGCGCCCGAAACGGCGCCCCTTTTTCTTGGCCGACTTTGCTAAGGTTCCGACATGACCGCTAAGCCCTGCGCGCTGATCACCTTGGGCCGCATGCCAAAGGGACTGGACGTCGCCCGCGCGCTGACCGCCGCCGGCTGCCGGGTTATCGTGGCCGAGCCCTTCGGCTGGCACCTGGCGGCCACCTCCCGGGCGGTGGCGGCCAGCTTCCAGGTACGGGCACCGGCGAGCGACAAAGCTGGGTTCCTGCAAGACCTGTCCGACATAATCAGGCGTGAGGCTGTCGACCTGGTAGTCCCGGTGTCGGAGGAATCGAGCTTCGTCGCCTGCCTGGCCGGCAGCTTGCCCGAGGGCACGCGACTGCTGTGCGCGCCGGAGGAGCGGCTCTTGGCCCTGCACGACAAGGCGGCCTTTGCCGTGCAAGCGCGCAGTCTCGGCCTCGGTGTACCGGAGACGCACCCCTTGGGTTCAGCAGGGGCTCAAGACTTGGCCGAGCGGCAAGCGGTCGTCGTCAAGCCGACCCATGCCTGCGCCGGCTCCGGCGTTTCCTTCCACGCACCAGGGGACACCCTGCCCAGCATCCCCGGATGTATCGTTCAGGCCCGCCTGACGGGGCGGGAGTTCAGCAGCGTTACCCTGGCCGAAGAGGGACGCGTCCTCGGCACCGTAGTCTACGAGGGCCTCTTGATGTCCGGCTCCGTCGCCGTGGCCTTCGAGCGGCAGACGGAGGCGCAGGCCGTGGAAGAATGGATCGCCCGCTTCGTCGCAGAGACGGGGCACAGCGGCTTCATCGGCTTCGACTTCATCCAAGAGCCCGGCAAGCCGCCCATGGCGATCGAGTGCAATCCCCGCATTACCAGCGGCGTCCACTTCTTCGATCCCGCGTGGCTGGCCCGCGCCCTCATGGATCCCCAGGCGGCCCCGCCGGTGGTCTATCGGTCTCAGCTGCGCTTGCAGATCTTCTGGCAGTGCCTGGCGGAAATGTACGGCGCAATGGCCCGGCTGAACGGCCGGCGCTACCGCCAGGTCATGCGCACGCTCTTCACCTCCAAAGACGTGTTGGCGCGTTGGCGCGACCCCTGGCCCTTCTGGCTGATGACCTTCACCTCCTGGCCGATCCTGCGCCGCGCCCTCTTCCAAGGCATGACCCTCGGCGAGGCCGCCACCTGCGACATCGTCTGGCAGGGCGGGGAGACGATCACGACCGCCGTGACACCAGCACGCGAATCTGCTCCTTAGGCCGCGTCGTCAGCCGTGCCACCGGACGCACCTGCTCCGGCGCCAGCACCTTGACGTCATAGCGCCGCGCCAGGCGGGCGACGATCAGCGCACTCTCGACCGCAGCGAAGCCCGCACCGACGCAGATCCGCGGTCCCAGGCCGAAGGGAATATAGGCGCCGGGCACCTGCTCGCCCTCGCGTTCCGGGCTGAAGCGGTTGGGGTCGAAGGCGTCGGGGTTGGTCCAGTAGCGGTGGTTGCGGTGCAGGGTCCAGGGGGAGATGATGATCATCGCGCCCTTCTTGATCCGCTTATTGCCGATACGCGTGGTGCGGTCGGCAACGCGCGGCAGGAAGGTGATCGGCGGGTAGAGGCGCAGGGTCTCGCGGAAGATGTTGCGCACGAAGGGCAAACGCTTCGTATGCTCCAAGGTGATGGGGCCATCGCCGGCCACTGCCTCCACCTCTGTCCGCACGCGGGCCAGCAGGTCTGGCTGCTCGGCCAGGATGTAGAAGACCCAGGTCAGCGCGCTGGCCGTGGTCTCGTGCCCGGCCAGGAAGAGCACCCCCAGCTGATCGATCAGCTCTTCACGGGTGAAGCCGCTGCCGCTCTCGGAATCACGCGCGGCAACGAAGGCGGCCGCGATGTCTTCCTGCCGGCCGCCGCGGGCCTGATGCTCGTCCAGCAGCACGCCCAGATGGCGGCGGATCGAGGCGCAGGCGGCCAGCACCTCGGCCTTCTGCGGCACCTTGGTCCAGGCCTTGTCCATGATCATGCGGCGGATTTCCACCTGCGCCACATGCCGCTCGAAGTGGGCGAAGGCATCGAAGACCTCCTGCGCCGCCTTGCTCTCGAAGGGCACGGAGAAGACGGTCCGGGTCATGATATCGGCTGCCAGATGACTCATGGTGAGGTCCAGCGAGACTGGCTCGCCAGCCTCGGCCGCCGCGTCCAAGGCCGCCTCCCGCGCTGTCACCGCCGCCTCCATCGCAGAGAAGGCGTTGTTGATGCGCATGTGGGTGAAGGCGGGATCGACCATGCGGCGCTGGCGGCGCCAGGTGGCGGCGCGCGATATGAAGATGGAATCGCCGATCATCGGCTCCAGCGCGCCGACCATCAGGTCGCTCTTCGGGAAGTCGTCCTGCGGATCCAGCATGATCTCGCGCACCAGTTCCGGCGCGTTCACCACCCAAATGGAGCGGCGCGAATAGCCAAGCTGCCCCATGGCCATGCGGTAGGCCGCTGCCGGCAGCAGCGACAGGAGATCGCCGTCGCCCTTGGCCACCGCGCGTAAGAGGGCGGCCACCGCCGGAAGGGATTTCGGCCGCGGCGGATGATACACCTGTGTCGTCCTCCAAGAGCTGGGTGTGGCGTGCTGGGGCTTTGGGCAGATGCCCCAGCTATGGTAGCATCTCGCCTTGTGACGATACCCGATTTATTCAACATCTTGGTGGTGAGCCACATCGTGACCGGAGCCACCGGCCTGGTCGCCTTTTGGGTGCCGATCGCCGCACGGAAGGGTGGGCGCAACCACCGCCGTTGGGGGCGGCTTTTCGTCCGCATGATGCTGGCTACCGGCGGGCTCGCCATCGGGATCAGCCTCACCACCCTGATCGATCCGGCCGGAACCCACCCGCACCTCTTGGATCATCCCGAACTGGGCCACATCCCGACCATGCGCGGCATCTTCGGCTGGATGATGCTCTACCTCGCCATTCTGACGGTTTGCCTAGCCTGGTACGGCAAGGTTTGCCTGGAATCGAAGCGCGACCGCCGCGGGCACCTGGAGTGGCGCAGCGTCGCCATTCACGTCGCGCTGACCATCACCAGCGCCAACTGCATGATCCAAGGCATCACGCTCGGCCAGCCGCTGATGATCGGGATCTCGATGGTTGGTTTCGCGACGGTCGGCACCAACGCCTACTTCGTCTTCAAGGCCAATCCGGGCCCGAAAGACTGGCTCTTGGAGCATATCAAGGGTCTGGTCGGCGCCGGCATCTCCGTCTACACGGCCTTCTTCGCCTTCGGCGCCGTGCGGCTGCTGCCTGAAGCTGCCTTGACCCCGGCACTCTGGGCGGTGCCGCTGATCACCGGGCTCGTACTCATCATCTACCACCAGCGCGCCGTCCGCAAAGGCCTGCGTCGCGCCCAAGCCGCCCGCCATGCCGTCTAGTGCAAATCCCGAGCGGGGTGGATCACCCCGCGACGACGATTTGCTCACTTATCAAAGGGCTAGAGTGGGTGAAGTGAGCCATGGCGAACGCAACCCGCTCTAGCCGACCGCGGGTCGCGGTGATCGGTGCAGGGATGGGCGGTCTGGCCGCGGCCATCGACTTGGCCCGCAGCGGTGCTGAGGTCACGCTGCTGGAGCGTGCGAGCGCGCCCGGCGGGAAGATGCGCCAGGTGGAGGTCGCTGGCCGGCCCATCGACGGCGGCCCCACCGTCTTCACCATGCGCTGGGTCTTCGAGCAGCTCTTCAAGGACGCCGGCGCCCGGTTGGAGGAGCGGCTGGACCTACGCCCTGCCGAGATCCTGGCCCGTCACGCCTGGATCCAGGGCGGCCGGCTGGACCTGCACCGCGATATCGAGGCCTCAATCGCCGCCATCGCCGCCTTTGCCGGCCAACGCGAGGCCGAAGGCTACCGCGCCTTCTGCGCGCGCGGCGCCGATATCTTCCAGACCTTAAGGCCCAGCTTCATGACGGCCCAGCGGCCAAGCCCGCTGCAGCTGATCCAGCGTGTGGGCTTGCGCAACCTGGGCTCGCTCCGCCGCACTGCGCCCTTCACCACGCTCTGGACCGCCTTGGCCGAGCACTTCAAGGACCCGCGTCTGCGCCAGCTCTTCGGACGCTATGCCACCTACGTCGGCTCCTCCCCCTTGGCGGCGCCCGCGACCCTGATGCTGATCGCCCATGTCGAGCAGCAGGGCGTCTGGCAGGTGGGCGGCGGCATGTGGCAGGTGGCCAAGGCCCTGCAGACCCTGGCCGAGGAACAGGGCGCGGAGGTCCGGCTGGGCGCCGAAGTGGCCGAAATCCGCTCCAGTGGCAGCCGCGTTTCCGGCCTGCGCCTGGCTGATGGCGAGGCGATCGCCGCCGAGGCTGTGGTCTTCAACGGTGAGCCGGCTGCCTTGGAGCAAGGCCTGCTCGGCACCGCACCACGCCCTGCGGTGAAGGGCCCACCGCGGGCAGAGCGCGCACTCTCGGCTGTCACCTGGTGCATGTTGGCCAAGACCAGCGGCCTAGAGCTCGCCCACCACACGGTCTTTTTCGGCAAGGATTACCCGCGCGAGTTCGAGGCCATCTTCCGCCGGCGGACCATTTGCGAGGAGCCCACGGTCTACATCTGCGCGCAAGACCGCGGCGAGGGCATGGCCCCACCGGACGGCGCCGAGCGCCTGCTCCTGCTGGTGAACGCGCCGCCGGATGGAGACCTCGAGGCCTGGGCCGAGGGCGACCACGAAGCCCTGAAAGCCAAGGTCCTGGCCTTCCTCGAGGCCTGCGGCTTGACGATCGAAGAAGAGGCCAGCGTCACCACCGGCCCAGGCCGTTTCAACCAGCTCTTCCCGGCCAGCGGCGGCGCGCTTTACGGCCGAGCCAACCACGGCTCTTTCGCCTCTTTCGACAAGCCGGGCGCAGCCTCGCGCCTGCGCGGGCTCTATCTCGCCGGCGGATCGGTGCATCCAGGCGCAGGCGTGCCCATGGCCACGCTCTCAGGACGGCTGGCAGCACAGCGGGTGCTCAACGACTTGACCTGACTTCGCAGATCGATGCAACCAAGAGCCAAGCGGGAAGCATACTTCACCACCTTTATTGGTGACACCAGTTGCCGTATCTATACTAACCAGAGAAGGAGAGCGCGGCAGTGACGTTAGCCCACAGAAGCGATGATGCGCCAAAACGATTTGTAGGCTTCACCCTCGTTGCAAATACGGCGATCATAGGCCTAGGCACCGGGGCTGCAATGATGGCAGCCACGGACAATCTGCTCTATTCCGCGGCAGCGGCTGTCATCGGCGGGTATATCGGCTTCCTTCTTATCAAGGATATCCCTGACGGCGGCAAATGAGTCTTGTCGACCTCTACTGCGCTATCTGTCCTGGTCGCCCTTGCCGCCGTCCTGACATACTATCTCTTGTATGACGATGCTGGACAGTTGATTCCCAACTGACCAAAGCCAAGGTCCACCTCACCCAGGCTGTTATGGCCAAACGCAACTCCTCGGTCACGAACCTCGCAGCCGAACTGGGATTATAGCCCGACATGCTATGCTGGTGTGTTGGCCCCGAGGGCGAGTTACGAGAAAACAGAGAAAAAGTTCTCCTCACTTAGCGTAGGAGTTTGCCCGCCACAGGAAACTACCCCAGTACGAGCGAACAGCACTCAGAGTTTAGGAAGATATCATGTATTGAATTCTAAGCTAGTAGATTCCAATTCCTGAAGATGATTCAACGAATCGTGTGGGGTTTCGATTGATGGCGTGGGTTTCATCAATTAAAGTGTTTCCGAGATCGAAGAATACCCACGCC
>JBCBSF010000027.1:0-51668 GCA_039819325.1 Pseudomonadota bacterium | reverse complement strand
GCAGAATCCGGGTGGCGATGAAGATGATCACAGACACGAGGAAAGCGGTCAGGAGACCGCTCCCCACGCGTTTCACGATGAGCCAGAACATGGGTCCGACTTAGCACGGAGTGTGGGAGAACGTGGGTGCGCACTCCAGGGTCCAAGAGCACCTCCCTCATGCTGAGCCTGTCGACGCCTCTGCCAAAGGGCGCCTGCGCTTGCGGCAGATCCTTCGACGGACGCGGGCTGACGCCCGCTGCTCAGGATGAGGTCGATGCTGGTGGGCGAGGCCGGTACCAAAGAGGGGCTCGCTTAGCTGTCGCGCCAGAGGAAGGGTGCCGCCTCCGCACCACCGAAGTTGTGCAGCGGCACGGCCGTGGTGCCCTTCACGTAGCTGGCGGCTGCATCGGTGTAGTTGCGATGCACCGGGATGATCTGACCCGACTTGTCCTGCACGATCGCCTGCATGTCGCAGTACATCTGCCGGCGCTGACCCGGGTCGGTGACGCTGCGGGCGGCGACCAGAAGCTGGTCGAACTGCTCGTCCTTCCAGGCGGTCTCGTTCCACTTGGCGTCTGAGGCGAAGCCCAGGGTCAGCATGATGTTGGCCGTCGGCCGCATGTTCCAGCCGACCACGCAGAAGGGCACCTTGCGCCAGACGGAGCTCCAGTAACCATCTGTGGTCACCGTCTTGACCTGCAGATTGAGGCCCACCTTCTGCGCCTCGCGCTGCAGGATCAGGCACTGTTCCACAGAACCCGGCGCCACCTCGGCGGCGACGATCTCGACGGGGCTGTTGCCGATGCCGGACTGCTGCAGGTGCCACTTGGCCTTGTCGGGGTCCATCACCCGCTGCGGCAGATCCGGGCAGTGGTCGAAGTAGGCCGGCCCGATCGGCTGGTCGTTGGCCAAGGACCCTTGGCCCTTCAGCACGCCGCGCAGCAGCCGGTTGCGGTCCATCAAGAGCTGCATGGCCTTCACCAGGTGCATGTCGTTGGATGGCGTCATGTCCTGGCGGGCGGCGATGTTGAGGTAGGCGCCAGAGTTGACCGCCCAGATCTCCTTGCCCTCGGCTGCCTCGACCCGCTTGATGGCCTTGGGGTCCAGGTTGTTCATGACGTCGATGTCGCCGGCCAGGAAGGCGTTCAGGCGCGCCACGGGATCGCCGATGGCAAAGGTCTCCATCTCGTCCAGATAGCCGCCGTCGGCCCAGTAGTTCTCAAAGCGGGTGCCGATCGCCCGCACGCCGGGTGTGAACTCCCCGACGCGGTAGGGGCCGGTCCCCGGCGGCTTGGAGAAGTCGGTCTGCCCGTCCTGCACGATCTTGAAGTGGAAGGTGCCGAGAGCCACCGGCAGGTCGGCGTTGGGGCTGGAGAGGTGGGCGCGCACCTCATAGTCGTTCACCTTCTCCCAACGCTCGATCATGTCGACCAGCGCACTGGCAACCGACTTGCTGTCCGGGCCCAGATGGCGGTTCATGGAGTAGAGGACGTCGTCGGCGGTCAGGGTCTTGCCGTCATGGAACTCCACCCCGCGGCGGATCTTGAAGGTCCAAACCGTGGCGTCGTCGTTGGCAGAGATCTCCTCCGCCAGCTCCGGCTCATAAGAAAGGTCGGGCGCCAGGCGGGTGAGCGAGCCATAGAACATGCGGCCGCGGAAGTAGTCGATGCCAGCGGCGAAGAGGATCGGATCCAGCGTGTCCTGCGGCCCGTGCGCGTCATAGGCCAGGGTCAGCTTGCCGCCGACCTTGGGCGTTTCCGCCAGCGCCTTACCCGCTGAGGCGAAGAGCCCGCCCGCAGCTGCCGTGGTGGCGCCAGCGGCGATCATGAGGCGCATGAAGTCACGCCGCGACGGGGCCGCGCACAGCAGGCCCAGCAGTCGCTGGCGTTCGTCACTGCCCAAGCTCTCGAAACGCAGATCTCCCAGATTTTTCATAGCCTTCTCCCGCTCTGTGGCGCGCTTGCAGGCGCCCTTTTCCCGTCGCAACTCACGATCCGTGAGTTACGGATACATGGAGTATACGTTAAATTCAGGGAGGCCGCTAGGCTTTCCTCAGCGGTCAAGCAGGATACCGGAGGCCATGAAGCCGCCGTCGACGTTCATGACGTGACCGTTGACGTAGCTGGCGGCATCGGAGGCCAGGAAGGCCACCACCTCGGCGATCTCTCGGGGCTCGGCATAGCGGCCAAGGGGGATGCGCTGGTGCCACTTCTCTCGGTCTTTGGGCCCGTGCGCCTTAAGGATCATGGGTGTATCGACCGGTGGCGGCGCCACGGCGTTGGCGGTGACGCCCAAAGGCCCCAGCTCTGCCGCCAAGAGCCGGGTTAGCACGTCGAGGCCACCCTTGGCGCAGGCATAGGCGCCGCGCCCGCTGGCCGGCACCTGGCCGTTCACTGAAGAGATTGTGATGATGCGGCCCCAGCCCTGCTCCACCATCCGCCGGCCCGCCTGCTGGGCGGAGAGAAAGCTGCCGGTGAGGTTGACGTCCAGCACGCGGCGCCAGTCCGCCAGCGGCATCTCCAGGAGCGGCGCGACCGAGACGATGGCTGCGGCGAGCACAGCAATGTCGGCGCTGCCGTCGCGATCCAGCGCTGCGAAGGCCGCTTCGACCTCTTCGGGGTCGGCAATGTCGAAGGCCAGCGGCTCTGCGGTGATCCCCTCTTTGGCAAGGCTCTCGCAGGCAGCGACGCAAGCCTCTTCCCGGAGATCGGCCAAGATGACGCTGGCGCCGCGGGCCGCCAAGGCGCGCACGCAGGCGAGCCCGATGCCGCCAGCCCCACCGGTGACCAGGGCCCGCTTGCCGGACAGCTCGCTCACGGCTTCTGGCGCTCTGCGGCCGGGCCGTAGCCGCCGGCGCCCGGCGTCTCGACGGAGACCATCTCCTCCGGCGTCAAATCGCGCGGCGCTGGTTTCCCCGGTAGCGGCGAGACAGCACCGCTTCCGTCCGTCAGGTAGAAGCGTCCCGAGCGTCCAGGTTCGCCGCCGAAAACGCCCCAAGGCTGGTGGGCAAAACGCTCGCCCACGCCGCTGAAGCTGCAGGTGTGACCCAGCGGCCGGACAGAGCGGCGAATGCCCTCGCCGCCCCTGTGCTTCCCTGCACCACCGGAACCAGCGACCAGCGCGTACTCTTCGACCAGCAGCGGGTACTCCAACTCAATGGCCTCGACCGGCAAGTTGGAGGTGTTGGTCATGTTGACCTGCACCCCGTCCTTGCCGTCCTTCGTCGCCCGCGCCCCCATGCCGCCGCCCAGGGTCTCCAGGTAGACGTAAGCGCGGCTGGTCCGGGGATCGACGCCGGAGAAGATGAGGGTGGTGTTGGCCCCGTTGGAGGCACCAAGCGAGGCCTCCGGCAAGGCCGGCGCCAGGGCACCGAAGACCACGTCGATGATGCGTTGGCAGGTGTGGGCCCGCGCTGCGACAGCGGCGGGCGCCACGGCATTCACGATGGTGCCGGGCTCTGCCTTGATCTCGATGGTGTCCAGCATGCCCTGGTTGGAGGGGCAGTCTGGATCGATCAGCGCCTGCACGGCAAAGGCCACCGAGGCGATGGTCGCGTTCATGGTGACATTCAGGTTCCCGCGCATCTGCGGCGCGGTGCCGGTGAAGTCGAAGGTGATGCGCTCCCCCGCCACCTCTGCCTTGAGACGGATCTCGATGGCCTCGGTCCCGCAGCCGTCATCGTCCAGCAGATCAATGAACTCGTAGAGGCCGTCCGGCACCGCGGCGATCTGCGAGCGGAAACGCTGGCGGGTGCGGTCGATCAGCTCAGCAAAACCCTGCGTCACGTCGGCGATGCCGAACTTGCCGATGATCTCCTTGAAACGGCGCAGGCCCAGCCTGAGCGCAGCGATCTGGGCGTAGTAGTCGCCGCGCCGCTCGTCTGCCACCCGCACGTTCAAGAGCAGCAGGTTCAAGATGTCCTCTTGCAGCTCGCCGCCACGGAAGAGGCGGATCAGCGGGATGCGCAGGCCTTCCTGGTAGATCTCGGTCATGCCGCCCATCATCGAGCCTGCCGCCATGCCGCCGATATCGGCGTGGTGGGCGATGTTGCAGACGAAGGCGACGACCTTGCCCTCGTGAAAGACCGGGGCCACCAGGTTGACGTCCGGCAGATGCGTGCCGCCGGCGACGTGAGGGTCGTTGGCGATGAAGACGTCGCCCTCCTTCACCTCCGGAAAGCTGCCGTCAGACCCGCCGTACTTTTCCCGCAAGGTCTCCGCCAGCCCGGTCATGGAGGCGATATGGATCGGCGAGGCCATGGTCTGCGCTACCACTTGGGCACGGCTGTCGAGCACGGCGGTGGAGTGATCTTTGCGCTCTTTGATATTGGCCGAATAGGCGCTCTTCATCAGCGAGACGAAGGATTCCTCGGTTAGCGAGCGCAGGGCGTTGGCGAAGATCTCGACGCGGATCGGGTCCATCAGGCCTCTCCCCCCAGTGTGATGATCAGATTGCCGTGGTGGTCCAGCACCCCGACGTCGCCGGGGTAGATGGGAATGGTGGTGTCCAGCTGTTCGATGATGGCGGGGCCTGGAATGCGCTGCTCGGCCGCCAGATCGCCGCGATGGTAGATCCGGGTGGTGATTGGACCGCTGGCGTCGAACCAGACCTGTCGCTCTGCCGTGCGTCCATGACCGTCTGCCGGCTCGTCCTTGGCCACCGTCAGGTCCAGCCCGGCAACGAAGGCGGTCAGGCGCAGATTGATCACCTCCACCGGGGCCTCGGGATTGGCATAGCCATAGGCCTTGCGGTGCTCGTCCAGGAAGGCGGTGCGGAAGGTCTCGATCTCCGGGAAGGCGGCGGCCGCGCCCTGGCCGAAGCGGCCCGCGGGCACCTGCAGCTCGAAATTCTGGCCCTCGTAGCGGGCCTCGACCACCAGCTCCTTGCGGCAGGCCTCCGGCGCAGCCTCGGCCTCTGATAGCCAGGCTTCGGCTGCTCCATCGAGGCCGGCCAGCGCCTCGTCCAGCGCGGTCTTGTTCTCCGCGGCCAGCAGCAGCCGACGGGTGGCCGAGAAGTCTTCCCGCCGGTCGGCGACCAGCAGGCCTTGCGCACAGACGATGCCAGGCGCTGCCGGTACGATGATCTCGCCGATCCCCAGTTCCACCGCGATGTCGCGGGCATGCAGCGGCCCGGCGCCACCGAAGGGCATGAGGGCGAAGCTGGTGGGATCGTGCCCGCGCTCGACCGAGATGGAGCGCAGCACGCGCACCATGTTGGAGACGACGATCTGCAGGATGGAAAGCGCGGCCTCTTCCACCTTGCAGTCTAGGCGCTGGGCCAGGGGCGCGATGGCGTCTCTGGCGAGATCGGGGCGCAGGTTCAGGCCGCCGTTGGCCAGGTCACCGCCCAGCCGCCCCAGCACCAGATTGGCATCAGAGACCGTAGCCTCGGTGCCGCCCTCGCCATAGCAGGCGGGGCCTGGATGGGCGCCGGCGCTGCGCGGCCCGACCTTCAAGAGGCCATCAATGTCGAACCAGGCGATGGAGCCGCCGCCGGCGCCAATGGTCTCGATATCCACCATGGGAAGGCGGATAGGGAAGCCCGCCACCTCCCGCTCCCGGGCGATGCCGGGCCGGTAGTCGACGATCAGCGCCACATCGGCTGAGGTGCCGCCGACGTCCACGGTCAGCACGTTCTGCCGACCCACCTGGCGGGCGACATAGGCCGCGCCCACCGCACCCGCCGCTGGGCCGGAGAGTGCCGTGCGCACCGGGAAGGACCGGGCCAGACTGGCCGTCATCAGCCCGCCGCTGGACTGGTTGATCCCCAGGCCGGCTTGCGGCGCCAGGGCCTCGACGCCGCTGTCCAGGCGGTCGATGTAGCCCTCCATCACCGACTGCAGATAGCCGTTGATCAAGGTGGTGTTCAGCCGCTCGTACTCACGGAACTCCGGCTGCACCTCCGAGGAGAGCGAGATGCGCAGGTCCGGTAGTTCGGCGGAGAGAGCCTCACGCAGACGCTGCTCGTGATTGGGGTTGAGGAAAGAGAAGAGCAGGCAGATCGACAGGGCCTCGGCGCCGGAGGCCCGGATCGCCTCGGCCAGCGCCGGCACCTCCTCCATCGCCAAGGGGCGCAAGACGGAGCCATCGGCCAGCACCCTCTCGGTGATCTCGAAGCGCAACTCCGGCCCGGCCAAAGGCGGCGGCGCGTCGGTCTGCAGATCGAAGATCCTGGGCCGGGTCTGCCGGCCAATCGCCGGCAGGTCGACGAAGCCGCGGGTGACCAGCAAGCCGACCCGCCCGCCGGTGCGCTGGATCAGCGCGTTGGTGCCGACCGTGGTGCCGTGCGCGAGGCGGAGCAGGTGGCTAAGATCCACGCCAAGATCGTCTGCCAGGATCTGCAGACCTTTCAGGATCGCCCGGCTGGGGTCATCCGGCGTCGAGGGCGTCTTGGCACAGAGCGTCGCTCCGCCCGCCAGATCGACGGCATAGACGTCGGTGAAGGTGCCCCCGGTATCGATCCCGACCGACCACTGCGGCCCCGCCATCTAGGCTGTCTCCTGCGACTTGCGCCGCTGTTTCACCGGTGCCTCCTCCGACACCAGGCCCGGATCCTCGCCTTGCTGCTCGCGGTAGGGATTGGGCCGCGAGGGGAAGCTGTCGCCGCCCTGGTCTAGGGGATGTACGCTGGCATCGACGAACCAAATGCCGGTCTTCTCCAGAAGCTCGGGCAGATCGTCGAGGCAACGGGCGTTGACCGAGTAGCGCTGCGGATTGGTGCGCGAGCGGTGGAAGGGCTCAACCCCGCAGGTCGGGCAGAACCAGTACTTCGCCGTCTTGGTGTGAAACTGATAGAGCCGCAGATGCTCTTCGCCGGAAAGGATCGTCAACTCGTCATTCTCCACCGGGGTGTGCAGTAGGCCCTTCTTGGTGCAGATCGAGCAGTTGCAGTCAATCAAGATGCTGATCGGCTCCTTCTTGCGGACCTCGAAGGTGACCGAACCGCAGTGACAGGATCCCCGGTAGATCTTCATGATGCCGCCTTTCGTGGCGCTCTCTTGTCCGCGTCGCTCTCAGCTGCGACGAGCGTCCCCGCTTCAATCATGGCGCGGATCTCAGCCTCGCCGATACCCGCTTCTCGCAGGATGGCGATCGAGTGCGCACCATAGAGCGGTGCGCCCGCAGGCGCCGCGTTGGGCGTGCCGGAAAAGACCGCCGCCTGACGCGTCTGGCGCAGGCGGCCGGCAATCGGGTGATCGTACTCGATGACCGTGCCATTAGCCTTCACCTGCGGGTGGTCGATGACCTCGGCACGCGTCAGCACGGCCGCACAGCCCACGTCATGCGCCTCCAGGCGCGCCAACCAATGGGCCGAGGTGTCGTGACGCAGAACCTCCTGTGTCGCTTCCAAGCGCGCGTCGATGTTGGCATGCCGCAGCTTGGCGGTGCGGAAACGCGGGTCCTCCAGCCATTCCGGCTTGTCGAAGGCGGCACAGAGCCCGCGCCACTCCTTGTCGGAGTTGACGGCGACCGAGATGTAGCCGTCTTGCGTCTCATAGATGAGATCGATGAAGGACTGCGCCTTCTCGGTCTCGATCTCGTCGCCGACGAAGGTCCGCCCGCCCATGTCCGACTGCCAAAGGAAAGCCAAGACGGCATCCAGCATGTTCAAGGTGATGGTCTGGCCCTCGCCGCTCCGGTAGCGCGCGACCAGGGCGGCAGTCACAGCCTGCGCGCAGACGTAGCCGGAGAGCTTGTCCGGCACGATGGTCCGTACCAGCCGCGGCCGGGCCGTGTCAGAGCCGCCCTGAACCGAGGCCAGGCCGGAGACCGCCTGCACCAGCGGGTCGTAGACCGGCTTCTTGGCATAAGGACCGGTCGCGCCGAAGCCGGAGATGGAGACATAGATCAACCCGGGCGCCAGCGCGTGCAGATCCTCCGGCCCGATGCCGAGGCGCTCCATAACGCCGGGGCGGAAGTTCTGCACGAGGACGTCTGCGGTCTTTGCCAGAGCACGAAAGGCCTCTAATCCGCGCGGGTCCTTTAGGTCCAGGACCAAGGACTTCTTGTTCCGATTGTTATTGAGGTAGGAGGCTGCCAGGCCGTTTCGCGCGGTCGAGACCAGGCGGGTCAGGTCGCCGCCCTTGGTGTTCTCGATCTTGATCACCTCTGCCCCCTGATCGGCCAGCAGCATGGTGGCGAGCGGCCCGGAGATCATCGTCGTCAAGTCCAGCACGCGCACGCCGTCCAGTGGTCCAGCCATCTTGAGCGCCTCTCTTAATTGGATACACGTTGTATCTATTAAGCACTCAGCCAGCTCTGGTCAACGCTCCAGGAGCCTTGACCGCGTGCCAGCAAGAGACTACGGATACGTTGTGTATACGTTTTGAGGCAAAGCCATGGACCTGCGCTTCCACGACGATCTTGCCGACTTTCGCGAGGAGGTGCGCGGCTTCATCCGCGCGCATTTGCCGGATGCGGTGCGCGAGCGCCAGCAGCGTGGGATGGCGATCGACCGCGCGACCATGAAGCCATGGCACGATCAACTGGTGCAGAAGGGCTGGGCGGCGCGCGGCTGGCCGGAGGCCTTCGGCGGGGCCGGCTTCACGCCCGCCCAGCAGTATGTCTTCCATCAGGTCATGGCTGAAGAAGGGGCACCGCTGGGGCATCTTTCCTGGGGCTTCTCCCTGGTGGCGCCGACAATCGTCGAATACGGCAGCCAGTGGCAGAAGGACTTCTTCCTGCCCCGCATCCTGCGCGGCGAGATCTATTGGTGCCAGGGTTTCTCAGAGCCCAATGCCGGATCGGATCTGGCGGCACTGAAGTGCCGGGCGGACCGGGATGGCGATGACTATGTCATCAACGGCTCCAAGATCTGGACCAGCTATGCCCTGCAGTCGGACTGGATGTTCGGCATCTTCCGCACCGCCGTGGAGGACCGCCCGCAAAAGGGCATCTCCATGTTCCTCATCGACATGCAGACCCCGGGCATCTCAGTCGAACCCATCCCCACCTATGAGGGCGGGGCGGAGATCAATCAGACCTTCTTCACCGACGTGCGGGTGCCGGCCCGCAACCTGCTGGGCGGCGAGGGACAGGGCTGGGAGCTGGCCAAGTTCCAGCTGGGTCGCGAGCGCTATAACGTTGCCCAGGTGGCGGTCACCAAGGCCCTCTTGCGCCGGCTGAAGCGCTTCGCCCGAGAGGAAGCGGGGCCAGAGGGCAGCCTGCTCGACGACCCGCAGTTCTCCGACCGGCTCTACCGCTTCGAGATGGAGCTGGCGGCCTTTGAGTCCGTAGAACACTTCCTGCTCTACGACCACAACAGCCCGGCCGAGCAGGATCCCGACCGCATGACCCTGCTGAAGATCCGCGGCGCCGACCTGCATCAGGCGGTCACCGAGCTGACCCTGGATGCGCTTGGCACCCTGGGACTGCCGGATCTGCCGGCGCCGGCCACTCTGGGGAGTAACGATGGCCTTGGCCTGCCCGACTACGTGCCGGGCCGGGCGGCGGAGTACTTCAACACGCGCAAGGTCTCCATCTACGGCGGCTCGAACGAGATCCAGCGCAACATCATCGCCAAGAACGTCCTAGGGCTTTAGGGAGCGGCGCCATGCTGGTTGGATTGACCGAGGACCAAGCGCTGCTGCGGGACAGCCTGACCAGGCTCTTGGACCGGATCTACCCCTTCGAAACCCGCAAGGAACGGGTCGCGAGTGAGGCCGGCTTCGCCGAGGCAGACTGGCAAGAGCTGGTCGACCTCGGCATCACGGCGGCCCCTTTCCCTGAGGCGATGGGTGGCTTGGGGCTGGGCCAGAGTGACCTCTGTGTCATCCAACAGGGCTTGGGTAGCCACAACCTCGTCAGTCCCTACCTTTCCAGCGTCGTCTTGGCTGGCGGCTTGCTGGCCCAGGCAGCACCGGAGCGGGCCGCCGATCTACTAGGGCCGGTTATCGCGGGGAGGCAGCATCTCGCCCTCGCCTATGCCGAGCGCGGCAGCCGCTACAGCCTCTGCCACGTCACAACGCGGGCTGAGCGCGACGGCAGCGGCTATCGGCTAGAAGGACGCAAGACCGCTGTGCTCTGGGCGCAAGCGGCGGGGCGATTGCTGGTCTCTGCCCGCAGCAGCGGCGCAGCGGGCGAGAGAGACGGCATATCGCTCTTCCTCGTCGATCCGCAGGCCGAAGGCGTCTCCCTTCGGCCCTATGCCACGAACGACGGTCACCGGGCGGCGGAGGTCTTCTTCTCCGGCGTCCAACTGCCAGCGGATAGCCTCTTGGGCCAAGAGGACACCGCCCTGCCGCTGATCGAGGCCGCCTGTGACCGGGCCGCTCTGGCTCTAGCGGCGGAGGCCCTGGGCTGCTGCCTCAGTCTAAACGCTGAGACCCTGGACTACGTCCGCCAGCGTCAGCAGTTCGGCCGGCCGATCGGCAAGTTCCAAGTGGTGCAGCATGCCTGCGCCTACATGAGCATTCAGGCCGATACCCTGGAGGCCACGGTCTTCGCCGCCGCCCAGCACGCCGACCGCCAGGTGGATCTGGCAACGCAAAGGCGCCTTGTTTCCACCTCCAAGGCCCAGGCCGGCTGGAGCGGGCGTTTCATCGGCGAAACGGCGCTGCAGCTGCACGGCGGCATCGGTATGTCCGCCGACCTGCCGATCGGACATTTCCTAAAGCGCCTCTCGGCCATCCGCGTGCTCTTCGGCGATCCCGACTATCATGTCCGCCGAGTGAAGCAGCTGGATGCGGTGGCGTGAGCCATGCCGCCCAGCTTGGATTTCTACTCCTGGCCGACGCCCAACTGCTGGAAGGTTGCTATCCTGCTGGAGGAACTGGGGCTCGACTACCGCCTCTGCCCCATCGACATCGGCGCCGGCGATCAGTTCAGCGAAGCCTTCACCGCCATCAGTCCCAATCAGCGCGTGCCGGCCATCGTCGATCATGCGGTAGAAGGCGCCCCCCAGGCCCTCTTCGAGTCCGGCGCGATCCTGCTCTATCTGGCTGAGAAACAGGCCCGCTTCCTGCCCAGCGATCCACGCGGCCGCGCCGCCTGTCTGGAGTGGTGCTTCTGGCAGGTCGGCAATCTCGGTCCCATGGCCGGCCAGCACAGCCACTTCTTCAACTACGCGCCTGAGGCGGAGCAGGCGAGCTATGCCGCCAAGCGCTATCGGGCGGAGTATCAGCGCTGCCTGCAGGTGCTGGAGCGGCGTCTCACCGCGCAAGACTGGCTAGCAGGCGAGGCCTACTCCATCGCCGACATGATCGCCTGGCCTTGGGTCTTGATCGCCAAGGCGATGGGCGTGCCCCTGGAGCCCTACCCCAAGGTCACGGCCTGGCGGCAGCGGATCAAAGAACGCCCGGCTGTGCAGCGGGCTGTGAACTTGCAGAAAGGCAAAGCCCGACAAGGGCCGCTAGAGCCAGAGGTGCGCACAGCTCTCTTCAAGCAGCCGGACGGAGAGACGGCATGACCGCTGCCCCCAGCGACAAGACCCTGCTGGCACTCTTCCAGCCGGGGCTTCTGGCCGGTAAGCGCGCGCTGATTACCGGCGGCGGCACTGGGATCGGCTTCGCCACCGCGCGCCTGCTGGGCCGCTTGGGGGCCAAGGTGCTGATCGCTGCCAGACGTAAGGAGGTTCTGCAGACTGCAGAAGCTGCGCTGCAGGCCGAGGGGATTGCAGCCAGCAGCCAGGCGCTGAACATCCGCGACCTGCAGTCAGTGGAGGCGCTCTTCACAGACCTGGAAGCGGCGGAGCGTCTGCCCGACCTGCTGATCAACAATGCCGGTGGTCAGTTCCCGGCCCCAGCGGCAGAGATCTCGCCCAACGGCTTCCGCGCGGTCTTCGATTTGAACGTCCAGGGCAACTGGCAGATGAGCCACGGCTATGCCAAGCGCCTGATCGCCGCCGGGCGGGGCGGGCGGATCATCAACATCGTCTTCGGCCACACCGGGCCCATCCCCTACTTCGCGCACGCGCAGGCGGCCCGAGCGGCCATCGTCAATCTAACCAAGACCCTGGCCTTGGAATGGGGACAGAAGGGTATCTTGGTCAATGCCGTCGGCCCGGGCGCCATCCGCACCGGCGCGCTGGAAGACTACAGCCGCGATCAAGGTTGGAGCGACCCAACGAGGCGGCTCCCCGTCCCACGGATGGGCACGGCCATGGAGGTGGCTGCTGCCGGTTGACGGCGGCGACGCCTTGGCCGGCCCCGATCCGCAAAAGCAGTACTGACTGCTATTCAGCAGATTTCTTTTGAATCAGAGCCTCCAGGCCCCGTGGACCGTTGGGGATCGCCACCTCGGCTGCATGCGACTGAGAGAAGAAACGCACGACAGAGCGGCGGAAGAGGTCGGCGTGCTCACCCGCCAGACGCTCGGCCAAATCGGCATCGCGTGCCGCGATGGCAGCAACCAAGGCATCGTGTTCGGCGATGACCACGTCATAGCGGTGCGCCGGCTCGATCGAGGGGAAGCGCCGATTGAGGATCAGGTGGGCAAGCCGCAAGGTCTTGCCCAGCAGGGAGTTATAGAAGGCGGCGACCACTGGGTTCCCGCAGGCCTCGCCAATCGCCTGATGGAAGGCACGATTGCAGTCGCCCATCTCTTCGAACTGCAGGGCGGCGGCGGCCTTCTTGAAGTCATCGCCCCGCGCACGGATTTCCTCCATCTGCCGGTCGCTATGCTTGATCGCTGCCCAGCGCGTGACCGCACGCTGCGCCAGCTCAAAGGCCTCCAGAAGTGCGGAGGTGGATTCCAGATCGGCGGAGGCGACCCTTGCGCCCTGGTTCGGCAGCACGTCGATCAGCCCTTCCGCCGCCAGCCGGGTTAAGGCCTCGCGCACCGGCGTGCGGGATACGCCCAGCTCCTCCACCAAGGTGGCCTCGGAGAGGTTGGCGCCGGGCGGCAGCTGCAAAAGGAGGATACGCCGCCGGATCGTCTCATAGACGATCGCCGCCCCCTCCCCCTTTTTCGGTCCACGCCGCCGGCGCGGCGTTTCAGTCACCAACCCTAGGCTCCTTCTCGCAATTCCCTTGCTCGTCCGGCTTGCCGTCGCGGGTAAAGAGCTCCGCGAACAGGGCCTCGCTGCGAGCTAGGCCGGCATCGGTCAGATACAGCGACTTGGCCTTGTTCGCCGGGTTCTGGATCAGCCCCTTCTGGTAGAGCCGATCGGTAACGGACCAATCGAAGCTCTTCCAGGCGCGCCGCTCATCATGCAGTGTCAGATAAAGCAGGGCTAAGACGGTATCGTCCAGCTTGTCGGTATCGATTTCCATTGGCATGCCCTCCTGGCAAGAGTTCTGGGCGTATCTCCGAATGAGACAAAGAGCGCAGGTAGAGGGGACCAGCGTTCCATTT
Source organism: Pseudomonadota bacterium (assembly GCA_039819325.1). GTDB lineage: Bacteria > Pseudomonadota > Alphaproteobacteria > Kiloniellales > JACOMY01 > JACOMY01. The sequence goes on along the minus strand of JBCBSF010000027.1, from coordinate 38,394 downwards.
GTGTCAACGCCGGTCGTGCCAGGGGCAAACCTGCCAGACGGGCCGCAGGAGATCAGTACAGATACTCTCAGCCATCTTTGGACTACCGCCGGGCTTGAGGCCGTCCTTTTGCAAGCAGCCTTCGCTTGATGACGCGAACTGGGTGTCGAAGCGGTGCGTCGGTGCCGCGATACGGAAACCCGCGCCGCGCAGCTCCGCCAAGCCGGCGTCTATCGCCTGAGGGTCGGCATCGATCCAGTTCATGCCTTCGACAGCAAGCAGCATGCCAATCGCGGGCTTGCACTGTTTGCGGTCTTCGATGAGACCGCGCAGGTCGTCGGCACTGCGAATGACGGAGAAGTAAGGGTAACGTCCGCTCGGGGACGTTACTCACCTGTACGGCGTTGTCAGAGACTTGGACGACCCATCCCACGACCGGAGTTCGCAGATTCAGCCCAGCTGGCACCCCGTGACAAGCGTGAAGCAGCCACTCTCACAGCGTGATTCGCTCTTGATGGCAATACACAGATGTACTAAATGAGACAGCTATGTCTCAATCAAGATCGCCACAAGCGGTGACCCACCAAGGCCTACTGAATGCGGCCGGAGCTGTGCTCGCCCGCAATCCCGGGGCTGCGATGGCCGAGATTGCGGAGAAGGCAGGCGTTGGCCGAGCCACCCTCTATCGGCACTTTCCAACCCGTGAGGATCTGATCCGGGCGCTGGTCTTGGAGTCGCTCCGTCAGATCGACGAAGCCACGCAAGACATCGCCATCGACCGCTTGAGTGCCGAACAAGCGCTCGCAGAGATCGTCCAGTGCATTGTGCCCCTTGGCGACCGTTTTCGGTTCCTGGCCAACGAAGCGACAGTCCTCAACGATCCCGAGATCAAAGCTACCTACAGCCGGCAACTTGATGAGCTGGGCGCGCTTGTCGAAGCGATGAAAGCCGAAGGCAGTCTTGATCGGGCCGTGCCCACGGCCTGGGTGGTCGCGGCAATCGATGCGCTGATTTACGCCGCCTGGAACAGCGTTGACGATGGCGCGGTGGCGCGCCGCGATGCCGCCGCGCTGGCCTTTCGGACGGTCATCCGGGGGCTCGGCCCTGCTGCTTCGGCTGCGGCACAGAACCGAAGAAGCCGCTCCGCCAAACGATGATCGGGGGTCTCACCATGCCAAGAAGACCGCCCACAGCCCGCGAGCCGGGCGATTGCTCCGGCCAATTGGGACAGGCTGCCCGCCAACCGGTGGCGGGTGCAGCGGGTCACAGAGTGTGCCGTGGCGACGCCTTTCGGTTCACCCTTGAAGACCACTAGCTATCGACCGTTTCCATGCAGAGCAGGCGTGCGAAACACACCCCAGCCGGAGGTTCACTCCCTGTGAGGCTGCTGTTCATTGTCCTGGCACTGGGAATGCTCGGCGGCCTGCTGTGGTACCTCTACACTGCGGAATACACTTTGGAGGCAGTCGAGGCGGACGATCCGCGGCCAGCGCCCTGGGTGTCCATCGAAACGGTGCAGCCCGGCAGCGCAGTCGTTGAGGTTATGGCTTTTGCTGAAGTGCGCCCACGCTGGTCTGCGGAGCTGAAGGCGGCGGTCTCTGGGCGGATCACGAGCGTGACCACCGCCGCTCTTGCCGGCGAGCGCGTCGAGGAAGGCACGGTCCTAATCGAGATCGAGAGGGCGACCTACGTCGCCGAGTTGGCAGCGGCAGAGCTATCCCTGAAGGAAGCAAAGCTTAGGCTGTGGCAGGCGCAAAACGCCCACCTTGTGGCGCGCAAGGAGTTTGAGCGCGAGAGGGTCAAACCGCCTAACGATTTGGCGCTCAGACTGCCGCAACTGGCAATCGCCGAAAGTGCTGTGGCCTCGGCAGAGGCGCGCGTTTCCGCCGCAAGACGGCAGCTGGAGGATGCTACCCTTATCGCCCCCTTTGCCGGATTCGTAACCGCGCGATACGTGAGCCCGGGACAGACGGCAAACGCGGGCGATCCACTCGTGAAGCTGGTGGACGACGCTAGCTTCGAAATGACTGTGGAGCTGAGCCGACACGACTGGAGCCTTCTAAAGACGCCGCTCGCGGGTCTAAGCGCCAGCGTGATCGACCAGAACGCCGAAGTGGTCGCCACAGCGACGATCCGTCAAGGCGGTGGGTTTCTCGATGAAACGACGCGCCAGTACAAGGTCTTCCTGGAGATCACAGGGCCTGAAAGCGAAAAAGTGCTGTCCGGCGACTTCGTGCGCGTGGCCTTACCAGGGATCACGGTTCCCAACGCGCTCGAAGTCCCTGCGTCGGCGCTGACCCAAGAAGGCGAGATCTGGCATGTCGATGCCAGCAGTCGCCTCACACGTTTCACGCCGACAATCCTCTTCAGACGCCAAGACCGCCTTGTCATCGAAGCGCCGGCTGGAACCGACACGCTCTATGTCGCGATCACTCCGCTGGCCTCTTTCCTACCGGGCCAAAGCGTACAGCCGTACTAGAAGGGCGCATTACTCATGAAGTCCATCTTGGGCTGGTTCCTTCGCAACCCCGTGGCGGCAAACCTATTGATGGTCTTCATCATCGTTTCAGGTCTGATCACGCTGTTCTCGATCCGCATCGAGGGTTTCCCGCGCATGCCGCCCGACAGCGTGCAGATCACCACCACGTTCCTGGGTGCCTCGACCGCGCAGGTCGACGATCTTGTCACGCGAAAGATCGAGAAGGCGATCGAGGGTTTGGAGGGCGTCAAGAGCGTCTCATCGCAGTCCGCTGCAGAGGTTTCCTACGTTGAGGTTCGCAAAGTCGGGGGTGCGGATCTGCAAGAGCTGCTGGATCGCGTTCGGATGCGTATAGACGCAATCGATGACTTTCCTGCGTCCATGCGCCGGCCTGTGATCGAGTCCAACGGCTACGACTATCCGGCCCTCTACATCAACATCCATGGCGATACCGATCCCCTGACACTTCAGGCGCTGACCGAGCGTTTCCGGGAAGACCTTCTCGCGGAACCGGAGCTCTCGCGCTTGGAGGTTTGGGGCTTGCATGCCCGGCAAATGCGTATCGAGTTTGATCCGAAGATCCTGCGGCAGTTTCAGCTGACCATTGACGATGTTGTTGAGAAGATCCGCGCGAGCTCTCTCGACTTTCAAACCGGAACGCTGCGCACTATCGGCGGCAACGTTGCGCTCAAGACCGATGACAGGGCCAGGTTTTCCACCCAGTTCGCCGATATACCCCTCATCGAAGATGCGGACGGAACATCGATCGCGCTGGGCCAAATCGCCAAGGTCAGCGACACCTTCGAAGAAGGCGACTACCTCTTCCGTTTCAACTCTGCGCCGACCACCGGCATGGCGGTGCTGGTCGGACAGAAGGAGAGTGTGCTGCGCATTTCGGAGGTTGTGCACGCGGTCGCGCGCGACTTCGAACCACACTTGCCGCCGGGCGTAGAGATTTCCGTTTGGGGTGATGCCTCCACCTACATCACCGACCGGCTGGGACTGCTCAGTACGAACGGCGTGCAGGGCCTGCTGCTGGTCATTCTCGTGCTTGCGTTGTTCCTGGATCTCCGTCTCGCCTTCTGGGTCGCCATGGGTATCCCCATTTCGATCATGGGCGCTCTGGCGGTCGCTGGTTCCCAGTGGGTCGATTACTCATTGAACGACGTCACCACCTTTGGCCTTATCATTGCGCTCGGCCTTCTGGTCGATGATGCCGTGGTCGTTGGCGAAAGCGTGTTCGAACATCGCCAGCAGACGAGCGACCCAATCGCCGGTACGCAGACTGGTGTTGAGAAAGTTGCGCTCGCCACGATCTTTGGCGGCCTGACCACCATCGCTGCATTCTATCCCCTTCTGCTGCTCGATAGCCCGCTTGGCAAAGTTCTGGCCAGCTTCTCAGGCATTGTCATTCTGGCGCTCGCCTTCTCCCTCATCGAGAGCAAGCTCATCCTGCCGGCGCATCTGGCATCTCTTCACCTGGGGCGCCGGCCGAGCAATCGGCTGACACTGGGGTGGTCTAAGCTGCAGGCTGCTGCCCGATCGGGTTTGGATTGGAGCAAGAACGTCGCCTACAGGCCGCTTTTGAAGGCGGCGATCCACCACCGCTACGCAGTGCTGATCATCTTTGTGTCCGCTGGTCTCTACGGCCTTGGCCTCATTGGTCTTGGGAAGATCAAGACCGTTTTCTTTCCCGACGTGCCGGGACAGATCATTTCAATTAGTGTGGAGATGGATGCGCGCGCGCCTTTTCAACTCACGAGAACTAATGTGGAGCGCCTGCAGAGTATCGGCGAAGACCTGAACCAAGAGCTGCGCGACCAAGCCTCTTTGGTGGCGCCCCCGATCCGAACCATGTTCTTGATCATCTCGAGCGCCACCTCTGCACAGCTCTATGCCGAGCTCACTCCCGTTTCTGAGCGAAGGAACCTGCAAACCCTGGAGGTCTTGCGTGAGTGGCGCAGGCGTGCCGGCCAGCTCGAAGGTGCAACCGCGCTCCAGTTCACCGCAACCGAGGACTTTGGCGGCGGTTTCCTGCTGAGACTAGTATCCAGAGATACCGATGAGCTGGCGGAAGCCAGCAAGTATCTCAAGGAGTTCCTCGCCGAGGTCGAGGGCGCGCACAACATTCGAGACACGCTCACAGCCGGGCAGCCTCAGCTTGCGATCCGCGTGAAGCCGGAAGCCCGCAGCCTGGGCTTCGATCCGCAAACACTGGCCTCACAGATCGGCAACGCCTTCGGAGGCGCGGAGGTGGATAGGGTCAGGCGTGACGGCAGAGAGCTGCGCGTCCTCGTGCAGAATACGAGCAGCGCACGCAACAGCTTCGATGACCTACTCGACAGCCGTCTGCGCAGCAAGACAGGCGCGTGGATCCCGCTCCGCTCCGTGGCCGAAATCGAAAGTGGATACGTGCCAGGGACAGTGCATCGGGAAAACGGCAAACTGGTCAACACCATAGCCGTCTCAGTCGATCGCTCGATACTCTCCCCAGAAGACCTGGCCTGGGTGGTCGACAACTACTTCGTGCCAGAGATGCCTGCCTACTTCCCGAATGTGAAACTAGAGAAAGCAGGTGAGATCGAAGAAATCGGTGAGATACAAGAGGGCATGAAGCGGGCGCTGCTGCTGGCTGCGGTGACGATTTTCGTCCTGATGGCCATCCCGCTGAAGTCCTACTGGCAGCCGGTTCTGATCCTGGCCATCATCCCCTTCGGCTTCGTCGGCGCGGCCATCGGGCACCTGATAATGGGCATCGAGCTCTCAGTACTGTCCTTCTTCGGTATGCTGGCTTTGAGCGGCGTGGTGATCAACGACAGCCTGGTGCTTGTCACCCGCTATAACCAAGCCGTCGAAGCGGGCCTGCCGGTAAACGACGCGCTGATCGAAGCCGCAACCGGGCGCTATCGCGCGATCTTTCTCACCACCGCCACGACGGTTATCGGCCTAGCCCCATTGCTGACTGAGACCTCCGAACAGGCTCAGTATCTCATTCCGGCTGCCACGTCGCTGGCGTTTGGGGAGCTCTTCGCCACCCTTCTCATGCTGATACTGGTACCCGTCCTGCTCGCCATAACCGAGGATGTGAAGAGGGTCTTCCGCCTGGCTCAGGCTGAGAGATCGCGTGATGCTGCAGGATAGGCATCTCAACATCGCCAAGCTGCTCCGGGCCTTCCAGCTTTCGCACCAGGACGTAGAAGACCGGGGTCAAGAAGATGCCGAAAAAGGTGACGCCCAGCATGCCGGAGAAGACGGCGATTACGAAGACGCCGATGATCACCAGAGACTGCGATGATCGGCCGGATGCGGGTTGAGGAATTGCACGTCACCCTGAGGGACTTGACGTCCCTATGCGCGCCGGATACCGTTAAATCTCTTCGTTACCCTCAGAATGATTGTGCCAATCGGTGACGAAGCGGGCAACGACGCCGCAGTAACACTGAGCATAGCGAGCTTGCACGTGGACCGCCAGCGGTTCGCGGCACCTCGGTTTTTTGTGCTCTTCCCACACGACATCTTTGCATCCACGAAGCCCGCTAAGTGGCTTCGCCAACACGCAAGCCTACGCCAACTGTCCCTCGGACAGCGCTGGCGATTGGCTTGAACCCCTCTTGCTCACCAAGGAGAACAGACATGCTTCACGGAGACATCTCTAGCAGCAACGATACCGTCGGTGTTGCCGTCGTGAACTACAAGATGCCGAGACTTCACACGCGTGATGAGGTCCTGGAGAACGCCAAGAAGATTGCCGAGATGATCGAAGGCATGAAGGTTGGCTTACCTGGCATGGATCTCGTTATCTTTCCCGAGTATTCGACCCACGGGATCATGTACGATCCGAAAGAGATGTACGAGACGGCCTCTTCCTGCCCAGGAGAGGAGACGGAGATCTTTGCCGCGGCCTGCCGCAAGACCAAGACGTGGGGTGTTTTCTCGCTCACTGGCGAGCGGCATGAAGAGCACCCGAACAAGGCGCCCTACAACACCTTGATCCTGATGAACGACGAGGGCGAGGTCGTTCAGAAGTACCGCAAGATCATGCCTTGGGTCCCGATCGAGGGCTGGTACCCCGGCAATTGCACCTATGTCTCGGATGGTCCCAAGGGCATGAAGATCAGCCTGATCATCTGCGATGACGGCAATTATCCAGAGATCTGGCGCGATTGCGCGATGAAGGGGGCGGAGCTGATCATTCGCTGCCAGGGCTACATGTATCCGGCCAAGGAGCAGCAGGTTGTCATGTCCAAGGCCATGGCCTGGGCGAACAATACCTACGTCGCGGTCGCCAATGCCGCGGGATTTGATGGCGTCTACTCCTACTTCGGGCACTCGGCCATCGTCGGTTTCGATGGGCGCACTTTGGGCGAATGCGGGGAAGAGGAGAACGGCATCCAGTATGCGCAGCTCTCCAAGTCGCTCATTCGCGATGCGCGCCGGAACATGCAGTCGCAAAACCACCTCTTCAAACTTCTGCACCGTGGCTACACCGGAAAGATCGGATCTGGAGAAGAAGCCGAAGGCGTGGCCGCCTGTCCTTACGACTTCTACAAGAAGTGGATCACCGACCCTGAGGGCACGCGCGAGATGGTGGAAGCCCTCACCCGTGAGACGGTGGGCACGGACGAGTGCCCGATTGAGGGCCTGCCGAACCAGAAGACCGGCACCCATCGCTAGCCTAAGCGACGAGCAGGCTTAGCAGGCGCCCAAGTCACCCTCTTGTGGGCGGCTTGGGCCCTGCCCCCCTCAAAGATGCGCGTGACCCGCGTGCCTTCCGAGCCTGGTCCAGTCCCGCCCCTGCAATCGTCCGACCAAGCTGTGTGAGCCATGACACTCGACGACTACCGCCTTCCCGAGGAGCCCTATTATCGTGCGATCGGAGACGAAGTTGCGCTCTTCGAGGCGGCTTGGTCGGAACGCTTGCCCATCATGCTGAAGGGGCCAACCGGGTGCGGCAAGACCCGCTTCGTCGAGCACATGGCTTGGAAGCTTGGTCAGCCTCTCGTCACCGTTTCCTGTCATGAGGACATGACAGCCTCCGATCTGGTCGGGCGATATCTCTTGGATGCCGAGGGGACGAAGTGGCACGACGGTCCTCTCACCTTAGCGGTCCGCCATGGTGCGATCTGTTATCTCGACGAGATTGTCGAGGCGCGCCAAGACACCACCGTGGTCATTCACTCTTTGACCGACGACCGCCGCATCCTGCCGCTTGAGAAGAAGAACGAGATCGTCCGCGCGCATGCAGACTTCCAACTGGTTATCTCTTACAATCCCGGCTATCAGAGCGTCCTTAAGGATCTGAAGGAAAGCACCAAGCAACGCTTTGCAGCCTTAGACTTTGGCTATCCAGAACGCGATATCGAGTGCGGGATCATTGCGCATGAGGCCGACATCTCAGAGGGAGAGGCCGCTCAATTGGTCTCCATCGCCGAACGGTCCCGCAATCTCAAAGGACATGGCTTGAGCGAGGGGGCATCGACGCGGATGCTGATTCACGCCGGTCAGCTCTTGCGCCGCGGTGTCAGCCTGAAGGCAGCCTGTAACGCGACGATCGTCTTGCCGCTTACCGACGATCCCGATCTGCGCGACGCCCTCAGTGCAGCCATCGCCAGCTGTTTGCGCTAGGCTGATAGATGGCAGGCCGCCCCCCGTCCAACCTTCTTCGCCTGGTCGAACCCGAGACCGGCCGCTTGCCGCCCGGCTCTCCCTTGGATGCGGTCGGGGAGCACGCCAGCAAAGCCTTCCCTGGTCCTCTCCTGGCGCGTTGGCTACGACAGGCGCGCATGCTGGAGCGTGTTGGTCTAGCAGGCGGCATCCTGGTCTCCTACCAGCGCTACAGCCCCACAATCGCCGAAGCCCTGACTCCGGATGTCGCCTTCAATTTCGTCGAAACGGTAAAGGACGTCGCCTTTACGGCCGGGCGGCAAGCTGCCATTCAGCTCTGCGCTGCGGGCGCCTTTGCCGCAAACCGTCTGAATGATGCAGACGCCTTTAGTGACTGGAGCCGCTTGATCACCGACACGGCGGAGCAAGCGCCGGAATCCGTCCAGGCGATCCTCGAGCGAATGGAGATGCTCCTCCGCAGGCTGGATCTGCCCGGCTTTGAGAATTGGATTGCCACCGGGATAAGGGTTGGCGGTGCCGAGGCAGAGCGGCGGCTTCAGTTCTTTACCTTCGCCGACCCGCTTGCAGAGCGGGCCCTGCTGCGTGAGACAGGGGATGCGCTCTTCGCCGACCGAGAGAGGCGTTTGCGCTGCTTTGCAACAGCACTCTGGGGACAGGAGACAGTGGTTCGCGAGCATGCCTTGCAGGCCAATGGGCTGTCTCCGCGGCGCGCCAGTTTCGATGGCAATTTCGTGCGTGTGCCGCCCTCTTACCCCGGTGTGCGCGGTGGGGCTGCCGAAGCGCTGTATCGCGCATCCCTCGCCCATGTCGCAGCGCATATGCGCTTTGGGTCCGGACGCTTCGATCCAGGCACGCTAAAGCCCATGCAGATCGCCTTGGTTTCGCTGGTGGAAGACGCCAGGGTCGAGTGGCTGGCAATGGAGATTCTACCAGGCCTTAAGAACCTGTGGCAGCCCTATCACCTGGCGCAGGCGGGCACCGGCCTGACTGCCGAGCTTATGTTGCCGAGACTGGCACGGGCGCTGATGGATCCGAGCTTTGAGGATGACGACGCCTGGGTGGCCAAGGGGCGCGCGCTCTTCTTCGACAGGCGGGCCGACCTAAACGACCCGGCAACCAGTCGTCGGATCGGTAACCTGCTCGGCAATGACCTGGGCCAGATGCGGGTACAGTTCAACTCCCGGACCTATGTCGTTGAACCAGCCTATAGAGACGATAACCTGGGTCTTTGGGCCTACGAGTCCGCTGATGAAGAAGCGCGAGAGAGCTTGGAAGAGGTTGTCGAGTCCCTGAGACTGGAACGCAGTGACACTCAGTCTTCGAAGAATCAGAGCCAGGCTCCGGATGAGAGCGAGGCACAGCCGCAAAAGGTTAATCCTGAAACCCTTCCTGACGAAGCGGGTGTTCCGATCGCCCGTCTGCCGGAATGGGACTACGCGGCCAGCCGACTGCGCCCGCAGTTCGTCACCATCTGGGATTGGCCGCACAAGCCGGGGGCCGGTGATTGGGTCTCTCTTGTCCTCCAGCGCCGCCGCGACCTTCTCGGCAGGATTGACGCTCTGGTTCGGGCCGCCAAGGTGAGCCGCCCGCTACGCTTGAAGCGCCAGCGCGAAGGCGATCAGCTCGACCTAGACGCTTGCATTGAGGCTGATATCTCGCGCCGCCAGGGCCGAGAGCCCGAGCAAGGGCTCTATACGAAGACGGAGCGGCGCCATCGTGATCTCTCGGTTCTGCTGCTGCTGGACAGCAGTCAATCGACAGCCGACCGGGTTCAGGGGTCCACCTTGAGCGTTCTGCAGGTCGAGAAGGAGGCCACGGCCCTCTTGGCGCATGCGATGGACGCCTTGGGCGATCCTTTCGCGCTGCACAGCTTCTCGTCGAACGGACGCGAAGAGGTTCGCTACATGCGGCTCAAAGACTTCGATCAGCCCTACGACGAAGCAGCACAGGCCGCTCTTGCAGGGTTGGAGAGCGGTCTCTCCACGCGTTTGGGCGCCGCCATGCGTCACGCCGGCGGTTTGCTGGCACAAGAGGACAGCCATCGACGGCTCTTGATGCTGGTAACGGACGGTGAACCCTCGGATATCGATGTCACGGATTCCCGCTACCTCATTGAGGATGCGCGCAAGGCCGTTCAGGCTCTCGCAATGCAGGGCATCGACTGCTTCTGTGTCGGCCTGGAATCGGGTGCCGACTCCGCCTTGGCGCGCATATTCGGGCGCGCCAACAGCTTGACGATCGATCGACTAGAGCATCTACCGGCCCGTTTGCCGCATCTCTATTTTAGGCTGACGAAGTAGGAGGTCTCTGCAAAGCTGCGAATGTCGCGCGTTGGTCGGGATTGAAGCACAAAAAAAGCGGGTGAACTTGGGTCCAATGGCAGACAACAAACCAGTCAGGGTCGGTGTCCTTTTCTCCGAAACGGGTGTGACCTCCGTCATCGAGCGGTCGCAGCGAAACGCAACGCTGCTTGCAATAGAGGAAGTCAACGCCGCTGGCGGTGCCGGCGGATCTCCGTTAGAGCCGGTTTGTCACGACCCGCAGTCTGATCCCAAACGCTATGGCGATCTCGCCAAAATGCTGGTGGCCGAACTGTCCATTCCAGTCCTCTTCGGCTGCTACATGTCCAGCACCCGCAAGGCTGTGCTGCCGGTGGTCGAAGAACACCGGGCCCTACTCTTCTATCCAACCCTCTATGAAGGCTTCGAGTTCTCCAATCACGTTATCTACACCGGCGCAGCCCCCAATCAAAACAGCGTTCAACTCTGCCAGTTCTTGCTGGAACGCTATGGAAATCGCTTTGCGTTCGTTGGCTCAAACTATATCTTCCCTTATGAGTCCAACCGTATTATGCGCGATTTGCTGAAGCAGGTCGGCGGCGAGGTAGTGTTGGAGCACACTCTGCCACTGCAAACCGAACAAGAAGACTTTGAACCGGTTGTTAAGCAACTGGTCAAAAAACAACCCGATGTGGTTTTCTCCACCGTTGTGGGGCAGTCGACAAGGTCGCTTTACCGGGCCTTTCGTGCAGCGAAGCTTGACTCGGCAGTGATGCCGATTGCCAGTCTGACCACGTCCGAAGCGGAGGTGCAGGCCATGGGTACGGAAGCGGCTGAAGGACACATTACAGCCGCACCTTACTTCGCCAGCCTGGACAGCCCACGCAATCGGGCTTTTGTTGAGGCTTATCGCGCACGTTTTGGCGAAGACGACCCCGTCAATCACTGCGCCGAGGCCGCCTACTTCCAAGTCCATCTTTTCGCGAAGGCCTTGGCCCAAGCTGGAAGTTGCCGTTTTGACAGGCTGGCGAACGCGCTGCGTGGGCAAGGCTTTGAGGCACCGCAGGGATCGGTCAGGATCGATCCTGACAACAATCACACGCACCTTTGGCCGCGATTGGGGCGGGTCGACAACAAGGGACAGTTCGAGATTCTGGCGGAGAGTAAGAGTGCGATCAAACCAGATCCCTATCTCGTCACACCGCGCATCGATCATTGGTCGATGGTTTTCCGCGAGAAGACCAGCGCGGCTTGAGGGAAGGCAGCCTTGGCGTCCTCCGTTCTAAGCCAGTTGCGAGGGCTCAAAGTCCTGGTGGTCCATCCCCCCGACGGAGAGCGCAACAACCTCGTCCAACACTTAAACCGCATCGGCTGCGAGGTACGCGCGACCTGGCCGCTGCCGGGCAGCATGGACGTGGATTTCGATGTGCTCTTCTTCGTCGCATCACATGACGAACGGGATCGCTTCTTGAAGCTCAGCCGATCCTGGAGCGGGGCGCCGCCGACCCTCTTGGCCTTGGTGGACTACGAGGACCCCTCAACCCTGCAATTGGTTCTGGAATGCGGTGCTTTGGCATCCGTCGGCAAACCTATCCGTCCCTTCGGCCTCTTAACCAATCTCGTGATTGCACGGGCTCTTTGGCAGCAACGCAGCGAGACCAGAGCAAAGGTCGATAAGCTAGAGCACAAGCTGGCTGGGATCAGAAACATCAACAAAGCCAAGTCGATCCTGATCAAGAGTCAGGGTCTGAGCGAGGAAGAGGCATACCGCTCGATCCGTGCACAAGCGATGTCGAAGCGCGTGTCGATGGACGAGATCGCCATGGCAATCATCAATGCCAACGAACTCTTGAGCTTTCGACCCAAGCGCTAACGTCGATCACATCGACATAGACCTGTTCATCTCCGCAGATCATCCCCCCGCCCTGTTCAACAGAAAGAAGCAGATTTCAGCAATCTGTCCATGCAGATCGTAGCAATCTGAGCGCGGGAAAGCGCCCATCCCTGATCGGAACAACGTATGTTGCCATGCAGCATTCCGGTGAGGTATGGTATCACAAATAGGCACAGTCAAAAAAATCCGCTGTTTCTCAAAGATGCGAAACAGCTTTGTGCCAGGGAGGCTCGACGGCACAGAGAGGTGCGACCTGATCGCAAGGTGATCGGTTTGCCGCTTGTGCGTCTGGGAACGGGCAACGAGGCCACCCCAAGCGCTGCCAAACGTATGACCTGAAACAGACAACCCGGCTTCGCGGGCTGTTCCGTAGTGGCTTTGCCATGCGCAGAGCCTTGCTTCGGTGCGTCGTTTGCCTAGTGACCGGGCGAAATTGGGAGACTTCACCAATGGCTTTGACGAGACGTACCTTCGTCACCACCACTGCTTTGGGCGCTGCAGCCCTGGCAGCCCCTTATGGTTTTGTGCGCAACGCCAAGGCTGCCGACGAGATCGAAGTCGGCGTGCTTTTCTCTTTGACCGGCGGTCTGTCGATCATCGAGAAGTCGCTGGCCGACGTGACCCTTATGGCAATCTCTGAGATCAACGCCGCCGGCGGCGTGATGGGCAAACAGATCAAGCCTGTCGTTGAAGACGGCGCGTCCGACCCCAAAACCTACAACGAGAAGGCCAACAAGCTGGTCGTTCGCGACCGGGTTCCGACCGTGTTCGGCTCCTACACCTCCGCCAGTCGCAAGGCTGTGCTGCCAGTCTTCGAACGGCGCCGGAACCTCTACTTCTATCCGACCTACTACGAGGGATTCGAGTGCTCTAAGAACGTCGTCTACACAGGCGCCGTACCGAACCAGCAGCTCAGCAACTTCATTCCCTGGATCATCGACAACCTGGGCAAGAAGAAGTTCTTCATTGTCGGGTCGAACTACATCTACCCGCGCGAGATGGCAAAGGTCTGTAAGATCTTGATCGAAGCCAATGGCGCCGAGTGGGTTGCCGACGAATACCTGGAACTTGGGCATTCCGAGTGGGGTGCCATGGTCAACAGGATCAAGGACAGCGGCTGCGATGTTGTCTTGTCAAACGTCGTCGGTGATTCCGTCGTCGCCTTCTACCGCGAGTTCAAGAATCAGGGCCTGACGCATGACAAGCTGCCGATCTGTGCCACGGTGACTTCGGAGATCGAGATTGCTGCCATGGGGCCAGAGTTTGCCGTCGGCAGCTACACCTCCTTCCCCTACTTCCAGGCCATCGATACGGACGTGAACAAGGCCTTCATCGAACGCTATCGTATGTTCGTGAACGACCCCAATGCCGTGACACACCACGCTCTGGAATCCTCCTACTTCCAGGTCTTCCTGTGGAAGCAGGCAGTGGAGAAGGCCGGCGAGGCAACGCCGCAAGCCATTGTCGAAGGGGTCAAGGGTCAGGAATTCGACGCACCGAACGGACATGTCAAGATCGACCCGGAGAACCTCCACACCTACCTGACGCCCCGGATTGCCGAGTGGCAGGCTGACGGTCAGGGCAAGATCGTGGATGACTATGGCGCTCCCATCCGGCCACTCCCCTATGTGGCCTATGGCGAGACAGACGATAACCTCTTCTGCAGTGCTGCAGGACTGGATTCCTCAAAACTGTAACCACGCTCTGCGCTCCCCGGCTCCAAGATAGTGGAGCCGGGGCCCTTCTTCCTTGGAATTCAGAGGGCAAATGCTCAATGGCAGAGGTGGTTTTTATTGGCCTATCCTTAGGCTCTATTCTCTTGCTTATCGCTTTGGGGCTGACCATCACCTACGGTGCCATGGGCGTCATCAATATGGCGCATGGCGAGATGGTCATGATCGGTGCCTACACGGCGGTCTGGACACAAATCTATCTGGGATTAAACCTCTTCTTCGCCATCCCAATCGCCTTTCTGGTGACCGCGGGTTTGGGGCTCTTGATGGAGCGGGTGGTGGTCCGTCGTCTCTACGGGCGGCTGCTGGATACGCTCTTAGCAACCTGGGGCGTTGCTATCTTGATCCAGCAGGCCATCGTGCTGGAGTTCGGGCTTCGCTTCTTTGACATCCGCGTTGAAGGCCTGGGTCCTGGCTTGCAAAAGGTCGATGTTCCCCCGGTCTTCTTGCAGACCTTCTCGATCGGCGACTTTGTGATTCAGCCCTATCGAACCTTCATCATTGTGCTCACCGCGGGGCTCGCACTGCTGACCTGGTGGCTGCTCTATCGAACTGCTTACGGTATGCAAGTACGGGCCATCATGCGTAATCCCTCGATGGCAGCCTCCTGTGGGATCGACGTGAAGCGTTCGAACGCACTCACCTTCGCCTTCGGCTCTGGGCTGGCGGGCGTCGCCGGGGTCATGATCTCCGGCTTTAGGACGGTCTTTCCCGACATGGGAACGCCGATGGTCGTCGATGGATTTATGGTGGTGGTCGTCGGTGGCGTCGGCAGTCTGCTCGGTTCCATCGCCTCCGCGGGGCTCCTGGGGCAGCTGAACGGTGTCATTGCCAGCTTAAGCAACGACATCTTGGCCCGGGCCGTGGTCTTCGGCACCGTGATCCTCATTATCATGTGGCGACCCAAGGGTCTCTTTTCTTTCAAGGGACGCTGAGTCATGACTGCAAAGAGTAGGTTGGAGCTTCTCGCCTATTGTCTCTTCATCGCCGGGACTTTGGTCATGCCACAGTTCCTCGACGAGTTCTGGCTCAATCGCGTGTCGAAGTACCTGATCTACGGCATGCTCGCAGTCGCCATCGCGCTCTCCTGGGGCTATGCCGGCGTGCTGAACTTGGGCCAGGGGCTGTTCTTCGGCATGGGCGCCTACATGCTGGCTATGTCGTTGAAGTTGTCCAGCTTCACGTCGCTGCAGCAGGGCTCGGATGAGCCGGTTCCCGACTTCATGCTCTGGAACGCAGAGCCCGGCGCACCGACGGACCTCTGTTGCATCACCCCAGGCTCGTTTCTTTGGATTCCTTTCCAAGAACAGTGGTTTGGTGTCGCCATGGGTCTGGTGCTTCCAGCTCTGTTGGCCGGCGTTCTTGGCTATGCCATGTTCAAGAACCGAATCTCGGGCGTATTCATTGCCATCATCACCTTGGCAATGGTCCTGCTTGTCCGTCTCTTGGTGATCGATGCGCAGCCTATCACCAATGGCTTCAACGGACTGACAGACCTGGGCTGGTTTACCATAAGCGGCTTCGAGTTCGACCCCTATCTAGTCGAGACCTACTATCTGGTCGCAGGATGCCTCGCGGTGACCCTCATCGGCACACGGCTTCTGGTTAACACGCGCGCAGGCTTGATTCTCCAGGCGATCCGCGAGGATGACTCGCGGGCTCGCTACCTCGGATTCAACGTAGCAGCCTACCAGGTCTTCTTCTTCATGGTGTCGAGCGCAATCGCCGGCATTGCCGGTATGCTCTACGTCGTTTCTGCAGAGTTCGCCTCGCCGACCTTCATGGACCTCACCTTCTCGATCACGATGGTGGTCTGGGCCGCGGTTGGTGGGCGCCATTCTCTCCTAGGCGCCTGCATCGGTGCGATTCTGATCAACACGGTGGAGGCGACGGTCAGCGAGAGCGAAATGTTCGTCGAAGCATGGAAGGCGATTATTGGTCTCCTCTTCGTGCTGATTGTTCTCTTCCTGCCCCGTGGACTGGCCGGACTGGCCAGCGACCTCTGCGACCGCCTGCTTGCCGGGACCGCCAAGAAGAGACCAGCAGCCTCAACGTCCGTTAGAACCGGGCCGGCGGAGTGAGCGCGATGACGAAGCCGATGCTCATGGTCGACAACGTCGGCGTAAACTTCGGCGGCTTCAAAGCTGTCGATGGCTTCTCGATGATCGTTGCGCGGGGTGAACTGCGGGTCCTCTTAGGCGCGAATGGCGCCGGCAAGACGACCTTGATGGACCTCATCAGCGGCAAGACTCCACTGACGGAGGGAAAGGTCTTTCTCGACGATCGCGATGTCACCAACTGGCAAGAGCACGCCCTTGCGCGCGCAGGTCTGGGGCGCAAGTTCCAGATCCCAAGCGTCTTCAAGGATCTGACCGTGGCCGAGAACCTAGAGGTCGCAGGCATCAAGCAGCATGGCGTCTTGCGCAACATAAGGATGCGGGACCGTCGTCGGCAGCTTCGCTCCATGCAAGACGTGCTGGAGCTGACCGGTCTTGGTGAGCGGGTCGACGTCAAAGCAGCCACGCTCTCTCATGGCGAAACCCAGTGGTTGGAGCTTGGTATCCTGATCAGGCAAGATCCCAAAGTCATTCTGCTCGACGAGCCCACGGCAGGGATGACGCAAGATGAGACGCTGCGTACGTCTCAGATCATCAATGATCTGAAGGGACAGCACACCTTGATCGTCGTCGAGCATGATATGGCCTTCGTCCGAGAGATCGCCGAACTCATAACCGTTATGCACATGGGCAAGCTGCTAGCGGAGGGTAAGATCGAAGACATCGAAAAGAACCAGGCCGTACAAGACGCCTATCTCGGCAGCGGAGGCATTCACTAATGCTGCAAGTGGCCAACTTCAATAGTTTCTATGGCAGTAGTCACATTCTACATGACCTGACGTTTGAAGCCCGGAGCGGGGAGATCCTGACCGTCTTGGGGCGAAACGGGGTGGGCAAGACCACACTTCTGCGGTCGATCATGGGTTTGACCGATTCGACGACGGGACTTCTGGAGTTCGACGGCCGCGATCTGGCCGGTGAGCCCACACACAAGCGCGCCAGGGCCGGTATCGCTTACGTCCCGCAGGGGCGCGAGATCATTCCGGACTTCAGCGTGCGAGAAAACATCCTGATGGGGCGCTTCGCGGCAAGTGATAGCGAGAAAGGCGGCGGCATTCCGGAGATCGTCGGAACGCTCTTCCCCTACCTCGGTGAGAATCTGGATCGGCCAGGCGGCTTGCTGTCCGGCGGGCAACAGCAACAGTTGGCGATCGCCCGTGCACTGGCCCAGCAACCCAAGATGATCCTCTTGGATGAACCGACAGAGGGCATACAGCCCAACATCGTCGAGATGATCGAGAAGACTATCCAAGATCTGAACTCGAAATACGGCCTGACCATTCTGCTTGTGGAGCAAAACGTCGCCTTCTCCAGGCGGGCCAGCCATCGCTTTGTCATGCTGGAGAACGGGAGAGCGGTGGCCGAAGGCCGGGCGGATGAACTGACCGACGACATCGTTCGCCGTCATATGGCCATCTGATCGGATCATGGCCAGCACGCTCGATCCTCTGACCTTGCTGTCTGTCACACAGCTGGCGGATAGCGCATTTCCCAGCGGTGGGTTTGCCTTTTCACAAGGACTGGAGAGTCTGGTTGCTGAGAAACGGATCACCGGCGAAGCCGATCTTCGAGCCCTTCTGGAGCAGCAGCTGCACGATCGCTGGCTGGTCTTTGATCGTTACTTCGTCACCGCGGCGCATCGTGACTTCCAATCCCCGGACCGTCTGGCCGCGCACGACCAGGAGGTGGAGTGCATGACGCCAGCCGAGGGACTGCGCGAGGGCTCAAAGCGCAACGGTATGGCACTCTTGACCAGCCACGAGAAGATCGGCACCGCGCAGGCAGCGCAGTATCGCCACATGGTCATGGATAGCCAAGCGCTCGGCCACCTGCCCGTGGTGCAAGGTTTGGTGCTGCACGCGAGAGACTTGGATTTGGATGCTTCCTTGGCTGTCGCCGTCCACGGCTTCTTGGCCGGGCAAGTGTCGGCCGCTGTTCGGCTCAGTGTGATCGGGACCTTGGCCGCGCAGCGCATCCTTGGAAGCCTGCACAAGGACCTAGCGAGCGCCTTGGCCCGGCCCCTGCCAGAGGATGCGCCTTGGAGCTTCACGCCCCTTGTTGAGATCGCCGCAATGCGCCACGAAACGCGCTCGCTTCGCCTCTTCACCAACTAGAGCGTTCGCCGCAGGGAGGAAAGACGATGCTGTTAACCCCGACGGAAATGGAGCGCTTGACGATCTTCGTCGCCGCTGAGATGGCCCGGCGCAGGCGCGCCAAGGGGCTGCGCCTCAACCATCCGGAAGCCGTCGCTTTGATCGTCGACGAGATCCTGGAGGGCGCGCGCGAGGGCCGGAGCGTGGCGGACTTGATCGCCTATGGATCGACCATCCTGAACAGCGATGACGTCATGCCCGGTGTGGCAGCGCTGATGCCGATGATCCAGGTGGAGGGAACCTTCCCCGACGGCACCAAGCTGGTCACCGTTCACGAGCCGATCAGACCGGGTGAGAAGGCACAGAATGGTGCGCCTCAGCCTGGTGAGATCCTCCCTCTTGACGGTGAGATCGAGATCAATGCCGGTCGGCGCAAGGTGACTTTGGTTGCCGTGAACCGTGCCGATCGGCCGATCCAAATCGGCAGTCACTTTCACTTCTTCGAGGCTAACAAGGCGCTGGACTTCGATCGTGCGCAGAGTTTTGGCATGCGCCTGGACATTGCTGCGGGAACGGCCGTGCGCTTCGAACCAGGGCAGAGCAAGGAAGTCCATCTGGTCGCCTTTGGTGGACGCGGTGAGCTCAGCGGTCTGAACGCACTGGCCGAGGGCGACCTACGTTCGGAAGACGCAAAGCAGGCTGCCCTAGCGAAGGCACGCGCAGCCGGGTTTCGGGGAGCTTAGAGAATGGCAAGGATTAGTCGGCAGGCCTACGCCGAACTCTATGGGCCGACCACGGGCGACTGCGTGCGGCTCGGTAACACAGTGCTCCTGGCCGAGATCGAGAAGGACTTCGCGGTTCCTGGGGAAGAATGTTTGCACGGTGGCGGCAAAACCCTACGCGATGGCATGGGACTGGCCTCCGGCGTGACCAGCGACCAGGGTGCGCTGGATATGCTGATCTGCAACGTTGTGGTCATCGACCCGGTGATCGGCATCGTCAAGGCGGACATTGGGATCAAGGCAGGGCGCATTGTCGGCATCGGAAAGGCTGGCAATCCGGCGCTGATGGATGGCGTGGACCCACGGCTGATCGTTTCAGCAGCGACCACCGTGCGCGATGCGGAGGGGCTCATTGCGACCCCTGGCGCCATCGATGTGCATGTGCACTTCGATTCCGCGCAGCTCTGCGAACACGCGATCGCGTCGGGAATCACAACAATGCTGGGCGGCTCCTTGGGGCCGATAACCGTCGGGATCGATTCCGGCGGCCCCTTCAACGTCGGCAAGATGCTGCAGGCAGCCGAAGACTGGCCAATCAACTTCGGCTTTCTCGGACGCGGCAACTCCTCGAAGCCGGCATCACTCGTCGAGCAATTGCACGCAGGCTGCCTAGGCCTGAAGATTCATGAAGACTGGGGCTCCATGCCGGCCGTTATCGACTGCTGCCTTGGCGTCGCCGACGACCTGGATTTCCAGGTTCAGCTGCACACCGATACGCTGAACGAGTCCGGATTTGTGGAAGACACGCTGGCGGCCATCGCCGGCAGGACAATCCATATGTACCATACGGAAGGTGCTGGAGGCGGGCATGCCCCTGACATCATTCGCGTTGCCGGTGTCGCCAACTGCCTGCCGTCCTCCACCAACCCGACCAATCCCTATACGGTGAACACCTTCGACGAACACCTCGACATGACCATGGTGTGTCACCACCTCAATCCGGCCATTCCCGAAGACGTCGCCTTCGCCGAAAGCCGCATCCGCGCACAGACCATCGCAGCGGAGGATGTCCTGCATGACATCGGCGCGATTTCCATGCTAGGGTCGGACAGTCAGGGCATGGGACGGATTCACGAGGTCATCTGCCGAACCTGGCAACTGGCCAGCAAGATGCGCGAACAGCGTGGCCGGCTGCCTGAGGAAGCGACGGCACGCGGAGATAACGAGCGCATCCGCCGCTACATCGCCAAGTACACGATCAACGCGGCCAGGACCTTCGGGATCGATGCGCATATCGGATCTCTAGAGGACGGGAAGATGGCAGATGTTGTCCTCTGGCGTCCGGGCTTCTTCGGCATCAAGCCCGAGCTGGTCGTGAAGGGCGGCTTCATCGCCTGGGGTGCCATGGGCGACAGTGCGGCCTCGCTGATGACCTGCGAGCCCTTGGCCTTGCGTCCGCAATGGGGAGCCTTCGGCCGTGCTAAGCAGGATCTCTCAGCTTGCTTCGTCAACCCTCTTGCCATAGAGGCCGATGTTGCTGGCCGGCTCGGCCTCGCGAAGAGGCTCTTGCCGGCCAGCAACACCCGAAAGTTGACGAAGAGCGACATGCTGCACAACGATGCCTGCCCAGAGATCAGGGTCGATCCTGCGACCTTCGATGTCTTCGTGGATGGCGAACTCGCGACCTGTGAGCCCGCTGCTGAACTGCCTCTGGCACAAACATACATGCTACGGTGAGACGGTATGAACGAGAGCAGGCAAGGTGATGGCCAGGGTGGCGGCGGCAAGACCGGCGAAGCCGCCAGGATCGGGATCGGCGGACCCGTCGGAAGCGGCAAGACAGCTCTGATCGAGCGCTTGATCCCTGCTCTTCAAGACGCCGGGTTCGAGCTGGCGGTCGTGACCAACGATCTGGTCACCAAAGAGGATGCTGAGCGCTTGCGTCGATCGGGCTTGATCGAGCCTGGGCGGGTCAGCGCGGTAGAGGCCGGTGCCTGTCCCCACACCGTTATCCGGGAAGATCCCACCCTCAACATCGCAGCTGCCGACTTGCTTTGTGCGACCTTTCCCTCGTTGGACCTGATCATCATCGAGAGCGGTGGCGACAATCTGGCATCGACCTTTTCACTCGACCTGGTGGACTACTGGCTCTTCGTCATCGATGTCGCGCAGGGTGATGACATTCCCCGCAAACGCGGTCCGGGAATTGTCACTTGCGACCTCTTGATCGTGAACAAGCTGGACTTAGCCCCCTACGTCAACGTTGATGCAGATGCTATTCTGACTGAAGCCCGTTCTGTGCGAGACGAAGCTCCTGTCATCGGTTGCAACTGCAAGACGGGGGCTGGGATCGATGCCGTCGTTGATCGTCTCAAACATGACGTGCTCTT
Source organism: Pseudomonadota bacterium (assembly GCA_039819325.1). Classification (GTDB taxonomy): domain Bacteria; phylum Pseudomonadota; class Alphaproteobacteria; order Kiloniellales; family JACOMY01; genus JACOMY01. The sequence goes on along the minus strand of JBCBSF010000027.1, from coordinate 17,083 downwards.
CTCAGCATGAATGTGATCGCCCCTCGCCCTGAGAAGACCGCAGCACAGGCGGACCTCGTCTTTGCCAAGTCGCCAGATGGAAAGACCTTTCTCGCACGCCAGTTCGTGCCCTACCCCTTTCACATCACGCGGCCCTTCTACCTTGACCTCGTCCCCGCTGGTATGGCGACCGTCTATCTGCAGTCGGCCGCTGGGGGAACCTATCGGGGCGACAGGCTTGGGCTGAACCTGACCGTCAAGGAGACGGCTGCTGCTCACGTTACAACCCAGGCCTCAACCTTGGTGAACGCCGGTCGCGGTGGCCAGGTCACACTGCACCAAAGGTTCCTTGTCGGGCGCCATGGCCTGCTCGAGTTTATGCCAGATCCTCTGATTTTGCTGGCAGGAGCAGACTGCCGGACAGAGACCGAGATCCATCTGCAAGAGGAGGCAAGCCTCCTTTATTGCGATGCCGTGCTTGCTCACGATCCCGAAGAGCGCGGCTTGCCCCCCAGGGCCTTTCGCTCTCATCTCCGCCTCCTTGATGCAAGCAAACGCCCAGTCTTGATCGACCGCTACGTTCTAGGCATGCCAGGGGCATCCTTAGACAGTCTGGGCGACCTACCCTGCCACGCGACTTTTCTCTGTGTGGCGCCACAAATGACGCCTGAGCTGGCGAGCAAACTCAGCCATGAACTGTCGGATCGGGACAGCGTCTATGCCGGTGTCTCCCTCCTTCGGGAAGACTCCGGTCTTTGGGTCCGTCTCATAGCAACAGACGGTGTTGCGCTCACCAAATCTCTACATTTCTTATGGAAATGGGCGCGCCTCGCGATCACCGGACGGCCTGCCGCGTTAAGGCGTAAGTAGCGGGCAGGATACCTAGTCGGGGAGGACCTAATCAGTCTGGTTGAATTGCTTGCTGGGTGATTTGGACCTACGTGTCTCAGCGATTGAGCCTGCAGCAGGGGAAAAAAGATCGGTCAGTTTCCAGGACTAAACAACTAGACACCACCAGGACATCGTCGCCGTCACCGCCATAGACCTTGTCAGCGCCGCTGCCGCCGTAGAGCGTGTCGTCGGCAGAGAGGCCGTAGATCCGGTCGGCACCGCTGAAGCCCGAGAGGACGTTGTTGGAGCCATCGCCTGTTAGAGCATCGGCACCTGACGTTCCGTAGCCGACGAAGACCTCTATGCTCGAAAGCACCTCGCTGCCACCCAGCGTCACGCCTGCCGCCAAGATCAGGGTGTCGGTACCGCTGCCGCCGTCGAAGGTCTCAGTCCCCGTCAGCTCGTCCTGGCTGGACACCACAAAGGCATCGTCGCCAACACCGCCGAAGAGTTGATCCGTCCCACTGCCGCCATAGAGACGGTCCGATCCGCTACCGCCGAAAAAGTCCCGGTCCTCGCCACTGCCTCCAAAGAGACTGTCGTCGCCGTCCTGCCCGAAGAAGATCGAGTCATCACCCTCGCCGCCGTAGAGGCTATCGGCGCCAGCCCCGCCATACCATTGGTACTCAACGCCGCTTCCCCCGTAGAGGCTGTCGTTGCCGCTCGCACCGAAGAAGAAGGGATCGAAGTCCTCACCACCGAAGAGGCCATCCTCCCCATCGCCACCGCCGATCTGGTAGTCTACCCCCTCGCCACCGAAGAGGCTGTCGTTCCCAGCGCCGCCGTAGAGGTACTTGTCGCTGTCACTGCCACCATAGAGCGTATCGTCACCCGACAGACCATAGAGCCGATCATCGCCGCTTAGCCCCTTCAAGACATTGCTGCGCTCGTCGCCCTGCAGGTAGTCGTTGCCTGAGGTCCCGTAGCGGTTCACGACCTCGATCCCGGTGAGAACGGCATCACCAGGCAGACTGGCGCTCTGGCTCAAGATCAGCGTATCGGTCCCGGCCCCGCCGTCGAAGCTCTCGCCTGCCGTCAGCTCGCCCTGATCGGCCACACCGAAGACATCGTCGCCCTCACCGCCGAAGACCTGGTCCGCCCCACTGCCACCATAAAGGCCAGTGTCGTTGCCGCTGCCACCGTAGACACGGTCCGCACCGCTGCCTCCCTCAAGGCGATCGTCGTCACCATCGCCGCCGGCAAGATAGTCATCACCAACAACACCAAAGAACTGCGAGTCGTTTCCCGTCTCTCCGAGAAGGCTGTCGCTGCCGTCGTTTCCTAGAAAGCTCTGGTCGTCCCCCTCTCCACCAAAGAGAGTGTCAGCGCCATTTCCGCCACTTAAGGAGGTGTCTGCGCCGCTTGCGCCTGAGACGATGTCATCACCGCTGTCGCCAAAGAGGCTCGTGTCATTCCCGTCGCCACCGTCGAGCGTATCGTTTCCGGCATTGCCACGGATCTGATCCACGCCGCTGCCGCCGAGGAGATCCCTGTCGTCGCCGCTACCGCCCGCGAGCCTGTCAGCACCAGTGTCACCCTGAAAGAGAGTATCATCGCCACTGCCGCCATAGAGACTATCATCTCCATAACCGCCGAAGAAGGATGCGTCGAGACCGCTACCGCCTGACAGGCGGTCATCGCCAAGGTCGCCATAGAAGAGCGAATCGTTACCACCATCGCCCGAGAGCGTGTCGATGCCACTGGCACCGACAAGACTCCTATCGTCCCCTAGCCCGCCGTAAAGGCTGTCGTCGCCGCTGCCGCCTGTGAAGAAGAGATCATTCCCACTACCGCCGTAGAGGCTATCATTTCCGGTACCTCCATAGAAACCCGTATCGTCACCGGCGTCGCCCGCTAGCAGATCGTCCCCGTCGTCGCCAGCAAAGGCGGAGTCGTTTTCGGCGCCGCCACTGATGCGATCTGCGCCACCGCCACCTTCGAAGAGAAAATCATCTCCACTACCGCCGTAGAGGGTGTCGTCTCCGCTCCCGCCAGATAAGGCCGTGTCATCGCCGGCATCGCCGGATAGCCGATCATCGCCGTCGTTGCCAACAAAGGCCGTGTCGTTATCGGCGCCGCCACTAACGCGATCTGCGCCACTGCCACCGAGAAAGCCGAAGTCCGCGCCAAGGCCGCCGTAGAGGGTGTCGTCGCCGTCGTTTCCGACGAACATCGAATCCACGCCACTGTCGCCCGAGAGCGTGTCAGCACCAGAGCCGCCAAAAAAGGAGCTGTCCGCGCCGCTGCCGCCGGAAAGGCTGTCGTCGCCGTTACCGCCATAGAAGGTTTCGTCGCGGCCGGTATCGCCCGCCAGGCTGTCAGCACCATCGCCCCCATAGAACAATTTGTCTTGCCCAGACCCACCGAAGAGGCTGTCGTCGCCGCTGTTGCCTTCGAAGAACTCGTCGTTGCCAGCATCGCCAGATAGCGTGTCCGCGCCGTCATTTCCGTACAAGAAGATGTCTAAGCCACCGCCGCCGGAAAGGCTGTCGTCTCCGCTACCGCCAAAGAAGAAGTAATCATTCCCACTGCCGCCGGAAAGGCTGTCGTCTCCGCTGCCACCAACGAAGAACTTGTCGTCCCCTGCACCGCCGTAGAGGCTATCGTCACCGAGCAAGCCATAAATCTGGTCGCCGCCGCTCAGTCCAAAAACCTGATCTGCTGCGCTCGTTCCAAACAGAATATTGTTTTCGTCAGCTGTTCCATAAATCAATGCCATGACCTCTGCCCCCTGCTGTGCAGTTTGAGTTCACTCCTCGGGGCGCCGGAGCGGCCTATACGCTCCCTTGGGTCAGGTACTGCCGTTGCGGCCACTCGAGCGATCGCCGCCGCTTCCGCCAATCCGTCGGCCTCTCTTCTCCGCCCAAGCCGATTCGTAGAAGACGCGCCTCTTGGCTAAGGCTTCGCCAAACCGTACTCATAGCAGAGTGAGCCGTCTTGACCTTCTTCGACACCCATCGAATTGAAGCACAGTCTGTAGCAGAGAAAAATCTCATCAAAAGGTTAGAGAAAAGATGCAAAACCTGACCAAAAGGTCAGATGACATAAGCGGGATTTACGGAAATCAAAGGAGCAACCATGGAAATGAGAACTTAGACTACGTCTATCAAAATATTAGATCACAAACCGATGCGTTGACTCTTGTGAGCTTGCCGATAGCCTGCTCGCCCATGGCCAGTCCCTCGCAAGGTTTATCGGCAAAAAACGCCAAACCGCGCGGTGGCCGCCAGTCAGCTTGAAAGCGAGCAAGTGCTCGTTGTCGAAGTCGGTTGTCGGGTGGATCTTGCTGAAGTAGCCGCTGCGCCGCCTCCTCCATCACGCTCTTGGACGTGGCCGGCCTGATAAAGTTCGTCACACGAAAGGCATCCCAACAGGTCCGAAACAGTTCAAGAAGAGACGCTCTGTTTTGTGTGCCACGCGAGTGACCGGGAGTTTTCGTCGACGGATGGGAGCGGGCTCCGGAATAGGTGGAAGTGGCTGTAAAGGCGTGATCTTCGATAGCTATCGTTTGCCTAGAGAGTTCGCACAGGCTAGGAAGCCCGCGGGAGACGAGCTAAATCATTGATAGTGTGGTGTTTTGTTGGTTGCGGGGGCCCGATACCAACTTTGTGCACTGTTCTCGATAGTAGGGCTCCACTCTAACGTTGGTGTTAGCAACCAGACCCTACCGGATTGTTGCCGGTGACTACCCCGACTACGAGATACACCACCACCGGGACACGACCCGCGAGCATCCCATGCCTTACGGCGCGTTTCCGAGTTTCCACTCTTTTGGTTCAGCTCAACCAGCGCGACAAGGAGCTTTGTCGCCGTTGTCTCGACAGAGCTTACAGGAGGCTACAGGCTTCGGCCGCTAAAATCTGGCCTAATGCAAAGCAATTGGGTTGCGCGCGCACGGACCAGTTCGGGAACCCGAAAACCGGAATGGCCCATCATGTGTCGCAAGGCGTCCGGCCGGCAACCCTTTGTGCGAGGGAGTGGAGTGGACAATGCAGAGAACACAAAGGACTGCGGTAGTAGTCTTTGGGCTTGTCGCCGTCACCTTCGGTCAGCCAGCCGCGGCGCAGACGTTCGTCTATCCGGAACATGGCCAAAGCGCGGAGCAGGAGGAAAAGGACAAGCTTGCCTGCCATGACTGGGCAATGAAGCAGACCGGCGTCAACCCGGATCAGCCGGCCCAGGTCTATAATCCACCTGACCAGCAGCGGGGTTTCGGTCTCTTACGCGGTGCAGGCATCGGCGCAGCTGCAGGCGCGATCGGTGGCGCGATCGCTGGCAAAGCGGGAATGGGGGCCGCTATCGGCGCCGCCGTTGGCGGATTTCTTGGCATTGTTCACCGCCGAGAGCAGGTCAGCAATCAATATGACGAACAGCAGCAAGAGATAAACAATCATAAGTATGCGCTACAACAGTACGATCGCGCATTCTCTACTTGTCTTAGAGGGAAGGGATACACGGTAAGAGATTAAGGAGTCTCTGTGGGTTTAAGTAGCAACCCTTCTCATTCCAACAAACAGGAGAAGTGCGCCTTGGCAAATCCATCTTGCAGGACCTCTGAATGCCCACACCGTCATTGGGGCCGTCATCGGTTACCATCGTCGCGCTTGCGACTTTGCCTATCGCTTTTGGCTCTGGCGATTGGGATGTGCCAAGGGGCCAAGGCGGAAGATGAAGGGAAGAGTACGAGTGATCTCGCTGCTGCGGCACAAAATCCCGTTGCTGCCATGATCAATCTGCCGTTTCAGAACAACACCTACTTCGGTGTTGTGGACGACGACGTTGCCAATGTTCTGAACATCCAACCCGTGATTCCGATCAATGTCGGCGACTGGAACGTCATAACCCGAACGATCGTGCCTTTGGTGTCCGTCCCGAACCTCACGCCAGGTCTGGAGGACCTGCCCAGCCAGCAAAGTGCCGGGCAAGCCTTCGGGCTGGGCGACATCAACTTTACGGCTTTCCTCTCGCCGGCAGATCCTGGGTCCGTCATTTGGGGCGTCGGCCCAACCCTGACCGTCCCTTCTGCCACCGCCGCCGAAACGGGCTCGGGAAAGTGGAGCGCTGGCCCCTCCGCCGTCGCTCTGGTCACGCCGAAACCCTGGGTCGCCGGCGCCCTTGTTCGGAACATCTGGTCCTTTGCGGGCGACTCGGACAGCGATTCCGTGAACCAGCTCTTGATACAACCTTTCGTCAATTACAATTTGCCGGATGGCTGGTACTTCACCTCATCCCCCGTCATCACGGCGAACTGGACCGAAGAACCAGACGAGCGCTGGACCGTTCCGATCGGCGGCGGCTTCGGCAAGATCTTTCGGATCGGGGACCAGGCCATGAACGCGCAGGTGCAGAGCTTCTACTATGCCGATGCACCCAGTCTCGGACCCGATTGGGCCTTGCGGTTCCAGCTTCAGTTCCTGTTTCCGCGCTGAACCTTGACGGTTCCACCAACGAGGGGCGTTGGTGGAACCGTCGACGCCGGTCTCGCGCCCCTACTCCACCAACTCAATCTCACCGGGCCGCCAGCTCTTGTCGATCCAGGGCTCCAGCGGGCCGTACATACGCAGGATCGTGAACCAGCTCTTGCCGGGAATGGTCTGGAGCCAGTTGCTTTCCTTGCCCGCCGGCGCTTTGGGCGAAAAGTAGATGTCATAGGAGCCGTCGGCGTTCTGCTGCAGTCCCTTGGTCTGGCTGCCGACAGTTGGGAATCTCTGGCTGGTCTGGAGTTGCGAACGGGTCTGCGTGTCATAGAGCGTCAGAGCCCAGAAGTCGTTTACCGGCACGTTCGGAGGCAGCTGGATCCGATAGGCCTTGGAACCGTCGAAGGGTTTCTTGTCCGCGTCGAGATAGGCCAGCGCGTAGTCCGATCCCGCACCTGCCCTGGTGACCGCCATGGCCGGTGTGACGCCGCCGGCATTGAAGTAGAACAGAACGCGCGCATCGGGATGCATGGCCCCGTCCGACTGGAAACTGGTGTTCTTGTTGGCATAGGCGACGGTCCAGGAGCTGTCGGGATAGATATAAACTCCCTCCATACGCGGGTGATAGGTGATCGCCCGGGCGGTGGCACTGCCGATGGCGGCGGCCTCGACCAGGATCTTTTGCATCCTCTCGTCGGGCTTGAACGGCTGGCCCTTTACGATACCCAGTGCTGCGATCTTGCCGCGCACGTCCGGTCCGATTGCAGCAATGGGCTCGCGCTGAACCATCTCGTTCAGGATCTCGAAGTATTGCAGGTCGTTCGGAAAGACCGTGTTGAAGGACTTGCCTGAGATATCCGCGTACTCGGTCGCGGGCGGATCGCCGGCGTCTTTCAGCGCGTAGATCTTGACGCCGGAGGTGATGCTCTCGACCGCGGCTTCAAGGCCGTTCTTGATCGACGCGCGCAGGAAGAGGAAGTTCCGATAGGTCGGCGGCCTCATGACGAAGTAGCCCTCGGGCACCGCGCCATCGTAACCGGGCGGCAGCAAGAGATACTTGCCGCCCTTGCCTTTGTCCGGTCCGGTGATTCCCATGTTGCCGACGAAGCGCTGCCAGGAATCGTCCAGAAAGCCCAGCATCCCCGGCGGTATCTCGATAACCGTTGGCCCTGCGTGCTGCAGATCCGTGCCACCCCAGGCGTAGAGGGTCGAGGTGTTCGCCGTCAGCACCAGAGACTGGGAATCGAGGAGTTCCTTGGCGACCGCGAGGCGATTTTGGGCGTCGGCTCCAACCGCCGCCAGTCCGTCCATCACGCTGTTGATCGACACACCGCCCATATTGTCGAGATAGACATCGACGGCCCGCATCCGGTCGAGGTTTTCGTAGACCGCCTGGATCGTGGCGTCCTTTGGCACGCCATCGAAGAACTCCAGCGTGCCAATCGAGGTCTCGACCTTGTCTGGAATTGAGATCGACTGAAGCGTCGCCTCGGAAACCTCGGCCTGGACGCTGGGCGCGAAGACCAGGGCGCATGCAAATCCGCCGGCCAGTGCTCGTTCGAACATCATGCCATCTCTCCTCGTGTCGGTAGGTTGGCCCAGGTCACCCCGGGCCGAATCGGGCTATTGCACCAGCTCGATCTCGCTTGGGCGCCAGTCCTTCGTGAAGAAGGGCTCAAGCGGGCTGTAGAGCCGCAGAATCGTGAACCAGCCCTTGTCGGGCATAGTCTGGATCCAGTTACCCCGCGCGACGCCTTCAGGTTGCTCGGGCGCGAACCAGACCGTCGTCGTGCCGTCCTCGGCGACCTCAGCCGCGGGCGAAGGAAAGCTCTGACTGCCGGCACGCGGATAGGTCTGCGGCGTCTGCAGCATCGAACGGGTCTGGTTGTCGTAGAGCGTGAGCGACCAGAAGTTCGCTTCCGGAATATCCTTGGGCAGGGTTACCTTGTAGGTCTTGGCGCCGTCGAAGTAGGCCTTGTCGGCGTCCAGCATGGCCAGCAGATACTGCGAGCCGATCCCGGTCAGGCGCATGGCCATCGCCGGCGAGATGCCGATAGCACCGTAGAAGAACATCGTGCGGGCATTCAGCTGCCGGTACCCGGTCGGCGGGAAGGGCTTGGCGCCGTCCGGCGTGATCTCGGGAATCGGCGTCTCGAACTCGTAGCCGCTCGAGAAGAGAGGATTCCACCACGCTGAATCGGGGTAGTAGAACCAGCTGGGATCGCGTGGATGCATCACCAGCGTGCGGCCCGTGGCATTCGCAACTCCGAGTGCCTCGGACATGATCGTCTTCAGGCGCGCGTCGGGCGCGAAGGTCTTGCCCTTGACGATGCCGATGGCCGCCAGCGGCCCCATGAGTTCGGGGTCCAGAGCGGTCGCCGGCTCCTCTTGCACCACATCGTTGAGCACCTCGAAGAAGGACCAGTCGTTCGGAGGGACCGTAATCATCGCCTTTCCGCTGGCTTCATGGAAGACGGTCGCCGGCGGCGCCTTGATCGGGGCAAGCGCACTCCCACCGGCCAGGAATTCCGCGATTGGAGTTCCCAGTCCGCCGGGTTCGTAGGGATAGATCCTGGTGTGCTGTCGGATCGCCTCGGCTGCCGGCTTGGGATCGTTCTTGTCCGTCAGGAACATGCGGCCAAACCACCAGACGATGTGGGTCCGGGAGTGCGCGATGTAGTATCCGCCTTCGGGCAGTTGGCCATCATAGTCAGGCGGGACGACGAGATAGCGGCCGCCCTGACCGCGATCGGGCCCGGGGCGGCCCGTGTCGGTGATCCAGCGGGACCAATGGTCGTCCATGGCGCCGAGGAGGCCGGGCGGCACCTGCAGCACCATCGGCCCCTTGCTGAGATCCAGGAAGGCCATGACGTAGACGGTGTCGGCGTTGGCGGTCAGCATGAGGGTCTCGGCCCCCAGCAGATCGGACCAGACGACGACCTCATTGTCCTTGAAGCCGACATCGTGGAAGCCCTGTCGAATGGCTTCGATGCTGACACCCTGGAAGGTGTCCATGAACGCGCGGAAGGCGTGGTTGAAGTCAAGATGGTCGTAGACGGCCTTCTGCGTCGCCGCATCCGGTATTCCATCTTTGAATTCAAGAGTGCCAATGCGCGTCTCGACCCTGTCCGGCGTCGAGACCGACTGGACTGCGGCCTCCGAGACCTGGCCGTAGGCTGGGCCGCAAAGGCCGAGGGCAAAGGCAGTCGCCCCGGCAGAGATCCATCTGGCTGTCATGGCTTTCTCCATTCACGTTGTCACAGTGCATGGGCCGGCTCGCGCCGGCCCTTCTGCAGTCACTCGACCGGCTCGACCTCGCTCGGGCGCCATTCCTTGGTGAAGAAGGTCTCGAGCGGGCTGTAGAGTCGCAGCAGCATGAACCAACCCTTATCGGGCATGGTCTGGATCCAGTTGCCCCGCGCTACGCCCTCCGGCTGCTCCGGTGCGAACCAGATCGTCGTCGAGCCGTCCTCGGCCGCCTCTGCCGCCGGCGAGGGGTAGCTTTGGCTTCCGGCCCGCGGATAGCGCTGCGGTGTCTGCAGCATCGAGCGGGTCTGGTTGTCATAGAGGGTGAAGGACCAGAAGGCGCGCGCGGGAATGTCCTTGGGCAAGACGACCTTGTAGGCCTTGGCGCCGTCGTAGGGCTCGCCGTTCGCATCGAGGAAGCCCATGAGGTACTGAGAGCCAACACCGGGAATACGCATGATCATGGCCGGCGAGTCGAGTGTGTAGGCGTAGTAGAAGCCCGTGCGCGAATCGAGGGTTCGGGCACCGGTGGGTGGAAAGGGCTTGAACATGCCTTTCTCGAAGAGCGGAGGCGGCGTCTCGAAGAAAGCACCGCCCTGGAACAGCAGGTTGAACCAGCGGCTGTCGGGATAGTAGGCCCAGTCAGGCTGGACTTGATCGAAGCGCCAGTTCAAGGCGCGGCCGAAGGCGCTGCCGACGGCGGCAGCGTCGGTCAGGATCTTCTTCATCCGCGCGTCCGGAGCGAAGGTCTTGCCCTTGGCGATGCCGATGGCCGCCAATTGGCCGGCGAGTTCGACGTCGTAACTGGTGGCGGGCTCGTTTTGGACGTTGGCGTTTATCATCTCGAAGAAGCCATAGTCGCTGGGCGGGATCGTGTTGAAGGATAGCCCGCTGGCTTCGACAAATCGCGTCTCCGGGATCTTGGGCTCGGGCGCAATTGGGACCTGGCCGTCCAGCGCCGTCGCGATGCTGGTGCCGAACGTGCCGGGAGTGTAGGGGTAGATCCGCATGTTGGCCTTAATGTTCTCGACGGCCGGTTTTGGATCGTTGTCGACCAGGAAGGCACGCGCCGCGTAGAGCACGTGGTTGGTCTTGGAATGGGCAACGAAGAAGCCATCGTCTGGCAGGGGTCCGTCATAGCCGGGAGGTACGATCAGGTACTTACCACCCAGGCCACGGTCGGGCCCTGGCCTGCCAATATCGATGATCCAGGAGAACCACATGTCGTTGATGGTGCCGAGGCCTTCGGGTGGTTGCTCGATCACCAGAGGTCCCTTGGTCAGATCGAGAGTAGCCAGGTAGTAGACTGTATCGGCATTACCCGTCAGGAACAGTGAGTTGGAGTCCAGCAATTCCGAGAAGATCAGAACATCGTTGTCCTTGGCACCGATGCTGTGAAAGCCTTGCCGCAAGGCATAGGCCGAGGCCCCGCGGAAGCTGTTGTTGTAGACATTAAGGGCGCGGGTAAAGTCGATGGTATCGAAGACCGTCCTCGTCGTTGCCTCGCTCGGCACGCCTTTCTTGAACTCGAGCGTACCGATCCGGGTCTCCACACTGTCGGGTGCGGACAAGGTTTCAATCGTGTCCTGAGACACCTCTGCGTGGGTACTCGATGCAAAGACGGCGCAGAGTGCCAGTCCGAAAGCTATCGTTGATCGTACCATAAAGATCCTCCTCATGATCTCGTGTTGGTGTAAGTGTCACGGTCGCTGGTTCTCGCTCCGCCGCAACCTGAACTCTTCGGCGCTTGCTGGATACCAAAATCCAGGCGGTGACTTACGGCTACTCTCTAGTTCGGCATGCTTCCCTCGAGGACCTCCAAGTCCACAGCGCGTTCGATCAGACTGTAGGTGATGCACTTGGCTTCCGCAGGTCCGGCCCAAGGCGCCTTGATGGTCCGATAGAGGTGACATCGCTTCTTTCGGTAGGCTTCCTCCGCCTGCGCCGATTCCGTAGTCCAGCGCTTCAATTCTGTAGGCGCCACGGCCGCTATCCGCTCAGTGCGGCGCCGGATCTCGCCGCTCCAATAGTCCCCCAAGGCCGTCCAGCACTTCTTCTGCGCAGTGACGGAAGAGTCCCCAGTCTCGGCGCATTGCCTATGGTAGTTAAGCGTGCATTGACGCGACTGGCTGCTGTCGGTTTGCTCACTGCCGCCGGTGCCCTCGAGGCAGTTCTGAACATAGCCTCTGATGCGGTCTTGGTTGAGTTCCTGCGCGCTTTGCGACCAGGCGGTCTGCGGCAGCAAAAGCACAAGGCCTAGGCAGAGGTACCAGGGGGCTCTTGACATTCCATTCTCCAAAGCTCGAGATCTCTCCCGCAGGTAACACCCGGTTTCCAAGGATTGCTGCTACGCAGCGGAGATCTAATCGCTCACGGTGTATCCCTTGCCTCTCAAGCAAGTGGCGAAGGCACGATCGTACTGCTCGACAGCATATTTATGGTTGTCGATCTCTTGCTGCTGGGCTTGGTAATCCCGTTCGACTCCCAGGCGCCGATGGACGAATCCGATGAAGCCGCCGACAGCGGCTCCGATGGCCGCGCCCATGCCTGCCTTCCCGGCAATCGCCCCGCCAATGGCGCCGGCAGCGGCTCCGAGGCCGGCACCACCCAAAGCGCCGAATCCGACATGCTGGTCGGGAGGGTTGTAGACCTGCGCCGGTTGGTCGGGATGGACCCCCGTCTGCTGGACCGCCCACTCGTGGCAGGCGTATTTGTCCTTTTCTTCTTGTTCGGCACTTTGCCCATGCTCGGGATAAACATAGGTCTGGGCAGTCGCGATTTGACTGCAGGTCAACAAGGAAACAATCAGCGCCACTAACATCATCTTGCAGGTTTGGTACATGGGCTTAACTCCTCATGTCTTGGCAAAGCCGGAGTGCAAGGAGAAATGCACTCAGTGTCGCGGGTAAAGCTGGGGCGACGAGGTCGGCAACATCGCGAGGACTTGCGCGTCCTGACCCACTGAAGAGACAAACGACGCGGATAAGGGGCAAAGGACACGCTCGGATGCATAAGCTTGTAGGGCCAGCGAGACCAACACCCAGAACAGGGCGATCAAACAAGCCGCGAACCTACTCATCTCTCGCTCTCGCAAGGCTTCGATACCGGCACAACTCAGCGTGCCCATAGCACCCGGCGCCGCGTACGGCGTCGCACTCCGGCAAAGGAAAGGGGCGTGAGCGGACGGCCGATGAGGTCGATGAAGAGCGTCGACCATCCGCCCTCGAGCTCTTTCTGACCGTCCGTCACCTCGACCTTGTAGGTCAGGTTGCCGTCCGCAAAGACCGGTTCCTTCAGCACGACGACAGAGACGTGCGGCTTGTCCTCCTGATGCAGTACCAGGACAGCGTTGGGCGGCTCCTCCTGGAAGTTGTCGCTTCCCTCGTCCCAATGCGCCACGAAATCTTTGGTCGGGAGAATGCCCGAGATCTTGTCCGGCCGATCGGAGAAGTAGAGCGTGTGGGGGTTGGCGGTCTCCATGCGCAGGGTTCCGTCCTTCAGCGAAACCTTCGCGGCCGCCTGCACGAAGAGGAACTCCACGTTCTCCTCGGTTTCGGCCTTGGCAAGGCTCGGGAGCACGGCAGTGACGCCGGCGGCCAACAAGAGCGCTCTTCGATCCATTGTCTGATCCTCCTTCGTGCCAAACTAGAATGCGATCGACAGACCCAGCAGCGGGCCGTGCAAGGTCGCGTTGTAGGTGAACTGCTCACGCCCGCTGCCGGTCGTGAAGTCGTCGTAGAGAGCGCGGTAGCCGGCGACGAGGTTGGCATCGCGCTCGTTGAAGAGGCCAAAGCGATAGCCGGCAAAGAGGATGCCTTGCGCGGTTAAGTCCGACGCTCCGAAGGGACCGCCACCGACGTCGCCAATGGCAGCCACGTTCCATCGATCAGTAATGTCCCACTGCGTGCGCAGGCCGAAGATGGTATCGGCCCAGGTCTTGTTGCCGGAGCTTTCGAAGTTTCGGTCCCGCAAGGGAATGCTGATCTCGGTGGAGAGATGCCAGATGCGCGCGCCGATGTAGGGCTCGGCGACAACCCTGGCGCCACCAGCCGACGGCCCGCCGCTGAAGTTGAGCTCCAGGACCCGGTAGTAGAGCCCGACGTCGGAGGTGAAGAGCGTCGAGGAGACCGTCACGTCTCGCGACGGGACCTGCTGTCCACCGATCTGGAAGGGACCTGCGTTGTTGCTGGCTTCCAAGGAGGCATAGACCGGGTTCAGGAAAGCGCCGATCTTGCCCTTGCGCACCTCGAATTGACCCATGACCGCAATGTTGAGGTTGCTGGCAATACCGCCGAAGGAGGCATCGACCGGTGCACTGATCCCACGGACTGTGGTATTACCAGTGAGGTTCGTGAACCAGACATAGGGAACGGCCAGGAAACGCCACTGGTCTTCGTCAGGCGGCTGTCCGGGCGCCTTGGTGCCCGACGGATCGGCCAGAGCCCCGGAAGCACTGCCGAACAAGAGCGCAGCGGCCGTCAAGACTGCTGACCAGCTAATCGGCAGCAGGATACTGGCCTTGCTAGGCATCACGTGACTCTTGGACTGGGCTGCCGACGACCATGGGTTCGACCCTCTCCCTGGAGTGAGTGGGGAAGCTCAAAGTTCGCTTGCAACTCTAGGCGCTGGCGGTCGCAGGGGGACGTAACTTACGGGTAATCTCTGTGGGGGTGATTGCGCTTGACCCGGAGGGGTACCCCTTGCCGAGGGATCACCCTTTGCCTAGTTGACTGGGTCGGGCTGGATGAAACCGGCCCTCATCCCGGCTTCCCTCAGTCGCTCCCGGTCGGCCGGCTTGAAATTGCGCTTCAGCAGCTCAGCTTCCAGATTCTCGAAAAACTGCGGTCGCAACCCCTGAAAGCGTTCTCGTGCCTCAGCCGCCTCGCTGACCATACCGAGATCGGTGTAGATCATTGCAGCGAAACCGTAATAGTAGAGCCACTTACTCGGATCGGCTTGGCGAAGATGGACAAGCGCCTGCTCGACGTCGCCCATCATGTAGGCGCAGGCCGCCATGAGCCCGGAATAGTGTCCAGCGTAGCCCGGATTGCGCGCTCGGGCCTGGCCGATTAGGTCGAGACCGCGCTGCCAATCGCCGGATTGTGCAACCCTAGTGCCGAACTCGCCCAACAGCTCCGTGTCATTGGGATTGAGCGCCAAGGCCCGCTCACCGATCTCCAGGGCCTCCTCGTCGCGTTTGGCATAGAACAGAGCCAGCATCTGCGCCTGCAACGCCCGGACGTTTCTGGGCTCGAGGGCCACGGCCCGCTGCGCCGCTTCGAGCGCGCGGTCGATGGCTGCTCCTTGCCCCTGACGGGGATTGAACTCCAAGCGTGCCTCGTCGGTGTGAAGATGAGAGAGCATCGCCCAGGCGGTGGCGTATCCGGGATAGCGGGCGATCGCCCGCTCCAGGCAGTCACGCACGTCACGGTGCTTCGCTTCCGAAGGGCTCCTGCGATAGGCGTAGAATTCCAGGGTGCAGCGGTAGGCCGACATTTCCGCCGGCGGATTGTTTGTAGGCCTGGTGCTCTCCGGTCGAAAGATGATGCCGTAGGGCTGCGCGATCGCCATGGCCATTTGGCTGGCGATATCCGTCTCAATCTCCAACAGGTCCTGCGCCTCGATGTCGTCATCGTAGCTCTGCACCCAGATGATCGCTTCGTTGGAGGTGTCGATGAGGCGCGCGGTGACCCGAATCCGGTTGCTCGAGGTGCGGACCGACCCCTCGACCAGAAAGTCGACACCCAGTTCGCCTTGCAATCGCTGCTGATCGGCAATCGGTGCCAGAGTGGCCGTGGTTTCGCGTCCGAGAACCGTCAACTCGCGAAAGCGAGCCATTTGGGCGGTGATTTCTTCTGTAAGGCGGGCCGCATAGAGCTTGGCCGTATCTTCCTTGCCGAGCCCAACGAAGGGTGCCACCACCAGCACCGGTTCTCTGGGCAGCGAAGCCTCCAATGTGTCGCCAGCGACAGGACCGGGATCAGTATCGCGCCAAAACAAGAAGGCCAGGAGGACCACAATGACGAGGCCCAACGTGGCGATGGCGTAGCTCGAAAGGCCCCCATGGGTGTATGAGACCTTCGACGGTGGCGCTCCGGGCACCTGCGGCTCGGCCCCTTTTTCCTTCCGACGCAACGCAAAGGTCGGAACGTAACCGCCCTTTGGAATGTCGATGAGGATCGGATCATCTGTTCCAGCCGCCAAGTAGTAGTACTCCAGCGCCCGGCGCAATCGCCCCGCTTCGATCCTGACGACGGGATCGTTCTGCGCATCGAAAGTCTCGTCTCGTCCGAAAACCTCGATGGCGATCGCGTAGGCCTTGATCCTATCGGCACGGCCTGCAAGCGTCTCCTCGACGACATAATGCAAGAAGCCACGGCCGCGCTCGGAAACGCGCAAGTCCGGGCTCGAAACAATCCGCTCGAGCTGCTTGAGCACAGCGGCACCCGAAAGGTCAGGTGCGCTTGGTGCTTGACCGCTCTTGGGCTTGGCTGGCATCGGGTCTCCCTGCCGAACGCTCGGGAGGTTCGGCGCGTGTCACATCAATCAGCCTGCCACCGCCCCGTCGTCTGTTACGGTAACCTACGCTTGTTTTGGATGCGTTCAACCTTACAATCCGGCATCTCAGCCGATCGGCAGACTGGCAGAATGCCAGATCCGCGAACCGGCAAAGATTGGGACATAAAAGATTGGGACATACCAGATGGTTCTGGGGTCGCTTACGCTGCAGCGCCGTTTTCCCGGCATGCAAGAGGAATTGAAGGAACGAGCATCAAAAGACGAGCCCTTCGGATCACTGTGCAAGGATCTCGTGGATGCGGAGGTTGCGCTGCGCCATTGGGAGCGTTCTTCTCTCACCGTGAGCGCCGAGCGTTGCCGAGAGTATCAGGCTATGGTCGAGAGCCTCGCTGACGAGATCGCCGATGTCCTGAAACGGGAACCGCAGCGGTGAGACAAAGGTTCCTGGGAAAGCTGCTTTCCTCACTTGTGTCAGTTGCGGGCGTCGCGTTGATGGTGGGGTGCAATACGGTTGGGCCGGCTGCCGTCCAGAGCGGCCGAACGGCGTACAACGAAGCGATCTCCACGACGAACCATCAGCAGATCTTCGATGTGATCGTGAATTTTCGCTATCAAGAACCGAGTAACCTTCTGGCCGTATCCGCCGTGAATGCCAACTTCCGCGTCTCCGGCAATGTCGGCGTGAACGTCGGCGTCGGTCCTGATTCAAGTTTCGCTGGCAACCTCGTTCCGCTGAGCGCCGGTACGTCCTACGAAGAGAACCCGACCATCACCTACACACCGGTCCAGGGTATCGACTATCTGCACGAGCTTCTTGGACCAATCCCGCTCGACCTGGCGCTCCTGACCATCCAGTCGAGCCCCAACGCCGGCGCGGCGGCGATTGTGCTGATCAAGAGCATCAATGGGGTCAGGAACCCAGCTTATCGGGCCAAGGAGGGGGAGACAGCAGACTGGACCTGTCGCGTAAGAGTGCCGCTCCTTGTGATCATGTATCGTGTCGCAAAGGAGATCAGAGATGGGATCACGAC
>JBCBSF010000026.1:0-52339 GCA_039819325.1 Pseudomonadota bacterium | reverse complement strand
TTGCACGCTGCTCAGCCCTTCGACAAGCTCAGGAGAGGGGTACGCGGGTGGACGGGCATTCAATCCCAACTCATCACGCTCTAGCCCACCTCATCCTCCAAATGCGCCGCGATGATCCCGTCAATGTCCGTGTCCGGCCGCAACCCCGCGGCCGTCGCCCGCGCCGAGGCCACGCCCTTGGGCCAGGTTTTGACGATCGCCATCACCGCCGGATCGGGCTCCCAGTCGATCAAATCGACCGCCGCCTGACCCTTCGCGCGCTCCAGGCCGGCTACCATCTCGGCAATGGTGACTGAGAAGCCTGGCTGGTTCATCACCCGGCCTGGGCCGAAGGCCTCACCCGGCAGGTCACCGGCGCGCAGCAGGCCGTCGACGGCCTGGCGCGGAGAGACGATGGCCATGGGGGTCTCCGGCGGCACCGGGCAGCGGCTGCGCTGGCCGGCCAAGGGCTCGCGCAGGATGCCGCTGGCGAAGCCGGAAGCCGCCTTGTTCGGCTTGCCCGGGCGGATCGAGACCGTCGGCAGGCGTAAAGACCGCCCATCGATGAAGCCCTTGCGGCTGAGATCCTTCACCAGCAGCTCGCCAATCGCCTTCTGCGTGCCGTAGGAGGAATCAGGCGTCACTGGCGTGTCGTCGTCCACCACGTCCGGCAGCGGCCCGCCGTAGATGGCCAGCGAGGAGGAAAAGACCACGCGTGGACAGGTCTCTGCCGTACGGGCGGCCTGAAGCAGCTCTAGCGTGCCATCAAGGTTGGCAGAGAGGCCCAAATCGAGATCGGCCTCGCACTCGCCACTCACCGCCGCGGCCAGGTGCCAGACCCGGTCGATGCCTTCCGCGAAGGCCTCGGCCAGGCAAGCAGGATCGGTCAGCTCACCGACCAGAGGCTGCACGCGCGTATCGTCGAAAGCAGGCGCGACCCGATCCAGCGCGATGATTGTGGAGGGCTCCGGCCCATCACCGCGGCCAGCCAGCAGGGCGGCGATCAGCTTGCGGCCCAGAAATCCGCCACCACCGGTGATGAGTATGCGCATGCCGCCCTCCCTTCATGTTCACGAGGAGCCTGCAGCGCAGAGGCTCTCCAAAGCAAGGGCGCCGCCAAAAAGAATCCTGTCCAGCCATGATGACATGGCAGCACTCCTGACCCATATTCTGCACCACGACGGCAGTGAAGAGTGCGAAGATCAAGGACTGCCGACAGATAGGGTTAGCCAAACGCCAAAGCGACAGGGAGCCGTTATGCCGGACGCTTCGATTACCCTTGACGACAAGTATACGCTCGATAGCGGGCGGGTCTTTATGACCGGAACCCAGGCGCTGGTGCGTCTGCCCATGCTGCAGCGTCAGCGCGACCGCGCGGCAGGGCTCAACACCGGCGGCTACATCACCGGCTACCGCGGCTCGCCCTTGGGCGCGTTGGACCAGCAGCTCTGGCAGGCCAAGCGCTTCCTGAAGGAAAACGACATCGTCTTCCGCCCGGGCCTCAATGAAGACCTGGCCGCCACGGCCATCTGGGGCACCCAGCAAGCCAACCTCTTCAACGATGCCACCGTCGATGGCGTCTTCGGCCTCTGGTACGGCAAGGGTCCCGGTGTCGACCGCTGCGGCGATGTCTTCCGCCACGGCAACATGGCTGGCACCGGCAAGCATGGCGGCGTCCTGCTACTGGCCGGCGACGACCACGCAGCCAAGTCTTCCACCGCTGCACACCAGTGCGAATACACCTTCATGGACGCCATGATCCCGGTCCTCTCGCCGGCCGGCGTGCAGGAGTTCATCGACCTGGGCCTCTACGGCTGGGCCATGTCGCGCTATTCGGGCTGCTGGGTCGGCTTCAAGTGCGTGGGCGAGACGGTGGAGTCCACGGCCTCGGTCAGCATCGACCCGGCACGGATCGTCATGCGTACGCCAGAGGACTTCCAGCTGCCGGCGGACGGTCTCAACATCCGCTGGGACGGCGCGCTGGCCATGGTGAGCCAGGAAGAGCGGCTTCACTTCCAGAAGATCTACGCGGCCCTGGCCTTCGCGCGCGCCAACAGTCTAAACCACCGCGTGATCGACAGCCCCAAGCGGCGCTTCGGCATCGTTACCGCCGGTAAGTCCTATCTGGACGTCCGCCAGGCGCTGGACGACTTGGGCATCGACGAAGCGCTCGCCAACGAGATTGGCCTCTCTGTCTACAAGGTCGGTATGGTTTGGCCGCTGGAGCGCGAGGGCTTGCGCAGCTTCGCCGAGGGCCTGGACGAGATCCTGGTCGTCGAAGAAAAGCGCGCGGTCATGGAAAACCAGATTAAGGAGCAGCTCTACAACTGGCGAGACGAGGTGCGACCTCGGGTCGTCGGCAAGTTCGATGAAGAGCGCAACCTGATCCTGCCCTCCAACGGCGAGCTGACGCCGGCCACCATCGCCCGGGTCATCGCCGCCCGCATCAAGCGCTTCCACTCCAGCGAGCAGATCGAGCAGCGCCTGGCCTTCCTCGACCGCAAGGAATCGGCGCTCTCGGCCGAGCCGGAAGCGATGAAGCGCATTCCGACTTTCTGTTCCGGCTGTCCGCACAACAGCTCCACCAAGGTGCCGGACGGCAGCCGCGCGTTGGCTGGGATCGGCTGCCACTACATGGTCCAGTGGATGGACCGCAACACGGAAACCTTCACCCAGATGGGCGGCGAAGGGATTACCTGGGTCGGGCAGGCGCCCTTCTCCACCACCAAGCATGTCTTCGTCAATCTGGGTGACGGTACCTACGAGCACTCCGGCATTCTGGCGATCCGCCAGGCCGTCGCCGCCGGGGTCAACGTCACCTACAAGATCCTCTTCAACGACGCCGTCGCCATGACCGGCGGTCAGCCGCACGACGGTCCCTTGAGCCCGGCGCTGATCAGCCAGCAGATCGCCGCTGAAGGTGTGCGCGAGATCGTCGTGGTGACCGACGAGCCAGACAAGTACCCCATGGGCACCGCCTGGGCGCCCGGCACCGGCATCGAGCACCGAAGCCAGCTGGAGGCGGTGCAGCGCCGCCTGCGCGATCAGGAGGGCGTCACCGCCATCATCTACGACCAGACCTGTGCTGCAGAGAAGCGGCGGCGGCGCAAGCGCGGCCTCTATCCCGATCCGCCCAAGCGGGCCTTCATCAACGAGGCGGTCTGTGAGGGCTGCGGCGACTGCTCGGTCAAATCTAACTGCGTCTCCGTCATGCCGCTGGAGACAGAGTTCGGCCGCAAGCGCCAGATCGATCAGTCCAGCTGCAACAAGGACTTCTCCTGCGTTGAGGGCTTCTGCCCCTCCTTTGTCACGGTCAACGGCGGCAAGCCACGCCGCAAGGCGGCCATGGGCCCGGTCGAGGTCTCCGCTTGGTCGGTCTTGCCAGAGCCGAAGATTCCGGCCCTGGACAAGCCCTTCAACATCCTGGTGACCGGCGTCGGCGGCACCGGCGTGGTCACCATCGGCGCGCTGCTGGGCATGGCCGCCCATATCGAGGGGCGCGGCTGCTCCATTCTCGATCAGACCGGCCTGGCGCAGAAAGGCGGCGCGGTGATGAGCCATATCCGCCTGGCCAAGCAGCCGGAGGATCTGCACGCGGTGCGTATCGCCGCCGGCGGTGCAGACCTGCTGCTGGGCTGTGATCTGGTCGTCGCCGCCTCCAACGAAGCGCGCGGCAAGCTGGACGAGCAGCACTCCAGCGCCATCGTCAACAGCTATGAGCAGATTACTGGCGAGTTCGCCCGCAATCCTGATCTCTCCATCCCGGCTAAGGCGATGGTCGACCAGATCAGCCACGCAACACGGGACGAGACCTCCCTCTTCCTGGACGCGCATCGTCTGGCCGCCGGTCTCATGGGCGACTCCATCGCCACCAACCTCTTTATGCTGGGCCTGGCCTGGCAGCGCGGCCTGATCCCGCTGTCGGAAGCCTCGATCATGCAGGCGGTGGAACTGAACCGCGTCGCCATCGACTTCAACAAGCAGGCCTTCCTCTGGGGTCGCCGGGCCGCGGTAGACCTGCCGGCGGTCGAGGCCCTCTTGGGCAAGACGGCTGTCGCGGAGAGCGGCGGGGAGGCGCCGGCCGAGAGCCTGGACGACATCATCCTGCGCCGGGTGGCCTTCCTGACCGACTATCAGGACGGCAAGCTGGCGCAACGCTACCGCCGTCTGGTGGAGCGCGTGGCGGCTGCCGAACAGGCCACCACGCCGGGCCTTACCAGCTTGGCGGAGGCCGCAGCGCGCTACTACTTCAAGCTCTTAGCCATCAAGGATGAGTATGAGGTCGCGCGCCTCTACACCAACGGCCAGTTCGAGGCCAAGCTGAAGGAAGCCTTCGAAGGCGACTACAAGCTTACCTTCCACCTGGCGCCGCCGCTCTTGGCCAAGCTTGATCCGGTCAGTGGCAAGCCGATCAAGCAGACCTACGGCCCCTGGATGTTCAAGGCCTTCAAGCTCTTGGCCCGGATGAAGGGTCTGCGCGGTACCCGCTTGGACATCTTCGGCCGCACGGAAGAACGGAAGATGGAACGCCAGCTGATCACCGACTATGAGGCCCTGGTCTCTGAGGTGCTGGAGACGCTGTCAGCCGGCAATCACGAGACGGCGGTCGCGCTGCTGTCGATTCCAGAGAAGATCCGCGGCTATGGCCACGTGAAGGACGCCAAGCTGGCCGAGGCCAAGGCCGAGGAGGCACGCCTGCTGGAAAGCTTCAAGACCCCCGCTGCGGTAGCCGAGGCCGCGGAGTAGCGCGCAGAGAAAGCGGACAGGAGGTTCGGCAACCCTTACACGCTCTCATCTCTCGGGCCTAACGACGCAGAGTTGCGCTCTACGCCCCGACACTCCTGGTCAAGAGTGGCGGGCCTGCTATAACGCCTCCCAAGTGCATTTGCTTGAACCGGGGGGTACTTCTTAGTCGATGCAGGCTCGCTCGCCACTCTTGTTGCTGCTTGCGCTCTCCGCTGCGGTCTTCACCACCGGGCTCAACGATGCGGAGACGGCAACACGCGACCCAGGGGCAGACGGGGCGCATGAGGGTCCTGCGCCGGAGGTGGTCCGCCGCTCGCTGCCGCGGCCGCAGACCGGCCGCTGGACCTATGAGCGCCGCGCCGACGACACGCCCATCGCGCAGAGCTGTAACGAGTCAGAAACGGCTTGCGTCGCCGTGGCCTGCCGGGGCGAGCAAGGCCTGACCTTCGAGTACTTCGGGCCCGGTAACGTGGAAGATCCCGACCGGGAGGGCGGCGCGCTTTACGTCAGCACGCTCACAGGTGTGAAGCGCTTCGATCTAGACTGGTCCTTCTTGAACCAGCCCTTCGAGCGGCGGGCCCCGCTGACCGAGGCCATGGCCGAAAAGCTGGCGCTGGGCGGCCGCGGCCTCTACGTGGACGAGAAGCGCCAGTTGCCCTTCACCCTCACAGGCTCCTCTGAGGCCATCGACGCCGTGCGTCTGCGTTGTCGCTAGGTCTGTTAGACGCTGTCACAGCGCCGCAGCCCAGCGAAAGCTGCACGCATATTCCGCCTCGTCCTTGCTAAACTCCGCCCATGACAGACTTGCAAGCACTTTTGGACGCGCAGGGTTGGGTTTTGACCGACGGCGCGACCGGTACCAATCTCTTCGCCCGCGGCCTTCAATCAGGGGACGCGCCGGAACTCTGGAACCTGCATGAGCCGGAGCGGGTGCGCGCGCACTATCGCTCCTTCCTCGAGGCCGGCTCTGACCTGGTGCTCACCAACTCCTTCGGCGGCACCGCCAATCGGCTGCGGCTGCATGGCGCAGAGGGCCAGGTCTTCGAGATCAACAAGGCCGCAGCCAAGCTGCTGCGCGAGGAGGCGGAGAAGCTGGGCCGGCAGGTGCTGGTTGCCGGCTCCATGGGACCGACCGGCGACCTCTTCGTGCCCTTGGGGCCGCTGACCTACGAGGAAGGTGTCGAGGCCTTCGCCGCGCAGGCGCAGGGTTTGGCCGCCGGCGGCGCCGACCTGCTGTGGATCGAGACCATTTCCAGCGTCGAGGAGATCCGCGCGGCGGTCGCTGGTGCAGCGCGCATCGGGCTGCCGCTGATCGCCACCCTCTCCTTCGACACCAATGGGCGCACCATGATGGGGATCACGCCGGCCGAGTGGGCAGAGCTAGCCCACTGCCTGCCCGCCCCGCTGGCGGCCTACGGCGCCAACTGCGGCACCGGCGCTGCCGAACTACTGGCGACCCTGGTGGGTCTCAAAGAAGCGGCCAAGCCCGGTGACCACCTGGTGGCCAAGGCGAATTGCGGTATTCCGCAGTGGATCGAGGGCGCCATCCGCTATGACGGCACGCCGGAGATGATGGCGGACTATGCCCGCCTGGCCCGCGATGCCGGCGCCAGCTTCATCGGCGGCTGCTGCGGCACCACCCCCGGCCACATCGCCGCCATCCGCGAGAGCCTGCAAGAGCATATGCCCGGCACCCCGCCCAGCCTGGAGACCATCGCCAGCCGCCTGGGCACTCTCTCCAACGCCACCCTCTCGCTGATCGGTGGGCAGGGCGAGAGTGATGCCGGGCATGAAGGCGAGGCCGCTGGCGGACGCCGTCGGCGCGGACGGCGGCGCGGGGCGACGCCCTTCTAGGTAGAGCGTAGGGCCGCCTCGCCGACCTGTCCCATCAAGGTGGTCACCCGGGCGGTGAGGGAACGCTCTGCCGAGGCTGCGAAGGCGGCGGGTAAGCTCTGTAACTCGCCCTCACGCGCGACCACGGTCAGGGTCCGGGACAAGCCGGTCACAGGCAGCGGCAGGATGCGCAGCTGCATGTGCTCGACGAGGCCGTCGATCAGCAGGGTTGGGGTCAGCAGGCTGAAGCCCATGCCCTGTGAGACGCAGGCCGTTACCAGGCTGGAGCGGTCGGCCTGCACCACGCGGTCCGGCACGAAGCGCAGGCGGCGCAGGTGCTGCATGGTCTGGCGCCCGACCTCCGTCGTGTCGGCAAAGCGGACCAAAGGGAGGCGCGCCTGAACGGCTTCCAAGCTATCGGCAGGCCCTTGGTAGCGAGCCGGTAACACCAGCAAGAAGGCTTCGCGCAGCACCTCGTGCCGCTCCAGGCCGTCCAGGTCGTAGAAGGGGTTGGAGGTCAGCGCCAAATCCGCCTGCTTGGTGCGCAAGAGCCGCTCATGATCGCCGCTCTGCCCGGCGCGGATGGAGACGTCCTGCACCCCGAAGTCGTCTCGCGCCATAGCCACCAGGTCCGGCGTCACCGTGGTGGCGATGGAGGCCTGCAGGCCGACACGCAGCCGGCTGATCGGCTGCGGGCCGACACGGCGCATTTCCGTTTCCATCTCAGCCAGCGCGTTCAGCACCCTGGAGGCTTGGCGGTGCAGCAGCCGCCCAGCCTGGGTCAGGCGGGCCGGGCGGGTCGAGCGATCGAGGAGCGGCTGGCCGTAGACCTCCTCCAGAAGTGCTATGTGGCGCGAGGCGGCCGGCTGGGTCAGGCCCAAGAGCTTGGCCCCAGCACGCATCTGCCCGGTCTCGGCCACGGCCAAGAGCACCTCCAAAGATCGAAGCAAGCTGGGGTTGAACTGCCTGGGCGCCGACATGCCTTCCTTTCCAAAGAGTATAAACTTTCCTGATACTGAAGGCCTTCGTCTTGGCCAAGGTCAAGCCCAGTGAGACGCTGGCGTCGGGAGATCCAAGCCATGTCGCATCAAGACGCCAGACGCGCCCGCCGCCGCAAGACCAAGCCCCTGTCGGAAGGCAGCCCCCGCGCGCCCTTTATCCGTCGCCAGCTAGCAAGCTTCAGCGTGCTGAGCGAGGAGGGCCTGGAGATCATCGAGGCCAATGCCGACGAGATCCTGGCCGACACGGGCATGGAGTTCACCGACGATCCTGAGATCCTGGAGATCTTCGCTGCGGCGGACTGCGATGTGGAAGGCACAAGAGTGCGTTTCGCGCCCGGCTTCTGCCGCAAGACGATTCAGGCGACGGCGCCCGCCAGCTTCATCCAACTGGCGCGCAATCCTGACAACTCCGTCCAGTTAGGCGGCAAGGCCACGGTGCTAGGGCCCTCTTGGGGTCCGCCTTTCGTGCACGACCTGGACCGCGGGCGGCGCTATGCCAGCTATCAGGATTTCCAGGAGCTGGTGCGCTTGCATCAAAGCCTGCCCTGGCTGCACCACTCCGGCGGGGTGGTCTGCGAGCCGGTGGACCTGCCAGCCAACAAGCGGCATCTGGACATGCTCTATGCCCATATCCGCTATTCCGACCGGGCCTTCATGGGTGCCTTCATCGGCGCGGAGCGGGCCGGGCACGCCATCGACATGGCCCGCATCCTCTTCGGCGCCGAGACGGTGGAACGGCAGGCCGTGCTCTACTGTGTCTCCAACACCAACGCACCCTTGGTGATGGACGCACACATGTCGGGCGCGCTGAAGACCTACGCGCGCGCCGGACAGCCGGTGGCCTGTACCCCTTGGGTGCTGACCGGTGCCATGAGCCCCTGCACGGTCGCAGGCACCCTGGCGCAAGTCCTGGCCGAGGCCCTGGCGACCTTGACCCTGGTGCAGCTGGTAAGGCCTGGCGCGCCTTGCCTGATGGGGGCCTTCGCCTCCACCCTCTCGATGAAGACTGGCGCCCCCACTTTCGGCACGCCGGAGGCAGGGCTGATGGTGCTGGCTGCCGGCCAGTTGGCCCGCCGGCTGGGTGTGCCGCTGCACACGGTGGGCACGCTCTCTGCCTCCAAGCTGCCGGACGGGCAGAGCGAGCAGGAGGCTGCCTGGGGCCTCATCATGGCGCTCTTCGCCGGGGCCAACTTCATCAATCACGCGACCGGCTGGCTGGAAGGCGGGCTGGTGACCTCCTTCGAGAAGACGCTGCTGGACCACGACCTCTGCGGCAAGATCGGCCGCTTCTTTCAAGGCATCGACTTGAGCGAGAACGCGCAGGCCATGGCGGCCATTGCCGCGACCGGGCCTGGCCAGCATTTCCTCGGCTCCGAGCACACGCAGAAGAACTATCTAGACGCCCTCTTCCGCCCGCTGACGCCGGACGAGGCCTCCTTCGAGCAGTGGCAGGCCGATGGTGCGAAAGACGCCGCCACCCGCGCCAATGGCCTGTGGAAGGCCAAGCTTGCGGCCTATGAGGACCCAGGCCTCGATCCCGACATCGATGCCGCCTTGCTTGACTACATCGCCGCGCGTAA
Source organism: Pseudomonadota bacterium (assembly GCA_039819325.1). Lineage (GTDB taxonomy): Bacteria > Pseudomonadota > Alphaproteobacteria > Kiloniellales > JACOMY01 > JACOMY01. The sequence goes on along the minus strand of JBCBSF010000026.1, from coordinate 43,200 downwards.
GGCGGAGAAGCCGGACCAGAACTACTTCTGATGGGGAAGGTCCTGATCATCGGCGGCGGGGTCATCGGCCTCAGCCTTGCCTACCACCTGACCAAGCGCGGGGCACGCGATGTCACCCTCTTGGAGCGCAATCAGCTAACCTCCGGCACCTCCTGGCATGCAGCGGGGATCGTCGGTCCCTTGCGGGCGACGGCCAACATGACTCGCCTGGCGATGCAGGCTTTGGAGACTTTTCCGGAGCTGGAGGCGAAGACGGGCCTTGCCACCGGCTATCGCCGCACTGGCGGCTATTGGCTGGCCCGCCGGCCCGAGCGGCTGGATGAGCTGCAGCGGATCTGCGCCTTGGGGCGGACCCTGGGCCTGACCCCCAGCATGATCGAGGCCGAGGCGGTTCAGATCCCTCAGCTGGCGCTCTCATCCCACCTCGGCGCCTTGCAGGTGCCGGAAGACGGCAGCGTCAATCCGGTGGACCTCTGCATGGCCTACGCGCGCGCCGGCCGCAGCCGCGGCCTCACCATCGTGGAGGGTCAGGGGGTCACGCGCTTGCTGGTCGAAGACGGCCGGGCAACAGGCGTCGCCTTGGCTGACGGCAGCAGGCTCACGGCGGAGCAGGTGATCCTCTGCACGGGCGCCTGGTCGCGCGAGCTAGCCGCGACGGCGGGCGTGGCCCTGCCGCTGCAGGCGGTGGAGCATATGTACATCGTGACCGAGCCTCTGGCCGGACTGCCGGAGCTCTTTCCGGTGGTGCGCGACTTGGACAGCGGCATCTACGTCAAGGGCGATGTCGGCAAGCTGGTGATTGGCGGCTTCGAGCCGGATGCCAAGTGCTGGGACCCGCGCGGCCCGGAAGGCGACCGCCCCTTCCTGGAGCTACCGGAGGACTGGGAGCAGTTCGGCCCCTTCATGGAGGCCGCACTGACCCTCATGCCCAGTCTTGCCGACTGCGGCATCCAGCACTTCATGAACGGGCCGGAGAGCTTTACCGCCGACACCCGGCCCCTGATCGGTGAGACGCCGCAGGTCGACGGCCTCTTCGTCGCTGCCGGCATGAACTCGGTCGGGGTCATGTCCTCCGCAGGCGTGGGGAAGGCGCTGGCTGATTGGGTGCTCGACGGTCATCCCTCTATGGACCTTTGGGAGGTCGATATCGCTCGGGCCGATCCGGCAGCCGCAGCGCCAGCGCACATGGCCGCGCGCATGCGCGAGGCGGTGGCCGATCTCTTCGCCCTGCACTGGCCCTATAAGCAGTCGAGGGCTGGCCGGGACTTGCGGCGCTCCGCACTGCATGACTGCTGGGCGGCTGAAGGTGCAGTTTTCGGCCTGACCGCTGGCTGGGAACGCGGACTTTGGTACGCGCAGAGCGAGGCCGAGCGGACCCTGCCCTACAGCGTTGGCCGGCAAGCCTGGCAGCCGATCGTCGAACGGGAAGTGGCCGTCTTGCGAGAGGGCACCGCCCTCCTGGACCTCTCCCCCTTCACCAAGCTGCGCATCAGTGGCGCGGAGGCTCTGGCGGGGCTGAATCGCTTGGCCACAGCGCAGCTGGATCGCCCGCCGGGCCGGGCCATCTACACCCAGCTGCTCAATGCGCGCGGCGGGATCGAGCTGGACGTGACCATCGTGCGGATAGATGCGGAGACCTTCGACCTCACCTCCGGCGCGGCGACCCGCTGGCGCGATCTGGCCTGGCTGCGGCGCAACCTGCCTCACGGCGTCACCATCACCGACCGGACCGGGGCGCTCTGTGTGATCGGCGTTATGGGGGCCGGCAGCCGCTCCCTGCTGCAGGGTCTGGCAGAGAACTGGCCGGAGACCGGCTTCGGTGGCGTGGCCCAGGTCACCCTGGCCGGCCTGACCTGCCAGGCCACGCGAGTGAGCTTCCTCGGCACCCTGGGCTGGGAGCTTTCGGTTACGGCAGAGGATGCCCCCCGGCTCTTCGCCGCCCTCATCGCCGCCGGCGCCAAACCTCTGGGGCACTACGCGCTGGACGCCTGCAGGATCGAGAAGGGCTTCAAGCATTGGGGCCACGACCTGGGGCCGGAGATCACGCCGCTGCAGGCCGGACTGAGCTTCACCATCGATTGGAACAAGGACTTCCAAGGCAAGGCAGCCCTGGAAGACCAGCGCCGCAGCGGTCTGGGCCAGCGTTTGCTCCTGCTGAGCGTCGCCGGCGAGCCACTGCTGCTGCACGACGAACCGGTGTGGGAGGGAGACAAAGTGGTGGGCCTCACCACCTCCGGCGCCAAGGGTGCACGGACTGGCCTGACCCTCTGCTTCGCCTTGGTGTCGGTAGCGCCCGGAGAAACCCTCGCCGAAACCTGCGCACGCAACCTCTCCGTCGAGGTGGCGGGAGAGCGCTACAGCGCTGAGGCCCTTCTGCGTGCGCCCTACGATCCTGAGGGCCGGGAGCTGCGCGCATGACCGAGGCACGCGTGGTCATCATCGGCGGCGGGGCCATGGGCGTCTCGCTGCTCTACCACCTGACCAAGCTGGGCTGGCAAGACGTCGTGCTGGTGGAGAAGAACGACCTGACACACGGCTCGACCTGGCATGCAGCCGGCCTCTGCACCCACTTCGCCCACAACGCCACGATCCAGGAGCTGCGTGCCCGCTCGGTCCGGCTCTACCGCGATATCCTGCCGGCAGAGACCGGGCAGGACTGTGGCTTCCACCGCTCCGGCGCCATGCGGATCACCCGCAACCCCGACCGCATGGACGAGTTCCAGCACGTGGCCGGCCTCTCCGCCTTCACCGGCTATCCCTTGGAGATTCTGACGCCGCAGCGGATCGCCGACCTGCATCCCCTAGCGCGGCTGGAGGGCCTGCTCGGCGGCATCTACGAGCCCGATGACGGCCACGTCGACCCCAGCCTGGCCACCAACGCCATGGCCAAGGTGGCCCAGCAAGGCGGCGCCAGCATCCAGCGCTACAATCCGGTGCTGGCGATTGAGCGGGGCGGCAAGGGCTGGCGGGTCGAGACGGCCAAAGGACCGATCCAGACAGAGCAGGTTGTGAACGCCGCCGGGACTTGGGGCTGGGAGATCGGCGCCTTGCTGGGCTTCAACCTGCCCTCGGTGCCGGTCCTGCACCAGTATCTGGTGACCGACCGGATCGCCGCCGTGGCCGAGCGCAAGGAGAAAGGCCTCGCCGAGCTGCCGATTATCCGCGACCCGGAGGAAAGCTGGTACGTCCGGCAAGAGCGCGATGGCTTGATCCTGGGTCCTTACGAGAAGGACGCGCAGATCTGGTCGGTGGATGGCGTGCCGCCCGAGTTTGGCGCCGAACTCTTGCCGCCTGACCTGGAGCGCATCGAACCCATCATCGAGGCCGCAATGGCGCGTATCCCGGCGTTGGGCGAGGGTGGGATCAAATCGGTCATTAACGGCCCCATCACCTTCACACCCGACGCCAATCCGCTGATCGGGCCGGCCTTTGGGCTGGAGGGGGTCTGGCTGTTGACCGGCTCCTCCATGGGGGTGATGGAGGGCGGCGGTGCCGGCTGGTTCCTGGCCGAGTGGATGACCAGCGGCGCCCCGCCGATGGACGCGCTCGCCGTCGATAGCCGCCGTTTCGGTGCCTGGGCCGACCGCGACTACCGCGTGGCCAAGGCCGTGGAGTGCTTCGGTCTGCAGTTCGGCGTGCACTATCCGCATGAGGAGCGTCCGGCCGGACGGAACAAGCGCCTCTCGCCGCTGCATGACCTGCTGCTAGAGCGCGGTGCTGTGATGGGCGCGGCGCACGGCTGGGAGCGGCCCAACTGGTTCTCCGACCGGCCCGGTGATTCTGCCGAAGACAGCTTTCGCCGCACCAAGTGGTTCACTGCTGCGGCAGCAGAAGCTGAGGCTGTCAGCACCCGCGTGGCGCTGGCCGACCTATCGGTTTTCTCCAAGTTCAGGGTCGTCGGACCGGATACCGGCCGCTACCTGGCCTGGCTGGGCGCCAACCGGCCGCCGCGACCCGGCCGCATCGGTCTCACGCACGCACTGACCAGCGCCGGCGGGGTGGCGGCAGAGTTCTCCGTGGCGCGGATCGGGGAAGAGCAGGCCTACCTCACCTCCGCCGCGGCTGCAGAGGAGATGGATTTCGATCTGCTGCGGTCCCGGCAAACGGACTTCGACGTCACCATCAGCAACGAGACAGAAGCTCTGGCCGTCATCGGCGTGATGGGACCGCGTGCTGGTGCGCTGCTGGCGGGCCTCACTGACGATGATCTGGCCTTCCCTTGGCTGTCGCATCGTCGGCTGACCCTGGCCGGGACCTCGGTCCACGCACTCCGGGTCTCCTATATCGGCGAGTTGGGCTGGGAACTACACGTCGCAGCGGATCAAGCGGCGGCCTTGTTTCTGGCCCTGGAAGGCGCCGGGAAACCCTTGGGTCTCGGCTTCTACGGCGCTTATGCCGGCAACGCGCTGCGGCTGGAGAAGGGCTACCGCGCCTGGGGATCGGACCTGACCAGCGAGCGCAGTCCGCTTGAGGCGGGCCTGACCGCCTTCGTTCGGCAAGACCAGGACTTCTTCGGCAAGGCCGCGTTGAAGGCGCGCGGCGCGCCCTGGCACATGGTGCTGCTGGAGCTCTTCGACAGCGATGTCGATCCCTTCTACGCCCACTGTGTTCTGCAGCAGGGCAAGCCGGTCGGTATCGTGACCTCCGGGGCCTATGGGCACCGCTGCGGCAAAAAGCTGGCGCTGGCCTATCTGCGCGACTCTAGAGTCACGCGGGACCTCACAGTCCGCATTCTAGGCCAGGACTGCCCTGCGCGGATCCTCGGCACCCCACCTTACGACCCCACCAACAAGCGGCTGAAAGCCTGAAAGGGATCGCCATGACCAAGACCAGCCTAGCGACAGACTGGAGCAGCGCCGGCACCGCCCAGCGCCGTGAGCGCTACTATGCCGCCAGCCAGCGTCGCTTCGTCCCCTTCGCCGAGCCTTTGGTCTTGAGCAAGGGCGAGGGCCAGTACCTCTGGGACAACGATGGCAAGCGCTACATCGACCTCTTGGGCATGAACGTCTGCATTTCGGTCGGCCATGCCCACCCCCGCGTGGTGCAGGCAGCCACCGAACAGGCGCGCGACCTGACCCACTGCACCACCATGTTCTACCACCCGACGCCTGCGCACCTGGCCGAGGAACTGGCCGCCCGCATGCCAACGGGCCATGACTGGGTGGTGCACTTCACCAATTCCGGTGCGGAGGCCATTGACCTCGCCATGGCCATGGCCCGCACCGCCAGCGGCAGCCTGGACCTGCTGGCCCTGCGCAACGCCTATCATGGTCCGACCTCTGCCGCGCAGTCGGTCACCGGGATCGCCAGTTGGCGCCATCCGGGCCTGCCGGGCAACGTCGCCTTCGTGGCCGAGCCCAACAGCTACCGCGGCATCTTCGGCCCAGGTGCCGAGCCCTACCTCGACGAGATCGAGCGCACCATCGCGACCGCCACCGCGGGCCGTATCGCCGGCATGCTGATCGAGAGCATTCAAGGCTATGGCGGCGTGATTGAGATGCCGCCCGGCTACCTCTCCGGCGCGGCAGAGCGGGTGCGGGCCGCCGGCGGCCTCTACATCGCCGACGAGGTGCAGTCCGGTTTCGGCCGAACGGGAGACCACTACTGGGGCTTCGAAGCGGACGGCGTGGTGCCCGACATCGTCGTGGCCGCCAAGGGCCTGGGCAACGGCTTTCCCATCGGTGCGGTCATTGCCCGGGCCGAGGTGGCCGCCCCCATGTCCGAGAAGTTCATGTTCCACACCTACGGCGCCAACCCCACCAGCTGTGCCGCTGCGCGGGCCGTCCTGGCGGTGCTGGACCAGGAGCGCCTGCAAGAGAATGCCAAGACCGTCGGCAGCGCCCTGCTGCAGCGCTTGCAGGACCTGCAGCAGCGCCACCCCGCCATCGGTGACGTCCGCGGCCGCGGCCTGATGCTGGCGATCGAAATGGTGAAAGACCGCGAGACCAAGACGCCGGACCCGGAAACCACCGCCCAGGTCTTCGAACACTGCCGCGCAGAGGGTTTGATCCTCTCTAAGTCCGGTCCCACCCGCTCGACCCTGCGCATGGTGCCTCCGCTCTGCCTCACCCTGGAAGACGTGGAGCGCACAGCCGAAGCGCTTCACGCAGCCTTCAGCGCAGTCCGTTAGCGACGGCCTAAGAGCAGTGATGAGGTCCTTGGCTTGCAACGATCCCCTGTCCTGTAATTCATTTGCATGTGTCATGCAAATGAATTACCATCTGCTCTTAATGACCGCCCATCGCACTGCAAATCTTCTCGGCGTGCTCTCGCTCCTCGTGAGCGACCAGGTCGCCGCGCGTCTGGCGGCCGAAGACCCTGCGCTATCGCTCGCTGAGGCCGCAACGCTTGCGACGCTGCGCGACTATCCGGGCCTGGGCGTAGAAGCCTTGGCGCAGATTCTCCGCTTGTCGCAAGCGGGGACGTCGCGCCTGCTCGCGCGTCTCGAGGCAGCGGGACTGCTAGCCCGGGTTCCGAGCCAAGACGATCGCCGCGCCCGCCGAGTTGACCTCACAGAGACAGGTGTGGCACGGGCCGATCGCGTTCGGGAAAGCCGGATCTCGGCACTGCAAGGTCTGCTCGCTGGCCTAGGCCCGCAGGACGTACAGCAGCTGGAGGCGTTACTCGAGCGCATGCTGATGGCGCTAGACATCAGCCAGCTGGCTAGCGATCAGGCCTGCCGCCTCTGCTCAATCAAAGACTGCCCGCAAGACCGCTGCCCTATAGCCTGTGCGGTCTCGCAACAGGGCAATCCTGTGGCGACATGAGCGAACAGCTCCTGGTGGACGCCTTGCCCCTCAACACCGCGACGGAGACAGTGGCGTGACCGACTTTCTTGTCATTCCCGCCCCTGCCTTTGTCGGCCGGGGTCTCAAGGGCACCGACCAACTGCCGCGGGCACTGCTGGACGCTGGCCTGGCCGAACGGCTTGGAGCGCCGGTAGCGGACGGGCCCGGCCCGATGACCTGGTCGGAAGACCTGGATGCAGTGAACGAAAGACCGCCCTTCGATGTGATCGGCGCCTATCTGCATCATCTCGCAGACGATGTGGCTGCCGCCTTTGACCAGGAGCATCTGCCGATCGTCCTGGGCGGTGACTGCACTCTGCTCTTGGGCGCCGCCGCAGCCTGCCAACGGGCCAAAGTGGACGGACTGCTCTTCGTCGATGGGCACACAGATTTCTGGCCCTTGGGCAAGCCTGACTGGGAGACGGCCAGTTGCGACCTGGGCCTGGTGACCGGTCTCTCGCCTGGGAAAATCCCATACGAATTGGCGAAGCTCTCCAACGGCCCCCCTTTTGATGCCAGCAAGGTGGCGGCCTTTGGCTATCGCGATGGTTCTGACGAGGGGGACCTCGGCGACACACTGCGCAGGACAACGATCCTGCAACTGCCGCTCACCACCATTCGGCATCGCGGGTTCGGCAACACCGCAGCCGCCGCTCTGGATCGCGTGGCATCAAAGGGCCAGCGCTTTTGGTTGCACCTGGACCTCGACGTCCTCGACGATGCCATCTTCTCCGCTGTTGACTACCGCATCCCAGACGGCCTCGCCCCTGGCGAGGTGGTAGCGCTGCTAAGGCGAGCCCGCGAGACAGGCGCACTGGCCGGAATGACCGTGACGATCCTAAACCCAACGCTCGACCATGATGGCCGACAGGCAGCGCTCGCCGTCGATCTGCTGGCGGCCGGCCTCTCGTCCACGTGAAGGAGCGATCGCCCAGCAGGCAAACCAACGAGGCCTTGCATCATCCGCCCCTCCCCTTGACGGCGCGCGACGGCCCGTTGTGTCTAGAGCCAGGCAGGACGGCCAAGCGCGGCGAAAATGGAGGCAGGACGCATGACGCAAGAGAGAGAAGGACGGCCCGACGATTGCCATAGCCTCTGGATCGGGCCGCGCCTGCCGCCTCTGGCACAGGCCTGTCTCATGTCCTTCCTGCGCCACGGGCACCGCGTGGCGCTGCATTGCTATGAGCCGGTGGTTGATGTGCCGGCGGGTGTCGAGATCCGCGATGCTGCGCGCATCCTCCCGAAGAGCGCCATCATCCGGCACTACCAGACCAACAGCCCCTCGCTCTTCTCGAACTACTGGCGCTACAAGATGATGGAGAGCCTCAAGGGCTATTGGATCGACTGCGACGTCTATTGCCTGCGCCCCTTCGACTATGAGAGCGACCCAGTCTTCGGCTGGCAACAGAACGACGTGATCAACGGTGCCGTGCTCCGCCTCATCCCGGGCAGCCCCTTCCACCGCGACGCCATCAAGGTCTTCGAGGACAAGCGCCCTGAGATGCCCTGGTTCAGCAAAGACCAGATGCGCCGGGCCAAGCTGCGCTCCTTCTTCTACCGCCGCCACCTCTTGAGCGTGCTGCCTTGGGGCTCCACCGGTCCACGTGCCATCACCTACCTCGCGCGCAAGCACGACGAGGCCAAGAAGGCGCTGCCGGTCGCCGCCTTCTACCCGCTGCACTATGAGGATTCCGGCAAGCTGCTACGGGCGGACTTCAACCTCTCGGACCTGGTCACTGAGGAGACCCGCGCCGTCCACCTCTGGAACGAAACCCTGCTGCGCAAGGATAACCCGCCGGAGCCTGGCAGCTTCCTGGACCGCATCGTGAAGGAACTGGAGGGCGGGCCGCCGGCCATGACCTTGGCGGCCTAGGGCCAGTTCAGGAGACGGCGTCGTGCTGCCGATCCTCTTTGCGGTTCTGCCGATCTTTTTCGTGATCCTGCTGGGCTACCTCTCAGTCAGCCGTAAGCTGCTGTCGCGGGACTTCTGGGCAGAAGCCGAGCGTCTGGTCTTCTACCTGCTCTTTCCCGCCCTGCTGCTAGGCGCCAGCGCGACGGCGCCCCTGGGCAGACTGACCCTGCTGCCGCTCGCGCTTGCGACCTTTGCCAGCATCGGCGCCATGAGCTTGGGTCTGATCCTGCTGCGCCGCTGGATCACGCAAGACGGCCCCAGCTTCACCTCGCTCTTCCAAGGCGCTACGCGGCAGAACAGCTACCTTTGCTTCGCCGTGGCGCTGGCTCTCTTGGGCGAAACCGGGGTGGAGGCCGTCGCCATCGCCGTGGCGGTCTATGTGCCCTTCGTCAACGTGCTCTCGGTCGTCGTCCTGCTGCGCTATGGCGGCAAGGCCGGCATGAGTGCGGGCCGGATCATCTTGGCGGTCTTCAAGAACCCGCTCTTGCTGGCGATCATGATTGGCCTTGTCTTGAACGTCAGCGGCCTTGGCCTCCACCACTCCTTGGGCCAGATGCTGCAGATCCTAGGACAGGCCGCACTCTGCCTTGGCCTCATGGCGGTGGGCGCCGGCTTGGATCTGCCGGCGGCCCGGCGCAGCGGCGGGCTGGTCGGCCTGGCCTTGGTCTTGAAGCTGGCCGTCTTGCCGGCGCTGGCCTTCGGTGCCGCACAGCTCTTCGGCGTGGATGCGGCGGCGACCTTTGCCCTGGTGCTACTGGCAGGATCGCCAACGGCAGGTGCTGCCTACATCATGGCCCGACAGATGGGCGGCAACGCGCCTTTGGTGGCTGCCATCATCACAGCGCAGGTGGCGGTAGCGCTCTTCACGCTCCCAATCCTGTTAGGTCTGCTAGACCCTCTCTCCGCTGGATCGTTATAGTGCTGTTCCGCGCCGGGCCCCGCCCCCCCCCCCCCCCACCGACAGTATACGTGAATGGGTGGCCGGGGGGGGGCGGGGGCCGGCGCCGCGCGGTCACAAAGTGACCGCTGCAAAACAAGGGGAGAGACCAAGAGATGAGCAGCAGTTCCACTGGCCCCCTGACGGGACTCCGCATCCTGGATCTCACCCGTATCTTGGCCGGCCCCACCTGCACCCAGCTCTTGGGCGACCTCGGCGCCGACGTGATCAAGATCGAGCGCCCGGGCGAAGGCGACGATACCCGCAAGTGGGGCCCGCCCTTCCTGCCGCATGCCGACGGCACGCCCAGCACGGCGGCGGCCTACTACCTCTCCTCCAACCGCAATAAGCGCTCGCTGACCTTGGACATCACCAAACCGGAGGGCCAAGCGCTGGTCCGTCGCCTGGCCGAGGGCTCGGACGCGGTTGTCGAGAACTTCAAGACCGGCGGCCTTGCCAAGTACGGCCTGGACTACGCCGGGCTCTCGGCGGTGAAGCCGGACATCATCTACTGCTCCATAACCGGCTTCGGGCAGACCGGCCCCTACGCGTCCCGCGCTGGCTATGATTACCTGGCCCAGGGCATGGGCGGGATCATGAGCCTGACCGGCGAGAGCGAGGGCCGGCCGATGAAGGTCGGAGTCGGCATCTCCGACGTCATGTGCGGGATGTATGCCGCGGTCGCCATTGTCTCGGCCTTACGCCACCGCGATGCCAGCGGCGAGGGTCAGCACATCGACCTGGCGCTGCTGGACACCCAGGTCGCCTGGCTGGTGAACGAAGGGCTGAACTACCTGACCTCCGGCGAGGTCCCGCCCCGGCGTGGCAACGAGCATCCCAACATCGTCCCCTACACCACGCTGCCCACCACCGACGGCTACTTCATCCTGGCGGTCGGCAATGACGCGCAATACCAGCGCTTCTGCGACTTCGCCGGCGTGCCGGAACTAGCGGCCGATTCGCGTTTCCTCACCAACAAGGACCGGGTGGTGAACCGCCGGGCGCTCTATGAGATCCTGCCCGACGTCACCGCCAAGAAGAGCAGCCAGGAATGGCTGGAGGGCCTAGCGAAGCTGGGCGTCCCGGCGGGCGCGGTGAACGACTTGGAACAGGTCTTCGAGGATCCGCAGATCAAGGCGCGCGAGATGCAGATTCAGGTGGACTATCCCGACAGCCCCAAGGGCCAGGTCGACCTGATCGGCAATCCCATCAAGCTCTCCAAGACGCCCGTCACCTACCGCCGCCCACCCCCCACCATGGGCCAGCATAGCGACGAGATCTTGCAAGAGTTCGGCCTCAGCGCCGAGGAGATCGCTAAGCTGCGCGACGAAGGTGTGGTTTAAACCTCCCTCGGTCTTGAGCTTGTAGCCGGCCGAGAGTATGGAGGGGGCCTATGACCGACGCCCCGGAAGCCCCTCGCGATAGCCTGTCTCTCTCTGGCTATCGGCATCGGCATCTGCTCGGAATCGAGGGGCTGACCAAGCCGGAAATCAGCTTTCTGCTCGACCTGGCCGACAGCTACGTCGACATGAACGCGCAGTCCTTGGAGCGGACCAGCGATCCGCGCCGCTCGCTCCTCGCCGGGCGGACCTTGATCAACCTCTTCTTCGAGAATTCGACCCGCACGCTCACCTCCTTCGAGCTAGCCGGCAAGCTGCTGGGGGCGGAGGTGATCAACATGGTGGTCGGCACCTCTTCGGTGAAGAAGGGAGAGACCCTGATCGACACGGCCATGACCTTGAATGCCATGCACCCCGACCTGCTGGTGGTGCGGCACGACCAGTCGGGCGCGGTGAAGCTCTTGTCGGAGAAGGTGAACTGCGCCGTCATCAACGGCGGTGACGGCAGTCACGAACATCCCACCCAAGCGCTCTTGGACGCCGTTACCATCCGCCAGCGCAGCAAGCGGCTGGAGGGGCTGGTGGTGGCCATCTGCGGCGACATTCTGCACAGCCGGGTCGCACGCTCGAACATCCACCTGCTGGGCACCATGGGCGCGCAGGTGCGGGTCATCGCGCCGCCGACCCTCATGCCCTCGGAAATCGACCGGCTGGGTGTCGAGAGCTTCATCGACATGCGCGCCGGGCTAAGAGATGTGGACATCGTCATGATGCTGCGCCTGCAGGTGGAGCGCATGCAGGGCGCCTATGTCCCCTCGATTCGCGAGTACTTCCGCTTCTACGGCCTGGACTATGAGAAGCTGACGGTCGCCAAGCCCGATGCCCTCATCATGCACCCAGGACCGATGAACCGCGGCGTGGAGATCGACAGCGAGGTTGCCGACGACATCGGCCGCTCCGTCATCCGCCAGCAGGTGGAGATGGGGGTCACCGTGCGCATGGCGGTCTTGGACGCGTTGACCCGGCCGCTGCGCGGCCAGCGCGCGGAGGCTTGACGTCTATGGCCCGGCAGGACAGCGCGCCCACCGCCTACGTTAATGCTCGCCTGCTGGATCCAGCCAGCGGGCTGGACGTCCTTGGCGCCATGCTGGTGGTTGGCGGCAAGATTGCGGAGCTGGGCCCGCATCTCTTCTCACAAGGCGTCTCGGCTGAGATGGCAGTGGTGGACTGCGGCGGGCAGTGCCTGGCGCCAGGCCTCATCGACCTGCGCGTCAATCTTCGCGAGCCGGGGGAAGAGCATAAGGAGACCATCAAGACCGCCAGCCTGGCCGCTGCTGCCGGCGGGGTCACTACCATGGTGGCGCTGCCCAACAGCGACCCTGCCGTCGATGACGTGGCCGGCCTGGAGTTCGTGGCCCGGCGAGCACGCGACGTGAAGCTGGTGAAGATCTTCTCCTATGGCACCATCACCCGCGACTACGAAGGCCAGCAACTGACGGAATTCGGCCTACTGGGCGACTATGGCGCGGTGGGCTTTACCGACGGTGTGAGGGTCGTTGCCTCCGCCCAGGTGATGCGCCGGGCACTCTCCTATGCCCGTGCTTTCGATCAGGTGATCGTGCAGGCGCCGATGGAGCCCAGCCTTAGCAGCGGTGTGATGAACAGCGGAGAGCTCTCCACGCGGCTGGGGTTGGCCGGGATCCCGCCCATGGCCGAGGTCATCCTGCTGGAGCGCGACCTGCGGTTGGCGGAGATGACCGGCGGGCGCTACCACGCTGCCCTCATCTCGACCGCCGAGTCGCTGGCTGTCATCAGACGCGCCAAGGCGCGCGGACTGAAAGTGACCTGCGATACTGCAGCCCACTACTTCACCTTGAACGAGTTCGCGGTGGGTGACTACCGCAGCTTTGCCAAGGTCATGCCGCCCTTGCGCAGCGAGGCCGACCGCGCTGCCATCGTCGAGGGGCTGGCCGATGGCACCATCGACGCCATCGCCAGTGATCACAGCCCGCACGATCAGGATTCCAAACGCCTGCCCTTCGCCCAGGCGGCCTTTGGCATCGTCGGGCTGGAAAGCTTGCTACCGCTCTCGCTGGCGCCGGTGCAGCGCGGCGCGCTCAGCCTCTTGGATCTGCTGGCTAAGCTCACCTGCGGACCAGCCGATGTCTTGGCGCTGCCGGGCGGGCGCCTGCAGGTGGGCGCGCCCGCCGACCTGGTGCTTTTCGACCCTAACTACCCCTGGACCTTGGAACCCGACGACTTTGTGTCGAAATCTAAGAACTCGCCCTTCGACGGGCATCTAGTGCAAGGACGGGTGCTACGAACGATCGTGGATGGACGCACAATCTATGAGGCGTAGCCAAAAGGCTCCTTGGCCGGCTTGAGGCATTTTGTCTAGTGTGCAGCCCAATCAGGGCGGGGCTATCTGCCTAGTCTACGCTGTAGACCCCTCCCCGCTCTTGCTCCATAGACTGGCCGCAGACCAGGGCCAAACCACTGACGACAGGACTGAGCCAGGCCGCGCAAGAGAGCGCTGCGCGGTGTGACGGATGATCTGAGAGCCGCGTCCCTGTTCCCCTTGGGGAGGGTAGCCGGTCTCTCCTTGGAGTTTTCAGCATGACGGTTTTCTTCCACATCGGCTCTACCAAGACCGGCACAACCTCCATCCAGCAGTTCCTCATGCAAAACCGGGCGCTCCTGTCTGACGCCGGCTTTGTGGTCCCCGCCTTTCCGGGCTCCGACAACCACTCGCGTCTGGCGGTCTACGGGCACAAAGAAGATTATGCACCCCTGGACATCCGTCACGGTGTAAAATCACCGGCTTCACGCAAGAATTTCTGTAGCGACTTCGAGATTGATTTCTTGTCTCTTCTTGGCAATGCAAAGAAGAATGTTGTGCTCTCGTCAGAACACTGCTTCTCCCTTCTCCACACTAAAGAAGAAATGCAGGCACTCTACAATCTCATCGCCCGTATAGGCCAAGACATCAAGATCATCATCTATGTGCGCCAACAAGCCGATTTCCTGATGAGCCAGTACTCGACCAACGTGATCACCGGTCGCAGCACGCAGATTACTTACCCAACCAAGAATTCTATCGAGTGGCACATGGACTACTTCAAGATCCTGCAGGCCTGGGAATCGGTCTTCGGCAAGGATCAGATCGTGGCCCGCATTTTCGACCGTGAGAAGCTGCATGAACGCGACGTGGTAAGAGACTTCTGCAAGGTCATCGGCATTCCTGACGCCATCGTGGCACAGGCCCGCATGCCGGAGCGCTTGAACGAAAGCCTGGACTTTCAGACTATCGAGTTTCTGCGCCTCTTCAACGAACACTGCCCGCGCCTGATCGAGAAGAAGATCAACCCGGCCCGCAGCAACATCGGCGGGGTTTTGCAGAGCCTCTCGAACAAGCGCCGCCCGCGGCTGCCGAAGAAGATCTTCCAGCGCCTCCAGCGCGAGATGGAGGATAGCAATAAGAAGTTCCGGGAGCGCTACATCGACGGGGTGCGCGAAGATCCCTTCGACTGGAGCGAGAAGGAGAACACCAGAAGTGTGCAACCCTTGGAACTGGACCAGGCCTTCCGCCTCTTCGTTAGGGTGTGGGCGGCTAAGGTAAAAGAAGGGCGCGAGGGCGGAGACAAGACAGGCAACCAAGAGGGGGAAGAGTGGAACGCCTAACCACGCCGCCAGGCAGAGCCCCTGTTCTGCCCGCTTGATTGCCCACAGTGTTTCTGGCAATCAGCCAGTAGGCTGGATCGTTGGCGCGTAAGGGATACAAGGTCCCGACAGATTTCCTCGATCGCCGCATCCATGGGGTTTTGAGCGATCGCTTTGGTTCACGACACCAGGCCCCAGATTCTTCTAGGAGCAAGAGATGCTGTTCGTTTGCAATGGTCCGCCAAAAAGTGGAACCACCTGGGTCACTCAGTTCTTCAAGTTTCAACCGACCTGGGTTCAAGCCACCCCAGCGGAATTCAACGACCCGAAGTGGTCGAATCCAAAGCTGCTGACGAAGTATCTGAAGGATTTGGATTCTTACGATTTCTTTCACAAAAATCACTTCTATACCAAGGTCCATCTCTGGAACAACGATTGGGCCAAAAACATGCTGGATAATCCGCACGTGCGGGTGCTGAGCATCATTCGCGATGCCCGCGACCAGTTTGTCTCGCGCTACTACCATGACATCAAAATCAAGGAAATTAGCGCCGACATGTCCTTCGATGACTACTTCGAAGGCTACATGGACCAGCGGATCGACTGGGTGCTGGAATACAACGAGTTTTGGTATGGGGTCCCCGGCAAGGGCCCGGTGACAACGTCATATGAGTATCTGCAGGCCGACGTCGATGCGGCCCTCGCCAACTTCGTCGCGGCCTTGAAGCTGCCCGCCGATGTTACCTTCAACATCGGGCTCATCAAGGAGAAGACAGACTTCTCAAAGTTCAAGGTTACCGGTGACGGTGCATTCATGCGCAAGGGCCAGGTCGGCGATCACCTGAACCACATGTCCAAGGCCCAGGTCGAGCGTCTGGAAGACCGTTTGCGCAAGGGCGGCTATGGGAAGATGAAGCGCGCCATCGTCACGCTGCACCCTTATCTGGAGCCCACGCTGACCGGCACAGATATCGGTTTAGACTAAACCCTCACTCTGCGCCGAGCGGCTGCTGCTGGGTAATGCAGTGGAAGCAGCCGCCGCCGTAGACCACGTCCGAGCCTGGCACCACGACGACCTCGCGATCGGGGAAAGCAGCCTCGATGATCGAGCGCGCGACGCGATCGTTGGGATCTTCGAAAGACGGCATCACGATCCCGCCGTTGGCGATGTAGAAGTTGATGTAGGAGCCGTGGAACATCTCGCCGTGGTAGTCCTCGTGGATGCGTTGCGGCTGCGGCACCTCAATCACCTCCAAAGGCTGGCCGTTAGCGTCCTTGGCTGCGCGTAGACGGCGGAGGTTCTCCTCCAGTGCCTCACGGTTCTGGACCTTGTCGTTCGCCGGGACCAAGGCCAGCACCTTCCCCGGCGCGATGAAGCAAGCCAGGTTGTCGACGTGCCCGTTGGTGCCTTCCTCCAGCGGGTCGCCGAAGAGCCAAATGATGTTGGAAACTCCCAGGTAGTCCTTCAGATGCTGTTCGATCTGCTGCTTGGAGAGCGAAGGGTTGCGGTTGGGGTTGAGCAAGCAGCTCTCCGTCGTCACCAGGCTGCCCGCGCCATCGACATGGATCGAGCCACCTTCCAGGACCAAGGGTGCACGAAAGCGACGTAACCCGGCACGCTCCAGCAAAGCGGCTGGGACCGCATCGTCCAGGTCGTAGTGCTCGAAGCCCTCGCCCCAGGCATTGAAGATCCAGTCCACACCGGCCACGGTCCCGGCCTCGTTCACCACGAAGGTCGGACCATTGTCCCGCATCCAGGAATCGTTGATCGGCAGCGGCAGGGTCGAGACCTTGCCGCCGGTGCGCATGGAGGCCGAGGCCAGTTCTTCCGGCGGGGTCAGCAGGGTCACCGGTTCGAACTGGCTGATGGCCTGGGCGACCTCGCTGTAGGCGTCGCGCGCAGCCTCCAGCCGGTCATCCCAGAGCTCCAGGCGGACGGGCCAGGCCATTAGGCAGCGGCTGTGCGGCGTCCATTCGGCGGGCATAAAGAAGCCCTCTTCGCGTGGTGTCGCCATCGCTGGCGTCTCCCCTGGTCGTTGTTAAGTGCCGTATTAAGGCCGCTAGCCTAAGGTCGTGCCCACGACGGGGGCAAGCCGGCTAGATCTTCTTCGGCGGCAGGGCCAAGGCCAGATGCAGCTCGCGCAGGCGCTCCGGCGGCAGTTCGGCGGGGGCACCCATCAGCAGGTCTTCGGCCCGCTGGTTCATCGGAAAGGCCACCACCTCACGCAGGTTCGGCTCTTCGGCCAGCAGCATGACGATGCGGTCGATACCCGGCGCCGAGCCACCGTGCGGCGGCGCGCCGAAACGCAGGGCCTTGAATAGACCGGCAAAGCGCTCCTCCACCGCTGCTGCGTCATAGCCGGCGATGCCGAAGGCCTTGATCATCACGTCGGGCAGATGGTTCCGGATAGCGCCCGAGGAGAGCTCAACGCCGTTACAGACGATGTCGTACTGATAGGCCTTGATGTCGAGCGGGTCTTGCGTCTCCAAGGCCTCCATCCCGCCCTGCGGCATGGAGAAGGGGTTGTGGCTGAACTCGATGACGCCCGTGTCTTCGTCACGCTCATAGAGCGGGAAGTCGACAATCCAGCAGAAGTCGAAGCGGTCTTGCGCGATCAGCTCCAACTCCTCGCCCAGGCGCGCGCGCACCGTGCCGGCGAAGGCGGCTGCGTCCTTCGGCTTGTCACAGACGAAGAAGACGGCATCGCCCGCCGCGATCCCGGCCAGTTCGCGCAGCTTGGTTTGGCGTGCCTCGTCCAGGTTCTTCGCGATCGGCCCCTTGGCCGAGCCGTCCTCGTTGAAGGCGATGTAGCCCAGCCCGGCCTTGCCTTCGCCCTGCGCCCAAGAGTTCAGCTTGTCGAAGAAGCTGCGCGGACGGCTGGCGGCACCGGGTGCGGGAATGGCGCGCACGACGAAGCCCTGGGCCACCAGCTTGGCGAAGATGGCAAAGCCACTGCCATCGAAGACGCTGCTGACGTCGGCGATCTCGATCGGGTTGCGCAGATCCGGCTTGTCGCTGCCGTACTTCAGCAGCGCCTCGTCATAGGCAATCCGCGGGAAGGGCGCGCTGGTTACGGTCTTGCCCTTACCGAACTCTTCAAAGACGCCGGCCAAGACCGGCTCGATGGCGGCGAAGACGTCTTCCTGCGTGACGAAGCTCATCTCGAAGTCGAGCTGATAGAACTCGCCCGGCGAACGATCGGCGCGGCCATCCTCGTCGCGGAAGCAAGGCGCGATCTGGAAATAGCGGTCGAAGCCGGCGATCATGAAAAGCTGCTTGAACATCTGCGGTGCCTGCGGCAGCGCATAGAACTTGCCCGGATGCACCCGAGAGGGGACCACATAGGCGCGTGCGCCCTCTGGGCTGTCGGCCGTCAGGATCGGCGTTTGCATCTCCAGGAAGCCGGCCTCGGTCATGCGCCGGCGGATGGAGGCGATGACCTCGGCGCGCAGCACCAGGTTCTGATGCAGGCGAGAGCGTCGCAGATCGAGAAAGCGGTAGGTAAGGCGCGTTTCCTCGCCCGCATCCTCGTCGCTAGCGACCTGCAGCGGCAGAACCTCAGCCTGTGACAGCACCTCCACGGCCTTGACAGCGACCTCGACCCGGCCGGTCGCCAGCTTGTCGTTCACCGTGTCGGGCGTACGCTCCACCACCTTGCCGGTGACGCAGATCACGCTTTCCGGCCGCGCCGCTTCCAAGGTCTCGAAGACGGCACTGGAGATATCGACCACGCATTGGGTCAGGCCGTAGTGGTCGCGCACGTCGATGAACAGCAGCTGCCCGTGATCGCGCTTGCGATGGATCCAGCCGGACAGGCGGACCTCTTCGCCAATCTGCTCAGAGCGCAAGGCGCCACAGCTGTGGCTGCGATAGGAATGCATCGGAACTCCGTTTGTCTGTCGCGGGTGGGCCGTCGGCCCCCGCCCTTATCTGCCTTGTGGGCGCCTGGCTACTTGTGCGGCGTCCGGTGCAGGCGCGTGGCGTCCTGATCGCCGCTGGCCGCGCGATCCAAGGTGCGGCGCAGGCCATAGCAGAGATAGCCTTGATGCGGCCCGAGGATTTCGCCGCCCAGCAGCATGTGGGTGGCGCAGATGATCAGGTCGATCCGGCGCCGGTCCGTCTCGCTGTGATAGGCGATGAAAACCACCGGGGTCGATTCCATGTGGCGGATCAGGGACTCCAGGACGGCGACCTCGCTGCCGCCGGTGGAGATCTTCAGGCCATCCAGCCGACTGAACCCCAGTCGGGCGAGAACGTTGTCGCCCATTTCCGTCTTGACCGGCTGGCTCTGGTTGCCGGTGGCGGTCGAGGGCACGACGCTGGCAGTCAGAGGATCGTCCTTCCCGTCGTAGAGCTTGCGGGCCTCTTCGTCCTTGCTCCAGATCGCGATCTCGTGCAGCTCCACCTTCTCTTTGCCGGCCAGGTTCTCGCGCGCGAGCGCCGCGCTATGCGGGTTGGGCTCGAAGGCGTGGATCTTCGCGTCCGGGAACTGCTGGGCGAAAGCCAGGCTGGCGGCGCCGACGTAGGCGCCAATGTCGAAGATGACCTGCGGCGGCTTCACGCCCTCTGGCCAGGTATAGCGGGCGCCCTCCAGGATCGCCTTGGTGGAGGCACGGCTGGCCTCGCTGTCGAAGACCTTCAGGCTCTGGGCAGCGCTGCCGCTGCCAAAGTTCTCGCTGACCGACGGCGGGGCTGGGCGCGGCTCCGGCTTCTCAGTGGCTTCGGTGCCGGCTGCCTCGTCCGCAGTGTCGGCTGCGGCCTCGGCCGGAACCTCGCCTGGCTCCAGGCTCTCGCCCGTATTGGAGGTGAGCGTCTCAGGGCTTGACGCCATCGTGGTGTCCTCTGTGGTGGCGCTCTTGGCCGGTGTCAGGCTGTCGCTGTCACCCATAGCCCCGGTCTCCCCTCTTCACGTGTCCTCAAAGCGATGGTGGATAGCGCTACGAGGGTGAGACCCCTAGAGCGCATGGCTTATAGCTTCCCTATGCCTGCTTGGCGCCGCTGGGTCCAGCCCATGCGGGGCGATCAGGGCGCAATTCCGCTGTGCAGGGCGCTGGCTAGGGCGCTGAGCAGTGCGCTGAGACGGGGCTACGACTGTGGTAAGCGGCAGCCCCTTGCCGTTGGCCTGCGGGCTGGGTAGCTAAAGGTATGTCTGACCGCCCAACCCCCGTCATCACCGACAACGACAGCCTCCAAACCTTCTGCACGCGCCATGCCGGCGTGCCTTACCTGCTGATCGATACGGAGTTCCTGCGCGAACAAACCTACTATCCACGGCTCTGCCTGGTGCAGATCGCCGGGCCGGAGGAGGCGGTCGTGGTCGATGCCCTGGCAGAGGGCTTGAGCCTGGAGCCTTTGCGCCCGCTGCTCGCCGATAGGGCCATCACCAAGGTCTTCCATGCCGGCCGCCAGGATCTGGAGATCTTCTTCAATCTCTTCGGCTTTGTGCCCGCCCCGCTCTTCGACACGCAGTTGGCGGCGATGGTCTGCGGACATGGCGAACAGGTGGCCTTCGACACGCTGGTCCGCCGCATCACCGGCGAGTCGCTCGACAAGATATCCCGCTTCACCGATTGGGCACGCCGGCCCTTGAGCGACCGCCAGCTAAGCTATGCCCTGGGCGACGTCCTGCATCTGCGCCCGGTCTATGAAGCGCTGGCGCAAGAGCTGCAGCAGCAAGGCCGTGCAGCGTGGATCGCTGAGGAAACCGCCGCCTTAAGCGACCCCAAGCTCTATCAAGCAGACCCGGCACTGGCTTGGCGGCGCATCAAAGTACGCAGCAACGACCTGGGCTTCCTTGGCCGGCTCAAGGCACTGGCAGCCTGGCGCGAGTTGGAGGCCCAAGAGCGCGACCTACCGCGCCAGCGCCTCTTGAAGGACGAGCAGATCCAAGAGATCGCATCGCACAATCCGCAGGACGCCGAGCGCCTGGCGCATGCGCGCGGTATCAATCAGCAGATGGCGCAGGGCAGGATCGGCCAGAAGATCCTGGCTGCCCTGGCAGACGCTGTGCCTTTGGACCCGGCGGAGCGCCCGCCCCGGCCTCAGCGCCCGGCGGGCAGCCCACCTGGCCCGCAGGTCGAGCTCCTGAAGGTGCTGCTGCGTCTGGCCGCCGAGACGCACGGCGTCGCCAGCCGGCTGATCGCCAGCACCGCCGACATCGAGCGGCTGGCCGCCGGCGAGCAGCAGGATCTGCTGCCGCTCACCGCCTGGCGGCTGGAGGTCTTCGGCCGCGATGCCTTGGCGCTCGCCGAGGGCCGCCTCGCGCTAGCCAGCGAGGGCGAAAGCCTCCGCCTCCTCGACCTGACGGAGGAGGGCAGCTGGAAAGAGCGGGCTTAGCCCTCGATCAGCTGCGAGAGCGCGCGGCGGAGGACCACCATGGCGGCCAGGCCCGGCGGCGTGCTCTGCGCCTGGAAGTCATCGAGGAGGCCCTGCAGGTTGGCGTAGGCACCGGCCTTGGTCTTGAGCCAGGCCTCGATCATCGCCGCGCTGTCGCCAGCCCCCTCCTGCGCGAAGGCAGCCGCCGTGGCGCTCGTGTGCAGCACACGCAGATCCGCACCCAGCGCCTGGGCCGCCCGCTCCGACCAGGAGTCGCTGATGTCCAGGCCGGCCAAGAGCTGCTGCAAGGCATCGAAGCCCAGGCGGTCCTCCACCGCGAAATGCAGGGCCGCCAGCGAGCCGACGGAGCGCCCAGCAGACTCTGCCAGCGGGGTCAGATCCAATGCCGTGGAGAGATCGCGCAGCGCCGAGACCTCGCCGGCCAAGTCTGCCGGAACGCCTTGATCCGTTAAGAGCTTGGCATTGGTCGCCAGGCGCTGCACCCGCGCCTCCGGCATGGAAGCGATCAGGTTGGAGCGCAGGTCAGCGACGGCCGGCTGCAAGCGTTCCACAGCGGCGGCGACGTCGATCGGGCTCGGCAGATTGCCCAGGAGCCAGAGGGTGGAACGGCGCATCAGATGCATGGTGGCCTGCAGCATGCGCAGCTGACAGGCGGCCGGCACCTGGTTGTCCAGCGCCTCGATCTGACCCCAGGTCTCGCGCAGACCGAAGACGTCGCGGGTGACAGCGTAGGCACGGGCGACATCGGCCGGCTTGGCGCCGCTGCGCTCCTCCATCCGCCGCACGAAGAGCGAGCCGACCCGGTTGATCATGGAGTTCACCACCGTGGTGGCGATGATCTCCCGGCGCAGCCGGTGACCGTCGCGCGAGGGGGCAAAGCGCTCTGACAGGACCTCGGGGAAGTAGCGTGCCAGTTCCAAGCCCAGCAGCGGATCATCCGGCAGGTCGGATTCCAGCAGCTCGTCGAAGAGTAGGATCTTGGAGTAGGCGAGCAGCACGTAGAGCTCCGGCCGCGTGAGACCCCTGCCCGCAGAGCGGCGCTCGGCAATCTCGTCGGCGTTCGGCAGAAACTCGACGGCGCGGTTGAGGCGGCCCATGCGCTCCAGAGACCGCATCAGGGCACCATGCGCGTCCAGGTCGTCGCGGGCCGTCGCCTCGGCCAAAGAGATGGCTTGGCTCTGCTGATAGTTGTCGCGCAGGACCAGGGCCGCGACCTCGTCCGTCATCTCCTCCAACAGCGCGTTGCGGTCGCCCTCGGCCAGGCTGCCGGACGCGATGGCCGCGCGCAGCAGGACCTTGATGTTGACCTCGTGGTCGGAGCAATCGACGCCGGCTGAGTTGTCGAGCGCATCGGTGTTGATCCGAAGCCCAGACATGCAGGCCTCGATCCGGCCGCGTTGGGTGACGCCCAGGTTGGCGCCCTCACCCACCACCTTGACCCGCAGCTGCCCCGCATTGACGCGCAGCGCGTCGTTGTTGCGGTCGCCGGCCTCGGCATGGCTCTCATCGCTGGCCTTCACATAGGTGCCGATGCCGCCGAACCAGAGCAGGTCGGCGGGCGCCTTCAGGACGCGGTTCAAGAGCTCCGTCGGCGACAGCTGCTCCTCTTCGATGCCCAAGGCGGCCCGGACTTCGGGGCTGAGCGGGATCGACTTCAGGCTGCGCGCGAAGACACCGCCACCGGGCGAAATCAGGCTCTTGTCGTAGTCGTCCCAGGTAGACCGCGGCAGGGCGAAGAGCCGCTCGCGCTCGGCGAAGGAGGTGGCGCAGTCGGGGTTGGGGTCCAGGAAGATGTGCAGGTGGTTGAAGGCCGCCACCAGCTTGATCTGGTCAGAGAGCAGCATGCCGTTGCCGAAAACGTCGCCCGACATGTCGCCGACCCCCACCACAGTGAAGGGCTGGGTCTGGGTGTCGTGCCCCAGTTCGCGGAAGTGGCGCTTCACACTCTCCCAGGCGCCGCGCGCGGTGATGCCCATCTTCTTGTGGTCATAGCCGGCAGAGCCGCCCGAGGCGAAGGCATCGTCCAGCCAGAAGCCGTAGTCGCGGGAAATCCCGTTGGCGATGTCAGAGAAGGTGGCCGTGCCCTTGTCGGCAGCGACCACCAGATAAGGGTCGTCGTCGTCGCGGCGCAGTACCTTCACCGGCGGCACGACTGCGCCCTCGACCAGGTTGTCGGTGATGTCCAGCAAGCCCTGCATCAGCAGGCGATAGCAGGCGATGCCTTCCTGCTGCAGCGCCTCCCGCCCGCCTTCGCGCGGTGGCTTCTTCAAGATGAAGCCGCCTTTGGAGCCAACCGGCACGATGACCACGTTCTTCACCATCTGCGCCTTCATCAAGCCCAGAATTTCGGTGCGGAAGTCCTCCGGCCGGTCCGACCAGCGGATACCGCCGCGGGCCACCTTGCCGCCACGCAGGTGCACGCCTTCCATCCGCGGGCTGTAGACGAAGACCTCCACAAAGGGCCGTGGCTCGGGCAGGCCCTCCAGCTGCTGGCTATCCAGCTTGAAGGAGACATAGCTCTTCCGCTGACCCTCTGCGTCCGGCTGGAAGTAGTTGGTGCGCAGAGTCTGCTCGATCACGTTCTTGAAGCGGCGGAGGATGCGGTCATGCTCCAGGCTGGAGACACCGTCCAAGGCCTCATCCAGGCCCGCCTGCAGCGCCGCTACCCGCGCGTCGTCGCCGCCCGTCTCGGGGTCCAGCAGGGCATGGAAGAGGGCCACCAGCTGGGCTGAGATGGCATGGTTGGCGACCAGGCAGCTGCGGATGATGGCAGAGCCCGGCATGGTGCCGGTCTGGCGCAGGCACTTCATGTAGGCGCGCAGCAAGGCCACGTCCTGGATCGAGAGGCCGCCGCAGAGCACAAGGCCGTTTAGGCGATCATCCTCCGCCTCTTCCCACCAGACCGCCTGCAGTGCTTCTTCGAAGAGCGGCTTTAGGGTCTGAAAGGCGACCGGTTCGCCACGCGCTTCCAAGGCCAGGTCATGCAGCCAGAGCGTTCGCTCCTCCCCGCTCAAGCGCGGCTCAACCTGATAGGGGCCGTCGTCGCGCAGGACCTGAAAGCCCAGGTTCTCCAGGATCGGCAGAATGGCGCTCAACGGCAGGGTCTCGTCGGCGCGGCCGACCCGCAGATGGTAGCGATCGCTGTGGCTTTCCTTGCCCAGCCGAACGGTCAGCGCCTCGCCGGCCAACAAGAGCTCGAAGTCGGCAATGTCGGCCACCGCGCGCTTCGGCGGAAAGCGCTCGCTGTAAGAGGTCGGCAGGGCAGCGGCATAGCGCTGATAGAGCGGCAGCCCTGCTGCCTCGCCGCGCTCTGCGATCAGGGCCTGGCGCAGACGGTCCGACCAGCTGCGCGCCACCTCAGCAAGACGCGTCTCGATCTCAGGCAGAGTGCTTGGCGGAGACGCGCCCTCGTTTCGGTGCAAGATGAAATGCAAGCGGGCGAGCCGCGAATCCTCCGGGATGAAGGAGCTGGAGCTGGACACCGTCGCGTTGGTCTCTTCCGCCAGGATCGCGCCGATCCGCTGGCGCAGCGCACCGGAGTAGTTGTCTCTGGGCATATAGACCAGCCCGGTGATGAAGCGGTCGAAGGGATCGCGGCGCAGGAAGAGCGTGGTGCGGGCGCGGTCTTGCAGCGCCAAAATGCCCAGAGCCGTGGTCAAGACCTCGTCTTCGGAGGCCTGCAGCAGCTCGTCGCGCGGAAAGGTCTCCAGGATATGAAGCAAGGCCTTGCCGTCATGGCTGCGCGGGTCCAGCCCGGCACGCGCGATCACCCGTTCCACCTTGCCCTTCAAAAGCGGCACGTTGCGTGGCGAGGCGTGATAGGCGGTGGAGGTCAGGAGGCCGACGAAGCGCTGCTCGCCGTTCAGCCGCCCCTCCTCATCGAAGGTCTTGATAATGAGCGCGTCCATCAAGGTGCGGCGATGGACGCGCGAGGGGAGATCGCTTTTGGTCAACAAGACCTGGTCCGGGCTGTCGTGAAAAGCGCGAATCTCCGGCGGCACGGCCTGGCCGCTGGCTGCCTGCTGGAAGAGACGGAAGCCCTTCTCCGCCGCCAAGCCCAGGCCGGAGTCGGGGATCTGGTGATAGACCACCTCCTCGCCCTTTTGCTCATAGGTGTAGGCGCGGTAGGCCAGAAAGGTGAAATGATCGGCCAGGAGCCAATTCATGAAGGCTGCGGCCTCACCCGCCGCACGGTCGACCGACTCGATCCCGTCGGCGCTGCGCCGGGCGAGATCCAGTGCCGCTGCCTCGGCGCGCTGCAGCATGGGGCGCCAATCGACGACGGCGCGGCGCACTTCCTCCAGGACCGCGCCGATCTCCGCCACCACGCGCTCACTGCGCGCGCCCTCGGGCAGCCGCTCGATGAAGACCACCATCCAGGACT
This sequence comes from Pseudomonadota bacterium, assembly GCA_039819325.1. Taxonomy (GTDB): domain Bacteria; phylum Pseudomonadota; class Alphaproteobacteria; order Kiloniellales; family JACOMY01; genus JACOMY01. The sequence goes on along the minus strand of JBCBSF010000026.1, from coordinate 17,842 downwards.
CGCGCCGCTCGCAGCCCTCTTCCTCCAGCGCAAGCAAGCGTCCGTCATCGTCGCGCTTCACGTGCATGATGGGGTGCAGCACGAAGAGGACGCCGACCTCTTCTTCCACCAGCTCTGAGGTCACGGAGTCGACCAGGAAGGGCATGTCGTCGTTGACGATGCGCAAGAGGGAGTGCAGGCCGGTGCGCTGCGGCGCGCTGGGATCCTCTGCGGCGACCTCGACCAAGGCCTTGCGGCGGGCGCGGCTGTTGCCGAAACGCAGCAGGTCGAGCGCGACCCTAGCCAGATCCTCGGGCGAGCGTTGGGCCATGTCACCTTCCGCCACCCCGGCATAGAGCTTGCCGATCAGGGCCTGGACCCAAGCCTTCTCCGCACCCTCCGCCAGTTCCACGGCGGCTTGCCGTATCCTGTCCAGAAGATCCGCGCGTGTGGTCGCTGTGCTATCGCCCATGGCCTTTGGCCCTCCCTCAAGCTTCTCTTTCGCGGCCTGTCCCGGTCGCTTTGCGCTGAACGCGATAGCAACCCTAAGCCCGCGGAGCATAAAGCGAAAGCGATGCAGAAATGATGACAAGCCGGTCAGTCTTTTGCGGCAGCCGCCAGACCTCGGCTCTGGACGCTGCCGGGAAGGCGCCTAGCTCACGCCAAGAGACACATGAGAGGGTATCTTTGATGATCCGGCTTACCATCGCGCTTGCTGTGCTGCTGACTGCGATCGCGGCACGGCCGGCGCTGGCGGCCTCAGAGGAGGTCTGGTCGGCCCTGATGAGCCAGCCCGCGATCATCTTCCTGCGTCACGCCCAGACCACGCCTGGCACTGGCGACCCGCCCAACTTCGCGCTCGACGACTGCTCCACCCAGCGCAACCTCGGTGATCGAGGGCGCCAGCAGGCGCGCGACTTCGGCCAAGCGCTGCGCACGGCGGGCGTTCAGGTGGGCAAGGTCTTAACCTCGCCCTGGTGCCGCTCTCGCGAGACGGCGGAGCTGATGGCGGTTGGACCGGTCGCGGAGAGCGACCTCATCGCCAGTATCTGGAACGACCGCATCACCAACCCCGACCGCAGCAACGAACTGCGCGTCTTCATCCAGGCCTGGCAGGGACCGGGCGTCCTGCTGCTGGTGAGCCACGGCATCAATATCCGCCGCTTGCTGGGGCTGGGGGCCGGACAAGGCGGCGGCTACGTCCTGTTGCCGGACCCTGAGGTCGAGGGCGGACTACGCGTCATTGGACGGGTTCCCTAGCGACCTTTTGCATGCCTCCTGGGCGCTTTCTAGGGCGGCGATGACAGTCTGAACCTGCTAGTGTGATGTTAATCTCAGTAACACATCTGCGAGAAGCTAGGGCCGGCGTGATATAGATCAGGGTGTCAGCGCGTATCATCGCTAGAAAGAAGCGATCCGCTGGCACGTGACGCCACCAGGCGAAGAGTATCAGCGGCCGCTGCGATGCAGTCCCTAGGCATGGAGACCATGAAGCGCTCACTTTTGATAGCCTTGACGATCACCTTGGCGGTCGGCCTGTGGATCGGGTCCGGCTTCCTGGATCCTGAGGCGAGCGAGCCGGCCACGCAGAAGCCGCCTGCAGCCGTCGATCACTTGGGCACCATGCCAACCGTCCGCGCCCGCACCCAAGATGCCGAGCCGCATCAACAGGTCATCGTCCTGCGCGGATCGACGGAGGCGCGACGCGCTGTCGATCTGAAGAGCCAGACCTTCGGCATGGTGCGCGAGATCCTGGCGGACGAGAACACGCTGGTGCAGGAAGGCCAGGAACTGGTGCGCCTGGACGAGGCAGAGCGTGATGCGCAGCTGCGTGAGGCGCGTGCCGTCCTGACCCAGCGCCGGATCGAGTACGACGCCGCGCGCCAGCTGGCGACCAAGGGCTATCGTTCAGAGACTGAACGGGCCGCCTCCGCTGCAGCTCTGCAGGCCGCGCAAGCTAACGTCGAGGCAGCAGAGATCGAGCTGAGTCACGCCACCATGGTGGCCCCCTTCACCGGCCTAGTCGAGCGGCACATTATGGAGGCCGGCGACTACGCCGACCGTGGCGAGGCGCTGCTGCGGCTGGTCGAGCTGAACCCCCTGCGCATCGTTGCCTTCGCCAACGCGAAGGAAGCCCTGAAGCTACGACAGGGGATGGACGGCAAGGCGGTGCTGGTGACCGGTGAGGAGATTCCCGGCCGCATCGCCTATCTGGCCCGCGAAGCCGAGCGCGCCACGCGCAGCTTCCAGGTGGAGCTTGAGGTCGACAATAGTGACTTCCGCGTGCCCGCCGGCCTGACTGCGAACATTGTGATCACCCTGCCGGCGGAACCGGCCCAGTTCATCTCTCCCGCGCTGCTGACCCTCGACAAGGAAGGCCGCCTGGGCGTGAAGATCCTAGAAGACGGCGAGCGGGTCAGCTTCCATCCAGTGCGTATCGTCGATGACGAGTTGAGCGGCATTTGGGTCACCGGCCTGCCGCCACGCGCCACGGTCATCACCGTCGGCCAGGAGTTCGTTAAGGAGGGCGAGGTGGTGCGCCCGATCTTCGAGCAAGATCCGCCCGCCCAGCAAGATCCAGAAGACGCCGTGCCAGAACCCACTCCGCTCGGCACTGAGACTGCGGAACGGCCGTCGGGCACATGAGTCTGGAGACCGGCGACCTGCCGCGGCCCTTGCCCCGACAGGCAGCGAACAACGAGGCCGGCGGCGGCCTGATCGGCTGGACCATCAAACGCGCCCGGCTGATCGTCGCGGCGCTGGCCTTTCTGCTGCTGTCGGGCACGATTGCCTACCAGCAGATCCCCAAGGAAGACTCGCCCGACGTCAACATCCCGACGATCTACGTAGCACTGGCCCTGGAAGGGATCTCGCCGGAAGACGCCGAACGCCTGCTGGTCAAGCCGATGGAGCAGGAGCTGACTGGCATCGAGGGGCTGAAGGAGATCAACGCCACCGCCTATCAGGGCGGTGCCAACGTGATCCTGGAGTTCACCGCCGGCTTCGATGCCGACAAGGCGCTGCTCGACGTGCGCGAGAAGGTGGACCTGGGCAAACCTGAACTGCCGGAAGACGCCGAAGAACCGGTGGTGCAGGAGATCAACCTCAGCCTCTTCCCAGTCGTCACCGTCTCGCTTTCCGGCCAGGTCTCGGAGCGTGCCCTGGTTACCGCGGCAGAGCTGCTGCAGGACCGGATCGAGAGCATCGCCGACGTGCTGGAGGTGGAGATCGGCGGCGACCGCGAGGACGCCATCGACCTGATCGTCGATCCCCTTCAGCTGGACACCTATGGCCTGGAGATCCTGGAACTGGCCGACCAGGTGGAGCGCGGCAACCGGCTGGTCGCCGCCGGCTCGCTGGACGTTGGGTCCGGCCGCTTCCCGGTGAAGGTCCCGGGCCTGATCGAGGGCTATGACGATCTGATCACGCTGCCGATCAAGTCGGAAGGGGATTCGGTGATCACGCTGGGCGACGTCGTCCAGGTGCGCCGTAGCTACAAGGACCCGCTGACCTTCGCCCGGGTGAACGGCGAACCGGCGGTGACCCTAGAGGTCTCTAAGCGGATCGGCGCCAACATCATCGAGACCATCGACCAGGTCCGCGCCATTGTGGAGGCAGCCAAGCCGCTGCTGCCGGAAGGCATGAGCGTCTCCATCACGCAAGACAAGTCAGCCGACATCGAGCGCATGCTGACCGACCTGCAGAACAATGTGCTCTCGGCCGTTCTCCTGGTGATGATCGTGGTCGTGGGGATGCTGGGCATTCGCTCCGGCCTGCTGGTCGGCATCGCCATCCCGGGCTCCTTCCTGACCGGTATCCTGGTGCTGGCGGCAGCCGGTCTGACAGTCAACGTGGTGGTGCTCTTCAGCCTGATCATGGCGACCGGCATGCTGGTCGATGGCGCCATCATCGTGGTGGAACACGCCGAGCGCCGGATCAGCGAAGGTGCGTCGCGCCGGCAAGCCTTCGCGGAGGCCTCGCGCCGGATGAGTTGGCCGATTATCACCGCAACGGCCACCACGCTTTCCGCCTTCCTGCCCTTGGTCTTCTGGCCGGGCACGGTCGGCGAGTTCATGAAGTACCTGCCGATCACCCTGCTGGCGACCCTCTCCGCCTCACTGCTGATGGCGCTCATCTTCGTGCCGACCCTGGGTGCTGCCATCGGCAAGCGGGAGCCGCGCCGGGCAACCGTGGCGGAGGTCGATCCGATCGAAGCGGACAGCCGCATGGATCTGACCAAGCTAGCCCGGCCGATTCGTGCCTACCTCTCGGTCCTGGGGCTTTGCCTGCGCCACCCAGCGAAAACGCTCTTCCTGGGTTTCGCGATCCTGGTCGGGGTCTTCATCACCTATGGAACCTTTGGCCGGGGCGTGGAGTTCTTCCCCAAGATCGAGCCTGACAACGCGATCCTGCAGATCCACGCGCGCGGCAACCTCTCGATCTGGGAGCGGGATGCCCTGGTGCAGGAGGTTGAGACACGGATCTTCGACCTGCAGCGCGAGCGGGGCGAGTTCCACAACATCTACGGCTCCTCGCAGGCCGTTTCCGGAACCCGCGGCGACGAGGCGGAAGACATCATCGGCTCGATCAATCTCGAGTTCGTCGACTGGTTCAAGCGGCGTAGTGCCGACGACATCCTGCTGGATATCCGCGAGCGTACTGCCGACCTGGCCGGCATCCAGGTAGAGACTCGCAAGCAGGAATCGGGCCCGCCGGTCGGTAAGCCGATCCAGCTGCAGATCAGCGCGCTGGATGCCACCCTGCTGCCGCCGATCGCCGACCGGATCGTCGCGGCGATGGAGGAGGTCGGTGGCTTCGTCGACATCGAAGACGGGAAATCGGTCCCCGGTATCGAGTGGGTGCTGGACGTGGACCGGGAAGAGGCGGCCAAGTACGGCGCCGACGTCGCCCTGGTCGGGGCCTATGTGCAGATGCTGACCAACGGCCTGATCGTCACCGACTACCGCCCCTTCTGGGCGACGGACGAGGTGGACGTCATGCTGCGGCTGCCGCTTAGCTACCGCAACCTGACGCAGATGGACCGTATCCGCATTGAGACGCCGGCCGGCAGCGTGCCCGTTTCCAAGTTCGTGACACGCGAGGCGCAGCCGCAGGTCTCTCTGCTACGACGGGTGGACGGCAATTCCGCCATCACGGTCAAGGCAGACGTGGGCGTCGATCCAGAGACGGGCGAGCCTTACCTCGCCTCCGACAAGCTGATTGAACTGCAAGACGCGCTCTCCGGCGTCGAGGTCCCGGCTGGCGTGCGGGTGGAGTTCCGCGGCGAGCAGGAGGAGCAGAACGAGGCCCAGGCCTTCCTCGGCCAGGCCTTCATGGCCGCGCTCTTCTTAATCGCCATCATCTTGCTGGCGCAGTTCAACTCCTTCTACTCAGTGGCCTTGATCCTGACTTCGGTTTTGATGTCGACCATCGGCGTCTTCATCGGTTTGCTGGTGACCGACCAGCCCTTCGGCATCGTCATGTGCGGGATTGGCGTTATCGCGTTAGCCGGAATCGTGGTCAACAACAACATCGTGCTGATCGACACCTTCGATAAGCTGGCCTCGCGCGGTGACGGCAGCCATGAAAGTCGCCGTCAGGCTATTCTGCGCACCGGCGCTCAGCGCTTGCGGCCGGTGGTCTTGACCACGGTCACCACGGTCTTGGGGCTCTTGCCGATGGTGCTGAGCATGAACATCGACTTCGTGACCCGGAACGTCTCCATTGGCGCGCCTTCGACACAGTGGTGGACGCAGCTGGCGACCGCCATCTCCTTCGGCCTGATCTTCGCCACCGCGCTCACCCTGCTCTTCACGCCGGCAGCACTGATGTTCCGGGAAAACCTGCGCGAGTGGCGCCGACGCCGGCACGCGCGCAAGCTAGGTCTGGGTAAGGGGCGATCGCCCTTTGATGATGAAGGTGGGGACGCCGCTGCTGACTGGCCGGAGCTGCATCCGACGCCGGAACGCTAGGGCGAAGCGCGGGGTACAGGCGCAATCCTTCCCGCACAGACCTCATCTGCGAGCCTGTCGAAGGATGCGCCCCTAGCAGGATCTTCCCTTTGGCACATGCTTCGACAAGCTCAGCATGAGGGGAGTGCTTAGTGGCTAAACACCAGCCTAAGCACCGTCCCTCTCAGCCGATCCGCAACAGCGACCAAGTTAACCCTCTAGCGGCTTGCTCTGCAGCTGGATGTAGTTCTGGATGCCCATCTGCTTGATCATGTCGTGTTGGGTCTCCAAGAAATCGACATGCTCTTCCTCGCTGTCCAGGATCTGGCGCAGCAGGTTGCGGCTGACGTAGTCTTCGACTTTCTCGCAGTACTTGATGGCCTCGCGCAGGTCGGGGATGGCAATCATCTCCAGCTTTAGATCGCAGGCCAGGATCTCTTCCACGTTCTCACCGATCATCAGCTTGCCCAGGTCCTGCAGGTTGGGCAGGCCCTCCAGGAAGAGGATGCGCTCAATCAGCCAATCGGCGTGCTTCATCTCGTCGATGGACTCGCCATACTCGTACTCGCCGAGACGGGTGACGCCCCAATCATTCAGCATACGGCTGTGTAGAAAGTACTGATTGATTGCAGTCAACTCGTTCTTCAGGATCGTGTTGAGATGCGCGATAACCTTCTTGTCACCCTTCATGGGAATACTCCTGACCAAACGCTGCAGCCATAGCCGTTGTTTCGATAGAAAGAATGATTATCAATCACACTAGTCTACCCCGGCCCTGATGACTGATGCATGTAGAGCAATTCCTGGGAATTGAAAGGGTTATTGCGCCTAGCGCCTCTCTCTCATGGATACCAATCTGGGTGGATCATGCCCTCTGCGCGTGCTGCTTCAGACAGTCCTCGTTGGCGGCCACCAAGGGAGAGAAGTCACGCGCGGCATAGTACTCTGGCCGCTCGTAGGTCTCGCCGCGATTGTTCACCGTGCTGACGTTGATGTAGAGGATCACCCGCTCCAAAGGCGTGATGTTGATGGTAGAGCCGTGCACCACGGTCATGTCCATCAAGAGCAGGCTGCCGGCGGGGCCGGTGATGGCTTCCAGCCCATGCTGCTCCACCAGATCGCGGATGGTCTCCGGCGGGATGTCGTAGCGGTACTTGGAGACCGTGCCGAAGTCGCGCGAGCTGGAATCGGTGAAGGCCTTGGAGACGATGCCGTGCTTGTGAGAGCCGGGAATCCCCATGACCGGCGCGTTGCAGGCAGTCACCTCGTTCAGAAAGACGCCAACCATGATGCCCTCCGGCGTCGGCAGCCCATCGACGCGGTGATAGGTGCCGAAGTCCTGGTGCCACTTCACGATGGACCCGCCGGTCTGTTTGACGTTCACCCGGCTCTGGTGGACGAAGATTTGCTTGCCCAGCAGCTGCTCGGAGTTCTTGACGATCGCCGGGTGATGGGCCAGCGCAGCGAAGCGTTGATCCAGCAGGTGCATGCCGTAGACCACATGCGGCTCGCCGGTCGGCTCGCGCGCAACCTCCGGCCCCTCATGCGCGCTGACGGTGGCGACGGCCTGCTTCAGAATGGAGACGTCTTCGCCGTCGAAGGCGCTGGGGATGACGATCCAACCCTTCTCGCGGAACTCCTCCACCTGCGTTGCCTCCAGTGCCATGGCGTCCTCCTTACTTTTTGTGCTTGTGCAGAGATTGGATGCCCGCAGCCAGACTGCCGCCGAAAAGCGCAATGTCGTAGCCATAGGACATCATGCGATAGCCGCGGTTCAGCAGGTCCTCCCCCCATTCGGGGTTCGGAGCCAGCGAGGCGGCGGCCTTGCCGTGACGCGCGCTCGCCTCGACGATGCGGTCGATCGCGGCCTGCATGGTCGGGTGATCGAACTGGCCCGGCAGGCCCAGGGCCAGCGAGAGGTCGGCGTGGCCCAGGTGGGCGACATCCACACCCTCCACAGCCATGATCTCCTCGACATTCTCCAGGCCGGCCGCGGTCTCGATCAACACCGTCACCAGGGTACGGGCCTCGGCCTCAGCTGCCTTCTCGCCCATGTCACCGCCGCTGTAGTCGTCGTGCGCGCCGCCGAAGATGGCGCCGCGCCGGCCGCGCGGGGGGTAGCGGGTGTAGGAGACCAGCTCCCGCGCCTCCTCCGCAGACTCCACCATCTGGAACAGGAGGCCCATGGCTCCGAGGTCCAAGAGGCGGGCGGCAAACTGATAGTCCTTGCCGGGCGGGCGGACCAAGGGCACGACCTCCAGCCCCCGACAGAGCGCACACTGCTGCTTCATATCGGCGACTGAAAAGCCTGAGTGTTCCATGTCGTAGAAGACGAAGTCGGCGCCGGCATTGGCCAGGATCTGCGGCAGGCCGGGGCTCAGAAACTCAAACATCATCGTGCCGAAGACAGTCTCGCCCTCGGCCAGCCGGGTCTTGACCGGATTGCTGCGCATGAAGCGGCGTTTCCCCTTTGTTCTGTCGCGTTTCAGAATTCTACACTTCTGATCCGACATTCTTTCTTACTGAGTGACTGCACAATATAGCTGGACGCCCGGCCAAGGAAAGGCGAAATTGGTGGCTCCCAAGGCAAGGAACACTGCCGGGTACACGCTGCGCGGGAGGAGAAATGGCAGCAATAGAACAAAAAAGCGACCGTGCCTTTGGCGCGGAGGTCACGGGCATCGACTTGAAGAAGCAGCTGACTGCTCAAGAGATCAGAGAACTGAGGGTAGCATTGGCCGAGCACCGTGCACTCTGCTTCCCCGGCCAGACAATTGCACCGGCTGACTTCCTGCGTTTTGCGCGTTTCTTCGGCAGACCACACCCGCATGTCTTGGAGCATCTGCGCCTGCCCGAACAGCCGGAGATCCTGGTGCTCACCAACATCGTCGAGGACGAGAGCAAGCCCAACGGCCATAACGGCGCTGCCTTCTGGCACACCGACAACTCCTATGAGCGCGACTTCGCCAGCGCCACCATGCTCTACGCCAAGGCGGTTCCGGCCAATGGCGGCGAGACCTTCATTTGCGACATGCAGGCGGCCTATCGGGCGCTACCGGAGAAGCGGCGGGCCGAACTGGACCCTCTGGTGGTCCGCCACCGCTATGGCAACCGCGACGCCGGGAAGGAGCACGACGCCGGCAGCCTGCAGGGCGACCAGGTCGCCCGCGTGCCGGAGGTCACCCACCGCCTGGTGCAGACCCATCCGATCAGCGGCGCGCGCGGTCTCTATGCCGTCGCCGCCAGCGCACGCGGCATCGTCGGCATGCCTGACGCAGAGGCACGCGACCTGCTGGACGAGTTGAAGACCCATTGCACGCAGCCGGACTTCGTCATCGCCCAGCGTTACCGGGTCGATGACCTCTTCATCTGGGACACGCTGGCCACCATGCACGCGGCCGCGGTCATGGATGTCGCCAAGGGTGCCGACAACACCCGCATCATGCACCGCATCAGCGTCAAGGGCTTCCCGGCCCTGCCGGCCGCTGCTTGAGCCCCAGAGCAGAAAAGGCAGGGGGGCAGGTGTTTCAGACCTTCGCGACCGCGATCGATCGGCTGAACGGCGCCATCGGCACGGCAGTCTCTCTGCTGACCCTACCGATGATCGCGGTGATCCTGCTGGAGGTGATCTTGCGCTACGTCTTCACCGCGCCGACCGTTTGGGCGCTGGAGTCGGCGCAGATCATGTTCGGCTTCATGTTCCTATTGGGAGCGGGCTACACGCTGCGCGAAGACGGGCATGTGCGCGTCGAGATCGCCTACATGTACAGCGGGCGGCGGGCCGTCGCTGGCCTGAAGATCTTCGCGCTGCTCTTCATCTTCTTCTATTGCGGCGTCGTCCTCTACTACGGCGGCATAAAGGCCATCGAATCCGTCGAGCGGATGGAGCAGCACTTTTCGGTGTGGAGCCCCTACATCTTTCCTGTCATCTCGATGATCCCGGTAGCCGCCGCCCTGATGATCCTGCAAGGCCTCTCGATCCTGATCAAAGAGGCCCGGAGGCTCCGCGGCCATGACTGATGTCGGGATCGAGGTCATTACTCTGCTGGCCTTCGGCGGCCTGCTGATCACTGTCTTTCTTGGGATTCCGCTCGTCTTCGCGCTGGGCTGCGTGGCGCTGATCATCACCTACTTCTTCTGGGGGCCGGCCAGCCTCTACCTGGTCGGCAATCAGATCGTCGGCATGATCTTCAACCACACGCTAATCTCGGTACCCTTTTTCCTCTTCATGGCCAATGTCCTCGCGCGCTCCGGCATCGCCGAGGACTTCTATGATGCCATGTACAAGTGGATGGGACCGCTGCGCGGCGGGCTGGCGATCGGCACCATCATCATCTGCGCGCTGATCGCGGCGATGAGCGGCGTCAGCGCCGTGGGCGTGGTCACCATGGGCACCATCGCGCTCCCGGCCATGCTGAACCGGCGCTACGACAAGTCGATCGCCACCGGCACCATCCTGGCCGGCGGCGCACTGGGGCAGCTGATCCCGCCCAGCCTACTGGCCATCATCTTCTCCAGCATGGCCAACCTCTCGGTCGGCAAGATGTTCCTGGCCGGTGCCACGCCGGGCATTCTGCTGGTGGGCCTCTTCATCCTCTACGTCGCCATCCGCTGCGGGCTGAACAAGGATTTGGGGCCGCCGCTCTCGCTGGAGGAACGCCGATCCATCACCCTGCGCGACAAGCTGGTGAGCCTGAAGGTGGTGCTGCCCGCGACCCTACTTGTGATGGGCGTACTGGGCTCCCTTTTCGCCGGCATCGCCAGCCCCACCGAGTCGGCAGCGGTCGGCGCCCTCGGCAGCCTGCTGGTGGCCGCCGGCAACCGCCGTCTCACCTGGGAGGGGGTCATGGCCGCCTGCCGGCAGACCCTGATCACCTCCACCATGGTGATCTGGATCGCCGTCAGCTCGCTGCTCTTCGTCTCGGTCTATGCCGGGCTGGGTGGCGATGCCTTCATCCGCGAGACCCTGGAGGTCGCCGGCGTGGGCCGCTGGGAGGTCCTGCTGGTGATGATGCTGATCATCTTCCTGCTGGGTATGATCATGGACCCGGTCGGCATCATCTTCCTGACCGTGCCGATCTTCCTGCCGATCGTCGAAAGCCTGGGCTTCGACCCGATCTGGTTCGGCGCTCTGGTGATCATCAACCTGGAGATGGCCTATCTGACGCCGCCCTTCGGCTACAACCTCTTCATCTTGAAGTCGGTGGCACCGAAGAACGTCTCCACGATCGACCTCTACAAGGCCGTTCCGCCCTTCGTTGCCCTACAGGCCTTGGGTCTGGCGATCTGTATTGCCTTCCCAGAGGTGATCACCTGGCTTCCCTACACCCTGTTACCATAAGCAGGGACTGAAGAACTGTAACCCTAGAAGAACAAGTAAGAGAGGAGAGAGACGCGTGACACTCTACAAGAAAATGACCATGGCCGGACTAGCAAGCGGCCTGGCACTGACCGTGGCAACACAAGGCCTAGCCGACGAGCACGACAAGGTGACCTGGCGGATGCAGACCATCGCTGCGCCCAATACCTCAGAATACGACGACCTGGCCCAGGCCTTCGCCGACCGGGTGGCCGAGCTTTCGAACGGGCAGATGGAGATCCGGGTCTTCCCGTCGGGCGTGCTGTCGAATGAGCTGGAGGCCGGCAGTGCGGTCGGCCGCGGCGTCTTCGATCTGTGGCACAGCTACATGCAGCTGCATGCCGCGAAGAACAAGGTCTTCCGCAGCGCCAACGAATGGCCGGTGAACGCCGACCGCCTGCAGGCCGCTATGTGGTACCAACAGGGCGGCAAGGACCTCTATCGCCAGGCCCTGGTCGACGACAATCTCTACCATGTCGGCGTGACCCCGGTTTCGGGCGAGCACATCTGGTCCAAGGTGCCGCTGAACAGCGTCGAGGACCTAGAGGGCCTGAAGATCCGCTCCGGCGGTGTGGCGTCGCGCAGCTTCGAGCTCTTGGGCGCAGCCCCCGTCTCCATGCCGGGTTCCGAGGTCTACCAGGGCCTGCAGCGCGGCATCGTCGATGCGGCCGAGTGGACCACCCTGCCGGTGAACTACGGCTTCGGCCTGCACGAGGTGACCGACTATGTCATCACCCCCAGCTATTCCGGTGGTGCGACCTACGACTGGGTGTCCAACCTGGATTCCTGGAACGAACTGCCCGACAACCTGAAGCGGGTCGTCGAAGTGGCTCTGGCGGAGGTCAGCTACGACTACTGGATGAAGGTGAAGGCCGAAGAGGCCGAGATCCTGAAGAAGCTGGCCGAGGAAGAGGGCATGACCATCATCACCTGGTCGGACGAGGACATGCGCAAGCTGGAAGAGGCCCGCATGAAGGTCGTGGCCGAGGTCTACACCGAGGACGCGCCTGAGTACGAGGCGGTCTTGAAGGACCAGTTCCGCTTCCTGGAGCGGCTGGGCTACGACGTGCCAGATCAGTACCTTTCTCAGTAAGCACAGTCTGATCTAGCACTGAGGTCTCTAGCGGCGTCGGGCCTGGCAAGGTCCGGCGCCATTCTTTTACCTATTACATGAGCCCTTTCGACTCTGTCGCTAGCTGACCGGGCGCAATCGAAAACCACAAGCGCAGTGCACCCGAGATACGCGGAGCCCCTGCCCGTCAGGCCAGCGAGCCGCCTGGCTTGGCCATGACGTGCCCAAACGGCCCTAGGCGCCTTCTCCAACCTCATCACCTTTTGGTCTTGCAGACTGCCGGCTAACGCCGCTGGACTTCATCACGCTCATCGCGCAGAGATGACGCAAGGCAACAAGAATAGGTTTTCTCCTTCTGATACGGCACTTTCAGAATACAAATATTGTTCTATACACTTGACCTTTTGGACAGGTTGTCCTCAGCAAACCAAGCGCCACCTCCAATTCGGGTGAGCTTTCCGTCGACACTTATTCTTTGTCGAGAGTGATTTCTGTCACCCAAACCTCGTGACGCGTGCGAGCGACAGAGAAGCGAATAGGGGAGTGCGGCAAGTGGCTACGAACGGCGACGATTTCATTATCACTGGCGGTAGAAATGATCGCATTGGAAGCGGCAATGGTGACGACACGATAGAGGCTGGTGGCGGCAGAGATCGCGTTAATGCTGGCAGGGGAGACGACACGGTCTTCGGCGGTGGCGGCGCCGATCGCGTATCTGGCGGAGATGGCGATGATCTGGTCGATGCCGGCGCCGGAGCAGATGAGGTCTTCGGGGGTGACGGCAACGACAGCATTTATGCCGGCGGCGGGCGTGATCGCGTCTTTGGCGGCAATGGCGATGACCGGGTTGATGGTGGCAGCGGGAACGATGTGCTCTTCGTTGGTGACGGCGATGACAGCGTTGCAGGCGGCGCCGGAGATGACGCGGTCTTCTCTGGTGATGGCAACGACTCAGTCGATGGTGGTTCTGGTGATGACACGCTGAATGCCGGCGACGGTATCGACCATGTTGATGGTGGGGCTGGGAATGACCTGATCGCGGCTGGTGGCGGCAATGACAGCGTTGCGGGCGGTTCGGGACATGACGTGATCGACGCTGGTGAGGGCAACGATAGCGTTACTGCTGGATCGGGGGATGATTGGGTTCTCGCTGGTGATGGCGACGACAGCGTTGATGCGGGTGCCGGTTCAGACCTCGTCGATTTGGGCAGCGGCGACGACACACTGCGCCATACCGTCCTGGCAGAAGCAACCGACAAGAACGTCTTCCAGGGCGGTAGCGGCTTTGACACCTTGGTCTTGGTGCTTGGCGAGGAAGCGCTCGAGTCCGACGACATCATATCAGCAGTTGCCGCTATCGCCGCAGCCATTGACAGCGGCCAGGACTCTTTCGAATCGGAAGAGCTCGGTCTCCATCTGGAGTCCTTTGAAAGTCTGGAGGTGGTCGCCCCTGTGATCGCCTCGGATGACAGTTTCACCACTGACGAGGACAGCCCGGCGATTCTGGACGTGCTGGCCAACGATGAAGACATCCTGGCCTTTGCCTCCTCTCAGACTCCAAGCAATGATGCACTTCGGATAACCGGGATCGCCAACGTGAGCGGCCCGGCCGAGGTTGATCCGGCGGCTCTTGCCGCGGCGATCACGATTAGCAGCGATGCCAAGTCCGTTTCCTTCGATCCGACCGGCCTCTTTGACTACCTCAGTGTCGGCGATCCTGATGCCACCGTCAGCTTCACCTACACGATCGAAGACGACCAAGGCTTCACCGATACTGCCACCGCGACAGTTTCTGTTGAGGCCGTCAACGATGCGCCGATTCCCAGTCCTGGCGCCTTCTTCACGGATGAAGACAGCGAACCGATCTCCTTGAATCTTCTCGAGGGACAGACGGATCCTGATGTCAACGATCTGCTGACGGCGATCGAGATCAGGGTCACCGATGGACAAGGCGCGGCCGTTCCCTTCTCGACAGGTGACGACGGCACCATCGTGATCGACCCAGCCCAGTTCAGTTTCCTCGGCGGCGATGAGTCTGCCGAATTGAACATTGACTACAATCTGAGCGACGCTACGACCTCCATCCCCAACAGGTCGGTGCTAACGGTAGCCGGCGTGGAAGACCCGATCGTCATCACCGGAGAGGCTGAGGGGTCCGTCCAAGAGGACGGCATGCTGGTTGACAGCGGCCAACTCCTGGCCAGCGACGCAGACGGCGTGGACAATCCCAGCTTCACGCCGCAGACAGGAACCGCAGGCACCTACGGCAGCTTCGACATCGATGCCGACGGCAACTGGACCTACACCTTGGACAACGACCTAGCGCAAGAGATAGCCGGCGGCCAAGTCGTGATCGAGCGCTTCACCGTCGAGGCCAGCAACGCCGATGACGAGGCCGCTACAGAGACCGTCGAAGTCACCGTCACCGGCGCCGAGGACCCCATCGTCATTGCCGGAAACGCCGAGGGCTCCGTCAAGGAGGATGGTGTGATCAGAGTCGGCTTCGTCTTCATGGATGAGAATGGCAACTTTGTGACCGTCCCTTCGGTCAATGAGCAAGTGGCCACGGGCCGCCTCACCGCCAGCGATGCGGACGCCGTGGACATGCCGAGCTTCACCCCGCAAAGCGGAACCGCCGGTACCTACGGCAGCTTCTCTATCAACGCCAACGGCAACTGGACCTACACACTCTTCAACGACCTGGCACAAGAGCTGGCCGGCGGCCAGATCGTCACCGAGCGTTTCACCGTCGAGGCCACCACCGCCGACGGCGAGACCGCCACCCAGACTGTCGAGGTCATCGTCACCGGTGCAGAAGATCCGATCATCATCGCCGGTAACACCGAGGGGGCGGTGGCGGAAGACGGCGATCTGAGTGCCGACGGTGCCTTAGCGGCAAGCGACAGCGATAGCGGCGACGACCCAAGTTTCAGGCCACAGACAACCGCTGGGACCTACGGCAGCTTCACGATCGACGCCAACGGTACCTGGACCTACACACTGGACAACGATCTGGCGCAAGAACTGGCCGGCGGCCAAGTCGTCACCGAGCGCTTCCCCGTCGAGGCCGCCAACGCCGATGGTGAGGCGGCCAGCGAGACCGTAGAGGTCACCGTCACCGGTGCCGAGGATCCAATCGTCATCGTCGGAGATGCTGATGGCTCGGTCAAAGAGGACGGAGCGATCATCCCCGGCATGGCCTCCGTCGATGAGAACGGCATCACTGTGGTCACCCCTCCGGTGAATGAGCAGGTCGCCACGGGCCGCCTCACTGCGAGCGACGCAGACGCTGCAGACAGGCCGAACTTCACCCCGCAAAGTGGAACCGCCGGCACCTACGGCAGCTTCTCCATCAACGCCAATGGCAACTGGACCTACACCCTCGACAACGACCTGGCACAAGAGCTGGCAGGCGGCCAAGTCGTTACCGAAAGCTTCACCGTCGAGGCCACCACTGCCGATGGGGAGTCTGCTAGCGAGACTGTCGAAGTCACTGTCACCGGTGCTGAGGATCCCATCGTCATCGCTGGAAACGCCGAGGGCTCCGTCAAAGAAGATGGAGTAATTCTCGAAGGCATGGGCTTTATCGACCAGAATGGTAACGTCACCCTCATCCCACCGATTGATGAGACGGTCGCCACCGGCAGGTTGACGGCGAGCGATGCGGATAGCGTGGATACGCCGAGCTTTGCGCCACAGAGTGAGACCGCCGGCACTTACGGCAGCTTCTCCATCAACGCCGACGGCAACTGGACCTACACGCTCGACAATGACGCGGCGCAAGAGCTGGCCGGCGGCCAGATCGTTACCGAGAGCTTCACCGTCGAGGCCACCACCGCCGACGGTGAGACTGCAACTGAGAGCGTTGAGATCTCCGTCACCGGCGCCGAGGATCCGATCCTGATTAGCGGCGATACCGAAGGGACGGTCATCGAGGACGGGCTCTTCGCTTCCGTGATCGAAGCATTCGTCGATGCGGATACAGGTGAGATCATCGTCGAAGAGACGGTCTTGTTCGATGAGAAGTCAGCCAACGGAAGCTTGGCGGCGAGTGATGCCGATGCGGGCGATACGCCCATCTTCACAGCCCAAGCAGGAACCGCTGGCGCCTATGGCAGCTTCGAAATCGATACCTCTGGCAACTGGCGGTACGAACTGGACAACGAACTGGCCCAGCCGCTTCGCTTCGATGAGGTCGTGACGGAGAGCTTCCTCGTCGAAGCCACCAATGCCGATGGTGAGGTCGGGACCGAAACGGTCGAAATCGACGTGGTCGGCGCGTTCGATGAAGGTGAAGCCCCCTTCGATGACGATTTCGTCGTTGTTGCGCCGGCACCAGCGCCGGCGCCGGTGATGTTTGTGGAAGAACCGGAACCTTTGCTGGAGCTATTCTAGCCAGCGGCGACACGCCTGAGCGGTGGGTAGAGCCCCCCGCTCAGGCCTTGCCCTGAACTCCCACCACCGGGTCTCTGCCGGTGACCGTGCAGCGCCACATGCTGCGCGGATAGCGGGCGATGTCGTAGGGAATCAGCCGGTGCAGGGTCGAGCGATTGTCCCAGATCAGCAGATCGCGCTCACGCCAGCTGTGTCGATAGACGTTACCGACGTCCGTCAGTCGCCCCTCCAAGGCGCGCACCCGCGCACGCCCCTCATCTACGTCTTGGCCCTCTAGGTGCGAGACGTGCCCGCCCAGATAGATCGAGCGCCGGCCATCGGCATGAAACCGCACAACCGGATGGGTGACGTCCGGAACCAGCCGCCGTTCTTCTTCGCTCATCGGCTCGACCTTGCCGGGATTGTTGGCGCGGCTGAACGCATAAGAGTGGACGGCCTCGAGCCCCTCCAGCTCGCTCCGCTCGGCCGGATCTAGGCTCTCATAGGCGGCGACCATGTTGGCGAATTCGGTCTCGCCACCCTCCGGCGTCACCTGGCGGGCATAGAGGGCCGTCGCCAAGCAAGGGATGGCGCGGAAGCTGCTGTCGGTGTGCCAGCGCGAGGTGCCGCGCAGGAAGACCGCCTGCGGCTCGTCCGGGACGGTCAGGCTACCGTCCGGCTTCACATTGGTCAGCCGCGCGATCTCCGGATAGTCAGGATGCCGCTTCTCCGGCTCCGGCAGCAGTTCCAGATCGCCGAAGGCGCGGCAGAAGCTGACAAAGGCCTCCGCCGAGAGCTCTTGGCCGCGCAGCAGGACGACTTGGTGGCGTGCCAAGAGATGGGAGAGCGCGGCTGCCGTCTCTGGATCATCCAGACGCTCGAAGTCGAAGTCGGTGACCTCGACACCGAGCGATGCGTGCAAGGGTGATGTTTGCATTCCTTCTTCTCGCCTTCGACCTTATGCATCGGTCGCTCACGCGACCGTCCGGCACCGGCCCACACCCCCGCCGGGCCACCCAGTCCAGGATACTTTCGTTGCGTGGCCGGCCCCGATACGCCAAGGGGGGTGTGGGCCGGTGCCGAAGCGACGCGCAACGCTCATCGCCG
>JBCBSF010000025.1:0-53021 GCA_039819325.1 Pseudomonadota bacterium | reverse complement strand
CCTCTCCCCCGCCCGGCCACCCAATAAGCATACTGGCGTGGGTGGCCGGGCGGGGGAGAGGGCCGGCGCCGGTGCGATGAGCAAAGCTCATCGCCGCATAGCATTAGCAGTTTGATAGCGAAGCAAGTCCCGAGCGAGGTGACCCACCTCGCCACGACGACTTGCTTCACCATCAAGAGGCTAGAGCCGGTGATGTGAGTCGCAGCGAAGGCAACCGGCTCTAGTCGGCGCGATGCTTCTCCGTCCAGTCCAAGCAGGATTGCAAGAGCCGCAGGTAGAGCGTCGGCGGGTAGTCGTCGTGATCGGAGTCGGGATAGCTGACCAGCTGCGCTTCGGCGCCCACCCGCTTCAGCGCCCGATAGAACTCCTCCAGCTGGCCATGAGGCACATTGTCGTCCAAGAGGCCGCCTTGGATCAGGATCGGTGTGCGGACGTTCTTCACATGGAAGATCGGCGAGCGGTCGAGAAAGGTCTGGAGGTTGTCGATAAAGCTGCCGCCCAGGTACCAACTGGTCTGGAAGTAGCCATTCGTCCCCTCCAAGCTGATGTAGTCGGTCTCGCCGGCAATCGCGCAGGCCGCCTTGAAGCGATCGGTCTGTGTGACGATCCAACTGGTCAAGGTGCCGCCGTTGCTCTGGCCAATGACGAAGAGCTGTTCGGGATCGACCGACCCCAGGGAGACGACGTGGTCGACGCCAGACATGATGTCCTGATAGTCCAGCACGCCGAACTGACCGATCAGGTCCTCGCGGAAGGTCTTGCCGTAGCCCAAGGAACCCCGATAGTTCACGCGCAGCACGAAGTAGTCCTCGGCCGCGTAGGCGGCGGTCGCGAAGAACTTCATGAGCGGCAGGTACTCGTTGAAATCAACGCCGTTAGGGCCGCCGTGGATCTGCACCGCTAGGGGATAGGTCTGGCCGCTCTGATAGTTCTGTGGGTGCGTGAGGAGGCCTTCCACCTGTGTCCCGTCCAGCGATTGCCAACGCACCAGCTCGGTCTTGGCCACCGGAACCGCGGCGTAACCCTCGTTGATCGTGCTAATCTGCTTCGGCTGAAAGGTCTCGATGTCGCTGACGTAGACCTCTGGCGGCTTGTCGTAGGTTTGGCCGATCAAGGCGAGCTTGCTGCCGTCTTGGCTGACGTCGACAAAGGACGACACGAGATAGGTGTTGAGACCCGGAACGCTCAAATCGTCCGGCGCGCCGAAGATCTTCCGATAGGGGCTGCCGTCGATCGGCATACGGTAGAAGGAGTAAGTCGAGCGGTCGTTCTCGACGTAGTAAAGGCCCTGCGAGTCGCCGGCCCATTGCCAGGCCAGCGGCAGCCGGTTCTTGGTCTGGGCGATCTTGAGCGGCTGGCCGCCTTCGGCCGGTATCATGACGATGTCCCACAGAAAGGACCACTTGAAGGTACCGGGCGCGTTGATGAAGGACAGCCACTTGCCGTCCGGCGCGTACTTGGGGAAGTAGGTCCAGCGCTTGTTGCCGGTGACGACGGGCGTCACGGTCCTGTCCTTGACATGGGCCACCGAAAGCTGGGCTTCGGTCCAGGAATCGAGACCCGGTTCGGCTTAATGGGCGAAGACGATCCTGGTGCTGTCGGGCGACCAGTCGTAGGCCCAGTTGCCAGCCCAGGTGCTAACCGTAAAGCCCTGTTCTTCTGTCAGATTGACGATGGGGCCAGCCGGCTTGCCGTCGCTCACAGGCAGCAGCCAGAGATGGTCGCGGTTGAAGACCTCGGGGTTCTGCACCGGCGGCGGCTCGAAGGCCGGATCGGGCATCACGAAGCCGATAGCCTTCCCGTCGGGCGCCCAACGAAAGCTCGAGATGTCTTGCTTCAGATCGCTCAACTGGCTGCTCTGGCCGCCTTCGGAAGAGACGATCCAGAGATTGTTGTGACCCGACTGGCTCGAGAGATAGGCAACCTGTCTGCCGTCGGGCGACCACTGCGCGCTGGAGACGCCGGCGGTCGGGGGCAGCAGCGTGCGGACGCTGTTTCCTTCTAGATCGGATAGCAGGAAGCTGGTGAGATGTCGGTCGTTCGCCAAGTCGACGCTGTTCACCCCATAGAGCAGCTGCTGGCCATTGGGCGCAAAGGAGAGGTCGGAGAGGCGTTTGACGTGAATGCTCAGCTCCGGTGTCCACTTGTCTTGTGCCAGAGATACCGCCGGAAGAATCGCCATTTCTACCAATAAAAATAAGAAACAAAGGCGAAAGACGCGTTTAGTCGTGCGGCTCATCCTATGATCTCCCGAATTTTTTCTTTAGCGAAGCAGTACTACAGCGCCTGCCGGCACGCACCCTATTAGGGTAGTGCGTGGGAGCATTCAAGACCAATCGGTTGTGGTGAGAGCGAGGCGCGCAACAGGAGGGCGGCCGAGCCTGTGGCTCGTCCTGGTCTTAGACGCTAAGACAGTCAGCAGATCCGCGAGATCGGATGACCCGCCAGATTGCGATCTGCGCTAAACGCGGAAGGGATCGCGCACCAGGATGGTGTCGTCACGCTCCGGCGAGGTGGAGAGCAGGGCGACCGGCGCCTCGATCAACTCCTCGACCCGGCGGACATACTTGACGCAGGTGGCCGGCAGGTCGGCGAAAGAGCGCGCACCCTCGGTGCTCTCGCTCCATCCAGAGAGGGTCTCATAGATCGGCTCGGCGCGGGCTTGCAGGGCCGGCAGGGCTGGGAGGTGGTGGTAGTCCTGACCGCCGATGCGATAGCCGGTGCAGATTTTCAGCTCTTCGAAGCCATCCAGCACGTCCAGCTTGGTGAGCGCGATGCCGTCGATGCCGCCCACCTTCACCGCCTGGCGGACCAGAACGGCGTCGAACCAACCGCAGCGCCGCTTGCGTCCGGTGACCACGCCGAACTCATGCCCGCGCTGGCCCAGCCGTTCACCGGTCGCATCGGTAAGCTCGGTCGGGAAGGGGCCAGAGCCGACACGGGTGGTGTAGGCCTTGGTGATGCCCAGGACATAGCTCGCAGCCCCTAAGGAGGCGCCGCTGCCGGCGGAGGCCTGGCCGGCAACCGTGTTCGATGAGGTGACGAAGGGGTAGGTGCCGTGGTCGATGTCCAGCATGGCCCCCTGCGCGCCCTCATAGAGCACGAGATCGCCGCGGCGGCGGTGCTCGTCCAAGATCGCCCAGACCCGGTCGGCGAAGGGCAAGACCCTCGGCGCGATCTCTAGGAGCGGCCCCAGCAGCCGGTCCAACTTCCAGGTCTCCGCACCCAAACCGGCCAGCAAGGCATTGTGGTGGGTCAGAAGCTCCCGCAAGCGGACCTCCAGGAAGGCTGGATCGGCCAGGTCGCAAAGGCGGATGGCGCGGCGGCCGACCTTGTCTTCGTAGGCCGGGCCGATGCCACGCCCGGTGGTGCCGATCTTGCCGTCCCCTTTGGCCGCCTCGCGCGCCTGGTCGAGGGCGGCGTGGATCGGCAGGATCAAGGTAACGTTCTCGGCGATCCGCAGACGCTCCGGCCCAACGTTGACGCCTTGGTCGGCCAGGCGCTGGATCTCTGCCAGCAGGGCCCAGGGATCCACGACCACGCCGTTGCCGATGACCGAGAGCTTCCCCGGCCGCACCACGCCTGACGGCAGCAGCGACAGCTTGTAGGCGGTGCCGTCGATGACCAAGGTGTGGCCGGCGTTATGGCCGCCCTGGAAGCGCACAACCACGTCCGCCCGCTCTGACAGCCAGTCGACGATCTTACCTTTTCCTTCGTCTCCCCATTGGGAGCCGACGACGACGACGTTACTCATTGGGCGTGTTCCTGCGCAGAGAGGGGCTGTGCCGCACCATCCCGGAAGATGTGGCTGCAGCGCAAGCGTCGGGCCTCGGCTTCCGGTGCTGCGTCGGTTTGCAAGGCAGAGACGGTGGCCCAGCCTTCTTGCCGCAAGGCCTCCACGGCCCCGCGGTCACTGCCGGCCGGTAGGTAGACACGCAGCCGCGGCGGCGGCGGGGTGACCGCCCGCATCAGGCTGTCGGAAAAGAGCGTGAAGCCGGTCGCCGGCTCCACGCCGCCGGTCAGGCAGTCGGCCAGATAACGCCCGCCGCGCCCCAGCTCTCCGCGCACGCCCTTGCCGAAGAGCGTGAAGGAGAGCCCGATCTGATAGCGATGCCCGCGGTGCTCCACCGGGTCGACCGTCAAGGTCAAGTTCGGCGCGGCCGCGGTCAGGCTTTCCGCCACCGCGATCAGACGCTCCACCTGTTCGGCGGCAACGGGCGGCAGGGAGAGGGCGGCCAGCCGCGGCAGGCTGGTCTCCAAGGGTCCGACGCTGGCCAGCAGGTCCAGGAAGGGCTGGGCCTGATCCCCACCCAGTGCTGCCACCGTGGCCGCATCCTTGCGGTCGAGGGCCTGGGCCAGCAGCTCGGCTTGACGCTCCGGCAGGCCCAGCGCGCTGGTCATATGGCCAACCAGCGATGGAAGGCAGAGGTCAAGCGAAAGGTCTTGGATGCCCAGGCTCATCAGCGCATCGGCGGCCAGCAAGGCGACCTCGCTGTCCGAGGCGACGCTGTCGTCGCCGATCAGCTCTGCCCCGATCTGGCCGAACTGCCGTTCCGGGCGCAGCTGCCCGCCGCGCTGACGCAGCACCTGGCCGGCGTAGCAGAGGCGCAAGGGCCGCGGCACCGCGGTCAGGCGGCAGGCGGCGATACGCACCACCTGGGGCGTCATGTCGGCGCGCAGCGCCAGCATGCGCTGGCTCACCGGATCCATCAAGCGGAAGGTACCGCCGGCCAGCGCCTTGCCCGGTCCGGTCAGCAGGCCCTCTTCGAACTCCAGCAGCGGCGGCTTCACCCGCTCATAGCCGAAGGCCTCGCAGCGGCTGATCAGCTTATCGATGGTCAAGGCTTCGGCCCGGGCCTCTGGTGCCAGCAGATCGGCAAGGCCGGCCGGCAGCAAGGCGGCTTGCTCTGTCGGGCCGGCGCTGTCTGCCGTTTCGACAAGGTGGGTAAGCGGGTCGGAGACCATCGGTCAGCTTTCTTCTAGGAACCAAAGCGCCCAAGCAGGGCCACCGCCCTTGCCGAAGGGGGCGGCCTTGAGGGACAAGAGCAGGAAACGGCGCCCTTGATAGACAGGAGCGCCCGGCCACGGCAAAGGGAAAGCGGTTCTGAGCGCGGAGAAAATGGCAGGTAGTCTGGTTCCGCAGGGCGCCAGCCTGGCGCAAATCAGCGGCGTCCGGCGGCGCTGGCTGGTCGGTTTCCTCTTGGCTTTGTCCTCCGTGCTGCTGCTGGCCGGCTGGCTGGCGCCGATCATGACGGTCGAAGCCTTTATCTTCCTGGGCGACGAGGTTTCGATCCTGGACTCGGTCTGGCGGCTCTTGACCAGCGGCGAGATCTTTCTCTTCGTCGTGATCCTTCTCTTCTCGATCGTCTTTCCCTTGGCCAAGCTGGGCATGGCCTTCTACCTCTGGTTCCTGGCGCCGGTGACCCGGCCTGGCTTCCTGAAAACGCTGCATTGGATCGAGCTTCTGGGCAAATGGTCCATGCTGGATGTCTTCGTCGTGGCGCTCATCGTCGTGGCGCTGCAGATTTCCATCGTCTCCGACGTCTCGGTCCATGCCGGGATCTACCTCTTCACCCTGGCCGTGACCCTCTCGCTGGGAACGGTCTCCTACATGGCGGCTTTGGCGCGGCGCTACGCGATCCGGCCGCCGGCTTGAAAGACCCTGCCATGACCTATGCCCGTGAAGAGGTGGCCTTGCTCGCGCCTGGCCCCGGAACGCAGCAAAGCCTGGTCTTCCACCGCTTCGGCGATCCGGCGGCCCGGCCGAAAGCGATGATCCAGGCCTCGCTGCACGCCGACGAGATCCCGGCGATGATGGCCGCCCATCATCTCTTACAGCTGCTGGACGCAGCCGAGCGTGAAGGCCGAATCACTGGCCAGATCCTGCTGGTGCCCTATGCCAATCCCATCGGCCTGGCGCAGTGGGTGAACGAGCAGCACCTAGGCCGCTACGAGCTGCGCAGCGGCGGTAACTTCAATCGCGATTGGAACGATCTCAGCGACGCCATCGCCGAGCGGCTGGCTGGCCATTTGAGCGCCAACGCGGAAGAGAACCTGGCCAGCATTCGCCGCCTGGCGGTGGAGATCCTGTCCGAGCGGCAGCCCAATCGGGAGATCGACTCGCTGAAGTTGGCCCTCTCGCGCGAGGCGGTCACCGCCGACCTGCTGCTGGACCTGCACTGCGATGACGAAGCGCTTCTGCACCTCTTCCTCCTGCCGCAGCACTGGCCGGACGCGGCCGACCTGGCTGCCGCGCTGGGAGCCGAGGCGGTCTTGGTAGACGAAGACAGTGCCGGCGCTGCCTTCGACGAGACCCACTCCGGCCTCTGGCTGAAGCTGCAGCGCCGCTTCCCGGACCATCCGATCCCGCCGGCCTGCCTGGCCAGTACGGTAGAGCTGCGCGGGCAGGCCGATGTCTCCGACACGCTGGGCCAGGCCGATGCCAAGGCGCTCTTCGACTGTCTGGTCGGCCGTGGCTACATCGAGGGTGCGAAACCGGCGCTCCCGCCGCTCCGCGCCGAGGCGACGCCGCTAAAGGCCTGCCAGAACGTGATCACGCCGGTAGCGGGCATCGTCGCCTATGCCGTGGCGCTGGGTGACCATGTCGCCAAAGGTGAGGTGCTTGCCGAGATTGTTGACCCAGCGGCCCCAGCTGGTGCCAAGCGGACGCCGCTCCGGGCCAAGACCGACGGTCTGGTCTTGAGCCTGCGTGCGCAGAAGCTGGTGGCAGCCGGCCAGGTGGTCGCCAAGATCGTCGGCAGCGAACCCTTGCCGCCAGAAGACGCCTTCCAGCTGCAGGCTTAGCGGCCTTGGTCCTTCTCTTTCCACCGCTTCATCTGGGCTTGGAAGAAGGAGTAGACGCCAAACTGGTGGGCGACGACCGAGGCGACGACGGCAGCAATGGCTACGGCCAAGGTGATGGCGAAGCCGCCGGTCAGCTCCACCACCATGACGATGGTAGAGACGGGGGCGCCCAGCACCACGCCGGCCACCGCACCCATGCCGACCAGGGCGTAGGCGCCGTCGTCGGTCAGGCCAAAGGGCATGATCTCTGACGAGGCCAGGCCGAAGGCTGCCCCCAGCATGGCGCCAAGGACCACGGCGGGGGAGAAGACGCCGCCGACGAAGCCGGCACCGATGCAGAGCGCGGTCATCGCCAGCTTCACCAGCAGGATCTGCACGATCATCTCCAGCGGGTAGACCCCGGCCAGCGTATCGGATGTCGCCTCGTAGCCAACCCCCAGCACCTGCGGATACCAGTTTGCCACCAATCCCAAGATCACGCCCGCCACGCCCGGCCAGGTCCAACGCGGCAGGCGGCTCCAGGCAAAGACGGCCTGGACGCGGAAGATCGACCACATGAAGAGCGCGGCTAGAAGCGCGGAGAGCAGGCCCAGCACGAAGAAGGCCGGCAGCTCGGCATAGCTGGTGATGTGCCAATTGTCGGGGATGGCGAAGGCTGGCTCGTCACCGTAGACGGCATGGCCCATCAGCGTCCCGATGGAGGCGGCCAGCGCCACCGGCGCGAAAGCCGAAAAGGCATAGCGGCGCACCACCAGCTCTAAGGCGAAGAGCGTTCCGGCAAGCGTCGCGTTGAAGGAGACGGCGACGGCCGCTGCCACGGCGCCGCCCAAGAGCAGCCGGCCGGCGGCGACGTTCAGGCCCAGGCGCCTCGGCAGCCAGCCGACCAGGCCGGCGGCCAGATGCACCACCGGACCTTCCCGCCCGACCGAGGCACCGAGACCGAGAGAGGCGGTGCTGCCAACTGCGGTCAACAGGCTTTCGCGCAGCGGCATACGGCCGTCCTTAGAGGCCGCGGCGGCGATCACGTCGGCCACACCTTGTGGCCGCTGGGCTGGCAGGTAGAGGCGCACGAAGATCCCGACCAGGAGCCCGCCGATGCCCAATACCAAGGGCGGATACCACCAGGTGAGCTCCGCCGCAGCGCTGGCCATCACCTCCAATTCGAAGCCGTAGAAGAGGTGGTTCAGCGCGGTGAAGGCCTCACGCAAGCCAATCGCGCCGGCAGCACCCAGTGAGCCGGCCAGGATCCCCATGACGCAGAGCTGGGTCAGCGGCAAGCCTGCGAGAGGGTCCAGACCTGAGGGACGGAGCGGGTTCACCGGAGGAGCACCCCCCTTATCGTTACCTGGTCTTCACGGCCATGACCCGGCCCACTTCCGGCGGCTGCGGCAGGCTCTTGTGCCGATCCACCAGGGCCGCGATCTGGCTGGCCACCGGTTCCTCAAAGGGTGCGGAGCGGCGTGCCGTCATATCGACAGAGATCTGCAGCCACTCAGAGGTAGCGGCCAGGAAGCCCTCCTCGGCGTGATACATGTGGTAGATGGAGTGCACACGCTTGCCGTCGTAGCCGAGAAACTGGACGGTGATCCGCAGGGGATCGTCCAGGTGCAGCTCCCGCTGCCAGGTGACGTGGGACTCGAGCGCGAAGGAGGAGCGCCCGCTCAGCGTGCGGTACTCTTGGGTCAGGCCGAAGAGGTCGAAGACCTGGTCCACCGCAAGATCGAAAGCCAAAACGTAGTAGGCGACGTTCATGTGCTGATTATAGTCGATCCACTCCGGCTGAACTCTCAAGCCTTCGACCACGACCAGGTCCTGACCTTTGCCGGCGATCAGCCTCGTACCAGCTTGAGCAGTTGTTGTCGTTTCAGACACGGTTTCTCTCTCTCCCTCGATGAACTGTGAAATCTGCCCACTTCTGGCGAAAGAGGTGCTATTGGCTTAACCTGCCGCCGCGGTAGAGTGGCCTGTGACCGATAGCAGACTTGCCCGGCGTTGCTGCGAAGCGCAAGCCTAGGGGGGCCAGTTTGGCTTGTATGAGAGGGGCTGGACCAGCTATGTTGCCACTGTCAGATTCCTGTGACTTGAAGAGGTTGCCTAACTCATGACCGCTGAGATCACGACGACGAGGAGCAGCGGCCGGGTGGCGCGCAGCTGCGCGGCGGGGCTCTTGGCGCTCTCGCTGCTGGGCGGCTGTGCCTCTTCGCAAAACGGCGATGCGGGCTTCGGTGACGACAACGATCCCTTGGAGTTCGTCAACCGCTTCACCTTTGCGATCAACGACGCGCTGGATACGGTGATCCTGCAGCCGGTGGCTGCGACCTACCGCTTTCTGTTGCCTGACCCGGTGCAAGACAGCATCCGCAATGCCTCACGGAACCTCGGCGCGCCGGTGGTGCTCTTCAACGACCTCTTCCAGGGGGAGTGGGAGCGGGCTGAAACCACGGCGATGCGCTTCCTCATCAACTCCACGCTGGGCGTGGTCGGCCTCTTCGACGTCGCGGCAGAGTGGGGTTATGAGTACCACACCGAGGACTTCGGTCAGACTCTGGCGGTCTGGGGTGTTGGCGAAGGCTTCTACCTGGTGCTGCCGATCCTAGGACCCTCGTCCGCGCGTGACACGGCCGGCATCGTGGTCGACAGCTTTCTCGATCCCTGGCCTTACGTCCTCGACTACGCCACAGACCTGACCGACGACGAGATCACCTACATCTTCCTCGGCCGGCGGGCCATCACCGGCATCGATCTGCGCGCACGCAACATTGAAGTGATCGACAGCTTGAAGGCGGACTCGATCGACTACTACTCACGCCTGCGGTCGCTCTATCGTCAAAACCGGGAATCGGAGATCCGCAACGGGCGCCCGGCCGAGATCCCCTTGCCTGATTTCGGTGACGAGATCAGCGAGTAGCAGGCTTGGGCGCGCTGCTGTGTCTTTGCCTTACTGCTTCGCTAGCCATTTGGAGCCCGCCCTGAGAAGGGCAGAAAGGAACGGAAGTCTAGATCCATGTCCGTGAGACCCCTGTCCATGACCCAGCCTCTGTCCTTCTTGACGGCCATCCTGGCGCTCTTCGCCTTGTTGCTGACCTTCGCCGCTACTGCCAAGGCAGACATCGAGGAGGAGGCAGATACCTTCCTCACCACCATGGGCAACCGCGCCATCAGCGAGTTGGCCGAGAGCGACGCCAGCCAGGCGGTGAAGGTCCAGCGCCTGCGTGCGCTCTTGAACGAGAATATCGACATGCCGCTGGTGGCCCAGCAGGTGCTGGCCCGCAATTGGCGGGCGGCAACGCCAGAGGAGCGTCAGGCCTTCACCATTGCGCTGCGTGAGACCTTGATCGTGCGTTTCCTGCCGATCTTCGAAAACTATCAGGGTGAAACCTTTTCGGTGGTGAGCACCCGGACCAGCACGCGCAACGAGAACGTGGTCGGCGCCGTCACCAATCTGATCGCGCCCAACGGCGAGATCGCCCGCATTGAGTGGTTCATGCGCAAGACCGGCAGCGGCATGAAGATCTATGACTTCTCCGCCGAAGGCATTCGCCTCACCACCTCTTTGCAGGATGAGTATGCCTCTGTCCTGCGCACCAACGGCAACAGCGTCAGCGACCTGACCAAGCGGATCGAGGCGACCCTGCCGGCCACGGCTGTTCTGAACTAGCCCGCGAAGAGTTCAGGCTCGATCAAGAGCTGCCAAGAGCCCTGCCCTCATCCTGAGCAGCGAGCGTGAGCGAGCGTCCGTCGAAGGATCTGCGGCCAGCACCGAGCCTGGGGCACATCCTTCGACGGACGCGGGCCAAAGCCCGCTGCTCAGGATGAGGACTTACGTAGGTGTTTTGTGATGCAACAACCTTAGCTCATCATGCCTTAGGGCCGTCAGAACCCGTCGTCAGCCAGGATGGTCAGCGAGGTGCTTTGCTTTGACCCTCTATTCCGCCTTCATGATGCTGGTCGGCGTCACGCCGTCCAGAACCCAGCCTTCCAGAGCGGTCAGCGGGTCGATCTTCGACTGATCGATGCCGCCGGCGCCCGGCAGCAGGCCGCAGTGGTCCATGCCTGGGATCATGAAGAGCTGGACGTTCTCTGAGAGCGCCTCAGCACCACCTGCAGCCTCTGCTGCCTCAGCGTACCAGTCCACAGTCTTGAAGGGCGTGACGATGGCATCCGCCCAGCCATGCCAGACGATCATCTTGCCGCCGGCCGCGCGGAAGGCCGAAAGGTCAGCTGAGTCCGAGTTGTAGACAGCGGCCATAGTCTCCAGGCGCGCCGGATCGCGATCGAAGTCGAAGTCCGCCACCTTGTAGGCAGCCCCAGGATCCTCCGGGAAGGCCATGTAGGCGGTGAAGTTCTTCGTGAAGAGAGGAACCAGCTTGCCGGCACCCGCCTCGTTGCCGGTGAGCCAGAGCCACCAGAAGGGTTCGGAGCCGGCAGGGATACCGCCAGGATAGAGCTGTTCGCCAGCGGAGTTGACCGGCCCTTGGCGCCACTTGGCGATGACCTCCAATTCCTCCGGGCTTAAGCAGGTGGCGGCCTCTTGTCCCGCTTCGCATTGTAGGCCGGACAGGTCGGCCTGGCACTGGCGCGGGTCGGCAATCAGGCCATCCTCGGCGCCATCAAGCGCATCGCACTGGGCCAGGACCTCTGCGCCGATCAAGGCCTCCTTGCCGGGCTTCAAGATGGCCTCACCGGCTTCGTTGCTGTTGGCCTGGGTGATCCAGGCCATCTTGGTGGCGACCAAGCCGGTGTAGTCCAGCGCCGGCGCGCCGGAGATGATGCCGCTAAAGGTCTCCGGATAGCGCAGCGCCGCCATGTTGGCCATGCGCCCGCCGGTGGAGCAGCCTTGAAAAAAGCGTTCTTCCGCCGGCCGGCCATAGAAGGCCTCGATCAAGGTGCGGGCCACACGCTCGGTCTCGCCAATGGAGCGCCAGCCCCAATCGCGCTCCGCCTGCGGATTGCTGTCGGCCCAGGTGGCGTCTAGGACCGAGAGCCCGTGGTGGCCGCTGTCCGAGGTGGCCGTCGCGTAGCCGCGTTCCAGCCCCGGGCCCATGGCGTTGATGAAGCCGCCTGCTGCATCGGCCCGGCCCAGTATGCCGCAGAAGCCGCCACAGCCGGCCTGGTAGTAGTGACCGTTCCAACTCTCCAGGGGCAGGCGGACCTCGATGGAGATGGCGGGCAAGGCCGTGGCGCGCACCTCGCAATAGGCCGGCAAGGTGCCGTCAGCGGCAATCACCCGGGCCGAGGTGACATGGGCGGCCGAAAGCACGACCTGGTCCAGCGCCTCGCAGGCCGCCGCGGCCTCGTCGGCCTGGGCACCGCCCGCGAGCGCGCCGCTGAGACTGCCGGCAGCGAGAAGGGGGACAAGAAAGCGACAGCGCATGTCGGTACTCCAAAAAGGCAAGGCTGCAATTCCTCCACAATGGTGCCCAAGGCCGTGGCGAGGGGCAACGCCCATTCCCACCTCTGCCGCCTTCTTGTAGGCTTGAGCCCAAGCACAGACGCGAAGAGCGCGGAAGGATTCTACACCATGGATGGGTCATCCCTCTTTAGCCGCACGCCCTTAATCGAGTTGCCGATGGCAGTCGCCGGCGAGGGCTGCCGGATCGTCGATAGCGAGGGCAAGCGCTATCTGGATGCTTGTGGCGGCGCCGCGGTCTCTTGCCTCGGCCACTCTGCCCAGCCGGTGATCGACGCGATCAAGGCGCAGCTGGACAGCATCGCCTTCGCCCACACCAGCTTCTTCACCTCCGAACCGGCAGAGGCCTTGGCGCGGCTCTTGATCGAGCGCGCGCCCGAGGGGTTGGAGCGCGTCTACTTCCTCTCCGGCGGGTCGGAGGCCAACGAGGCTGCCATGAAGCTCGCCCGCCAGTACGCCCTGGAGAGCGGCCAGCCGGATCGTAGCTTCATCATTGCCCGCGCGCAGTCCTACCACGGCAATACCCTGGGAGCGCTCTCCGCCGGCGGCAATCAGTGGCGTCGTAAGCCCTTCGAGCCGCTGCTCTCCCCCGCCATGCGCCACATCGCACCCTGCCACTACTGGCGCTACGCCGAGCCCGGCGAGAGCCCGGAGGCCTACAGCAAGCGCAGTGCCGACGCGCTGGAGACGGAGATCCTGGCGCTGGGGCCGGAGCGGGTGGCCGCCTTCATCGCCGAGCCGGTGGTCGGCGCCACGCTAGGAGCGGTCGCAGCGACGCCTGGCTACTTCAAGCGTATCCGCGAGATCTGCGACCGCTATGGCGTGCTGCTGATCCTGGACGAGGTCATGTGCGGCATGGGCCGCACCGGCACGCTCTTCGCCAGCGAGCAGGAGGGGATCTCGCCCGACATCGTCTGCATCGCCAAGGGGCTGGGTGCCGGCCTGCAGCCGATCGGCGCCATGCTGGCCAGCGGCAAGATCTACGAGACCATCAAGGGTGGCAGTGGTTTCTTCCAGCACGGCCACACCTACGTCGGCCACCCCACGGCCTGCGCTGCCGGCGTCGCCGTGATCGAGACCATCGAGAAGCAAGGCTTGCTGGAACGTGTGCAGGCACGCGGCGAGACCCTGCTGGCCGCCCTACGGGAGCGTTTTGCCGACCATCCGCATATCGGCGATGTGCGTGGCCGCGGCCTCTTCCTCGGTGTCGAGCTGGTCGAAGACCGGGAGAGCAAGTCGGCTCTGGCGCCCGAGCGCAAGGTGGCGACCCGGATCAAGGCGGAGGCCATGTCCGGTGGCCTCATGTGCTATCCCATGAGCGGTAGCGTCGATGGGCTTCTGGGTGATCACGTTCTGCTGGCCCCGCCCTTCATCATCGAGCAGCCGGAGATCGACGAGATCGTCGACAAGCTGGCTGGCGCCATCGACCGGGCCTTGGCCGCAAACGCCGGCTAGCCCTCGCCCAAGACAAAGGCACGGTGCCGCTCAGCCGCCGCGTCGACGATTGGCCAGTTCAGGGTGAAGCCCAGGCCCGGGTTTGCCGGCAGCTTGAGCTGGCCGCGTTCTGGCGCCAGCGGTGGGTCGGCGACGATGTTGTCGCGCAACAGCTGCCACATGATCTGATTGCCGTCGTCCAGATTGGGGATGGCCCGGCCCACGTGGTGCTCGGCGCAGGTGGTGATGCCGGTCGTCATGGAGGAGTGGATGCAGAGCGTCATGCCGGCGCCCTCGGCAATGGCCGCGGCCTTCATCGTGGCGCGCAGGCCGCCAGTCTCCCGCGGGCCGACGGCGATCATGTCCACCCGCTGATTGGCCGCGGCACGGTAGATCTCTTGCAGAGTAAAGACGCTCTGGTCGGCGCCAATTGCGATGGGGGAGCGGGCGGTGACGGCTGCCAAGGCCTCCGGAGACGCACTGGGCGTGGGCTGTTCGATGTACTCGATGTCGTAGGGGCGAAAGCTCTCGATCCGGCGCAGGGCGGTGGCCGGGTCCCAGGCTTCGTTCGCATCCAGGCGCAGCCGGGCCTCGCCGATGGCTGCGCGCACTGCCTTCACCGCGGCCAGGTCATGCGCGGCGCCCACGCCGACTTTCAGATAGATCACGGGGTGGCCGGCATCGACGGCTGCGGCTGCGTCGGCGGCCAGTGCCTCGGGCGTGTGGCCCTGCAGGAAGTAGAAATAGCCGACAGCCTGGCGTTGCGCCCCGCCCAGCAGGTCCCAAACGGGGCGATCCAGCAGCTTGCCCTGCAGATCTAGGGCCGCCATCTCCAGCCCTGCGGAAAGCTGTGCGAAGTGGCGGGGCATGTTGCCGCCGAAGGCCAGGAAGAGGGCGCGGTAGGCCTCGCGCAGCAGCCGGTCGCAGTCGTAGACCGATTGGCCGACAAGGCGCTTGCCGATCTTCTCCAAGACCCGCTTCTGCGCTTCGGCATCGGGGGCGGTGGTGGTCTCGCCATAGCCGATGGTGCCGTCTTCTGCCTCCAGCGCAACTAAGTTGACGGTGAAGACCTCCTCAACGCCTTGCGACCAGACGTAGGGCTGCTTCAGCGGCAGGCGCAGCGGCGTGACGGTCACCTTGGATATGCGCACGGTTCTTGCCCTTCTCTCTGCGATCGCGGAGGGCAAGTGTCCGTCAGGTAGGCCCGTCTCGCGAAGCCCCGCTGCGACCTCTTCTATCGCGCCCTAGCGCGCTTTGCGCAGAATGTGCTCAATCACGTCCATGTAGGTGGCGACCTCGCGCTCTTCGTTGGTCATGGTCAGGATCGGGGCTTCCCGGCCCAGTTCCTCGCCGCGGGCCTCGGCCAAATCGGGCTCGCGGCTGTAGCCGGCGCGCCGGCGGCGCAGGCGGTAGAGGATACGCACGATGGTGGCGTACTCCGCCGGCTCGTCGCTGAAGAGGCGGTCGCCGTTCTCTGAGATCATCAGCGACTTGAGCTTGATGGAGGGGTCTTCCCTCTTCAGGAACTTCAAGAGCTCACGCGCCAGGATCGTGTAGCCCAGCCCGCTGGGATGGTGGTTGTCCAGGCTGGCGACCCCGCCCTGACGGAAGCCGTCCAGCACGTCGAAGAGAAAGAAGTTGTCGAAGTCGATGGCCTCGTTGCCGTAACGCCGGCGCGGAAACTCCAGCCGGGCGCCGGAGGTGTTGCGGCGCACCGCCTTGCGGTCGTCGTGCTTGGCATCATAGGCCTTCAGGCGCTCATCGATGCGGAAGAAGCGCAGGCGGGTATCGCCGGCGGCGTCGAAGACCGCCTGCATGCGGGCCATCATCAATTCGTTGATGGCGGTCACCGCCTTGTCGATGTCGCGCATCTCCGCGGCCGAATACTGCGTGTAGTCATCCAGGCCGCCCAGGCGGTTGTCGTAGACCGGGTAGTAGCCCTTTTTCTTGCGCAGCTCGCCTGCATAGATCTCGCGCGGGTTATAGGGGTACATGAGGTTCGGCACGGTGCTGGGCAGCACGACGGTGTTGACGACGATCTTCTCGGTCGCGGGCGGCAGGTCGACCAGCAGTTCGGCGACGCCGGCCATGGCGTCCGCCCAGGCCGCCAGCGAGCGCAGGCCAGTGTCGAGGTCGCGCCGCCTAGGCGATTCCGAACCGCCCAGGGTGATGTCGATGATGCCGTGGTTGGAGCCCAGGTTCACCAGCAGGAGCTTGGGCTGGCGGGCGGCCACCAGGTCGATGGGACGTAGGGCATTCAGCTCTGGCCGGCGGTTGGGATTGTTCAGGAAGCGGGCGTTGAGGCCCATGTGCAGGTCCATGATGTCGATGCCGCTTTTGCCCAAGTCGTCCAGCGAGGCGATCTGGTCCAAGAGCGGCCTGAGCGCAGCGA
The DNA here is from genome assembly GCA_039819325.1 of Pseudomonadota bacterium. Classification (GTDB taxonomy): domain Bacteria; phylum Pseudomonadota; class Alphaproteobacteria; order Kiloniellales; family JACOMY01; genus JACOMY01. The sequence goes on along the minus strand of JBCBSF010000025.1, from coordinate 36,981 downwards.
TCTTCTGATCCCAGTAGTCGAAGCTGCGCTCGGTCACATCCTCGATCACCGCGCCGGAGAGGGAGATGTTGTCCCAGGCTGCATGATCGGTTTTGACAACATGGACGTTGTCGGCCCAGCGCCGTGCATTGGCCATGGCCGCGCCCAAGCGGTGGCGCAGACGCGAGACCAGGTCGCCCAGGTCGAGATCGCGCAGGGTTTGCTCCAGATCCAGCAACAGAACCTCGGGATAGAGCGGCGAGCGGAAGTCGCTGTCGGGCGCGAGCGCACGCGCCACCAGGGCCGGCACGCTCTTGGCCGCAAACTCCCGATTGATGGTGGCAGAGCGCATGCCGTTGTACATGGAATCGCCGATCGCCATGACCGGCGGATGCATCAGGCTATCGGGGAATCTATAGTTGTCCGCCGGTACAATAAACATGCCAGAATTCCTTCCTGCTTACTCTGTCCATGAGACTAAACCCGAGGCAGGGAGAGAGGCAAGGCGGCCCGCTTAGTTCCTTGGTACCAGAATGGTAAAGGTTTCATAGTCGCCATAGCGGTGGGTCGACCGGTAGTGTGTTGTTATCCAGTCCGACAGCAGATGCTCCCGCGCCAAAGTGGTCGTCTTGGCAACGATGAGCGTCGGGTCTAAGGCCTCTAGCTGCGCCAAAGCCCGCGTGTCGAAGGCGGCTGGCCGTGCGTCTTGCAGCAACGGATAGCTGTAGACGAAACCGAGGGGTGCGGGCTGTCCGCTCCAGAAATAGAGGCCTGGTTCGGCCCCCCAATGGTAGAAGCGGGCCTCTGGCGGCAGGTCCAAGGCCAAGCGCTGCCCCAGCGCCTTGGACTCAAGTGATTCCAATCCGTGGCCGGCGTGTTTGACCAGTGGCAGACGGTCTGGGTCGTAGTAGACGAAGGCGCTGAGCGCAAAGGCTGCCGCCGCTGCGGCGAGAAGCCAAGACCGCCAACCTTGCACGAAGCCAGCAATCAACGCCCCGCCGAAAAGGGCCAGAAAGGGCGTGAGGAGTTGGTAGTAATGGTAGAAATAGCGGCCTGGGGCGAAGATCGCCAGCCCGATTCCCAGCAGCAAGGCAGCAGTCAAGATCTGGCGTGGCTCCCGCCAATGCAGGAGTCCGATGAGGCCCAGGAGGCAGGCTGCGACGACGTAAGGGTAGGCAGAGGGCGCACGGATCGCGATGCCGAAACCCCGGGCAACGTTCTCCGCGATGCCGCCGGCATAGTCCTGGTTGAAAGCAAAGACAGCTTGATAGAAGGCCGTTAGGTCGCCCCAAAGGGTGAAGATAGCAAAGACGGAAAGCCAACCCGCCAGGCCGACCAGGGCCAAGGAGCCGACATCGCGGCACGCTGATCTGACGGCCGCCGGCCGCTCCGGGCGTTGCGCGGTGGCGGCCTGCACGAAGATAGCCAGGGCGAGGCACAGGGGGACAAAGACCAGGATCTGTTTGAACAGGGTCGCAAGGAAGAAGAGCAGCCCCAAGCCCCAAGCCCGCCTTCCCAGCGTCAGGCGCCCCTTCAGCCCTTCCTGCTGGCGTCCGACGATGAGCGCAAGCGACCAGGCTAGGCAGGGCGCAATGAGGGCCTCGACATTGGGCTGGTTGGCCGCGATCAGAGGATCGTTGCCGAAGGCAAACCAGAGCAGCAGAGCCGGCGGGATCGCAGCTCGCCCTCCCAATCGCCGCGCGCCCACCAGGATGCCGGCGGCGGTCAGCGCTGAGCAGGAGAGACCAAGAGCATAGATCGCCGCTGGCTTCACACCGAAGAGCCAAATGGCGAGCAGATAGACGATATGGACCCCTGGTGGCTTGTGGTCCCAGGCCTCTGCATAGAGTGGAGCGCCATTCAGCCAAAGCTCGGCGACCGTTATGTAGACCATTAAGTCGCGCTCGAAGGCTTCTTCGTAGGTCAGGCTCCGCAATGCAGCCGTGGCAGCGATCGTGCCAATGAGCCAGAGCCAGCCCTGCGCGGTCCCCTTCTCGCGAGGAGAGGCTGCGGGACCGCTGTTGCCGGCATAGCGCAGGCGCCAGGCTGCCCAGATCATCAGGGCAAAGGCGATGATCGTCGCCAGGCCTTGCGATATCCAAGGCAGAAGCAGGCCCAGCGGATAGGCGGCCAGGGCCGCTGCCGCCAAGAGCGCGGTGGGCCAGGCCCTACCCTGCCAGCCCAGAAGGCCAAGCAGTCCGGCAAGGCCGAGCGGGATCCAGGCCGCTAGAATCAGCCGAGCCCGTTCGGCCAGCCAGTCGTCGCTCCAACGCGGCTCTGTCGGCAGGCCGAAAGCGGCCAGAACCCAGCGTCCGATCGGCTCAACAGCGATCAGCGCCGTGGCTATCGCGAAGCCGGCGAGAAGAGCGGTAGCGCCAAGATCCCTAAGCTGGTTCACGCGTTTTGGTCTGTGCGCGCGCCGCCAGCATCTGCGCGGCGGCAGCCCGGCCTTGGCGCACTGCGTAGTTGGTGCCCCGGTCTTCCGGGTAGATCTGCGCCATGCTGGCCAGGAAAAGGCCCTCAATCGGCGTCTTAACCTTTGGGATGAGGCTGCCGTAGGCCCGCTCCACCACCGGCTGGGCATAGTCGGCTCGCCAGACATGGCTGCGCAGTAACCAGTCGCGTTGGAACTTGGGGAACATGCGGGTCAAGTGCTCCAGCGTGAAGTCTAAGACCGCCCCATCCTCTTGGCCGTAGAGCGGATCGCTGTCGGGCAGGTACTTCGAGAGGTAGACGATGTGGCGACCAGCATAGGTGTCGCTTGGTTCGAAGTTGGTGTGCTCAATCACTGCGACGAAGGGGAAGGAGGGGTCGTTGACGTTCAGCCAGTAGGTATCGGAGAGGCTGCGGTCCAGTTCCAGCACCACGCAGAGGTTGGCCAGGTAGCGGATGCGGCGCAAGCCTGCCAGGTAGTCTGGATCAGCCTGGCCTTCCAGCATGTCGGCGACCAGCGGCAGGGCTGGGGTCAGCAAGGCGCGGTCACAGGCTATGGTCTCGCCGCTGGCAAGGGTGACACCGGTGACACGTCCATCGCTCACCTCGACCGTCTCAGCAGCCTCACCGCAGCGGACACTGCCGTCGGCTGCTTCGATCGCGCTGGCCAAGTCTTCTGCCAGGCTGGCGAAGCCGCCCTGGTAGTAGGCCAGCCGCTCCCTGCCGTCAGAGGAACGGCTAGAGCCGCGCAGCTTCAGCTTGTTCCACATCCAGACTGCCGAGATCTCCTCTGCCACGTCGCCGAACTTGCCGCGCAGCAGGGGGCCCCAGACCACATCATAGACCCTTTGACCGCCGAGGCGGCGCAACCAGTCGGCGGCGGTCACACTCTCCAACTCCTGCCAGGATCCGACCCGGCGTGCGCGCAAGGCGAGGAAGCCAAGCCGAATGCGGTCCAGGAAGGGCAAGGGTGCAAAGCGCAAGAGATCCACGGGCGAGGACAGCCGGTAGATGGAGTTCGCGAAGTACATGCCCGTGTTCGACGGTCGGAAGACCACGCGCTCGCCGCGGCCCAACTCCTCGATCAGTTGGACAATGTGCGTGTCGCTGGTGAACCAGTGGTGATAGAATTTCTCCAGCCGTGTGCCGCCGGCATCGAAGCATCCGGCCAGCCCGCCGACCTCCTGGTCGCCCTCGACAAGCGTCACCCTGCAGCCCTGCTTCGTCAGGTCATAGGCAGCTGACAGCCCGCAGAAGCCGCCACCGACGACTAGGATATGCTCGCCCGTCATATCTGTTTCTCTTCCGTCCTAAGGGATCTACCGGCAAGCGGCGCAAGCGCGGTCCGCTTGCCCATGACCGCCAGGTAGCCCAAGCCCACCGCCGTTAACGGCAGCCACAAGACGGCGTGGACTGCCAGAGCATAGGCCACGGCTTGCACCGCTGGAACGTCGAAGGCCTGCATCCCAAGCGACGCGAGATAGTCGAAAGTGCCAACGTGGCCGGGTGTACTGGGGATCAATGTGCCAAGGGTTCCCGCGCCCAGCGAGAACCAAGGTGCATAGCCTTGTGCGGCGATGCCCAGGCCTTGTGCGATTGCCACGAAGACCAGCCCCTCGAAGAGCCAAGCGAGAAGGCTGAGGCCGACCAGCTGAGCTGCAAGATTGCCCTTACGCAGCACCAAAAGGGTTTCCATAAAGCTGGATGCGGGTCCGGCCAGCCGTGCCAGCCGCCCCGAACTCTGCCCGCGCCGGGCCAACCAGCGCAGGATCCAGGGGGAAAGCGCGATCGCCACCACCAGGCCACCAAATCCGAGACCCAAGGCGATGATCACGGCCAAGACCAGACCCGCCAGACCATGTTCTGAACCTAGGATAGCCAGACCGATAGCCGTCACCGCGGCCAAAACGGCCAGATCGGCAAGGCGCTCGATCAACACGGTGCCGAAGACACGAGAGATCGGCGCTGACAGACGCTTGCGAAAGCCGAAGATCCGCACCGCGTCACCGGCCCGGAAGGGCAGCACGTTGTTGAGCGCGATGGAGACGAGGAACGGCCAAACTGGCGCGCTGAGCGGCAAGCTAGGGTCGAGAGCGCGCAACAGCACCCACCAGCGGACGATGCGGAAGAAGTAGCCGGTCGCCAAGAAGCCGACGCCCAGAAGCAAGGCCCAGGGGGGAATGCTGGCCAGCTGTTGGCCGATCTCCTCCAGCGGTGTCTCGGCCAAGAGCAGCCAGACGAAGAAGGCAGCCACCGCCACCAAGCCCGCCAGGCGCACCCAAAACCAGGGACTGCGTGTGTTCATGCGTCGTCGCCGTGACGATCGTTCGTCGCCGCTGGCTTGGGCTGGTCTGGAAAGCCGGCGCGCAACTTCAGGAAGTAGAGCGGCCGGCGCTTTGCCTCGCCATAGATCCGACCGACGTACTCCCCGATGACGCCCAAGAAGGCGATCTGCACGCCGCCGATGAAGAGCACGGCGATGAACAGCAGGGTCCAGCCTTCCACCCAGTCGTTTGTGAAGATGCGGAGCACGAGGGCGTAGAGAATACCTAGCATTGACAGGCTGATCACCAGCCCGCCAAACAGTGTCGCAAAGCGTAGCGGAACCAGGGAGAAGGAGATCAGTCCGTCAGTAGCAAAACGGAGCATCTTCTTCAGTGGATACTTTGTCTCACCGGCAAAGCGCGCTGCGCGGTCATAAGCTATGGCGCGTTGCGGGAAGCCCAGCCAGGCCACCATACCCCGCACGAAGCGGTCGCGTTCCGGCATGGCCAGCAGGGCGTCCACGGCGGCACGGTCCATCAGCCGGAAGTCGCCAGTGTCGAGTGGAATATCGACGTCTGAGATGCGGTTGATGAGACGATAGAAGGCCTTGGCGGAACTTCGCTTGAAGGCGGTCTCCCCAGCCCGTTCACGGCGCTGGCCATAGGCGACGTCAATCCCCTCCCGCCAGGCTGCCAGCATCTCAAGAAAGACCTCTGGCGGATCTTGAAGATCGGCATCGATAATGCCGACCACGTTTCCTGTCGTTTGCTCTAGGCCGGCCGTCACTGCGACCTGGTGGCCGAAGTTGCGCGACAGAGCCACCACCCGCATGGCAGGATCGTTTCGCTGCAGCTCTAGCAGAATCTCGAGCGTGCGGTCGGCGCTTCCGTCATCGACGAAGATGAACTCCAGCGGCAGACCGCTCTTCTGCAGGGCGGCGTGCAGCTGGCTGTGCGTCTCCCGTATCACCTCCTCTTCATTGAAGCAGGGGATGACCACAGAGAAGAGCGAGCCAGCGCCACCGCGTTGTTGCTGTGCTCTATTCATCGCGCAAAACGCTCTCGGCCTGCCCCAAGAAACGGCATCTGGCTAACCAACTCTACTTGCCCTCCTTTGTTTACTCGGGCTCAGTGCGACTGCACAAGCAATAGCGTCGTCTCCTGCATGCACAAGGCTGACGGCTGGTGTGTCCTATCGCATCCTAGATTGTGTTCACGGCAGCACAGCCCGCTCCCGCAAGGCTGCCTTCCAGCCAGGCTGGCTTGACTCACCTTTGGCAGGTGCCTAACTGGCGGCTCCCAAGGTCAAGGAGACTTGTTTGTCATGCCGGTTATCACGCTTCCCGACGGTGCCACGCGCAGTTTCGACGCGCCGGTGACGGGAACCCGGCTGGCAACTAGCATCGGCCAGCGCCTGGCCAAGGATGCACTGGCGATCAAGGTCGATGGCACGCTGCGCGATCTTGCCTATGAAATCGCTGACGACGCTGCGGTGGAGATCGTGACGCGCGGCCATGCCGCCGCACTGGAACTGCTGCGCCACGACGCCGCCCATGTGCTGGCTGAGGCGGTGCAGGAGCTCTATCCCGGCACGCAGGTGACCTTTGGCCCGGCGACGGAAGACGGCTTCTACTACGATTTCGCCCGCGACACGCCCTTCACCCCGGAAGATCTGGCGGTGATCGAGCAGAGGATGCACGAGATCGTCGACCGCAACGCCGATCTGGTGCGCGAGGTCTGGCCGCGGGACGAGGCCGTCCGCTACTTCCGCGAGGCGGGCGAGACCTACAAGGCCGAGCATATCGAGAGCCTGCCGGAAGAGGTGCCGATCTCCATCTACCGGCAGGGCGCTTGGCTCGACCTCTGCTTGGGCCCGCACTTACCGGCGACGGGCAAGCTGGGCCATGCCTTCAAGCTGCTCCGCGTCTCCGGTGCCTACTGGCGCGGCGATTCCAGGAATGCGCAGCTGCAGCGGATCTACGGCACGGCCTGGGAGACGGAAAAGCAGCTGAAGGCCTATCTGACCCAGTTGGAGGAGGCCGCCAAGCGCGACCACCGGCGCCTGGGCCGTGAGCTCGGGCTCTTCCACCAGCAGGAAGAGGCCGTGGGCTCTACTTTCTGGCACCCGCACGGCTGGCAGCTCTACCGCGCGATCGAGGACTACATGCGCCGCCGGCTGGACGTGGCTGGGTACCAGGAGATCAAGACGCCGCAGCTCTATGACCGGCATCTCTGGGAGGCCTCAGGCCACTGGGAGAAGTTCCAGGAGCATATGTTCATCGCCGAGGCCGAGCACCGCACCCTGGCGGTGAAGCCGATGAACTGCCCCGGTCATGTGCTGGTCTTCCGCCAGGGCAGCAAGTCCTACCGCGACCTGCCGCTGCGCCTGGCCGAGTTCGGCTCTTGCCACCGCAACGAGCCTTCGGGCGCCTTGCACGGGCTGATGCGGGTGCGGGCCTTCACCCAGGACGATGCGCACATCTTCTGCTCGGAAGACCAGGTGGTGGAGGAGACCAAGACCTTCTGCGACCTGCTGCTCGCCATCTACCGCGATTTCGGCTTTGAAGAGGTGGCGGTGAAGTTCTCCGACCGGCCGGCGACGCGGGCCGGCAGCGATGAGACCTGGGACAAGGCCGAGGCCGCCTTGAAGGAAGCCACGGTGGCCGCAGGGCTGGACTTTACCTTAAACCCCGGGGAAGGCGCCTTCTATGGCCCGAAGCTGGAGTTCGTGCTGAAGGATGCCATCGGCCGTGACTGGCAGTGCGGCACCTTCCAGGTCGACTTCGTCATGCCGGAACGCCTGGGCGCCACCTTCGTCGGCGAAGACGGGCAGAAGCACCATCCGGTCATGCTGCACCGGGCGATCTTAGGCTCTTTCGAGCGCTTTATCGCCATATTGATCGAGAACTATGCCGGCCGCTTCCCGCTGTGGTTGGCGCCGCGCCAGGTGACGGTGGCCACCATCACCAACGAGGCCGATGGCTATGCGCGCGACGTGACGGCTGCCTTCCAGGCTGCCGGCCTGCGCGCCGATAGCGACCTCAGGTCCGAGAAGATCAATGCCAAGGTGCGCGATCTCTCGGTCTCCAAGGTTCCGGTGATCGCGGTCGTCGGGGCCAGGGAAGCAGAGGAAGGCGCAGTTGCGCTGCGCCGGCTGGGGGGCAAGACCCAAGAGGTGCTTGCACTGGACGAAGCGGTCACTAGACTAGCAGTCGAGGCCCAGCCGCCCGCCTGAGTACTCAGGCGGGCCCTTTGGCCTTTTGGGGGCAGTCGACTGCCGCTTGAAAAACTGATGATGAGGAGAGTGAGACATAGCACGATTTCAACCTGACGCGGCGCCATCAAAGGACGGTCCGCGTGCCAACGGCGACATCCGCGTACCACGGGTGCGATTGATCGACGAACAGGGGGAAAACCAAGGCGTGGTGGCTACGCCGGAGGCCTTGCACATGGCCTACCTGGCCGGGCTGGATCTGGTCGAGATCTCGCCCAACGCCGATCCGCCGGTGGTCAAGATCCTGGACTACGGCAAATTCAAGTACGAAGCCCAGAAGCGTGCCAACGAGGCCCGCAAGAAGCAAAAGGTCATCGAGGTCAAAGAGATCAAGATGCGCCCGGGCATCGACACGCACGACTACGACACGAAGATGAAGCAGGTGCATTCCTTCCTGGCTGAAGGCGATAAGGTGAAGATCACGCTTCGCTTCCGCGGCCGCGAGATGGCGCACCAGGATCTCGGTATGAAGGTCTTGGACCGCGTGCGTGAAGACACCGAAGAGGTCGCCAAGGTCGAGGCCTTTCCCAAGCTGGAAGGCCGGCAGATGATCATGGTGATCGCGCCGAAGTAACCCTGGTGTGGGGTCTCCCCCACTGAAGAGGCATCTGCTTCGGCTGTCAGGTGGGGATGAGTGATGGCAAAGGCGAGCAAGAGCCCAGCGCCCCGAGGCAAGACCGGGGCGCGGCCTGGCCGGGCAAAGGCGGCCAAACCGCCCGTTCAGCAGGTGGCGAGCGCGGACGAGGATAAGGGGCCGGCCGGTGCGACCCAGCCGATGGTCGAGGCTGTCCGCCAGGCTGCAAAGCGCAGACGCTCCCTTCGCGACACCCTGGCCCCTGGGCAAGACAACCGGTTGGCGGTCGTTGCCTTGGCCCGCGCGCTCGCCGAGTTCCCGGATATCGTGGTCCACAAGCACCCCTTTTTCGGGCGGATGCGCATTGACTTGAGCGAGGTGGTCTCGCAAGAGATCTACCTCTACGACTGGTTTGAAGAGGATCTGACCCACTTCTTCCTGCAGGCGCTAAGGCCGGGCGACACCTTCTATGATGTCGGCGCGCACCTGGGATACTTCTCCCTTCTTGCGAGCCGCTGTGTGGGTCCACGAGGCCAGGTCATCGCCTTCGAGCCCGCGCCCCGGACCTTCCAGCATCTGCTGGGCCCGAACATCGAACCACTGGCCAACGTGCGCCGCCACCGCTGGGCCGTTTGGAAGGAAGCGGCGAGCCTGACCTTTCGCGACTACGGGCGCACACACTCGGCCTACAACACGCTGGGTGAGCCTAAGATCGCGCCGCTGCAGGCAAGCCGCCTCACTGCGACTGAGATCGAGGTCAAGGCAGTCGCCCTCGACGCCCTTCCGCGCAAGGCCCCGCCGCCTGATGTTGTGAAAGTGGACGTAGAAAGCGCTGAGCTGCAGGTCTTGCAAGGCATGAGCGGGATCTTGGCCGAGCAGAAGCCGGTCGTGACCTTGGAGATGGGCGATCAGGGCGGTGCGGAGCAGGGCCTCTCCCCCACCTCAGCTGAAGTTCTGGCGGCCATAGAGGCTGCGGACTATGAGCTCTATGAACCGCGCGATGGTCAGTTGATCGCACATGCAATCCAGAGCGAACCCTATGCCTACATGAACATGGTCTGCCTGCCGAAAGAAGGGCACCTGCGCCAGCGGCTGCAAGCGCTGATCAAGACCACCTAGACCTATGGCGGTGGGCCTTGTCCGAAGTGGCTTCTGCACCGCTTGGCAGCGGGCTTCAAGAAGCCTTCCCATGAGCCGGCCTTTGCTTTATTGCAGTGCGGCAATCTACAAGCTGCTGCCTGTGAGATTACCTCGTGGGTTCTCGGTAGCCCCAACACCTTAGAAACCGGGCGAGGGTCATGGCCTTGCTGCGGCTTTGTCCCACTTGACTCTGTCGCAGGTCACAAGAGAGCAACCAAGCGCTTGGCGACACGCCCCACCCTCGTTGAACTTGAAAGAGGACCGCTTTCGTGGCCGAACAGAAAATCGCATTGATAACCGGCGTCACGGGCCAGGATGGCGCTTACCTGGCTGAGCTCTTGCTTCAGAAGGGCTACCAAGTGCATGGCGTGAAGCGCCGCTCCTCTTCCTTCAACACGCAGCGGATTGATCACCTCTATCAAGACAGCCACGAAGCTGAGACCTCCTTTCGCCTGCACTACGGCGACATGACGGACTCGGTCGGCTTGATACGCCTTATCGGCCAGGTTAGACCGCACGAGATATACAACCTAGCGGCCCAGAGCCACGTGAAGGTCAGCTTCGAATCGCCGGAGTACACGGCCAATGCCGATGCGATCGGCACCCTGCGCATTCTGGAAGCTATCCGCATCTTAGGCATGGAGAAGACCTGCCGCTTCTATCAGGCCTCAACCTCCGAGCTCTATGGCCTGGTGCAAGAGGTGCCGCAGCGCGAGAGCACGCCCTTCTACCCGCGTTCTCCCTATGCGGTGGCCAAGCTTTATGGCTATTGGATCACCATCAACTACCGTGAGGCCTACGGTATTCACGGTTCTAACGGCATCCTCTTCAACCACGAGAGCCCGATCCGCGGCGAGACCTTCGTCACCCGTAAGATCACCCGCGCGGTCGCGGCCATCCATCACGGTCTGCAGAAGACCCTCTACCTCGGCAACATGGATGCTAAGCGCGACTGGGGTCACGCCCGCGATTATGTCGAGGGCATGTGGCGGATTCTGCAGCAGGAGGAGCCAGACGACTATGTCCTGGCCACCGGCGAGACCCACACCGTGCGGGAGTTCGTCGAGCGTGCCTTTGCCGCCGTCGGCCGGGAGATCGTTTGGGAAGGCAAGGGCGTGGACGAGGTTGGCCGCGACGCCAAGAGCGGCGAGCGTCTGGTGGCCGTCGACCCAGCCTACTTCCGCCCCACTGAGGTGGAGCTCTTGATCGGCGATCCGGCCAAAGCCAAGCAGAAGCTGGGCTGGTCCTTCACCACCAGCTTCCCCGATCTGGTGACTGAGATGGTGGAATCGGACCTAGAGCTCCTGAAGACCGAGAGCCTTGGCCGTAAGGCCTATGGCGTTCGCGAGTAGCCAGACCTAAATCAGTCTCGTCCCTTCAAGCGGAGGCCCATCTCATGAGCCAAGATCAGGTCTTTCCTTTGGCCGGCAAAACCATCTATGTGGCCGGCCATCGCGGCATGGTGGGCTCTGGCCTGGTGCGCCGCTTGGAGCGGGAGGACTGCCGGGTGCTGACCGCCGGGCGGGACCGTGTCGATCTGATCTCGCAGGCCAAGACGCATCAGTTTCTGGCCGACGAGAAGCCGGACTGCGTGATCGTTGCCGCCGCCAAGGTTGGCGGCATTCACGCCAACAACACCTATCCGGCCGAATTTCTCTACGACAACCTGATGATCGAGGCCAATCTGATCCACGGCGCCCACCTGGCCGGGATCGATCGCCTGCTGTTCCTGGGTTCGTCCTGCATCTATCCTCGCCTGGCGCCGCAACCCATGCCGGAGGACTCGCTGCTGACCGGGCCTTTGGAGGCCACCAACGAGTGGTACGCCATTGCCAAGATCGCTGGCATCAAGCTCTGCCAGGCCTACCGGGCACAGTATGGGCGCGACTACATCTCGGCCATGCCGACCAATCTTTACGGCCCCGGTGACAACTTCGATCTGGCCAACAGCCACGTGCTGCCGGCCCTGATGCGCAAGGCGCACGAGGCCAAGCTCGCTGGCGATGCGGCGCTGGAGGTCTGGGGCAGCGGCAAGCCGCGGCGGGAGTTCATGCATGTCGACGACCTCTCCGACGCGCTGGTCTTCCTGCTGACCAGCTACTCCGGTGCGGAGCATGTCAACGTCGGTGTCGGCACCGACGTCTCTATCCGCGAGCTGGCGGAGACGGTCTGCAAGACCGTGGGCTTCGAGGCCGAGCTGCGCTTCGACCCCTCCAAGCCGGACGGCACGCCGCGCAAGCTGATGGACGTGAGCCGCTTGACGGCCATGGGCTGGAGCGCGCGTATCGGCCTTGATGAGGGCATTTTATCGACCTACGACTGGTTCAAAGACAGCCTGGCCAAGGGTGCGGCCGTCCGCCAATAGCCCTCGACCAAGGACCTTGTTTCGCGAGCCAAGAGCCAGTGGAACCGAGATAGGAGAACCCGCATGATCATCCCGGTTATTCTCTGTGGCGGTTCCGGCACGCGGCTCTGGCCGCTGTCGCGCAAGGCCTATCCCAAGCAGCTGGTGAACGCGCTGGGCAGCCAGTCGCTCTTCCAGGAAACCGCCAAGCGGGTGACCGGCCCGGCCTTTGGCAAGCCCATCATCATCGCTGGCGATGACTATCGCTTCCTGATCGGCGAGCAGCTGAAGCAGCTGCGGCTGGAAGCCGACATTCTGCTGGAGCCGGAAGGCCGGGACACTATGCCGGCCATCGCCGCGGCGGCTGCTTTCGGCGCCAAGCGCGACCCGGAGGCGATCCTGCTGGTCATGCCATCCGATCACGTGATCCCCGACGTGACGGCTTTCACCGCAGCTGCGGAGCGCGCTGGCAAGGCCGCGGCTGAGGGCGATATCGTGACCTTCGGCATCACACCGAAACGGCCCGCAACCGAGTACGGCTACATCCGCCCCGGCGCTGACCTGGCAGCGGCAAAGCGCATCGACGAGTTCCTGGAGAAGCCGGACGCCGAGAAGGCGGCCGTCTTGATCGGCGAGGGCTGCCTGTGGAACGGCGGCCTCTTCTGCTTCCAGGCCGCGACCCTGCTGGCCGAGATCGAGCGGCTGGAGCCGGAGACGCGCGGCCACGTCCAGACGGCGGTCGAGGCCGTGCATCTGGACCTCAACTACCTGCGCCTAGGCAAGGAGTTTCTCCAGGCGCGCAAGATCTCCTTCGACTATGCCGTAATGGAGAAGACCGAGAAGCGCGCGGTCATTCCGGTCGACTTCGCCTGGTCGGACGTTGGCGACTGGCGGGAACTCTGGTCCATGTCCGAACAAGACGAGGCAGGCAATGCGCTGCAGGGCGATGTCAGCCTGATGGATGTCTCGCGCAGCTACATCCGCGCCGGTGCCGACCGCTTGGTCTGCGTCATCGGCCTGGACGATGTCGCCGTGGTCGATACGCATGACGCGCTGCTTGTCACCAAGCTGGACCGTGCCCAGGACGTGAAGACGTTAGCCCAGAAACTCAGCGAGGAAGGCCGGGAAGAGGCCAAGTTCCACGCCCGCGTCTACCGTCCTTGGGGCTGGTACCAGACCGTCGATATGGGCGAACGCTTTCAGGTGAAGCGCATCGGTGTGACGCCGGGCCGCCAGCTCTCACTGCAAAAGCACTTCCACCGCGCCGAGCACTGGATCGTCGTGAAGGGCACAGCCGAGGTGCACATCGACGGCGAGACCCAGATCGTGCGCGAGAACGAGTCGGTCTTCATCCCGATGGGCGGCGTGCATCGCCTCACCAACCCAGGCCGCATCCCGGTGGAACTGATCGAGGTGCAGACCGGCGCCTACCTAGGCGAGGACGACATCGTCCGCCTACAGGACGACTTCGGGCGGGCATAGGGCCAAGTTTCCGAGGCGAGGCCTGTGGTCTCCCGCGACGATGACTTGCTTTGCGGCTTAGTATCCCCGCTCGAAATCCACCACGTTGGTCAGCGGCTCGCTGGCCTCGTGGCGGCGGATGTTCGCGACCACCGACTCGACGGCGCTGTCGGCCATGGTCTTGGCGGCGACGTGGGGTGTCACCACGACCCGGGGATGCGACCAGAAGGGGGACTGGACCGGTAGCGGTTCTTCGCGGAAGACATCCAAGGTGGCGCTGGAGATCTGGTTACTGTCCAAGGCGGCCAGTAGGTCCTCTTCAACGATCAGGCCGCCGCGGGCCACGTTGATGACGGAAGCGCCCTTGGGCAGCAGCGCCAGGCGCTCGGCATTCAGCAAGCCCTCGGTCGCCCGGGTCAGCGGAAGCAGGCAGACCAGGATATCGGAGACGGCCAGGATGTCGCGCAGGCCAGCGTCTCCCTGGTGCAGGGTGATGCCCTCCAGTTGCTTCGGACTGCGGCTCCAGCCGTGGATCTGAAAGCCGAAGGGCGCCAGCTTGGCGGCTGCGTCCGTGGCCAGAGCGCCCATGCCGAGGAAACCAACTCTCCGCTCTTTGGCCAGCAGTGGCGGCACCTCTTGCCAACGCTTCTGGCGCTGAAAAACGGCGTAGTAGGCCATGTCGCGGTGGTGCCAGAGGACGGAGAGGGCGACGAACTCGCTCATCCCCGCGGTCAGGCCGGCTTCCACCATACGCACGACCGGGATCTCCTTCGGGCGCTGGGCATCGCGGACGATGTGATCGACGCCGGCGCCGATGGAGAAGATGACCTCCAGGTTCGGCAGGCTGGCCAGCAGGCCCGTTGGCGGCTCCCACACCAGTGCGTAGCGGACGGCTTCCCGATCGGTCAGATCGGGATAGACTTGGACCGCCAGGTCGGGTGCGTGCTTCTGCCAGGCCGCGCGCCAAGGGCTCTCGTTTGCCCAGTCTGATTTGTGCAGGACCGTCATGTCTCTTACCGCTCTACCTCACATCGTCCAGCGCGCCGCAAACCGTCTCTAGCGAGCCCGCCCCTATCTTCCTTAAGCCGCAGGTTGGCCACCCCCGTCAGCAGCGACCTAAGGCGAAAGGCCGAGATCAAAAGGCCGCCGAGCCTAGCCAAGTGCTTGGCCACCGCCAAGACCCTGGCGGAGGCGGCGGCCTTGCCGATCCCCGCCGCCCCAAGGCTCACCTGGGTGAAAGATATCGCCCTGTCCCAGCCAGCAAGCTTGCCGCCTCTGTCACCATCCCCTCAACGATGGCGCCGGCCGGCTTCACGGCATCGATCAGGTCGACCACCTCGCCACCGATGGTCACGCGGGTGGTGTAGTCCTCCTCGGCGGCTGCCTCGTAGTCCTGCCGTGCCGTCACGGCCTGGCGCTGCATTGCCTCGATCTCCGTATGCCAGCGCTCGGCGAAGGCGTTCTTGAGGACGCGGCCGGTGAAATGCCAGGGCCAGTCGACGTCGCGGGCCACGTCGAAGACCTTGGTCCGCAAGGTGCCATCGCCTTCGGCGGCTACCAACTGGGCCTTGGCGCTGGCCGGGCCCTCGGCCTCTTCGGCGGCCCAGAAGCGGGTGCCCAGCAAGACGCCGTCGGCGCCCAGCATTAAGGCCGCCGCCAGCCCGCGGCCGTCACCGATGCCACCGGCGGCCAGCAGCAGCTGCTCCGGTCCGGCTAGGTCGCGCACCGCCGGCAGCAGGGCCATCAGCCCGCGGTCCATGCCGTGACCGCCGGCCTCTTGACCTTGCACCACGATGATCTCGGTGCCGGCTGTGAGTGCCTGGCGGGCCTGTTCCAGGCGTTGCACCTGCCAGAGGCTGGGCACGCCAGCAGCCTTGCAGCGCGCCACGTGGTGACCGGCCTCACCGAAGGAGAACATCACCGCCTTGGGCTTGCGCGCCAGCACCAGGTCCAGCAGGTCGGGCTGCTTGTCCAGCGCCCAGGTGATGAAGCCGGCGCCGACGGCTTGATTGCCGGCCTCCTCAAAGGCCTGGGCCAGCCAGTCGGCATCGCCGTAACCGCCGCCGATTAAGCCCAAGCCGCCGGCCGCCGAGACCGCTGCGGCCAAGCGCCCGCCGGAGATTGTGTCCATCGGCGCCAGCACCACCGGGTGCTCGATCCCCAGGGCCTCCGTCAACTTGGTCTCGATCATGGCTCCTCTCCTTGGTCTTGTTATGATTGAGGTACGAGCCCGCTTCTCCTCCGGGTCGCCTAGGTCACTTAGGATATGGGCGGTCGGGAAGCAGACCGCACTGAAGCAGGAGTCCCCAAGCAACCCTGCTCTCCAGTAACAGAATCGCTGGATCTCAACCTTACCTGGGCACTGCGGGTTTACTCTGCCTCCGCCTCTTCCGGGCTTTCTACCACGACGTCGAGGGCGGCCTGCAGCAGGCTTTGCGTATAGGGGTGTTGCGGTGCCTCGAAAATGGCTTCAGCCTCGCCGGCCTCCACCACCTTGCCGTCGCGCATCACCACCATCTTGTGCGACATGGCCCTGACCACGCGCAGGTCATGGCTGACGAAGAGGTAGGCCAGGCGGTGCTTGGCCTGCAGCCCGCGCAAGAGCTCGACGATCTGCGCCTGCACCGACATGTCGAGTGCTGAGGTGGGCTCGTCCAGCATTACGAAGTGCGGCTTCAAGATCATCGCCCGAGCGATGGAGATACGCTGCCGCTGCCCGCCGGAGAACTCATGCGGATAGCGCTGGCGCATGGCCGGCTCCAAGCCGACCTCTTCCAAGGCGGCGGCGATGCGGTCGTCGCGCTCGGCCTGGCTTAGGCGTTCATGGATATCCAGCCCCTCGGCGATGATGTCACCCACCGTCAGCCGCGGCGAGAGCGAGCCGAAGGGGTCTTGGAAGACGATCTGCAGATCGCGGCGCAGGGGGCGGAGCTTGGATGCCGGCAACTCGTTTATGTCCCGCCCGGCATAGGCGATCCGCCCCTTGGACTCGGTCAGCCGCAAGAGGGCCAGGCCTAGGGTGG
Source organism: Pseudomonadota bacterium (assembly GCA_039819325.1). Classification (GTDB taxonomy): domain Bacteria; phylum Pseudomonadota; class Alphaproteobacteria; order Kiloniellales; family JACOMY01; genus JACOMY01. The sequence goes on along the minus strand of JBCBSF010000025.1, from coordinate 20,489 downwards.
TCTTGCCCGATCCGCTCTCCCCCACCACGCCCAGGGTCTCGCCTTCGCGCAGATCCAAGGAGACGCCATCGACCGCCTTCACGTGATCCACCGTGCGTTTCAAGAGGCCGCGCTTGATCGGGAAGTAGACCTTCACGTCGTCGGCCTGCATCACGCCTTTGGCGTCAGCCGGGATGCGCGGCGCACTGCCTTTCGGCTCGGCGGCCAGCAGGCGCTGGGTGTAGGGATGCTGGGGCCGCTCGAAGATGTCGGTGACGCTGCCGGTCTCGACGATACGGCCCTCGGTCATGACGCAGACCTGCTTGGCCATGCGCCGCACCACGCCCAGGTCGTGGGTGATCAGCAGCAGGGTCATACCCAGCTCGCGCTGCAGGCGGCGCATCAGGCCCAGGACCTGCGCTTGCACGGTGACGTCCAGGGCCGTCGTCGGCTCGTCGGCGATCAGCAGCGCGGGCTCGTTGGCCAGCGCCATGGCGATCATCACCCGTTGGCGCTGGCCGCCGGAGAGCTGGTGCGGATAGGCATCCATCCGCTGCTCGGGGTTCTTGATGCCGACCAGGCGTAAGAGCTCCAGCACCCGCTTGCGCGCCTCCACCGCGCCCAGGCCGCGGTGGATCGCTAGGGTCTCGCTCACCTGCTTGGCAATGGTGTGCAGCGGATTTAGCGAGGTCATCGGCTCTTGGAAGATCATCGCCGCATCGTCGCCGCGTAGTGCGCGCAGCTTGGACTCAGATGCACCCAGCAGCTCTTCCCCGCGGAAGCGGATAGAGGAGGCGGGCCCGATCTGCGCCGGCGGTGTCGGCAGCAGCTGCAGAAGCGATAGGGCCGTCACTGACTTGCCGGAGCCGGACTCGCCGACCAGCGCCAGGGTTTCGCCCGCCTGCAGCGCGAAGGAGACGCCGTCGACCGCCGGCTTGTCGCCACCGAAGGAGACGGAGAGGTCTTTCACCTCAAGCAGCGGCGCGCTCATCGGGAAGGCTCCAGGATCGATTTGCGCGGGTCGAAGGCATCGCGCACCGCCTCGCCGATGAAGATCAGCAGGGTCAGCATGATGGCGAGCGTGAAGAAGCCGGTCAGGCCCAGCCAAGGTGCCTGCAGGTTGGCCCGGCCTTGCGCCAAAAGCTCGCCCAAGGAGGCGGAGCCCGGCGGCAGGCCGACGCCCAGGAAATCCAGCGAGGTCAGGATGGTGACCGATCCGGCCAGGGTGAAGGGCAGGAAGGTCAAGGTGGCGACCATGGCGTTGGGCAGCACGTGGCGGATCATGATGGTCAGATCGCCGGCGCCCAGCGCCCTGGCCGCGCGGACGTAGTCGAAGTTGCGCGCGCGCAGGAACTCCGCGCGCACGACTCCCACGAATCCCATCCAGCCGAACAGCACGGTGACACCCAGCAGCCACCAGAAGGTGGGTTCGACCAGGCTGGCCAGGATGATCAGCAGGAAGAGCACCGGCAGGCCCGACCAGATCTCGATGAAGCGCTGTCCGAAGAGGTCGATCCAGCCGCCGAAGTAGCCCTGAATGGCACCGATGGAGACGCCGATGATGGCGGCGACGAGGGTAAAGGCGAAGCCGAAGAGGACGGAGATACGGAAGCCGTAGATCAGTCGGGCCACCACGTCGCGGGCCTGGTCGTCGGTGCCGAGCCAGTGCGCGGCCGAGGGCGGCGCCGGCGCTGGCTCGGTCGAGTTCCAGGCCACTGAATCGAAGCCATAGGGAATCAAGGGCTCCAGCAGGAAGCCCTTCTCGTCGATCAATTCCCGCACCATGGGATCGGAGTAGTCGGTGGCCGTCGGGAAGGTGCCGCCGAAGGTGGTCTCCGGATAGGTCGCCACGATCGGGAAATAGAAGCCGCCGTCGTAGACGATCAGCAGCGGCCGGTCGTTGGCGACAAACTCGGCGAAGAGGGTGAAGAGGAAGAGCAGGCCGAAGATCCAGAGCGACCAGTAGCCCCGGCGGTTGGAGCGGAAGTTCTCCAGCCGGCGCTGTAGCAGCGGCGAGCGCTGACGCTTCGGCTTGGCCGCAAGGGCGCTGCGGGGGGAGGCGAGGCTGGTCATCCGCGGCGCTCGAAGTCGATACGCGGATCGACCAGGGTGTAGGTCAGATCGCTGATGATGTTGAGGATGAGCCCGATGAGCGAGAAGAAGAAAAGCGTGCCGAACATGACGTTGTAGTCCCGCCGGATCACCGCCTCGAAGCCCAGGAGGCCCAGCCCGTCGAGCGAGAAGATGATCTCAATCAGCAGGGAGGAGGTGAAGAGCACGCCGACGAAAGCGGCTGGGAAGCCGGCGATGACGATCAGCATGGCGTTGCGGAAGACATGGCCGTAGAGCACACGCTTCTCCGCCAACCCCTTGGCGCGCGCGGTCACCACGTACTGCAGGCGCAGCTGGTCCAGGAAGGAGTTCTTAGTCAGCAGCGATAGGCTGGCGAAGCCGCCGATCACCATGGCGAAGACCGGCAGCACCATGTGCCAGAGGTAGTCGGCGATCAGCTCGCCGGTGCCCATTTCTCGCCAGTTGTCGGAGACCAGGCCGCCCAGCGGGAAGATCTGCAGGTAGCTGCCGCCGGCCAGCAGCACCAGCAGGAAGACAGCGAAGAGGTAGCTGGGAACCGCGGTGCCGATGGCCAAGAGCGCGCTGCTCCAGACATCGAAGCGGGTCCCGTCGCGCACCGCCTTGGCGATACCCAGCGGGATAGAGACCAGATAGACGATGAGCGTCGTCCAGATGCCGAGCGAGAGGGAGACCGGTAGCTTGTCGATCACCAGCTCCATCACCCCCTGATCGCGGAAGAAGGAGTCGCCGAAGTCCAGGGTCAGATAATCGCCCATCATAATGAAGAAGCGTTCCCAGAGCGGCTTGTCGAAGCCGTACTGCTTCTCCAGCTCGGCGATGTACTCCGGCAGGAGCCCCTGACGACCGCGGTAGCCGCTGGTGATGCTGTCTTCGCCCGCCGGGGGCTGTTCCAGGATATCGCCGCCGGCGCGGGTGATGGTGTCGGTGGCCTGCCCGCCCAGGCCGCTCAAGTCGGCGATGGCCTGCTCGATCGGTCCGCCGGGGGCCGCCTGCACGATCATGAAGTTGATCAGCATGATGCCGAACAGGGTCGGCACGACCAGGAAGAGGCGGCGGATCAGGTAAGTGAGCAAGAGGCCTAGCTCTCCGCGCCGTTGCGCACGCCAAGTTGTCGCGCGCGCTCTTCATCGAACCACCAGGTGGTGAGGTCGACACCGCTCAAGGGCGCGGTCTCCGGCCAGCCGAACTTGTCCCAGGCGACCACGAAGGCCTTGGCCGAGGCCCACTGCGGCACGGTGTGGTGACCCCAGAGCAAGACGCGGTCGAGCACGCGGGTGCGGAGGATCAAGCTCTCGCGGTCAGGGGCGGCGATCAAAAGGTCGATCAACTCATCGACCACGGGGTCGGAGATACCCGCCCAGTTGCGGCTGCCCGCTCGTTCCGCCGCGGCGCTGGACCAGTAGTCGCGCTGCTCGTTGCCCGGTGAGAGCGACTGGGCGATGACCTGGGTGGTCATGTCGTAGTCGAAACTGCGCACGCGGTTGATGTACTGCGACTGATCCACCGTGCGGATACGCACGTCCATGCCCAGCCGGCGCAGGTTGTGCTGGAAGGGCAGCACGATGCGCTCAAAGCTCTTGTTGACCAGCAGGATCTCGAAGCGGAAGGGCTGGCCGGTCTCAGCATTCACCAGCTGCATGTCGCGGACCACCCAGCCGGCCTCCTCCAAGAGAGTGAAGGCCTTGGAGAGGTTGTCGCGCGGCCAGCCGCTGCCGTCGGTACTGGGCGGGGTATAGACTTCGTTAAAGACCTCCGGCGGCAGCTGCGCGCGATAAGGCTCCAGGATCTCAAGCTCGGCCGCGTCGGGAAGGCCGCGCGAGCCCAGCTCCGTCGGAAAGAAGTAGCTGGTGATGCGTTCGTAGAGGTCGAAGAAGAGGTTGCGGTTGGTCCACTCGAAGTCGAAGGCATGGGCGATGGCCCAGCGCACCTGCCGGTCGGCGAACATGGGCCGGCGCTGGTTCATCACGAAGCCCTGCATGCGGCCGACGTTCTCCATGGAGAAGGTCAGCTTCTGCAGCTCGCCGTTGCGCACCGCTGGAATGTTGTAGCCGGTAACCCACTCTGAGGCCTTGCTCTCGCGGTAGAGGTCGATCCGCCCGCTCTTGGCCGCCTGCCGCTCGATCACCTGGTCCAGATAGTAGTCGTAGCGGATGCGGTCGAAGTTATAGCGCCCGCGGTTCACCGGCAGATCGCGGCCCCAGTAGTCGGCGACGCGCTCGTACTCGACATAGCGGTTGGGCTCGAAGTCGGCGATGCGGTAGGGGCCGCTGGCGAGCGGCGGCACCAAGGTGCTGGTCGTGGGGTCGCGGCCGTCGCTGGTCCAATAGTGCTTCGGCAGGATCGGCACCTGGCCGATGATCAGCGCCAGCTCGCGGTTTTCACCGGGCGCGAAGGTGAAGCGCACCAGATCCGGCGCCAGGGCCTCCGCCTTCTCCACACTGGCGTAATAGAAGCGGAACTGCGGGTGGCCCTTCTCCACCAGGAACTCAAAGCTCCAGACCACGTCTTCGGCCGTCATCGGCGCGCCGTCGTGCCAATAGGCCTCGCGCCGCAGCTTGTGTTCGACCCAGGCGCGGTCCGGCCCCAGGCGCAGGCTCTCCACCAGCAGGCCATACTTGGAGAAGGCCTCGTCACCGCTGGCGGTCATCAACTCGTCGATGGTGAGCGTGATCCCGCCGGCGGAGTGACCGCGTGCGATATAGGGATGAAAGGTATCGAAGCCGCCGGTGGCACCCTGGACCAGGCGGCCGCCCTTGGGGGCCTTGGGATCGGCGTAGTCGAACTGGCTGAAGCCGGGCCCGTACTTTGGTTCGCCGTGCATCGCCAGCGCGTGCATGGCCTCACTGGGCGTCATCTCCTCGCCAGCAAGGGCCAGCGGCAGCTGCTCTTCGGCCAGGCCGGGTCGGGTGATCAGGCCAGGAAGGCTGGCGGCGCCCAGAAGGCCCAGGGTCTGCCGCCGGGTGATGCCGTATCGTTTCATCGCGCCAACACCTCCAAAGCCTGTTGATGTAGCGCTGGGTCACCGCTGGCCAAGGCGCGGCCGTCCGACTCCATGCCCAAGGGCTGGCCTTGCCAATCGGTAATGACCCCGCCAGCGCCCTCCACCACAGGGACCAGCGCCATGAAGTCGAAGGCGTAGAGTCCGGACTCCGCGACCAAATCCAGCCAGCCGCTGGCCAGCTGTCCGTAGGAGAAGCAGTCGCCGGAAAGCAGACTGTCGGCCACTTTGGGCCGCAGCAGGTCAAGACCCTCTGGCTCCGTCAGCGGCAAGAGCTGCGCGCGGAGGACGGCGTCGGAGAGCTTGGCGCAGGCCCGGGTCTTGGCCGGACGGCTGCCCTCTGCGTCGATCAGCTGCGTGCCGTGGCCCGTGGCGCCGATCCAGCAGTCACCTTGCGCCGGCATGTTGATCACCCCGACCAGGGGCCTGCCGCCTTGGGTCAAGGCGATCAAGTTGCCGAACTGCGGGTTGCCGCTGACGAAAGCCCGCGTGCCGTCGATGGGATCGAAAACCCAAACGAACTCCGCGTCCTCCTGGTGCGGGCCAAACTCCTCCCCCACCACGCCGTGGCTGGGGTAGCGCGCGGCCACCAGCTCGCGCAGTGCCGCCTCGGCGCCGCGGTCGGCGGCGGTGACCGGCGAGAGGTCGCCTTTGCGCTCCACCGCCACTTCCACCCGGAAATGATCGAGGGAGATTTCACCGGCGCGCTGCGCCAGCGTCTTTGCAAAGGTGACAAACTCCTCCGGGCAGAGGTCCGTTGTATCCGGCCCAGTCATCCGGCTCAGTCCTGCGTTACGCCATGCCAAGCCGGATACCTACTACGGCAAAGGCGGCGAATTGGGGTCAAGACTGCGGATATAGGCGATCACGTCCGCGCGATCCTCGGTCTTGCGCAGGCCAGGATAGGCCATCTTGGTCCCCGGCACGAACTGCCGCGGGTTCTCCAGGTAGTCGTAGAGGTTCTTGTAGGTCCAAGTCAGCCCGGCCTTGCCCTTGTCGGCCATGGCCTGGGACCAGTTGTAGTCCTCGCCCTCGCCAGCGGGCTTGCCGATCACGCCATAGAGGTTGGGCCCGACCCGGTTGCCGCCCCCCTGCTCGAAGGTATGGCAGGCGGTGCACTGACGGGCGATGCGCTGACCCTTGGCGACATCGGCGGCGGCGATCTGCTTGCCCAGCGCGCTGTCTTCGGCGGAGGGCGCAGCGGCGGCTGGGGCTGCGGCTGCTGTTGTCGCCGCAGCTGCAGGCTCTGTCGCCTCTTCCGGCTTGGCGGCCTCGGTGGTGGCAGCCGCCGCGGTCTCGGTCGTCTCTTCTGGCTTGGCGGGCTCGGTGGTGGCAGCCGCTGCGGTCTGCGTGTCCTCGGCGGGCTTGGCCGCTTCAGTGGTCGTCGCAGCTGCAGTCTCGGTGGTTTCAGCCGGCTTGGCCGCTTCCTCGCTTGCGGCCGGCTCTGCGGCGGCTGTCGTGGTGGTCTCTGCCGGCTCCGTGGTCGCAGCCGCGGTGGTGGACGTCGTTGCCTCGGACGCGGCCGGCTCGGCAGCAGCAGCGGTCGTTGATGCTTCAGCCGGCGCTGCGCTCTCCGTCGTTGTGGCAGCGGCCGTATCGCTGCCGGTGTCGGCGGGGGCTGCTGCCGCCTCGTCTTGCTTGTTGGCCGCGGCGGCTTCCTCGGCGGTCGGCAGAGCAACCGGGTCATCGCTCAAAGTCCGCATGTAGGCGATCAGATCGGCACGCTGGCCGATGCGCCGCATGCCGGCGTAAGCCATCTTGGTGCCGGGCGCGTACTCTTTCGGCGCACGCAGGAAGTGATCCAGGTTCTCGTAGTTCCAGACCTTGCCCTCTGACGCGAGCTTCTGGATCGCGTCAGAGAAAGCATAGTCGTCCACATGCGCGGGCATGGAGCCGACAAGGTTCCAAAGGTTGGGCCCGACGCCGTTCGCGCCGCCCTTGTCAAAACTGTGGCAGGCCGCACAGGCGCGGGTGGCCGCCTTGCCGGCCTCTACGTCCGCTGATGCCAGCAAAGGAAGGATCGATTCCTCGACCGGTGCCTCCGGAGCCGTCTGCTGGCTATCGTCCGGCAGGGCGACCACATAGACCGGCTTCTCAAGGGTTTCGGGTTGATAGAGCTTGCCCGCCACAAAGCCGCTGACCATCGCGACGATGCCGCCCGTCAGGACGGCGGCTGCAATCTTGTTCAGTTCTAAGGACATATGGGCGTGGCCTCTACCGGGGTTCCCTGAGTTTGACGGGCAAGACGGTAGGCGCGCGCCTAGCGGCCTTCAACTCGACAGAACGCCGCAAAGCCGCTATCCAATCCGGCCCGGATGGTTGACGGCGACCTTAGCCTGGAACGTGCCGGGAGAGCGGATTTTTCCCAGGAAGCAACTGTGCGACCCATCGTCCTGATCCCCGCCAGGCTGGCCTCTACCCGCCTGCCGAACAAGCCTCTCGCCGACATCGCCGGCAAGCCGATGATCGTCCAGGTGCTGCTGCGCGCCCAGGCCGCCCAAGTCGGCCCGGTGGCAGTGGCCTGCGCGGAGGAGGAGATCGCGGCTGCGGTTGAAGCCGCAGGCGGCCAGGCAATCATGACCGAGCCGGGTTTGCCGTCGGGCTCCGACCGCATTCATCAGGCACTGCAGCGCCTCGATCCTGAGCGCCAGCATGACGTGGTCATCAACGTGCAGGGCGACCTGCCCAGCCTACCGCCGGAGGATCTGACAGCGGCGCTGAAGCCGCTGGAAGACCCGGCCTGCGATATCGCCACCTTGGCGGCGCGCATCACCGAACCAGCGGAGCGCAGCAGCCCGGACGTGGTGAAGATCGCAGCCGCGCTGAGCCTCCAGAACCCGGTCGCCCGCGCCCTCTACTTCTCCCGCGCGCCCATCCCCTGGGCTGGCGCAGACGACAGCGCGCCTTTGTTCCATCACATCGGGCTCTATGCCTACCGCCGGGAAGCCTTGGAGCAGTTCGTGGCCCTACCGCCCTCGCCATTGGAGCAGCGCGAGAGGCTGGAGCAGCTGCGCGCGCTGGAGGCTGGACTGCGCATCGACGTGGCGCTGGTGGACTCCATTCCCCTGGGCGTCGATACCCCTGCCGATCTGGAACGCGCCCGGCGCCTCCTCTCCCAAGCACCCTAGATCCCCCTAGAAAACGAGACAGAACCCTATGCCCGACCCCGGTCTTCCCGGACAGCCGGCCACCGGCCGCATCGCCTTTCAGGGCCTCGCCGGCGCCAACTCCGACATGGCCTGCCGCGCCTGCTTCCCGCAGATGGAAACCCTGCCCTGCTTTTCCTTTGAGGAAGCCTTTGCCGCCCTGCAGGAAGGCCGTGCCGACCTGGCGATGATCCCCATCGATAACTCCAGCGCCGGGCGGGTGGCCGACATCCACCACCTGTTGCCGGAATCCGGCCTGCACATCATCGGCGAGCATTTTCAGGCAATCCGCCACCAACTCTTGGGCCTCCCCGGCAGCAAGCTCGACGGCCTGCGCCGTGTCCGCAGTCACGTGATGGCCCTCTCGCAGTGCCGCGAGTACCTCCACGAGCGCGGCCTGGAGCGCGAAGTGGTGGCCGACACCGCCGGCGCAGCGGCCAGCCTGCCGGGCCTGGCCGATCCTACGCTGGGCGCCATCGCCCCTGCTTTGGCAGCGGAAATCTACGGCCTGGAGATCCTGGACCGGGACATCAACGACCAGCATGACAACACTACGCGCTTTGTCATCATGGCTGCAGAGCCCCTACATCCGCCGCAGGAAGACGGACCGGTCATCACCTCCTTCGTCTTCCGCACGCGCTCGGTCCCGGCCTCGCTCTACAAGGCCTTGGGCGGCTTTGCCACCAACGGGGTGAACATCACCAAGCTGGAAAGCTACATCATCGATGGCAGCTTCTCAGTCGCTCAGTTCTACGCCGATATCGAAGGCCACCCCGACGACGAACTGGTCCGCCTGGCGCTGGAGGAACTCTCCTTCTTTAGCAAGGAGGTCCGCTTGCTTGGCGTCTATCCAGCGCATCCTTTCAGGCGCGGCGAGCCAGCTGTCTGAGGCCGGCCCTATTCATACCGCAGCGCCGTCGCCTTGCCGCGGAAGACCCGGTAGGCGTAGAGCGAATAGGCGGCGATCATCGGCATGGTGATGCCAGCACCCACCAGAATGATGGCCAAGGACTCCCGGGCTGAGGCGGCCTCCCAGATCGTCATCTGCTCCGGCACCACATAGGGGAAGAAGCTGTAGGCCAGCCCGAAGAAGGCCAGGCAGAAGATCCCGGTGGTGATGGCAAAGGGCGCCCAGGCCCAGCGCTCCCGGGCTAGGGGTGCCTTGCGCAGGGTCCAGGCCAGGGCGGCCAGCAGCCCTAGGGTGATGAGCGGCACTGGCGCCAAAAGCAGGATGTTGGGAAAGGCCAGCCACTTGTCGAAGATGCGAGGTGAGGCCAGCGGCGAGGAGAGCGAGATGGCCAAGAGCCCTAAGGCCGCCAGCCAAAGGCTAGCGCGCGCCCAGCGCACGGCCTTCTGCTGCAGCGCGCCCTCGGTCTTGGCAATGAGCCAGACGGCACCGATCAGCGCATAGGCGGCGGCGAGGCAGACCCCGGTCAAGAGCCCGAAGAGCAGGCCGCTCCAGCTCTGATCCAGCCCCAGCACGTAGATCCCAAGCATGAAGCCCTGGGCCAGCGCAGCCAGCAGCGAGCCGGCGAAGAAGCAACGGTCCCAGGCCCGCTTGTGCCCGGCCGGCGCCTTGGCCCGGAACTCAAAGGCCACGCCGCGCAGGATCAGCGCCAAGAGCAGAAGCGTGGCTGGTAGGTAGAGGGCGGTCAGGATCATCCCGTGGGCGAAGGGGAAGGCCACCAGCAGCAAGCCCACCGCCATCACCAGCCAGGTCTCGTTAGCATCCCAGAAGGGGCCGATAGAGCCCACCAGGATGTCCTTCTCTTCATCCTTGGCGCCGATCGAGAGAATGCCGACGCCCAGATCGAAGCCGTCCAAGACCACATAGACCAGGATCGAGAGACCCATGAGGGCCGCGAAGGTAAGCGGTAGCCAATCGTCGAAGGGATAGCTCATAGCCCGCTCTCCTTCGCCAAGGCTCCGCCCGGCTGGGCGCGGCCCTCCAGCTCCGCCGCACCGGCCTCGCGGGCGGCCTTGCGGGTCAAATGCAGCAGGGTGGCGATGAAGGCGCTTAAGAGGATGGCGTAGATCGCCAGGTAGGCGGCCAGCGACAGGCCTAGGATCGGCACTGCATGATCGGCCACGGCGCTCGCCGTATCCAAGAGCCCGGTCACCAGCCAGGGCTGGCGCCCGATCTCTGTCACATACCAGCCGGCAAGCGTCGCTATCCACCCGGAGAAGGTCATGGCGACCAGGGCACGCGCGCCCCAGCGGCCAGGCTCACCCTGCCGCCTGAGGCGCCAGGCCAGACCCCAGGAGACCAGCAGCATCAGCATGCCAACGCCGACCATGACCCGGAAGGCGTAGAAGACAGGGGCGACCGGCGGGTGCAGTACCTCCCCCTCAGCTGTGACGAAGTCGTCTAGACCGGGAACCTCGCCCGCCGGGTCATGCGTTAAGACCAGCGAGGCGCCCGAGGGGATGCCGATCTCGAAGTGGTTAGTGCGCGTCTCCTCATCGGGAATGGCGAAGAGCAGCAGTGGGGCATGGCCTTGCGTTTCCCAGTTGCCCTCCATGGCGGCGATCTTGGCTGGCTGATGCTCCAGCGTGTTCAGGCCGTGCAGGTCGCCGGCCAGGATCTGCAGCGGGATCAGGCCGGCGGCCAGGAAGACGCTGGTCTTCAAGGCCCGCATCAACCCCGCCGAGCGATCGCCCCAGAGCCAGCGCAGCGCCGAAAGCCCGGCCACCAGGAAGGCAGCCGTCAGGCCCGAGGCCAGCAGCATGTGTGCCAGCCGGTAGGGCATGGAGGGGTTGAAGACGATGGCCCACCAGTCGGTCGCTTGGGCCACGCCATCGACCATCTCCACCCCCTGCGGCGTGTGCATCCAAGAGTTCAGCACCAGGATCCAGAAGGCGGAGAAGGTGGTGCCGATGGCGACCAGCCAGGTCGCACCAGTGTGGATGCGGTTGGACACGCGGCCATGGCCGAAGAGCATGATGCCGAGGAAGGCAGCCTCCAGGAAGAAAGCGGTCATGATCTCATAGGCCAGAAGCGGCCCGGCGATATTGCCCACCACCTCCATGAAGCCCGGCCAGTTGGTGCCGAACTGAAAGGACATGGTGATGCCGCTGACCACGCCCAGGCCGAAGCAGAGCGCGAAGACCTTCACCCAGAAGCGGTAGGCCGCAAGCCAGCTCTCATCGCCGCTGCGGTTGTAGCGGGCCTTGAAGTAGACCAAGAGCCAACCCAGCGCGATGGTGATGGTTGGGAAGAGGATGTGGAAGGAGATGTTGGCGGCAAACTGAATGCGCGCCAGCAGAAGGGCGTCGTCCATCGGTCTTTCATGCCTTCTCGTTTGGGGTCTCAGGCTGCTTTGCGGCGGGCTTGCCGCCCGGCAGCAATTTCAGGCGGTCGGTGAAGTCCAGCACGCGCTGGACCGCCGCCCCCAGCGCCAGCAGCTTTTCCAGCCGCTCGGTATCCAGCTTGCGCACGTCGTCGTACCAGCCGGTCAGAAGCTCGATCATCTCCGTGGTCTCGGCGATGCGGGCCTGGGCGTGGCGGTTGGCCTCCGTCGTCGGCTCTTCCATCGCCAGCTCGCGCAGCAGGCTCAAGGTCGGATCGATCTCGCGGGCCTTGCGCTGCTCCGCCAAGGTGCGGACGATCTCCCAAAGATCGTCGGGCGTGGAGAAGAAGTCGCGGCGGTCGTCCGGCAGGTGTTGCAGGCGCACCAGCTGCCAGGACTGCAGCTCCTTCAGCCCCATGGACACGTTGGAGCGCGAGAAGCCCAGGGCGGCCACGATCTGGTCGGCGCAGAGCGGCTCTTCAGAGAGGTAGAGCAAGGCGTAGATCTGACCGACGGTCCGGTTGACCCCCCAGCGCGCACCCATCTCGCCAAAGTGCAGCACGAAGCGATGCTGGAGCGGCGGGAGCTTCATAGCGGTTGTTTCCGGTTGTTTCAGGAATTTCTGAAATAGCCGAATGACTCGGAATTCTCCAGACCCTGGGCCCGCAAGTTTGTCGCAGTCTCGCCAGCCTGTGAGCGTCTTTGGGCTCGCACCCCAGGCGCGGGCGCGCTATCTAAGCCCAGAGGTAAGACCAGACGACCTTAAGGAGTTGCCATGTTCCGCGCCTGCTTTCGCGTAACCACCCGCCCGCTCGTTCTGATCGTTGCGCTGGGCGTGGCGGTTGGGCTGCTGCCGCCGGGTGAGGCGCGCGCGCAGAACTTCGATAGCTATGAAGAGCTGGGGGTCTTTCGCGATTGGGTTGCCTATGAGGCCATGGCCGGCGGCCAGAAGACCTGCATGATGGTCTCCATCCCGCAGACCATGGACCGCCGTCTCACCACGCGCCAGACCGCCAACGTGCGCGCAGTCGTGGTACACCGTCCGGCCCAGAACGTGCGCGGCGAGGTGCTGATCGAAACCGGCTTCCCGATTGCAGAGAATGTGCAGGCCGACGTCACCATCGACCGCACCGACTACAAGATGGCGACCGACACACCCGGTCTGCTCTGGCTGCCGACCCGCTACGAGCCGGACTTCATCGCCGCCATGCGCCGCGGTTTGGAGATGACCACCAAGGTGGCCAGCGGCAGTCAGACCATCACCGACACCTATTCCCTACGCGGCTTCACAGCAGCACTCCGCGCCATCGACGCTGCCTGTTCTTAGGAGCTGCTGGCCTCCGCTAGCGCGGGGTCGCCCTTTGCCTGCTCCTCGCGCGGCGGCATAGAGGGCATGCCGTGTGGGCAGGTGGCGCAGCCGGGGACTTCGAGCCGCGAGGTGATCTGCGCGCGTAAAGCCCGCTTGCTCGGCTCGTTGTAGAGCTCTAGCAGCGAATGATCGGCGATGGCGCGGCTGCGGCCGAAGCCGTCGATGCAGCAGAAGGCGTCGCGACCGTCGGCCAGGATGTTCAGGCTGAACCACTGGGTGCAGCCGGTGTCCGGCGCCGGCACCCAGACATCCTTGCTTTCCGTGCCGGTCCAGGCAAAGCGCGCGTAGGAACTGGCCGGGAAGAGGGGGTAGCGGTTTTTGCACCAGTCCAGGAAGGCGTAGTCGCCCTTGTTCGACAGGCCGACGCGGCTCAAGGTGACCTGGAAGTTCAGCTCCCCCCGCTCCGCGCGCGCATGCAGGTTGTCCAGGCGTTGACGGGTGATGCGGTAGTTGATCCCCATGGACTTCTCATAGAGCGCCTTGCGGTGCTCGTTGAAGGATATGGAGAGCTTCTCGAAGTTCCGCACCTCGTTGAGACGGTCGATGGTGCGGTCGATCACCGGCTGGCCGTTGCTGAAGAGGATCAGTTTCGTCGGCCGCAGCTTCTTCGAGGCATAGGTTAGAAAGTCGAAGAGGCGCGGGTCCAGAAAGGGCTCGTTCACCCGTGCGAAGACCAGCTGGCGGGGCAGCGGCTTGAAGGTCGCGATCTCGTCCAGGATCTTGTAGACGGTTTCGTCCGGTAGCTTCTCGCCGATGCGGTTCAGCTCCGGATAGGGACAGAAGTCACAGCTGGCGTTGCACTTGGCATAGGTCTCGATCGAGACAAAGCGCGGGGTGTCCAGCCACAGGCCCTTTTGTGCGATCTGGTAGGAGCGATCGCTCGCCTCCACCGCCGGCTGAAAGGCCTCGATCGGGTAGGTGAGCCGCTTCTTCACGCCGACCAGCTCGCTCATGCTGCCGTCCTGTAGCTGTCGCTCGTCAGGCTGGTGATGCTCGGCGCCTCGCCGCAGAGCGGACAGGTCGGGTCGGCCTCGGCCGTCATGCTGCGCAGGCGTGCGGCGAGCGCGTCATAGATCAGCAAGCGGCCGCTCAGGCTCTCGCCGATGCCGAGGAGTTCCTTCACCACCTCCATCGCCTGCAGGCTGCCGAAAATGCCCGGCAAGGCGCCCAGCACGCCGACATCGGCACAGGAGTCGCGGGCATCGGAAATGGCGTTCCCAAAGAGGCAGCGGTAGCAGGGGCCATGCTGCCCCTCCGCGTCCGTCGCGTAGGCCTTGTAGGTGGAGATCTGGCCGTCGAAGCGCATGACCGCGGCCGACACCAGGGGCCGCTGTGCCAGATAGCAGGCGTCGTTGATCAGATAGCGGGTCGCCTGGTTGTCGCTGCCGTCGGCCACCAGGTCGTAGGCACTGACCAGTTCGAGCGCATTCTCCGCCGTCAGCCGCGTTTGGCGACCTTCGATGACGACATCCGGGTTGATCGCCCGCGCCGCCGCAGCCGCACTCTCCACCTTGGGCTTGCCGATATCGGCGGTGCCATGCACCGGCTGGCGTTGCAGGTTCGAGAGATCGACAGTGTCGTCATCGACCAGGCCCAAGGTGCCCACACCTGCAGAGGCTAGGTAGTGCACCAGCGGGGCACCCAGCCCGCCGGCACCGACGATCAGCACGCGGGCCTGCAAGAGCGCCAATTGCCCTTCATCGCCGATCTCAGGCAGCACCAGGTGACGCGCGTAGCGCTCTACCTCGGCATCGCTCAGGTCGCGGTCTGGGTGGTCGAAAGCCATGGCTGAGAAAGTGAGCCTTTTCGCAGCGCAGCGCAAACCTTCTGAGCGGAGCTCTAGCGGCCGCCGACCGCCTGACTCTGTGGCGGCAGGCTCGTCTCCTGCTCCGGCTTCTGGTCCTCGATGCCGATGCGCCGTGCCTCGCGGCAAAGCGCGTCGATGGTCATGCCGTCCAGCCGGTTCATCATCTGCTTATGCATCTCCGACCAGATCGGCCGCACGACGCGCAGGCCGATTTCCGAGCCTTCGCCGTCTGCCGTGGGGTCTGGCGTGCCCTCTAGCTTGCGCACGATGCGAATGATCTCGCCGACCGAAATGGCGGTCGCCGGGCGGGCCAGGCGATAGCCGCCGCGCGGTCCGCGCTGGCCGGAGAGAATGCGGTGGCGCACCAGTTCCTGCAGCACCTGCTCCAGATAGCGGCGCGGGATGCCTTGGCGCTGGGAGATATCACCGGAGCGCACTGGCTGGTCAGAAGCGAAATAGGCCACGTCAACCACGGCCTCTATCGCGAACAGAAGTTTCTTGGATAGGCGCAACATTGCGTCAGTCCTCTAAGGGTTGGTCGGTTGATCCAAAGCCACCGGCCCCTCGCCGCGTGTCAGACAAGCCCCCCGTTTCCTGCCAGCTGACTGCGGTCGTCTCGGCGACGACGAGTTGGGCGATGCGGTCGCCGGGTTCGACCCGGAAAACCGCATCGCCAAGATTGATCAGCAGCACCGCAATCTCGCCGCGGTAGTCGCTGTCGATGGTTCCAGGCGCGTTCAAGACCGTCACGCCATGCTTCAAGGCCAGGCCAGAGCGCGGGCGCACCTGCGCCTCCCAGCCTGCCGGCAAGGCCAGGGCAAAGCCACAAGGCACGGCGGCGCGCGCTCCGGGCGCCAGCTCCAGCGGCTCTGCCAAAGCGGCCTGCAGATCCATGCCCGCACTGCCCGCGGTCGCATAGCGCGGCAGCGGCTGATCGCCGGCTGAGGCCAAGCGCTGGATCGGTACTTCCAGTTGGGCTGCTGTGGTGAGGCTCATGCGGCGGCCCCCCGCAAGGTCATGCGCTCTGCGATCCGTTGCACCAGGCGCTCTGCCACCGCTGCCTTATCCAGGCGCGGCCAGTCTTCCTCCCCCTCGGCGGTGATCAGGTGGATCTGGTTGCGCTCTCCACCGAAGACGCCCTGGGCCGGGGAGACATCATTGGCCAAGATCCAGTCGCAGCCCTTACGCAGGCGCTTGGCGCGGGCCTGCTCCACCACCTTCTCCGTCTCGGCGGCGAAGCCGACCACCAGGTCGGGGCGATCCTTCGTGCGCTGGCTGATCTCGGCCAGGATGTCGGGATTTGTCGCGAACTGCAGGGCGGGTGGCGCGCCGCCTGTCTTCTTGATCTTCTGCTGACCTTCGTTCTCAACCCGCCAATCGGCGACGGCGGCAGCGCAGACCACAATGTCAGCCGGCAGTGCTGCCGTGCAGGCCGTCAGCATCTCGCGTGCAGACTCGACAGGCACGAAGGCCACGCCGCTGGGTGGGTCGAGGGTCACCGGGCCGGACACGAGGGTCACCTCAGCACCCGCCGCGGCCAGGGCGGCGGCGATGGCATGGCCCTGCCTGCCGGAGGAGCGGTTGGCGATGTAGCGGACCGGGTCGATCGCCTCATGCGTTGGCCCGCTGGTCACCAGCGCGCGCCGCCCCGTCAGTGGCCCTAGCGTCGTGCTAAGGGCAGCTTCGATCGCGGCCACGATCTCCGCCGGCTCTGCCATGCGGCCATAGCCGTACTCTCCGCAGGCCATGGATCCCTCATTCGGGCCAACGAAACTGACGCCGCGCTGCCTCAGGGTGGCGAGGTTGGCTTGGGTCGCCGGGTGGTCCCACATGCGCACGTTCATCGCTGGTGCAGCCAGCACGGCCTTGTCGGTGGCCAGCAGCAGGGTGGAGGCCAGGTCGCCCGCCAGTCCCGCCGCCATCTTGGCCAGCAGGTCGGCGCTCGCCGGTGCCACCACCACCAAGTCAGCGGAGCGAGAGAGCTGGATATGCCCCATTTCCGCCTCATCGGTGAGGGAGAAGAGATCGCGGTAGACCTTGTTCTCGCTCAAGGCGGAGACGCTGAGCGGTGTCACGAAGGACTCAGCCGCCTGCGTCAGGACAGCCGTCACGCCGATCCCGCGTTCGCGCAGCCGGCGGATGACCTCTAATGACTTATAGGCCGCAATGCCGCCGCTGATGATGAGGAGAACCGAAGTTCCCACAGCTCAACCGTCTCCTGCTTCAGGTCGGCCCGAAGCCTGCCTGCTGAATTTTCGCTTAGCCTATGGGGAAATAGGGTTGCAGTTGCACAGTCGCAAGGTGGTCAAGTCAAGCTGACGAGGCGGGCAGCCCGCCCGAGGCACTAGTTGAAGAGCGTCACCAAGAGGGCGACCAGCGCCAAAACCAAGGCGATTTCCGCCACCCGGCTGGGGGCACGACGCTCCAAGCGGCGCAGGGTAGCAGGTGACAGAGTTACGCCTTCTGTTCGCAAGTCATTTGCCAAACCGTCCAAGGTATCCAGCACCGCAGGGCCGCGCGCCAGGATGCGATTCACCATGCGGGTGGCGTCCCGCACCCGGGCCGAGGGGCCGCGGTGCCGCAAGATCCAGTCCTCGATCAAGGGCTGGGCCAGGGTCCAGATGTTGAGGTCCGGCGCCAGGCGGCGGCTCACGCCCTCCGCCATCATCATATTTTTTTGAAGCAGCAGCAGCTGCGGCTGCACTGGCATGGCGAAGGACTCTGTAACCTGGAAGAGCTGCGCCAAGAGCTTAGCGAAGGAGATTTCCTGCAAAGGGCGATCGATGATGGGTTCGCAGACAGAGCGCAGCGCCTGGGCGAAGACCTCCAGCGAGCGGTCGGACGGAAGGTAGCCGGCCTGCACCTGGATCTCGGCCAGCCGGCGATAGTCGCGCTGCAAGGTGGCGATCATCATGTCGGCTAAGAGCAGCCGGGTCTCCTCATCCAGCCGGCCCAGGATGCCGAAGTCGACGGCGACGACGCGTCCGTCGGTATCGATCATCATGTTGCCGGGGTGCTGGTCGCCATGAAAGAGGCCGTCGCGAAAGACCTGCTTGAAGAAGACCGTGGCGGCGGTGCGCAAGACCTCCTCCAGGTCCAGCCCGGCCGCCAGCAGCCCGGCGCGGTCGTCGATGCGGATGCCGCTCACCCGTGACATGACCAGCACTCGCTTGGCGGTGCGGGGCCAATCGACGTCGGGCACCTGATAGCTGTCGTCGTCGCGAAAGTTCTCCGCCATCTCGGCCAGGCCGGCGGCCTCGTAGCGCAGGTCCATCTCCAGCGCGACTTGGTCGGCGAAGAGCTGCACCACCTCAATCGGTTTCAAGCGCCTCAAGCGCGGCTGGGTGCGCTCGCCAAGCCGCGCCAGCCAGAAGAAGAGCTGCAGATCGCGCTCGAAGGCCCGCTCCACCCCAGGGCGCAGCACCTTGATGGCCACTTGGCGCTCGCTGGGTGGACCGCCCAGCTCCGGCGGGGCCGGGACCGCCACCACGCCGAAGTGCACCTGGGCGATGGAGGCCGCGGAGATCGGCTCTTCTTCCAGCGAAACGAAGAGGTTTTCCAGGCTATCCCCCAGCTCTGTTTCGAGGATCTCGCGGACTTGGGAGAAGGGGAAGAGCGGAACCCGGTCCTGCAGCGCTGAGAGGTCGGCGGCGATCTCCTCCCCCAGAAGGTCGGCGCGGGTCGCGAGCGACTGCCCCAGCTTGATGAAGCTCGGTCCCAGCTCTGTCAGCGCTGCCGCCAATCGCTCGCCAGGCCGCTTGTCGGCATGCATCCGCCGGCGCCGGCGGCCCATGCGTTCCAAGAGCCAAAGCGGCAGGCCTCGTAGCCCTAGCGCCTCAAAGGCCGCGGCGGCGTCATTGCGGGCCAGAACGCGCAGGATCCCCAGGAGCCGCGCGATCATCCGGAGCGAAAGGAGCATGACCTCGCTAGAGCCGCCAACCATGATGCAGCGCGGCGATGCCGCCGCTGAAGTTGCGCCAACCGACCCGGGCGAAGCCGGCCTGGCGCATCATGGCCGCCAGGTCCTCCTGCGGCGGGAAGCGGCGGATCGATTCCACCAGATAGCGGTAGCCGGCCCGGTCGCGCGCCACCAGGGCACCGATGTTCGGCAGCACCTGGAAGGAATAGAGGTCGTAGAGCCGATCCAGCACCGGCAGGATGACGGCTGAAAACTCCAGGCAATAGAAACGTCCGCCGGGCTTCAGCACGCGTCGCGCCTCGGCCAGCGCCAGCGCCGGATCGGTCACGTTGCGCAGGCCAAAGGCGATGGTGAAGGCAGTGACACTGCGGTCGGGCAAGGGCAGGGCCTGCGCATCGCCGGCCATCCAGCAAACCTGATCCAAGATGCCGTGATCCAAAGCACGATCGCGGCCCACCGCCAGCATCTCCGGCGTCAGGTCCAGGACGGCGATCTGCGCCAGCGGCTGACGCTTGGCGATCCGAAGCGCAATGTCGCCGGTGCCGCCGGCCACGTCGAGGATCTGCTCGCCAGCCCGAGGGGCCAGGCGCGCGACCAGGGAGTCCTTCCACAGCCTGTGGATACCGCCCGACATGAGGTCGTTCATCAGGTCGTAGCGTTCCGCCACGCGGCTGAAGAGGTCGCGGACCAGCGGACCCTTTTCCTCCACACCGACTTCGTCGTAGCCAAAGTGCGTGGTGGCGCCGGTCTCTTCTTTGCCGCTTTGGGGCCTGTCGTTTGTCTTGCTCACGGGCGGGAAGATAGCGACGCTCGTGCGGCCCGGCTACTGTCTGCTAACGGGCTTTTTCGTTCCGGCAGTTGCCGGGCACTCTTTTCAAGAAGGACCCAGCGGCCACGATGCCGGAGCTTCCGGAAGTTGAAACCGTCATGCGCGGCCTCTCCCTGCGCTTGGAAGGCCGGCGCCTTGTTGAGGCCCAGGTGCGTGTGCCTGCCTTGCGCTGGCCCTTGCCCGAAGGGTTGGCGGACAACCTGACTGGCCGCCGCGTCGAGCGGCTGGAACGGCGGGGTAAGTACATCCTGGGCCACTTGGACAATAGGCAGATCCTGCTGGCGCATCTGGGGATGAGCGGGCGCATGCTCCTGCTGCCACGCGGTGACAACCGGCCCTTGGATAAGCACGACCACATCGTCCTGCGCACCGACGAGGGCTGGGAGCTGCGCTTCAACGACGCCCGCCGTTTCGGCATGCTGGATCTCTTTCCAGCCGCTGAGCGGGCAGAGCACCGCTTGCTGAGGGGCCTTGGGCCGGAACCCTTGGGACCGGAGTTTGATGGCGCCTACCTGGCCCAGGTGCTGGCTGGCAAGATCACGCCGATCAAGGCGGCACTGCTGGACCAGCGCCTGATCGCTGGGCTGGGCAACATCTATGTCAGCGAGGCGCTCTTTGAGGCGCGGATCTCGCCGCGCCGCCTGGCGCGCTCGATCGGGCCGGGCCGGGCGGAGACGCTGGCGCAAGCCGTGCGTTCCGTTCTTACTCGGGCCATCGCCGCCGGCGGTTCGTCTCTACGTGACTATGTGCAAAGCGATGGGGAACTGGGCTACTTCCAGCATCAGTGGAAAGTCTATGGCCGGGAGGGTGATGCCTGCCGGCTGTCTTCCTGCCCAGGTACCATCAAGCGCCTGGTACAGTCCGGCCGCTCCACCTTTTATTGCCCCCGCTGCCAGAGGTGATGGGTGAGGGCGCTTTCGCGTGCTCCGCATCGCAAGCGGCACCGGCCCGCTCCCCCGCCCGGCCACCCACGCCAGTATGCTCATTGGGTGGCCGGGCGGGGGAGCGGGCCGGTGCCGCTTGCGATGCGGAGCACGCGAAAGCGCCCTCACCCATCA
>JBCBSF010000024.1:0-53275 GCA_039819325.1 Pseudomonadota bacterium | reverse complement strand
CCATTTCACCGCGGCTCAGGCGGTGGAAGAGCAGCACCTCGTCCAGCCGGTTCAGGAACTCCGGCCGGAAGGCGGCCCGAACGACATCCATCACCGGCTCGCGCACGGCCTCAACGCTCTGCCCGTCCGGCTGGGCTGCCAGCAGGTCGGAGCCAAGGTTGGAGGTCAGGATGATCACCGTGTTGCGAAAGTCCACGGTACGGCCTTGCCCGTCGGTCAGACGCCCCTCGTCCAGCACCTGCAGCAGCACGTTGAAGACGTCGGGGTGCGCCTTTTCCACCTCGTCGAAGAGGATGACCTGATAGGGCCGGCGGCGCACCGCCTCGGTCAAGGCACCGCCCTCCTCATAACCGACATAGCCCGGGGGCGCGCCGATCATGCGGCTGACCGCGTGCTTTTCCATGTACTCCGACATGTCCAGGCGGATCATCGCCTGGTCGTCGTCGAAGAGGAAACCGGCCAGAGCCCGCGTCAGCTCCGTCTTGCCGACACCGGTGGGGCCGAGGAAGAGGAAGGAGCCGATAGGCCGCTGCGGATCCTGCAGGCCGGCACGCGCACGGCGGACGGCGTCGGAGACCGCCTCGATCGCCTCACGCTGGCCGATCACGCGCTTGCCGAGCGCGTCTTCCATGCCCAAGAGCTTCTCCCGCTCGCCTTCCAGCATCTTGTCGACCGGCACACCGGTCCAGCGCGAGACCACGCCGGCGATGTCGTTGTCGGTCACCTGCTCATTCAGCATGCGGTGCTGTTCGGCCTCGATGGCCGCGCTCAGCTGCGCCTCCAGCCCCGGAATGACGCTGTAGCGCAGCTCACCGGCCCGCTCCAGGTTGCCTTCGCGCTGGGCGATCTCCAGTTCGCCCCGGGCCTGGTCCAGCTCTTCCTTCAGCTTCTGCGCCTTGGCCAGCTCCTCCTTCTCCGCCTGCCAGCGCGCGGTCAGCTCAGCCGCCTTCTCCTCCAGCTCGGCCAGCTCGGCTTCCAGAGTCTTCAGGCGGTCTTTCGAGGCCTTGTCGTCCTCTTTCTTCAGCGCGCTCTGCTCGATCTTCAGCTGGATGATGCGGCGGTCCAGCTCGTCAATGGCCTCGGGTTTGCTGTCCACCACCATACGCAGCCGCGAGCCGGCCTCGTCGACCAGGTCGATGGCCTTATCGGGCAAGAAGCGGTCGGTGATATAGCGGTTGGAGAGGGTCGCCGCCGCGACCAGGGCGGAGTCGGTGATCCGCACGCCATGGTGCAGCTCATACTTCTCCTTCAAGCCGCGCAGGATGGAGATGGTGTCCTCCACCGTCGGCTCGGGCACGAAGACCGGCTGGAAGCGTCGGGCGAGTGCTGCGTCCTTTTCGATATGCTTGCGGTACTCGTCCAGGGTCGTGGCACCGACGCAGTGCAGCTCGCCGCGGGCCAAGGCCGGCTTCAGCATGTTGGAGGCATCCATGGCGCCATCCGCCTTGCCGGCACCCACCAGGGTGTGCAACTCGTCGATGAAGACGATGATCTCACCACCAGCGGCCTGGATCTCTTGCAAGACGGCCTTCAGGCGCTCTTCGAACTCACCGCGGAACTTGGCGCCAGCCACCAGCGCGCCCAAGTCGAGCGATAGCAAGCGGCGGTCCTGCAGGCTTTCCGGCACATCGCCTTGCACGATGCGCTGGGCCAGGCCCTCGACGATGGCGGTCTTGCCGACGCCGGGCTCGCCAATGAGAACCGGATTGTTCTTGGTGCGCCGGGCCAGCACCTGGATGGTCCGGCGGATCTCCTCATCGCGGCCGATGACGGGGTCCAGCTTGCCCTCGCGCGCTACCTCAGTCAGGTCGCGGGCATACTTCTTCAAGGCGTCGTAGCCGCCCTCGGCCGAGGGGCTATCGGCGGTCCGGCCCTGACGCAGCGCCTCAATGGCGGAGTTCAGGCTCTGCGGCGAGACACCGGCGGCGGCCAGCGCCTTGCCGGCCTCGCTGTCTTTGTCCATGGCCATGGCCAGCAGCAGACGCTCGACCGTGATGTAACTGTCGCCGGCCTTCTCAGCCAGCTTCTCGGCCTGGGTGAAGACGCGCGCCATCGCCGGGTCGAGGCTCAAGTTCCCCGCCCCGCTGCCACTCACCTTCGGTAAGCGGGTTAGTGCTTCATCGATCTTCTGCTTGGCGATGGCGACATCGCCGCCGGCGGCCTTGATCAGGTTGGCCGCCAGGCCTTCACGGTCGTCGATGATGACCTTCGCCAGGTGTTCGGGCGCCAGGCGCTGATGGCCCTCGCCCAGTGCGCGGGTCTGCGCCCCCTGCAGGAAGCCCTTCGCGCGCTCGCTGTACTTTTCAAAATCCATATCTCTGCCCTCCTTCGGCCGCGCCCGCTTTGCAGCCCACGCCGATGATGCCAAACCACGCCCAACGGGCGCCTGCTTGGCAGCACACCCAGGACGGAGGAGCCGGTGATACCAGCCTCCTCGATCAGTGATATGGTGCTGTGACAAATATGGCACAAGGGCCCTCAGCGCATCACAGGCAACGCACGTCTCTGTCATTGGCCGGGACCGTCGGAGGAGCCCATTTCTAGCTCATGTTTACCCGACGTCTCCTTCTGCAAGGCGGCAGCCTGGCCGCCCTCGCCGCGCTTGCGCCCGCCACTGCCCAGGCGGCGCCCCGCGCAGACCTCTGGCCGCGCTGGCAGGCGCATGATCCAGCAAGCCGGACCACCGTTGACCACAGCCCTTGGGCTGCCTTCCTCAACACCTACCGCCACGTGGATCCGCAAGGGGTCGCGCGCATCGACTACAAGGGCGCCCAGGCGGCCATGTCTGGCCTGCAGAGTTACTTGGAAGAGCTCTCGGCCGTGCCAGTCAGCCAGCTGAACCGCGACGAGCAGTTCGCCTATTGGGCCAACCTCTACAACGCGCTGACCGTGGTGACGATCTTAAGCCACTATCCGGTCGAAACCATCCGTGACATCGACATCTCCGACGGCCTCTTCGCCAATGGGCCTTGGGGTGCGGAATTGGTAACGGTCGAGGGCCAGCCGCTGACCCTGGACGATATCGAGCACCGAATCATGCGGCCGATCTGGCGCGACCCGCGGGTGCACTATGCCGTCAACTGCGCGGCCGTCGGCTGCCCCTCGCTCTTGGCAGCCCCCTTCACCGCCGCGACTTTGGATCAGCAGCTGGAGGCTGGTGCGCGCGACTTCATCAACCATCCGCGCGGCGCACGGGTGGAGAACGGCCGGCTCTATGTCTCCTCCATCTACGACTGGTTCGAGAGCGACTTCGGCGGCAGCGATAAAGGCGTCATTCACCACCTCAGCCAATACGCCAAGCCGCCGCTGGCCGCTCAGCTGGAGGGCATCACCCGCATTTCCGGCGACGACTATGACTGGGATCTGAACGACTGGACGCCGGCCCGCGGTTCTTGACAGCCAGCGCTCGCAAAGGTCTCGTAGCGCCCTCTTCGACTGAGGACCTGTGAGACAAGGCATGGACGTAAAGCTGGAGCGGATCCTGCGCTACCCTGTGAAAGGCTTGCCGGGCGAGAGCGTGGAGACAGCGACCCTGGAAGCGCGCAAGCCCTTGCCGGATGACCGCCGCTATGCACTGGCCTACGGCAGCGGCCCGCTGCGCGACGCGCAACTGGCCGGACTCAACAGCGACAAGCGCTTAGGCCTGCTGGGTCTGGGCTATGAGGCCGAAACCAGCACCTTGACCCTGTCGCGCGACGGCAAGAAGGTGGCGCGCGGCCAGGTCGATCAGCCGGTCGGACAGAGCGTGATGAGCCAGTTCTTCGCCGCCTACCTGAAAGACAATCCGCGCGGCACCCCGCGCTTCGTCGAGGCGCCGGAGGTCGGTTTCAGCGATTGGGACGAGCACTTCCTGCACTTGATCAATCTGGCAACCGTGACCGATCTGGAGCGGGTCGCCAGGACCACGGTCGATCCCCGCCGCTTTCGCGCCAACCTCTGGGTCAGCGGCCCGCCGGCCTGGGGGGAAATGGATTGGGTCGGCCGCCGCCTGCAAATCGGCGAGGTGCTCTTGGAGGTGGCGGACAAGACGGAGCGCTGCGCGGCCACCTCGGTCAATCCCGACACGGCAGAAAGCGATCTCAACGTCCCCCGCACCCTGCGGGCCGGCTACGGCCACCTGGATATGGGGATCTATGTGCGGGTGCTGGCCGGCGGTGCGATCAAGGCCGGCGACGCCGTCGAGGTCTTACCGCTCTAAACACGTCATCGAGATGGGGTCGGTGAGGAGCCGTCAACCGCCCGCCCTGACCTCATCTGCGAGCCTGTCGAAGGATCTGCCGAGGGGCTGAGTGCTTGGGGCACATGCTTCGACAAGCTCAGCATGAGGGGAGAGCTTGGTGGTGGCGCCCGGTCACTATCGAACGGCGCAAGAAAGTAAGCAAAGTGCTTCCTAGGCGTTTTCCTTCGGTACCCAGGGCACGGAGGCGAAGGGTACGCCCTCGTCGTTCAACGCCTTGGCGTCTTCGCGCGTCGTCTCGCCATAGATGCCCCGCGCTTCGGTCTCGCCGTAGTGGATCTTGCGTGCCTCTTCGGCGAAGCGCGGGCCGACGTAGTCGCAGTTGCTCTCCACCGTCTGGCGTAGTTCCTGCAGCTCGCGCTTGATTGCTGCCATGCGCTGCGCCTTGCTGGCGGCCTTGGCGGGCACGCGCGGCGCCATGATCGCCTTTTCGACCTGGGTCGAGCCGCAGGTCGGGCAGGCGATCTCCTGGTTTTCGCGCTGCGCCTCAAAGCCCTCGCTGCTGGGGAACCAGCCTTCGAAGACGTGGCCTTGCTCGCACTTGACGTCGTACTTGATCATAGGGGTTAAGATGGCCTGCGCGCGAGGAGAGGACAAGAGCGCAGACACTGTCACCGCCCGGAGCAGCGCCCCCATGCAAGAGACCTTTCGCCCGCCGCCCTCACCTTGGATCCAACGCTTTCTCTGGAGCGTTCCGGCCGGTGGGCAGGTCTTGGATCTGGCCTGCGGTGGCGGCCGTCATGTCCGCCTCTTGCTGGACCAGGGCTACCGGGTGACCGCTGTCGACCGTGATCTCTCCGGCCTGGCCGATCTGACCGCACCCGAGACGCAACTCAAGCGGTTGCAGGTCGACCTGGAGGATGGCCGACCCTTCCCCCTAGCCGGGCGGCGCTTCGACGGCGTCTTGGTCACCAACTACCTCTACCGCCCGCTTCTGCCGGATCTGGTGGCAGCAGTCGCGCGTGGCGGGGCGCTGCTCTACGAGACCTTCGCGCTGGGGAACGAGGCCTTCGGCCGGCCCTCCAATCCCGACTTCCTCCTGAAACCAGGTGAGCTGCTGGAAAGCGTCGCAGGACGATTGCGTGTCCTGGCCTACGAAGACCTCATCGTGAACGAACCGCGGCCGGCCGCCGTTCAACGCATCGTGGCACGGCATGAAGCGTGACAAGCGGCGACGCGCAGCTGCCTAGAAGTCTTGCGCGATGCGGTTCAGCAGCTTCGACAGCAAGGCCGCTTCCTCCGCCGACAAGCTGGCCAGCATCTCTGCCTCCCGGGCCTCGGCCTGGGCACGGACCTGGGTGAAGATCCGCCGGCCAGAGGGCGTCATCTGCAAGGGCTGGCGCCGCTGGTCGCGCACATCAGTGCTGCGGTGGATGTGACCCGCTGCCTCCAACGCGCGGACGGCCCGGGACAGCGAGTTCTTCGGCCGGTGCGTCGCGTCGGCGATCTCCTGCGCCGTGCAGCCGTCACGGACCGAGAGACAGAGCAGCACAACGAACTGCGCGCGGCTGATCCCGGTCTCTTCTTCCATCTTGCCGTAAAGGCCAGCAACGAAGCTGTTGGCGACATAGTTCAGGCGGTAGGCCGTCACCAAGGGGGAACGCGCCAGCATCGCCAGACGCAGATCCTCCTCCGCCTCCGCAGCCTCCCGCTCCAAGAGCACTGTCTCAAGATCCGTCATAGCTCTGTCATAGCAGAAATCGTTCCAATTGGAACTTGACAATAAAGTTCCAATTGGTACCGTCTCCCGCGACAAGGCTGCATCAAGGCGGCCGCATTTCACGTGGGAGGAGAGGCGAGATGAGACGGAGAGGTTTGGCGGCCGCCTTGGCGGCTGGGGTGTTGGTCAGCGGCCCGGTCCTGGCCGAGGATATGACCATGGTCTCCGGCTTTCCGGAGAACTTCGTCTTCACCCGCGAGATCGCGCTGCCCTTCATCGAGAAGGTGCAGGCAGCGACCGGCGGCGAGGTGGCGATCACCCTGCAAGGTCCCGATGTGGTGCCGGGTTTCGAGCAGTATGAGCCGGTCCAGGCCGGTGTCTTCGACCTGCTCTTCACCCATCCGGCCTATCATGCGGGCTCCACCGCGCTGGGCCTGGCGATCGACGCCGTAAAGGCCGATCCCACCGCCAGGCGGGAGGCCGGCGTCTTCGCCCAGCTGGACGCGCACTATCAAGAACAGGGGCTGAAGCTCATCTCCGCCCCGCCCACTGGCAGCGACGGCTTTCACTATGTGCTGAAGGAGCCCATCACCGCCGAGCCGGCCTTCGCCGGACGCAAGATCCGCGGCACCGTCTCCTATCATCCGATGATCGAGGCCTTGGGCGGCTCGCCGGTGGTCATGGGCGGTGGCGAGGCTTACAGCGCCCTGCAGACCGGTGTGATCGACGGCGCGGCCTGGGGCCTGTCGGGTGTGAAGGACTTTAAGTGGTATGAGGTCGCCGGCTATGTCACCCGGCCAGTCTTCGGCCAGGTCGGTCTGATGATCTTCATGAACCTGGACCGCTGGGAGAGCCTGGACCCGGCCTTGCAAGAGACGATCCTGAAGGCCGGCGAGCAGCTGGAACTGGACTCTGTCGAACGCTTCAATGCGCTGGCCGAACAGGAGCTGAAGGATCTGAAGGCGCTGGGCATGCAGGAAACCCGCTTCTCACCTGACGAGGCTCTGGCCTTGGACCGCCTCTGGGCGGAAGGTGTTTGGGCGGTCTCGACCGACAAGGCCGGCGCCGAGGCAGAGGCACTGCGGGCCACGGCGAAGAAGGCCGGCCTCACCCCGTGAGGCTACTCCAGCGCGGGCTTGCCTGGGCGGCGCGCGGCTGCTTCCTGCTGGCTGCCACCGCGTTGGCCGCCATCGTCGCCAGCATCAGCCTTGAAGTGGCTCTACGCTACTTCGCCAACGCGCCGACCCACTGGGTGGCTGATTCCGTCGGCTATCTGCTGGCCGGCGTGGTCATGCTGGCCCTGCCGGAGGTAACCCGCGCGCGCGGCCATGTCGCCATCACGCTTCTCTCCAAGTCCTGGGAGGGGCGCTGGCCAGAGCGCCTCTTCAGCCTGCTGGCCGGTCTGGTCTGCTTAGCCGCCGCCTGGATCATCGGGCAGGAGCTGGCGCGTCAGATCGAACGCGGTGTCATGACCCAAGGGGCCGCACCGATTCCGAAGGCCTGGATCACCGCAACCGTCGTGCTGGGGCTTGGCCTCTCTGGCCTGGTCTTTCTCGTCTGCCGTCAGGATGATCAGCGCTGATGGACTGGCCGCTTGTCCTGCTCTGCTTCTTTGCTGCTCTCTTCGCTTTGATGCTGACCGGGCTACCGGTCTTCGTAGCCTTCTTGGTGGTAAACCTGGGCGGCCTCTTGCTGCTGGTGGGACCGCGCGGCTTCGGGCTCTTCGCCAACTCCGTCTTCGACAGCCTGACCACCAGCGCCTTTGCCGCCATCCCGCTCTTCTTGCTGATGGGGGAGATCCTCTTCCGCTCCGGCTCGGTGGAGGTGCTTTTCGATTCCGTCGACAGGATGATCGGCCGTCTGCGCGGCCGGCTCTATCTGGTGGTGATCGCACTCTCGACCGTCTTCGGTGCGCTCTCCGGCTCTGCTGTCGCCGTGGCTGCCCTGCTGGGCCGCTCCGCCCTGCCGACCATGACTGCGCGCGGCTACGACAAGCGCCTCTCCTCCGGTGTCATTCTGGCCGGTGCTTCCCTCGCACCGATCATCCCGCCCTCGCTGCTGGCGATCATCGTCGGCTCCCTGGCCGACGTCTCCATTGCCGGGCTGCTGATCGCCGGGATCATCCCGGGGATCGTGCTGGCCGCCTTGACGGCTGGCTGGGTCAGCCTCTCGGTCCTACGCAGGCCAGATGCGGCGCCGCCGACGGATGCAGGCGGGGAGGCGCAAGGCTCCATCCTGGGCGCGCTTGCCCGCATGCTGCCCTTCCTGTTGATCATCCTGGCGGTCATGGGGCTCATCGTGCTGGGGATCGCCACACCCAGCGAGTCCGCCGCGACGGGCGTGCTGGGCGCCATCGCCGTGGCTGCCATCTACCGGCGTCTCAGCGTCGGCATGCTGCTCGACGCGCTGGGCTCGGCCACCCGGATCAGCGCCATGATCCTGGTGATCGTCGCGGCCTCCAAGCTCTTCAGTCAGCTCTTGGCCTTCACTGGCGCGACGCGGGCGCTGGTCGCCTGGTCGGCAGGCCTGGGCCTCGATCCCTTGGTCATGTTTGCGCTGATGATGCTGGTACCCTTCGTGCTTTGCATGTTCCTGGACCAGGTCGCCTTCCTGCTGATGGCGGTGCCGCTCTACAGTCCCCTGGTCGCAGCACTGGGCTTCGACCCCATCTGGTTCTGGACGCTCTTCCTGATCAACCTGACTTTGGGCAGCGTCACGCCGCCCTTCGGCTATACCCTCTTCGCGCTGATCGGCGCAGCGCCGCAGGTGGGGCTAGGGACCGTCTTCCGCGCCAGCCTGCCGGTGATCGCCATCTTTCTGGCCGGAATGGCGCTCTTCACCCTGGCACCCGGTCTGGTGACCTGGCTGCCCTCCGCCCTCTAGGATTCTTTGCTCTATGCAGGAAAGCGCACTTCTGTCGATAGAGGGCCCGGGCCCTCGCTTGGCGCTGCGCCACCGTCCAGCCCAGGGTAGCCAGCGCGGCGCGATCCTCTTCGTCCATGGCGCGACCTTGGCCTCCGACCTCTACGATGTGCCGCTGCCAGGCTACTCCTGGCTGGCAGCGGCGGCGGCGGCCGGGCGCGAGGCCTATGCGGTCGATCTGCGCGGCTACGGCCGTTCCGCGCGACCGGTTTTCTTCGACGCCCCAGCGCAGGCTGCACCACCCTACGCCCGCGCTTCAGAGGTGCTGGCCGACATCGACCGGGCGGTGGAGGCGGTCCGCGGGGCGACCGGCCTGAACGAGATCGATCTAGTCGGCGGCTCTTGGGGATCGGTGACCTGCAGCCTCTACGCCAGCGGCGAAGGCCGGGGGAAGCTGCGCCGCCTGGTCCTCTTCGCCCCGCTCTACGCCCAAGTGAACCAGGCCTGGTTGGAGATCTGCGGCGCACCGGATGACCCCCTGCTACCGCATCCCAACCTGGGCGCCTATCGCTGGGTCGATGCGCCTACGATCCGCAGCCGCTGGGATGCGGAGATCCCGCCTGCCGACAAGACCCTCTTCCGACCGGAGCCTGTCTTCCAAGCAATCATGGCCAGCAGCCTGGCTGCCGACCCAGCCGGACAGAGGCGCGAACCGCCGGCCTTTCGTGTGCCCAATGGCACGCTGGTAGATCTGCACTCCGTCTTTAGCGGCAAGGCGCTCTACGACCCCGCTGCGATCACCCTGCCGACCCTCCTGCTGCGTGGCGACTGCGACCCCACCAGCACGCAGGCCGACACCTCCCGCCTCTTCGAGGCCTTGGCCGCGCGCCAAAAGCACCAGGTCACAATCGGCGGCGCCTCGCACTTCGCGATCGGCGAGCGCGCAGCGCCGCAGGTCTTCAAGATGGCTGAGGCTTTTCTCTCTCTTTGAATTGCACAGTCGCTCGCGCGACTCTGCGGCACCGGCCCTCTCCCCACCTTGGCGTAACGGGCCGGCCACCCAGTCCAGGATACTCTCGTGGGGGTGGTCGGGCGGGGGAGAGGGCCGGTGCCGCGTCACTTACCCAAAGAACACCAGGCTCCGCGTCTCAATGGACTCCCGGGCCGGCGCCCCGTCCGGCGTGGCCAGGTCGTCGAACGCCGAGTGCGGCAGGAAACGCGCGCGGCCGTCTTGGGCCGAGTCAAAGCACTTGAAGATCAAGAGCTCATCGCGCTGCATCTGCGGCACGTAGAGCCAGCGGTGCTCCGGGCTATGCGCGATCTCATAGATCTCGCCGCTGCGGTCTTCATAGCGCAGCTCGGTAGTGACCAAATCGCCCGGCTGCAGGCTAGCCGGGTGCAAGAAGCCCAGGGGCGCGCGCTGCACCGGGCCGGTGATCGGCCGCCAGGTGTTGATGATGGCAAAGCGGCCGCTCAGCAGGCGCTCTGCCTCCTCGCCCAGCAGGTCGCGCACCCGCTGCGGGCCGGAGATCTCGGTGTAGTCGTTGTGGACGGAGCGTACGGCCTCCCGTTCTGGCAAGGCGCCGCCGCCTCTGGGCAGTTCCAGCCGGCGGGTGTGGTCGAAGACCAGGACGCGCGAGGCGCCGGTCTCCGCTTTGATCTGCGCTTCCGTCTCGGCGTAGTAGGCCTCGCTCACGGCTGCATCGTCGTAGAGATCGGCGAGGCCGGTCGGCTGCTGGCGCAGGACGACGGCGTCCTTGTCCAGACTCAACTCTCCGGCCAAGGGCCGCAGGTCGCTGACCGGCAGCACGTGGTCGGCATAGCGCGCGGTCCGCCGGCGCACCCCACCACTGCCGGGCGGCGGCTGGATGATGACCGGATGCTGATCGCGGGAGGCCAGGTAGCGCAGGCGGCCCAAGGTGCGGGTCTCGTCGGTCCTGGTTTCGTCGCTGGCGCGGCGGTCATGCAAGGAACTCATTGTCTCCTCTCCCCGGGCAGGCCCTTGGCACTGCCCTCTCTCGGGTCTTGGGTCGAGGTTCCAGGGATTTCGCACCCTGCCCTCGTCCGATTTGAGGTAGGGGGCCTGGCCACCGGCTACCATGGCCTCCATGGCAAGAGTACTTGAACTGAAATCATGCCTCTGCCACCTTCCCCGGCATGACCCTACCGCCCTTCTCTGCCTTGCGCGCCTTTCATGCCGCCGCCCGCCACAGCCGCTTTCGCGACGCGGCAGCGGATATCGGCGTTACCGAGTCCGCCATCTCGCACCAGGTGCGCAAGCTGGAGGACTTCCTGCACCAGCAGCTCTTCGAGCGGGACGGCAAGGGCGTGACCTTGACCAGCGAAGGCCAGCGTTACTTCGACGCCGTCGATCCGGCCTTCCGCCGGCTGGAGGCTGCGACCAACGCCGTTCTGGGGGAAAGCAAGCGCAAGAAGGTGGCCTTGACCCTGCCGCCCTCCCTGGCCGTGCTCTGGCTAATTCCTAACCTGTCGAGCATTGAGGAGGCCTGCCCTGGCGTCGATCTGCAGCTGGTCACGACAGCGCGCCTGACCAACTTGCGCCGCGAGCAGATCGATCTGGCGATCCGCAACGGCCATGGCACCTGGGACGGCTTGAACGCCGAGTTTCTGCTGCAGGAATCGGCCTTCCCGGTCGCCAGCCCCACCTATCTGGAGAGCCTGTTGGGCGAGGCGCGGGCGGAGATTCCCTGCGTCAAGCCAAAGGCCGAACTGCTGGCCAAGGCGCGCCTGATCGTCAATCGCTACCACGGGGAAGAGTGGGCGGAATGGGCCGGCGCGCATGGTCTGCCGGTGCCTGACACCAGCAAGGCGCTGATGCTGCAGGGTCAAGAGCAGGTCTTGGAGGCAGCCGAGCGTGGCTTGGGCCTGGCCATCGGCTGGCGGCCGATGATCGACGAGCGGCTGCAGCAGTGCCGTCTCCTGGCCCCCTTTGGCCTGCCGAACCCGCGTGAGACCGCCTACTACCTCTGCACCCCAGCCGACGAAACGCCGACGGCCGCCACGCGCTCCGTCGCGCGCTGGCTGCACAGCCTGGCGGCGCGGACCATGGAGCAGACCAGCGAATTGACTTGAATGTGGCTCATGTAATCCTGTCGCTCTTTCGTTCGATCTGAGCGGGGAGAGGGCGCACCTTATGACCCAAGAGCTGACGGCAAGACGCCCGACAGCAGAGACCTTGGACGATAAGGAGCCGAGCCATGACGACCGTAACCTTCCCCGACTGCAGCGGCAGCCAGAGCCTCCGTCAGGAGGGCCTTTGGACCCGGCTAGACAGCGCCCTCCGCCGCTTTCTGCGCCAGCGGCAAGAAGCGGCCCAGGCGCGGCGCAGCCTGCACATGATGAGCAACGCCGACCGGCGCGACATCGGCTTGCCGGAAGAGCCGGAGGATGCGCAGCGGAAGCTGCAGAACTACCGCGACCGGCATCTGCGGTACTAGAGAGGGTGGGAGCGGTTTGCGCGCACTAAGACGGGCGCAAGCCGCTCCAGCGGACCCTCCCCCTTCTCTATTGGCGGCTGACGGCCAGGTTGATCCCAAGCGCGATCAGAATCAACCCACCGATACGGCTGGTGATCATCCGCAGCCTTGTCGAGGCCTTGAAGAGCCCCGTCAGTTTGTCTGCCAAGACGACGCAAACGACGTCGGCACTGGAGAAGATGACGTTGACCAGGGTGCCCAAGATCAAGAGCTGAAGCCAAACGGGGAAAGCAGCGGCCGGATCTGCGAACTGAGGTAAGAAGGCAAGAAAGAAGATCGCCGTCTTGGGGTTGAGAATCTCAACGGTCATGCTTTCCCAGAAGGCCCGCTTCGTGAGTTTCTGCCCGCGCGGGCTGGCGTCGAGAAAAGGCCCACGCCACCCCCGGAGCATCTTGATCCCCAGCCAGATCAGATAGGCGGCACCCGCCAATTTCAGGGCCAGATAAGCCGTCGGCACAGCGTTGAAGAGAAACGCCAGCCCGGCTGCTGCGGCCGCCACATGCACGTAACCGCCGACATGAATGCCCAGAGCGGCAAACCAACCGGCCCGCTTACCGCGCGCGATGGTCTGTGCAGTCGTGTAGAGCATGGCCGGGCCGGGCATGTAGGCAAAGATACTGGCGGCCAGGACAAAAGAAATCATCAGCTCAAGCGGCGGCATTTGCTGGTCTTCTCATCAAGAGGAATAGGCAGGCGGACAGTGTGCGCATGGTCTCTGCACGGCAACCAATGTGACAAAAGACCGTCGCTGAGGCCGCATCCCAAGAGACTGGCGAAAGGCTGTACAAATCCCGCATCCAAAGAGTCTGTCCTGGGCGGCTAGACCCTGACGTGGTTAGACTCGTCTTATGTCGCGCGGCCGCCCCAAGGAGTTCGATCCCGACGCAGCGCTGGGCGCTGCGATCGAGGCCTTTTGGCAGAAGGGCTATCAGAGGACCTGCATCGCCGACTTGACCCGCGCCATGGGGATCGGGCGCCAGAGCCTCTACGACACCTTCGGCGACAAGCGGCAGGTCTTCATGGCCGCACTGGACCGCTATTCCGAAGAACGCTTTCTCGACTTCAAGGCAGGACTGGAAGCCGCCGAGGACCGCTTGAGCTATCTGCGCGAGAGATCGGAAGGCCTGGCACGCGGCGAGGTGGGGGAGCCTAGGGGCTGCCTGGCGATGAACGCGCTGCCTCTCTTCCTGGGCCGCGATCCTGAGGTCGAAGCCCTGCTGAAACGCCACTTAGACCGCTACCGCGATTGCATCGCCCAGGTCTTTGCTGAAGAGCAGGCAGAGGGCCGGCTAGCCTGTGACCTGCCGCCCAAGACCTTGGCCGAGGGACTGATGATCCTGATCCAGGGCATGTCGCAGACCTGCTGCGACAGTGAGCCTGAGCATCTTAAGGGCGCCATAGCGGTGTCCGGCTACCTGCTGCGACCAAAGAGCGGCTGATTGGGAGCAAGGCTCTTTTTGAGTGCTTGATCAATGGCTAAGCCGAAACTGCGCGAAACCGGCTGGCTTGACCGTCATCGGCTTTGCCGTTAGCAACAAAGGACGCGTTGCTCAGGCAAAAAACAATTGGGAGGCTGGCACCGCGATGGGAGGAAACGCGCGCGTCCTGAGAGACTGCGCTACCATTATTGGTATTGCTCGACCTTCCCTGAGAGACTAAGGCCTCCCCAACGGATAGGCGGCGGTGCGGCGTTGAAGCCGCCCGGCCAGGTCAGGGAGACTTGCGGCTGTCATGGCTGACGATCACGCACTGGACACCTTCCCGAAGCTGATGCGGCACAATGCCAAGGTGCGCGGAAGCCGCCCGGCCATGCGGGAGAAGGACCTGGGCATCTGGCAGACCTGGACCTGGTCGGAGGCGCAGGCCGAAGTCAGGGCCTTCGCGCTGGGGCTGATCGAGCTGGGCGTGAAACGCGGCGACAAGATCCTGATTGTCGGCGACAACCGCCCCCGGCTCTATTGGACCATGGTGACGGCGCAGGCCATTGGCGCGATCCCGGTGCCGGTCTATCAGGACTCCGCGGCCAAGGAGATGGCCTACGTCGTCGAGCATGCCGGCGCCCGCTTCGCCGTGGTCGAGGATCAAGAGCAGGTCGACAAGCTGATCGAGATCCGCGAGCAGGTACCGGCGATCGAGGCCATCATCTTCCAAGATCCGCGCGGCCTTCGGAACTACACGCAAGACTATCTGATCGACTATCAGAAGGTGCTGGAGAAGGGCCGCGCCTTGGACGCCAAGGATAGCGGGCGCTACGACCGTGAGGTGGATGAGAGCAAGGGCGCAGACGAGTCCATCATGCTCTATACCTCCGGCACCACCGGCAATCCCAAGGGCGTGGTGCTGACCTTCGACAACGTCATCACTATGGCCAAGGCGGGCTCTGAGTTCGAAAAGCTGACGGAGAAGGAAGAGGTCTTGGCCTACCTGCCCATGGCCTGGGCCGGCGATCACCTCTTCTCCTTCGGGCAATCCTATGTGACCGGCTTCTGCGTCTCCTGCCCGGAGAACGGCAGCACCGTCATGCATGACCTGCGGGAGCTGGGCCCGACCTACTTCTTCGCGCCGCCGCGTATCTTCGAGAACCTGCTGACCTCCGTCATGATCCGCATGGAGGATGCCAGCGCCATCAAGCGTAAGCTCTTCCACTACTTCCTGGGCGTGGCCAAGGAGGTCGGTGAGAAGATCCTGGACGGGGAGTCTGTCTCCTTCACCGACCGCCTCAAGTACCGCTTGGGCGAGTTCTTCGTCTACGGACCGCTGAAGAACGTGCTGGGCCTGTCGCGCACGCGCCTGGCCTACACCGCCGGTGAGGCCATCGGGCCGGAGATGTTCCAGTTCTACCGCGCGCTGGGCGTGAACATGAAGCAGCTCTACGGCTCCACCGAGGCCAGCGTCTTCGTCACCATCCAGCCGGACGGGGAAATCCGCTCCGACACCGTCGGCCGGCCGATCCCGGGGGTGGAGCTGAAGCTGGCGGAGAATGGCGAGGTGCTGTTCCGCAGCCCTGGCGTCTTCAAGGAGTACTTCAAGAACCCGGAGGCGACGGCGGAAACCAAGACGCCGGACGGCTGGGTGCACACGGGCGATGCCGGCATGATGACGGCGGAGGGCCACCTGCGCATCATCGACCGGGCCAAGGACGTGGGCAACCTGAACGACGGCAGCCTCTTCGCGCCGAAGTTCGTGGAGAACAAGCTGAAGTTCTTCCCCAACATCAAAGAGGCCGTCGCCTTCGGTCATGAGCGTGACTACGTCACTGCCTTCATCTGCATCGACCAAGAGGCGATGGGCAACTGGGCGGAGCGCAACAACGTCTCCTACGCCAGCTATCAGGAGCTGGCCGAACATCCCCAGGTGAAGACCATCATCGAAGGCCACATCCGCGAGATCAACGCCGATCTGGCGAAGGACCCGCAGCTCTCCTCCTCACAGATCCGCCGCTTCCTGATCCTGCACAAGGAACTGGACGCGGACGACGGTGAGCTGACCCGCACCCGCAAAGTGCGCCGCAAGACGGTGACGGAGCGCTATGGACCGCTGATCGACGCCCTTTATGACGGCTCGACTCGCGGGCATATCGAGACCGAGGTCTCCTTCGAGGACGGCCGCAAGGGCAAGATGAAGGCCGATCTGGACATCGTCGATGTCGAGACGGCAGCACCGCAGAAGCAGGCGGCTTAAGGGAGCGCAGAAGGCATGAACGAGATGGCCCCAGCCCAGGCCGAACCGGCGGCCCCCGCCTATCCCGAGCGGCGCTTCGGCGCGCCCCTGCTGACGGTGGAGAGCATCTCGCTCTCCTTCGGCGGGGTGAAGGCGCTGACCAACATTTCGCTGAACATCTTAGAGCATGAGATCCGAGCCATCATCGGCCCCAATGGTGCCGGCAAGACCTCCATGCTGAACGTCATCAACGGCTTCTACCATCCCCAAGAAGGCACCATCAGCTACAAGGGCAACATACGCCGGGCCATGCGCCCGCATGTGGCCGCCAAGCAGGGGATCGCGCGGACCTTCCAGAACGTCGCGCTCTTCAAGGGCATGTCGACCCTGGACAACATCATGACCGGGCGGCTCCTCAAGATGCAGACCTTCAAGCCGCCGCAGGCTGGCGTGCCGGGCGTGGATCAACTGCTGCGCTATGGCACAAGTGCCCTGGATTTCCTCGCCCAGTGCGTCTTTTGGGGGCCGAACGAGAAGGAAGAGGTGCGCCACCGCGCCTATTGCGAAGAGATCATCGACTTCCTGGAGATCCAATCGATCCGCAAGACGCCGGTCGGGCGCCTGCCCTATGGCCTTCAGAAGCGGGTGGAGCTGGCCCGCGCCTTGGCGATGGAGCCGGAGCTTCTGCTGCTGGACGAGCCCATGGCCGGCATGAACGTCGAGGAGAAGGAGGACATGTCCCGCTTCATCCTGGACGTGAACGAAGAATTCGGCACCACCATCGCGCTGATCGAGCACGACATGGGCGTGGTCATGGACATCTCCGACCGGGTGGTGGTGCTGGACTATGGCCGCAAGCTGGCCGACGGCACGCCGGACGAGGTGCGCAGCGACCAGGGCGTCATCGACGCCTACCTCGGCGTCGGTCATTAGGGAGGAAGCGCCGCCATGAACATCCGCTTGGTCGTGATCTGCGTCGTCTCGGCGCTGCTGGCCTTCCCCATAATCGGCTTCGCGCTGCAGGGCTTGGCCGCCTTGAACCCCGACACCCTCTTCTTCGCCTGGGACTTCTATGCCGAGGTGATGGTGAAGGGCCTGCTGCAGGGCGTGATGTACGCCCTGGTGGCCCTGGGCTTCGTCTTGATCTTCAAGGCCTCGGGCATCTTCAACTTCGCGCAAGGGGCCATGGTGCTCTTCGCAGCGCTGGCGATGGTCGGCTTCATGGAGGCCGGCCTGCACTGGATCCTGGCCTTCCTCTTGGCCGGCGGCATCATGATCCTGGTCGCCGTTCTGATCGAGCGGGTGGTGCTGCGGCCGCTGGTGAACCAGCCGCACATCATCCTCTTCATGGCGACCATCGGCATCTTCTTCGTGCTGGACGGCGTCGGCCAGACCATCTGGGGCTCCAACGTGAAGGCGATGGACATCGGCATCTCGCAGACGCCGGTCGCCGTCTTCCAGGGCAACCTGTTGCCCAACGGCATTCTGCTGACCCCGACCGAGATCATCGCCGCCGTGGTCGGCGCGCTGATGGTGGGCGTGCTGGCGATCCTCTTCCAGTACACCAAGATCGGCCGGGCCCTGCGCGCCGTGGCCGACGATCACCAGGCAGCGCTCTCCGTAGGTATTCCCTTGAAGACCATCTGGACCATCGTCTGGTCGGTCGCCGGCCTGGTGGCCCTGGTCGCCGGCGTCATGTGGGGCTCCAGCCTGGGCGTGCAGTTCTCGCTATCGCTGATCGCCTTGAAGGCGCTGCCGGTCTTGATCCTGGGCGGCTTCACCTCGATCCCGGGCGCCATCGTCGGCGGCCTGATCATCGGTGCCAGCGAGCAGGTGGGCGAGGTCTTCGTCGGACCGCTGGTGGGCGGCGCCATTCAAGACTGGTTCGCCTACATGCTGGCCATGCTGGTGCTGCTCTTCCGGCCGCAAGGCCTCTTCGGCGAACGCATTATCGAGAGGGTGTAAGGGGTCATGTTCTACCGTGAGGCCGGACAGTTCAAGGCCAGCTACGCCGCCGATCAGGCGATCTATCCGATCCGCCAGGACA
This sequence comes from Pseudomonadota bacterium, assembly GCA_039819325.1. GTDB lineage: Bacteria > Pseudomonadota > Alphaproteobacteria > Kiloniellales > JACOMY01 > JACOMY01. The sequence continues at coordinate 35,312 of JBCBSF010000024.1, read as the reverse complement.
AAGTCGGCATCCTCATCCTCTTGCTCTTGGCCGTGGTGGCGGTGCCTTTGGTGGCGCCGACCTACTGGCTGAACTCCATCTTCATCCCCTTCCTCATCTTCTCGCTGGCGGCCTTGGGATTGAACATCCTGACCGGATACTGCGGGCAGTTGAGCCTGGGCACCGGCGGCTTCATGGCCTGCGGCGCCTTCTTCAGCTTCAAGCTGACCACCGCCTTTCCAGACGTGAACATCGTCATCGTCTTCCTGCTGGCCGGTCTGGGGACCGCCTTGGTGGGCATCCTCTTCGGACTGCCATCGCTTAGGATCAAGGGCTTCTACCTAGCGGTCGCGACCTTGGCGGCGCAGTTCTTCCTGATCTGGATGTTCAACAAGTTCGACTGGTGGACCAACTTCAGCCCGTCTGGCGTGATCTCAGCACCGCCGCGCGATGTGATCCCGGGCGTGACGGTCACCGGCTCTTCAGCGACACCGGAGGCTAAGTATCTCTTCCTCCTTGTGCTGGTCTCACTCTTGGCGCTGGTCGCCAAAAACCTGGTGCGCAGCCGAACCGGGCGCTCTTGGATGGCGATCCGCGATATGGATATCGCCGCTGAGATCATCGGCATCCGGCCGATGCTGGCGAAGCTCACCGCCTTTGCCGTCAGCTCCTTCTACATCGGCATCGCCGGTGCGCTTTGGGCCTTCACCTACACAGGCTCGGTCGAGGCCTTGGCCTTTGACATCAACCGCTCCTTCGAGGTGCTCTTCATGATCATCATCGGCGGGCTGGGGTCGATCATGGGCTCCTTCATGGGGGCTGCCTTCATCGTGCTGCTGCCGATCTTCCTCGATCAGCTGCCCGCACTTCTGGGCATCACCATGTCGGTGGAGCTGGTAGCGCACCTACGCTTCGTGATCTTCGGCGCGCTGATCATCTTCTTCCTGATCGTCGAGCCACATGGCCTGGCCAGGCTCTGGCAACTCGCGAAGGAAAAACTGAGGCTTTGGCCCTTCCCCTATTAGGGGAGGGGCTGGGACGTCCCCATCGGCCGGAATTGGACGCCGCGGCCGGCGGCAGGGCTAGCAAGAATCCAGGCGTCGTCACGCGCCGCGGGACGAACAGGACCCGCGCCGTACGAGGGAGGAGTTACTCTATGGGATTGAAGTCCATGCGTTGGGCGACCGCAGCCATCGTGCTGGGCGCCGCCGCGACCGCCATGCCGGTGGCGCCGACCCCGGCTGAGGCGGCCGACGAGCAGTTCTTGCCGTTGCTGGTCTACCGCACCGGTCCTTTTGCGCCGAACGGCATCCCCTTTGCCGACGGCTTCGTCGACTTCTATCAGTACGTCAACGAGGTGGAAGGCGGCATCAATGGCGTGATGCTGACCTGGGAAGAGTGCGAGACGCAGTACAACAACGACCGCGGCGTCGAGTGCTATGAGCGTCTGAAGGACCAAGGGCCGACCGGCGCCACGGTTATCAACCCGCTCTCGACCGGCATCACCTACGCGCTCATCGGCCGGGCCACCGAAGACAAGATACCGATCCTGTCCATGGGCTATGGCCGCGCCGATGCCTCTGACGGCTCTGTCTTCCCCTACGTCTACACCGCCCCCATCACCTACTGGGCCGGTGCCGACGTGATGGTGCAGTACGCCAAGGAGCAAGAGGGCGGCAGCCTGGAAGGCAAGAAGATCGCTCTGGTCTATCATGACAGCGCTTACGGCAAGGAGCCGATCGCGACCTTGGAGCGTCTGGCCGAGGAAGAGGGCTATTCGCTCTCGCTCTTCCCCGTCGCTTCGCCGGGTCTGGAGCAGAAGGCCACCTGGCTGCGCATCGGCCGCCAGATCCGTCCCGACTATGTCTTCATGTGGGGCTGGGGCGTGATGAACGCGACGGCCGTGCGTGAGGCTGCCTCTGTCGGCTTCCCGATGGACAAGTTCATCGGCATCTGGTGGTCCGGTGCCGAGGCTGACGTGCTGCCGGCCAAGGATGCGGCCAAGGGCTACAAGTCCTTGAACATCACCGGCGTCGGGCAGGATTTCCCGGTCGTGCAGGCCATCATGAAGATGCACGAGGAAGGCAAGGGAGTGGCCGATCCGGCGAACATCGGCACGGTGCTCTACAACCGCGGCATCGTGAACGGTTTCCTGGTGACCGAGGCGATCCGCACGGCGCAGGAGAAGTTCGGCAACAAGTCCCTGACCGGCGAGCAGGTCCAGTGGGGCTTCGACCACTTGGTCATCACCGCGGAGCGCTTGGAGGAAGCCGGAATGACCGGCCTGATGGGTCCGGTCGCGCTGTCCTGCGCTGACCACGAGGGTGGTGGTTCCGCCCTGGTGCAGCAGTGGGACGGTGAGCGTTGGGCCGCGGTCAGCGACTTCATCGACCCGCGCCGCAGTGCGCTCCAGCCGGAGTATATTGCCTCGGCCATGCAGTACGCGGAGGAGAAAGGCATCACCCCGCGCAACTGCGACCACAACCAGTAACCGGCTCTGAAGATGGAGCAGTCCGTAGGCGGCAAGACCGCCCGTGGACTGCTCCTCTTCGGTTTCTCCAGCAAGAGGCTTATCAATGGCAGAGGCAGCGCTCGCGGCCAGCAGCAGTACGGACAGCGCAAAGGCGCTGCTTCAGGTCAGCAACATTGAGGTCATCTACGATCACGTGATCCTGGTGCTCAAAGGCGTGTCCTTGAGCGTGCCCAAGGGCGGCGTGGTCGCCCTGCTCGGCGCCAATGGTGCCGGCAAGACCACGACCTTGAAGTCCATTTCCAACCTCTTGAAGGCGGAACGGGGGGAGGTCACCAAGGGCTCCATCACCTTCGGCGAAGAGCGCATCGACCAGCTGACCTCGCACGAGCTGGTGCAAAAGGGCGTCATCCAGGTGATGGAGGGCCGCCACTGCTTCGGCCACCTCACCATCGAAGAGAATCTCATGACCGGCGCCTACACCCGGCGCGACGGCAAGGGTGCCATCTCCAAGGATCTGGAGATGGTCTATCACTACTTCCCCCGCCTGAAAGAGCGCCGCTCCAGCCAGGCCGGCTACACCTCCGGCGGTGAGCAGCAGATGTGCGCCATCGGCCGGGCCTTGATGAGCCGCCCCTCGATGATCCTCCTGGACGAGCCCTCCATGGGCCTCGCTCCGCAGCTGGTGGAGGTCATCTTCGAGACGGTGAAGCGGTTGAACGAGCAGGAGGAAGTGACCTTCCTCTTGGCTGAGCAGAACACCTCCATCGCGCTGAAGTATGCCAACTACGGCTACATCCTGGAGAGCGGCCGCGTGGTGATGGATGGTGAGGCGCAGGCACTGGCCAGCAACGAGGACGTGAAGGAATTCTACCTCGGCCTCTCCGCCTCCGGCCGCAAGAGCTACCGCGACGTCAAGCACTACAAGCGCCGGAAGCGCTGGTTGGCGTAAGAGCATTAAGAGACGGGGAGACTTGGAACTCTATCACCTCGCACTCCCCTCATCCTGAGCCTGTCGAAGGATGTGCCACAAGCGCGCTCTTCTCCTTGGCACATCCTTCGACAGGCTCAGGATGAGGGCAAGGCTTGTTGAAAGGACTGGCGCGGCAGTGATTCTCCTGCCTGCATCCTTCACTTTGCCTCGAACACGCTGGTTACTCTTTCGCAGCTAAGGAGCGCCCCTTATGACCCAGGACACCCACTTCGATGCCCTGGAAGGGCGCCCTTCGGCTGAGCGGGAGGCGGCACTCTTCGCGGCTCTGCCCGGCCAAATCGCCAAGGCCAAGGCAGAGGCGCCGGCCTACGCCAGAAGCCTCGCCGCGGTCGATCCGGCCAGCGTCACCGACCGCGCAACACTGGCCAGCCTGCCGGTCTTGCGCAAGAGCGAGCTGGTGCGCCTGCAGGCCGAGACCCCGCCCTTCGGCGGGCTGAACACCGCAAAGCCCGGTCAGGCCGGCCGCGTCTTCACCTCGCCCGGGCCGCTCTATGAGATGGACGCGCGGGAGAGCGACTACGCCCGGACCGCCCGCGCGCTCTACGCCGCCGGCTTCCGGCCCGGCATGCTGATCCACAATGCCTTTTCCTACCACATGACGCCGGGCGGCTGGATTCTGGACTGGGGTGCCAGGGCCTTGGGCTGCGGCGTGGTCCCGGCCGGTATCGGCAACAGCGAGCAGCAGATCGCCGCCATCGCGCAGCTGCGCCCGCAGGGTTTCACCGGTACGCCCGACTATCTGAAGACCCTGCTGGAGAAAGCGGCCGAGGGCGGACAGGACCTCTCCTCCATCACCCATACGCTCGTCTCCGGCGGCGCGCTCTTCCCTGCGCTCAGGGCCGCCTACGAGGCGAAAGGCATCGCTTGCTTCCAGTGCTATGCCACAGCGGAGTTGGGCCTGATTGCCTATGAAAGCGCAGCGCCGGACGGCAGCCCCAACCCCGGCATGATCCTGGACGAGGCCTTGATCCTGGAGATCGTGCGTCCCGGCACCGGCGATCCGGTGCCGGCGGGCGAGGTGGGGGAGGTCGTGGTGACCAACTTCAACCCGCTCTACCCGATGATCCGCTTGGGCACCGGCGACCTCTCGGCGCTGATGACCGAGCCCAGCCCCTGCGGCCGCACCAACCAACGCATCAAGGGCTGGATGGGCCGCGCCGATCAGACCACCAAGGTCAAGGGCCTCTTCGTCCACCCCGAACAGATCGCCGCCGTGCTGGCCCGCCACCCGGAGGCCGCCAAGGGCCGGCTGGAGGTCACCCGCGCAAACGACCAAGACGTGATGACCTTACGCGTTGAGACTGGCAGCAAGTCGGAGGGCTTGGCGGCGGCGATCGAGGCCAGCGTGACGGAACTGACCAAGCTCAAAGGGAGGGTTGTGTTGGAAGACCCGGGCAGCCTTGCCAATGATGGCAAAGTGATCGACGATCAACGCAGCTACGATTAGGTGCGGAAATGATCGGTTTCCGAGCAGATTTCCAGGCGAAAAAAAGGTACGTTTGTCGATTGTCGCCCAAGACGCCCACTGCTAGGTTTTGGCATTAAGCGGATAGGGGGAAAAGCATGCGGCGTTTCGGACTGGGGCTCACTTTGGCCCTTGCCCTGCTGACGGCTCCGGCAGCCGCCCAGGCGGAGTCGGTGGTGGTCACCACCCTCGACTGGCCGCCCTACACCGGCAGCGAGTTGCCGCGCGAGGGGGCAACGACCGAGGTGGTGCGCGAGGTGCTGGCCCAGGCCGGCGTGACCGCGGAAGTCGAAATCCTGCCCTGGAAGCGCGCCATCGCCCGGGCCAAGAACGACGCCGACGCGCTGGCCTACTTCCCCGGCTATCACTGCCGCCATGTCGAGGGCTTCGTTGCCTCCGACCCAATCGGCAGCGGGCTCTTGGGCTTTGCCGAACACGTCAATGCCCCTGTCGCCTGGGAGTCGATCGACGACCTGGGCGAGCAAAAGCTCAAGATCGGCACCGTTCTCGGTTATGCCAACACCGACGAGTTCGACGAGAAGGCCGGTACCGGCTGGATCCGCGCCATCTCAGCCAAGGACGATCTCACCAACCTGAAGAAGCTGCAGCGCCAGCGCATCGATGCCGCCGTGATCGACAAGCTGGTTCTGTCCTACTTGCTGGCCACTGAGCCGGCGCTGAAGCGCGACGCCGCGTCCCTGCAGTTCAACGACAAGCCCTTGGACGAGAAGACGCTCTATCTCTGTTTCGTCGACAACGCCGAGGGCAATGCCCTGCGTGAGCGCTTCAATGCAGCCCTGGCAGAAGTGGACGTCGATGCCATCGTAGCGGCCTACTTCGAAAACGCCTTCTAGTCCCATGGGTGCCTTGCAGGAAGAAGAGAGCGCGCCGGCGCGCTCTTCTGCGCCTGCAAAGAAAGCCAGCTTTCTGCGTTTCAAGTCGGTCCAGGGTAAGTTTCTGGCCTATGTCGTGCCGCTGGTCCTGGTCTCCACCATCCTGGTCTTCGGCTTCTTCGAATGGAACGCGCGCCGCTCCGCCGAGGAGCAGCTGCAGATCAAGCTGGAAAAGCTGCTGGTGATCCAAAGCGCGGTGGTGGCGGACTCCCTGTGGAACGTGGCCGACGAGCAGACCAAGCTGATCCTGACTGCGCTTCTGACCGACCCCGACGTGCTAGGTGCGGCCGTCTTCGACGAGCGGGACGGCCTAGTCGCCGCCGTCGGCGATTTCGAGGCACTGACCGATCAGGCCTACTATGACGAGATGCCGATCATCTTCGACTCCGAAGGCGAGTTGATCGAGATCGGGCGCCTGGCCGTTGCGCTGACGCCAGCCCGGCTGACGGACTTGGCGGCGGAGCGGCTGACGCTTGCGGTGGCCTTGGCCACCATCCTGCTGCTGGCCGTCATTGGGGCAGCCCTGGTCGCCAACCGACAGACCATCGGCCGGCCCCTGGCGATGCTGCTGGATTCCATCAACCGCGCCCAGTTGAACGGGCCGCGCGAGCGGGTGGCCTGGGAAAGCGGCGATGAGATCGGCAAGGTCGTCTCCGCTTTCAACGACATGCAAGAACGCCAAGAGGCCTATGAGGCCCGGCTGCGCGCCTCCTTCGACGAGCTGGAGCGGCGGGTGGAGGAGCGTACTGCCGACCTGGCCGAGGCGGAAGCAGAGGCCCAGGCGGCCCGCGGTCAGCTGACCGACGCGATCGAGAGCATTACCGAAGGCTTCGCGCTTTTCGACAAGGAAGACCGGCTGGTCGTGGCCAACCAGCGCTACCGCGAGATCATGCTGGGTAGCCGGGAGACGCCGCTGGAGCCAGGCGCGCGCTATGCCGAGATAGCCGAACAGGCGGCGGCGTCCGGGCGTTTCCCCAATGCCGGCGAGCGCCCGCAAGAATGGATCGAGCGGCAGATCCTGCGCCACAACCGCGCCGCCGAGCCCTTCATCCAAGAGATTGCCGGCGACCACTGGCAGCAGATCAGCAACCGCCGCACCGACGAGGGCGGCACCGTGGCCGTCCACTCCGACATCACCGAGATCAAGCGCATCACCGACGAGCTGCAGCGCGCCAAGGATGCCGCCGAGGCCGCCAACGAGGCCAAGAGCGCCTTCTTGGCCACCATGAGCCACGAGATCCGCACCCCGCTGAACGGCATCATCGGCATGAGCATGCTGCTGGAAGGCACCCAGCTGGACAACGAGCAGCGGGAGTTTGCCCAGACCATCGTCACCGCCGCCGACACGCTGCTCACCATCATCAACGACATCCTGGATTTCTCTAAGGTTGAGGCCGGTGCGCTGGAACTGGAACGCACGCCTTTGGAGCTGGCGGAAACAGTCGAGGCCTCGGTCGAGTTGGTGGCCAACAAGGCGGTGGAGAAGGGGATCGAGCTGGCCTGCCGGCTGAGCCCCGACGCGCCGCTCGGCATCATCGGCGATCCCACCCGGCTGAAGCAGATCCTATTGAACCTGCTGAACAACGCAGTGAAGTTCACCGAGGTCGGCGAGGTGGTTTTGACCGTGGAGAGCCGCCTGCCACGCGAGGCCGCCAAGCTGGGGGATACCACCCTCCTCACCTTCTCTGTCCGCGATACCGGGATCGGCATTCCAGCCGACCGCATGAACCGCCTCTTCAAGTCCTTCAGCCAGGTCGATGCCTCCACAACGCGGCGCTATGGCGGAACCGGGCTGGGCCTGGTCATCACCAAGCGCCTGGTGGAGCTGATGGGCGGTGAGATATCTGTGGAGAGCGAGGTCGGCCGCGGCACCACCTTCACCTTCACCGTGCCGGCCCAGGTGGCGGAGCTGCCGAACCGGGCCGCCCGCCAAGACCAGCTGGCGGCGATCAAGGGCAAGAGTGTGCTGCTGGTCGACGACAACCGTACCAACCGCCTGATCTTGAGCGAGAAGCTGCGCGGTTGGGAGCTGCAGTCCAAGGCCAGCGGCTCGCCGAACGAAGCCCTGGAGTGGCTGACCCGCGGCGACGCTTTCGATGTCTGCATCATCGACTATAAGATGCCGGAGATGACGGGCTTTGAGCTGGCGCGCCGGATTCAGGCGCTGCCCGGACCGACCCCGCCGCTCCTGCTCTTCAGCTCCATCTCCAGCGTCGATCCGGACTTCCGCAAAGGGGTGGAGGAAATCGGCTTCACCGCAGTCCTGACCAAGCCTGCCAAGTCCGGGCATCTCTTGGCCGCGCTGACCGCCAGCCTCGTCGAGGCCGGCACGCCCACCGCCACCGACGAGCAAAGCGGTACCATCTCCCAGGCACTGGAGGAGATCGGCGACGGCGACCTGAAAATCCTACTGGTCGACGACAACGCCATCAACCGCAAGGTCGGCAAGAAGATTCTAGGCCGGCTGGGCTATGGCTGCGATCTGGCAACCAGCGGCGAAGAGGCGGTGGAGGCCTGCCGCGCCTCCAGCTACGACGCGGTGCTGATGGATATCGAAATGCCGGAAATGGACGGGATGACCGCCGCCGGCTTGATTAAGGACCATCTTGGAGCAGAGCGCCGGCCCTACATCGTCGCGCTGACAGCCAATGCCATGGCATCAGAGAGGGAAAGCTACCTAGAGGCCGGAATGGACGATTACTTGAGCAAACCCATCGACGTCGAGGCCCTATCGCAGAGCCTGGAAGAAGCAGCCGACTTCCGTCGTGCGCAGCCCAAGGCGGCGCCGCAATGACCGCTGCTGTCATCGATCGGGCTGCCTTGGATCACCTGCTCTCCGTCATCGGCGGCGATCCAGAGGATCTGGCCGAGCTGCTGGAAGATTTCTTGGCTGAGGCACCGCGCCTGGCTGCCAAGATTCGTGAATCAGCTGAGAGCGAGACCTGGACCGATCTGCGCATCTCTGCCCATAGCCTGAAATCCAACGCCCGCGACTTCGGCGCCATGACGCTCTCCCGTCTCTGTGAGAAGCTGGAGGCCGACTGCAAGGCCGGGCCGGTCGCGGACGCAGTGGCCCAGGCGGATGCGATCGTCGCTGCAGAGGCTGAGGCGCAGGCCGAGTTGCGGGCCATCAAAGAGGCCGGTCTTGGATAGTACCCGGCCAGTCCCGGTCGCCGCGGAGGCAGCCCCGCCAAGCGACGCGGTGGAGCCGGCGGTCATCCTGGTCGTGGACGACAACTCCACCAGCCGCCTGAAACTGCGTATGGCGGTCCGCAGCCTGGGCCATGAGGCACAGGTGGCGGAAGACGGGCGCCGCGCGCTGGAGATCCTGCGCGACCAGCCCTTCGATGCGGTCCTCTTGGACATCGTCATGCCGGAACTGGACGGTTTCGACGTGCTACGCGCGCTGAAAGCCGATCCCGACCTGCGCGACATTCCTGTCATCGTCATCTCCGCACTGGATGACGAGCGCGAAAGCGTGGTGAAGGCCATCGAACTGGGCGCGGAAGACTTTCTGCCCAAGGACTTCGATCCGGTGCTGCTGCGCGCGCGGCTGGGCGCGTCGCTCACCAAGAAGCGCTTCCGCGATCAGGAGAAAGAGTACTTCCGCCGGGTCGAACGCCTGACCGAGGCCGCCGAGGTCTTGGAATCCGGCCGCTTCAGCCCCGAGAACCTTGAAATCGACGACCTGGCCGCCCGCCCCGATGCGCTGGGCCGTTTGGCCGCCGTCTTCCGTGGCATGGCGGCCGAGATCTATGACCGCGAGCTGCGGCTGCGGCGCGCGGTGCAGATGCTGCAAGGCAGCTTGCTGGTGATCGCGGTCGGCGTGGTCTGGGGTCTGACCCCCGCCCTCTCGCGCATGGCCTCCGGCCTCGGCTCCAACCCCTTGGGCATGGCGCTCTGGGTGAACGGCATCGCTGCCGTCTTTTGCCTCTCGGTCGCCGCCTATCGCGGGCGCTTGCCGCGGCTGGGCTGGAAGGAACTGCGCTTCTTCCTGCTCTGGGCCATCATCGCCGGCGTGCTGCAGCGGCTCACCACCTTCTGGGTCACCGAGCATGTGGAGGCCGCCATGCTCTCCCTCATCGTGACCTTGCAGGGCTTCATGGTCTTCGCCTTCGCTGCCGCCATGAAGCTGGAGAAGGCCACACCGCGCCGGCTGGTCGGGCTGATGGTCGGCCTCATCGGCGTGGCGGCCGTGCTCTACACCCGCTTCGACGTCACCGGCACCGCGGACGACATCTGGCTGGGGATCGCCTTACTGCTACCCCTCTTCTTCGCGCTGGAGGGCATTCTGCTGGCGGCTAAACGGCCGGAGCAGATCGACATCTTCGCCTCGGTGGGCATCATGATGGGGATCTCCGCGCTTCTGCTGCTGCCGATGGTGGCCTACAACGGCGACTTCATGACCTTGAGCTTTGACGTCAGCCGCCTGGAGATCCTGGTCCTGCTGATGGGTCTGGGCGGGGCGACCTCCATCCTGCTCTGCTTCCACTTGATCGCCACGGCAGGTGCGGTCTTCGCCAGCCAGAGCGCCTATGCCATGACCATCGCCGGCATCGTCTGGGGCATGCTGCTGCTGAACGAAGAGCTCTCGGCCATCGCCTGGGCCGCCGTCGCGGTCATCCTGATCGGCCTCTACCTGGTGGAACCCAACCCCAGCGACGATGAACTGGTGCTAAAGCGCTCCTTCGGGCGGGACGGGGAGCGTTAGGTTAGTTGAACAGATTAGGGGTCCTCTTGTCTCCGCTTCCCCCGCCCTCATCCTGAGCCTGTCGAAGGATGTGCCCCAAGCACGTTCTTCTCTTTGGCACATCCTTCGACAAGCTCAGGATGAGGGAAGCGCTTGGTGATGATGACCGAGAACTAGGAAGATGGAGGGGATTGAACGTAGCCAGCCCTTTGCAGCCCACTAAGCAAAAAACCGCGCCAGGTGATCCAAGAGAGCGCGGAGCCGGGCCGGCATGTGGCGGCCGGGCGGGTAGAGGGCGTAGAGGCCGAAGTCTTCTGAGCGATAGTCGGTGAGCACGCGTTCCAGCAGGCCTTGGCGCAGGAAGTCCTCGACCGCATAGCGCGGGCAGCGGGTGATGCCCAGGCCGCCGATCGCCAGCTGCGCGGTGGCTGCAGGCGCGTTGGCCGATAGCGTGCCAGTGACCGTCACGCGTTCTTCTTCACCAGCACCTTCTTGCGGCCAGAAGCGCCAGACCGAGGCCTCGCCTTGATTGCTGTTCAGGATGCAGGTGTGGCCGGTCAGCTCCGCCGGGCGCTGCGGCCGGCCGTGGCGGTCTAGATAGCTGGGCGCGGCGCAGAGCAGAAGCGGCATCTCTGCCAGCTTGCGCTGGATCAGCGAGGAGTCGCGCGGGGCGCCGACCCGGATCGCCAGGTCTAAGCCCTCCTCCACCAGGTCCAGTCGCAGGTCGGAGAGACGGAGATCCAAGGCCACCGCCGGGTGGGCCGCGAGAAAGGGGACCAGAGCAGCCGTCAGGCGTTTGCTGCCGAAGCCGGTCGGCGCGGTGATGCGCAGAGGACCGGAGAGTGCCGTCTGCTGTTCGCGCGCCTGCGCCTCCAGTGCCTCCATCTGTTCCAGCAGGCTCTGACAGCGTTCCAGACAGGCCGTACCTGCTTCGGTCAGCGCCACGCTGCGGGTGGTGCGGTTGAAGAGGCGCACCGACAGGCGTTCTTCCAGCTCGGCCACGGCGGCGCTGACCCGTTTGGTCGAGACCCCCAGGCGGCGGCCGGCGGCGGTGAAAGAGCCCTCCTGCGCCACCGACAAGAAGGCCTCTATCGTATCGAAGCGGTCCATAAACCCGGTATTATTCCCAAGCACGACACAATTATTCTGGAAATGTGGTGATTATCGGGAAAGCCAAAGCCTGCCATCTCTTCTGCATCGAGCACAACGGACCAGAGGAGACAAAGCCGTGACCCAGCCGATCCGCATCCACCACTTCCCGCTCTCGGGCCACGCCCACCGGGCCCAGCTCTTCGCCAGCCTGGCCGGCATTCCGCACGAGATCGTGCCCGTCGATCTGGCCGCCCGCGAGCAGTGCCAGCCGGCCTATCTGGCGATCAACCCCTTCGGCCAGGTGCCGGCAATCGAGGATGGCGAGACCCTCGTCGCCGATTCCAACGCCATCCTGGTCTACCTGGCCCGGCGCTATGCCCCCGACTGGCTACCGACGGACCCGGTGGCGGAGGCAGAGGTGCAGAAGTTCCTGACCTTGGCCGCCGGCGACATCGCCCACGGTCCGGCCGCCGCGCGGCTCATCACCGTCTTCGCCATGGACCTCAACGTCGACCAGGTGATGATGGTGGCCAAGCGCGTGCTGGCCCGTCTTGAAGGCCACCTGGAAGGCCGGACCTGGCTGGTGGGCGACAGCCCCACCATCGCCGACGTTGCCATCTACAGCTACACCGCCCACGCGCCGGAGGGGAACGTCTCGCTGGAGCCCTATCCCAACATCCGCGCCTGGCTGACCCGTGTCGAAGGGCTTCCCGGTTTCGTTCCCATGCCGGCCAGCAAGGCCGGTCTGGTCGCCTAAAGGGAGGGGAAGGACCGATGAACGCGCTCGCAAAGGCGGGGGCCCCAAACGGGGCCTCTCCCTTTCACCAGGGGGAGCAGCAGGTGCAGGCCCGCTTGGGCGTGCGCGATATCGAGGACTGGGCCCGCAAGGTGGTCCGCCCAGCCATGCCCGACCAGCACCGGGCCTTCTTCAATGCCCAGCCCTTCATGATCCTGGCCGCCCGCGACGCGGAGGGGCGGGCCTGGGCCAGCCTGCTGAGCGGCCCGGATGGCTTCATCACCTCGCCGGATGCGCAGACGCTCGACCTGGCCAGCGCTTTGCCGGCCGGCGATGCCTTGGCCGGAGCGCTGAGGCCGGGTGCCGATATCGGCTTCCTCGGCATCGAGCCGGCAACCCGGCGGCGCAACCGGGTGAACGGCAGAGTGGCGCGCAGCACGCCCAAAGGCCTGAGCGTCGCCGTCACCCAGAGCTTCGGCAACTGCCCGCAGTACATCCGCGAGCGCTCTTGGCGGCGCGTGGCCAACGGCACCCCGCAGCCAGCGCGGCGCAGCAGTAGCCTGACGCCCAGCCAGCAGGACTGGATCGCCAAGGCCGATACCTTCTTCCTCGCCAGCGGCTACCGCGGCCAGGGCGAGAGCGAGGCCTTCGGCATGGATGCCTCGCATCGCGGCGGTGCAGCCGGTGTCTTGCGGGTCTTGGACGGCGGCCGCCTGCAGTTCCCCGACTATGCTGGCAACAATCACTACAACACGCTGGGCAACTTGCTGCTCGATCCCCGCGTTGGCTTGCTGCTGGTCGATTGGTCCAGCGGCAGCCTGCTGCAGATCAGCGGCCGGGCAGAGATCGACTGGGACCCGACGGGCAAGAGCGACGACCCCGCCGCCCAGCGGCTCATCACCATCACGGTGAAAGCCGTGGTGGAACAGCCGGCAGTCCTAGACCTGCGCTGGCAGACGGACGGCAGCGGCGTGCGCAGCCTGCGCATCACCGAGACCCGCAAGGAAAGCGCCGACGTCACCTCCTTCGTCCTGGAGGCCCGCGACGGCGGCCCGCTGCCGGCTTTTCAGCCCGGCCAGCACCTGCCGATCGAGGTCTCGCTGCGCGACGGCGGCCCGCCCGAAAAGCGAACCTACTCCCTCTCCGGACCGCTGGACGAGACGCGCTACCGCATCAGCGTGAAGCGCGAGCCAGAGGGTACGGTCTCCCGCTTCCTGCACGAGCAGAGCGCCGGCGCGCTATTGGACGCGCGCACACCCGCTGGCGATTTCCTGCTGCCAGAGGGCGGGCGGCCCCTGGTCCTCATCGGCGCCGGTGTCGGCGTCACGCCATTGGTCAGCATGCTGCACGCGGTGACGGCAGATGGCTCGGACCGCCCGCTGCTTTTCCTACAGGTCGGCCGCGATGGCGAGCACCTGCCGCTGGCAAAGGAGATCCGCAACCTGGCAGAGAGCCGCCGGGCAACCCGCCTGCACGTGGCCTTGACCCGGCCACAGCCTGGCGACCGAGCCGACAGCCAAGGCCGGCTCGACACCGCCTTGCTGGGTGAGCTGCTGCCAAACCCAGGCGAGGCCGACTATCTGCTTTGCGGCCCGCTCGCCTTCATGGCCGAGACCACTGGTCTTCTGGAGACGCTCGGCGTGCCGGCGGAGCGGATCCACGGCGAAACCTTCGGCCCGCAGGCGAGTCGTGTTGTGGCATAATGGCTGAAGCCGACTGCCGGCAGAGACCCGTTCAAACGCAAACCCGAAACCACCAAGCACTCCCCTCATGCTGAGCCTGTCGAAGCATGTGCCAAGGAGAAGATCGTGCTTGGGGCAGATCCTTCGACAAGCTCAGGATGAAGGGAGAAGCGGGTGGGTTGGGCGTGCGTAACCACGTTCTCCTAGATCGCCATCAACTGGTTGATCTCGAAGCCGATGGAGAGCGCCGCTAAGGCGAAGGCCAGAACGATGCCCAGCTTGGAGGACCAGTTGCGGTCCAAGGGCCAGAGCTGCTGGCGGCGGTAGTCCTCCGCCGGCACCGGGCCCTTGGGCTCCAGGCTGCGCCAGGCGGCGGGCAGGCGGGCCTGGCGGACTAGGATGGTGGCGACCATCGGCGCCATCAGCGCGGCCGGCACCGCGAAGGCCAGCAGCGCCTGGCCCGGCAGGTGCAATTCCGGCGGGGTAGCGGCGCGCGAGAGGAAGACCGCCAGCATGATCGGGCTGCTGGCCCAGTAGAAGTTGTTAAGCGCGAAGTTCCAACGCTCCAGCCCGAACTCGTTTAAGGGCGAGCGGCAGTTCAGCAACAGATGCAGGCTCCAGCGCCGCGCCACAGCCAGGCGCTCGAAGAGGCCGAAGAGCAGGGTGTGCAGCAGGATCTGATAGACGGCCAGCGCTGCAAAGAAGATCAGGGCGAACTGCTGTGCCATGAGGATGACGTTGTAGACCGCCTGCCAGAGCGGCTGTTCGATCCGTGCCCCGGTGAAGGCGCTTTCCGGGATTTGGCAGAGCGGTGCGTTACCAGCCTGGGCGAAGAGCCAAGCGGTCGAGGCGTTGGGGCGCAGACAGGCGGCGGCCACCTGCTCGGCCAGGCTGGCATCACCGAAGTAGACGCCATAGAGCGGCAGCCAATCGATGACGTTCACCGCGAGCGTGGTCAGCAGCGCTGCCCAAAGCGCCCAGCGGCGCTGGCCGGAGAGCGCGGACCGCAGCTGGCGCAAAGCCTCATCACTCGGCGGGCCGTCGCGGCCTAAGAGGACACCCGACTCGGCGAGATGCGCCCAGGCCCGCATCAGCGGGTACCAGGTGAGCCGCAGCCCCATGGCGATGGCCAGGAAAAAGAAGGGAAAGGGCCACCAGTTGGCCTGCTGGAAATAGGTTTCGTAGCCCACCGGCGCGGCTGCCGGGCGCTCTTCCATGCCAAGGAGATAGAAGAGCGGCCAGACCAGGAAGGAGAGGCCGGCGGCGGCCAGCGCCGCCAGCAGGGCTGGGTCACGATTACCCTTCGCTGTCTCCTCGTTCATGCCGCCAGCAGATCACGGGCGGGGGCTAGCAATCCAGCGTGTTCTGCCGCTCCCAGGCAGAGATGGTGCTGGCGTAGGCGTTCCAATCCTCGTGCTTCAGCTTCAAGTAAGCGTCGCAGAGCGGCGCGCCCAAACGCTCCTTCAGCACGGCGTTCTTCTCGAAGAGACGCAGCGCGTCGAGCAGGTTCAGCGGCAGCTTCTTCAAGCCGCGCGGGGTGCGGCGCTGGGCATACATGTTGATGTCCAGGCGCTGTCCGGGATCGCGGCTGTTGGCGATGCCGTCCAGGCCCGCCGCCAGCACGCCGGCCTGCAGCAGATAGGGATTGGCGGCCCCGTCCATCAGGCGCAGCTCGAAGCGCCCAGGCTCTGGGATACGGATCATGTGGGTGCGGTTGTTGCCGCCGTAGGAGACGGCATTGGGCGACCAGGTGGCGCCAGAGACCGTGCGCGGCGCGTTGATCCGCTTGTAGGAGTTGACCGTGGGGTTGAAGAGCGCCGCCAGCGCCGGCGCGGAGTGGATGATGCCGCCCAGGAAGCTGTAGGCCAGCGGCGAAAGCCCCAGTTCCCCATTCGCGTCGTCGAAGAGGTTGGTCTGGCCCTCAGCGTCCCAGAGCGAGACGTGGGCGTGACAGCCGTTTCCGGTCAGGTGGCTGAAGGGCTTGGGCATGAAGGTGGCGCGCAGGCCGGCTTCCTCCGCCAGGCTCTTCACCATGTACTTGAAGAAGACGTGGCGGTCGGCGGTGCGCAGGCAGTCGTCATAGGTCCAATTCATCTCGAACTGACCATTGGCGTCTTCATGATCGTTCTGATAGGGGCCCCAGCCCAAGGCCAGCATGGAATCGCAGATGCGGCTGATCAGGTCGAAACGGCGCATCAAGGCCGACTGGTCATAGCAGGGCTTGGGGTGGACATCGCGCTCGTCGGCAATCGCGCTGCCGTCGGCGTTGATCAGGAAGTACTCGCACTCGACACCGGTCTTCATGCGATAGCCCAGCTCTGCCGCCGCCGCGATCTGGCGCTTCAAGGCAACACGGGGGCTGGCTTCCACCGGCGCACCACCCATCCAGAGATCGGCTGCCAGCCAAGCGACCTCAGGCTTCCAGGGCAGCTGGATCAGACTCTCCGGATCGGGCTTGCCGAACATATCCTCGTCGGCTGGCGTCATGTCGAGGTAGGTCGAGAAGCCGGCGAAGCCGGCGCCATCGGCCTGCATCACGGCGATGGATTCCGCCGGCACCAGCTTGGCGCGCAGGCCGCCGAAAAAATCGACGAAGGAGATCAGGAAGTACTTGATGCCCAGCGCCTGCGCGCGTTCTGCCAGATCGATGCTCATGTTCGTCTCTCTTATCAGTAACCGTTTTGTCCTGGGATCCAGTCGGTGCCCGCGAGAGGAACCTTGGCCATCGCAGCCGCTTCGACGGTGAGCGCTACCAAATCCTCAGGCTCTAAGTTGCGCAGGTCGCTCTTGCCGTTGGCGCGGGCGATAGTCTGGCACTCCAAGGTCATCACCGCCAGATAGTTGGCGAGCCGCTTGCCGGCTGCGACCGGGTCCAAACGCGCAGCAAGCACTGGATCTTGCGTGGTGATGCCAGCGGGATCCTGGCCGGCCTGCCAGTCGTCGTAGCAGCCCGCTGTGGTTCCGAGCGCCTGATAGTCGGCCTCCCAACGCGGGTCGTTGTCGCCAAGCGCCACCAGGGCGGCAGACCCGATGGAGACAGCATCCGCGCCCAGCGCCAGGCACTTGGCGACGTCGGCGCCGTTGCGGATACCGCCGGAGACGACCAGCTGCACCTTGCGGTGCATGTCGGCATCGATCAGCGCCTGTACCGCCGGGCGGATGGCCGCCAGGGTGGGGATGCCCACCTGCTCGATGAAGACCTCCTGCGTCGCCGCGGTGCCGCCCTGCATGCCGTCCAAGACCACCACGTCGGCGCCGGCCTTGATCGAGAGCGCGGTGTCGAAATAGGGCCGCGACGCGCCAATCTTGATGTAGATCGGCACCTTGTGCTGGGTGATCTCCCGCAGCTCCTGGATCTTGATCTCTAGATCGTCCGGGCCGGTCCAGTCGGGGTGACGGCAGGCGGAACGCTGGTCGATGCCTTCCGGCAGGTCGCGCATCTCGGCCACACGCTCGGTGATCTTCTGGCCAAGCAGCATGCCGCCGCCGCCCGGCTTTGCGCCCTGCCCCACCACGATCTCGATGGCGTCGGCGCGGCGCAGGTCGTCGGGGTTCATGCCGTAGCGGGAGGGCAGGTACTGGTAGACCAAGAGCGAGGAATGCCCCCGCTCCTCCGGCGTCATGCCGCCGTCGCCGGTGGTGGTGGAGGTGCCCATGGCCGAGGCGCCGCGGCCCAGTGCTTCCTTGGCCTGGGCGGAGAGCGAGCCGAAGCTCATGCCGGCGATGGTGATGGGGATCTTCAGCTCGATCGGCTTCTCGGCGAAGCGGTCGCCCAGCACGACCGCGGTATTGCAGCGCTCGCGATAGCCCTCCAGCGGATAGCGCGACATGGAGGCGCCGAGGAAGAGCAGGTCGTCAAAGTGCGGCAAGGCCCGCTTGGCCCCGCCGCCACGGATGTCGTAAACCCCGGTCACCGCCGCCCGCCGGATTTCGGACAGGGTGTAGGCGTCGAAGGTCGCGCTGGGGCGCGGATGAGTGTGCGGCGGACCCTTTGGCGGCGCGTTCATGGCAAGCGCTCCCTAGTAGGCATCGAGGTTGTCGGTCTGGAAATGATAGAGCCTGCGCGCTGAACCATAGCGGCGGAAGTCGCGCGGGTCGGCCTTGACCTTGGCCCGGTCTAGCAAGCGCGCCAGCTTGTCCAGGTGGTGCGCCGTCATCTCCTTCTCCTTGCAGTCCGCGCCCAGGCTATCGACCCGGCCCCGCACATAGAGGCGCGCCTCATAGAGACTGTCGCCCAGGTCCGGGCCAGCGTCTCCCAGAACGGCCAGAGAGCCGGCCTGGCCCATGAAGGCGCTCATATGGCCGACCGAGCCGCCGACGACGATGTCGATACCCTTCATGGAAATGCCGCAGCGCGAGGCGCAGTCGCCCTCCACGACCAAGAGCCCGCCGTGGCCGGTGGCACCGGCGGACTGGGAGGCATTGCCGGTGACCCGCACCGCGCCGCTCATCATATTCTCGGCCAAACCGACCCCGGCGTGACCTTCGACGGTGACCGCGGCCTGCTGGTTCATACCGGCGCAATAGAAGCCAGCATGGCCGGCGATGGTGACCTGCACCGGCTGGGTCAGCCCGGCGGCCAGCGCGTGGATGCCGCGCGGGTGGAGCAGGCGAAAGGCCTCCGCGGTCGCGTCCTGCATCTGCCGGTTGGCGTCACGCAGAGGCGTCTGGTCCAGGTCGATTTCGATCAGGCTGTTGCTCATCCCGTTACCTTCCGAAGGCCAAGGCCTATCTGTCCACCCGCTTTGACCTCACCCTGAGCAGCGAGCCCAAGCGAGCGTCCGTCGAAGGGTCTGCCCCACGCTCGGTGGCGGCCGCGCGCCCTTCGACGGGCGCTCGCTGCCGCTCGCTGCTCAGGACGAGGTCCGTGAGATGCGGAGGGGCCTCTCCTGTTTCGCGCGATTGAAAGCACTGAACCAAGCCTAACCGCCCCAGGCGTAGACCTGGCCGGGGCGCGGCTCCCAAATCTCAGCCGCCTCGGCGCCGGGCAGGCTGGCAATGGCCCGATACTCGGTGGCCATGGCGACCCAGTCGTCGGTCTCCGCCAGGACGGCATGCTTGCAGGCGATGGGGTCGCGCAGCACGGCGAAGCCGCTGCTGGTGCCGACGGCGAAGGTATAGAAACCGTCCAGCTCGCCCATCGCCCGCTCCAGCGCGTCGGTCAGGCCATCGCCCTCCGAGAGGCGCCAGGCGAGATAGCCGGCCGCGACCTCACTGTCATTGTCGGTGCCGATCTCCACCCCGGCCTTGCGCAGCCGTGCGCGCAGGCGGTTGTGGTTGGAAAGCGAGCCGTTGTGCACCAGGCAGAGATCCCGCCCGGTGGAGAAGGGATGCGAGTGCTCGGTCGTCACCGCGCTTTCGGTGGCCATGCGGGTGTGGCCCAGGCCGTGACTGCCGGAAAGGCCGTCAAGCCCGAAATGGCGCACCACGTCGCGCGGATGGCCCTTCTCTTTGAAGATCTCGATGATGGCACCGGCGGAGACCAGACGGACCATCGGATGATGCTCGGTGAGCCAGGCCCTCACCGCCGGTAAGGCCGCCGCCAGGGTCACCACCGCATGATCGCCGCGCTGGCTGAGGCTGGCCTCGACACCGAAGGCCTTGCCCAGGGCAGCGGCCAGACCGGGCCAATCGCAGGTGCCGGCTGCGGCATGCAGCACCAGCTTCACCGCGCCCTCGGCCGCCGGCTCTCGGTAGAGAGCAACGCCAGCGGAATCGGGTCCGCGGTCGCTCATCTCTACCAGCATGGCGCCTAGATTCGCGCCCAATCCGGCCTGGAAGGCCTGGGTCTTGGCATAGAGTCCAACAATCCCGCACATGGGCTCTTATCCCGCTTGCTGCTTTAGGGCGCCAGAGCTACCCAGATTCCCCAGCCAGCGCAAGGAAAAGAAAAGATGTTTCCTCTGAGGAATAACGTTCAGAAAGATCTGGCGCCAATCTCCAGGCTGTGACCTTATCTGCACAACCAGAACAAAGAGAGATCAAAGGTCATGATCCAGCCCTTTGCAGAGATCGAGGCGCTAGCCGCAGAGCGCAAAGGCGGCCTGGCGGCGCTGGAAGCGCAGCTGACTGCTCCTGCCGATCTGGCGGACCTCCGCGCCCTGCCTGATGACCGCTGGCTGTCGCAGATCAGCCTCAGGGTCTTCCAGGCCGGCTTCAACTGGTCGGTAATTGCAAAGAAGTGGCCGGCCTTCGAGGAGGCCTTTGAGGGCTTTCAGCCCGGCCGCTGGGCCTTGGCGTCGGACGAGGACTTGGACCGCCTGCTCGCCGACCGCTCCATCGTGCGCCATGCCGCCAAGATCCGCAGCGTCTTCGACAACGCCCGCTTTCTGACCGAACTGGCTGCCGAGGAAGGCCGCCCCGCCGGTCAGATCTTCGCCGACTGGCCCTCTGCGGACTATGTCGGCTTGCTGGATCTCTTCAAGCGGCGCGGCTCGCGGCTGGGCGGCTACACAGGCCAGTACCTGCTGCGTGGCATCGGCAAGGAGTCCTTTCTGCTGTCGCCCGACGTGACCGCCGCTCTGATCCGGGCCGGCGTGATCGACAAGCCGGCCACCTCCAAAGGGGCGCTCGCGAAGGTCCAGGCCGCCTTCAACACCTGGGGCGCAGAAAGCGGGCGCGGCTTGAGCGCGATGAGCCAGATCTTGGCGCGGAGCATCAACTAACCAGCTCCCGCACCCTCGCCCGCAGCACCGGCAGCAGGTCAGCCTCGAACCAGGGATTGCGTTTCAGCCAGGCTGTGTTGCGCCAGGAGGGGTGGGGCAGCGGCAGGTAGGTCGGCAGATAGTCCTGAAAGGCCTCCACCGTCTGGGTCAGGCTGCCTTTCCGCGACTTGCCCAAGAAGAGCGCCTGGGCGTAGAGGCCGACCACCAGCGTGAGCGCAACCTGTGGCATGAGCGGTAGGAAACGGGGGTGCCAGGTCGGTGCGCAGCGCTTGTCCGGCGGGCGGTCGCCGCCGCGCGGATCGACGCCAGGATAGCAGAAGCCGGCCGGCAGGATGGCAACGCGGCCCTCGTCGTAGAAGACTTCCTTGTCGAGCGCCAACCAGTCCCGCAGGCGATCGCCGGAGCGGTCGTTCCAGGGGATGCCGCTCTCATGCACCTTGGTCCCCGGCGCTTGGCCGACGATGAGGAGGCGTGCAGTTGCCGATACGCGGAAGACCGGGCGCGGGCCCAAGGGCAGTTCGGCCTCGCAGATGCGGCAGGCGCGAGCCTCCTCGGCCACCCGGTCGAGCGTCTCCGGCACCCGCGTCAGTCCGCATAGGCCAGAAGCAGGTCCTTGGCGTCGACCTGTGTGCCAGCCGGGGTCACCAGGCGCTCGATAGTGCCGTCGCGTTCGGCATGGACGGCGGTTTCCATCTTCATCGCCTCAATGGTCAGCAGTAGGTCGCCGGTCTTCACCGCTTGACCCTCCGCAACGCCGATGGAGGCCACCAGGCCTGGCATGGGGGCAGCCACATGGTTGGGGTTGCTGGGGTCCGCCTTCTCTTGGCGGCGTGCCGTGGCGGCTGCCTTGCGGTTGGCGATGCGCACCACGCGGGGCTGGCCGTTCAGCTCGAAAAAGAGCCGCGACTCGCCCTCCTCGTCGCTGTCGCCGATGGCTTGGCAGCGGATCACCAGGGTCTTGCCGGCCTCAATATCCACCGCGATCTCCTCGCCCGGCTCCATGCCGTAGAAGTAGGTCGGCGTGGGCAAGGCGGAGACTGGGCCGTAGTCCTCCGCCCTGCGCGCGAAGTCGAGGAAGACCTTGGGATACATGAGGTAGCTCATCAGCTCTTCTTCACTGACGGCGCGGCCCAACTCCGCCTCCAGCTTCTCCTGCTCAGCCTTGAGGTTCGCTGGCGGAAGGCTCGCGCCCGGGCGGCCGGTGATGGGTTCGGTACCTTTCAGGATCTTGGCCTGCAGGTCCTTGGGCCAGCCGCCCGGCGGTTGACCCAGCTCGCCGCGGAACATGCCGACCACCGATTCCGGGAAGGAGATCTCGCGCTTGGGGTCTTCCACCGCGCTGCGGTCCAGCCCGGCGGAGACCATGGCCAGCGCCATGTCGCCGACGACCTTGGAGCTGGGTGTGACCTTCACGATGTCGCCGAACATCTGGTTCACGTCGGCGTAGGCGCGGGCGATCTCGTGCCAGCGCTCCGCCAAGCCCAGGCTGCGGGCCTGTTCCTTCAGATTGGTGAACTGGCCGCCCGGCATTTCGTGCAGATAGACCTCGCTCGCGCCAGAGCGCAGGTCGCTCTCGAAAGCGGCATAGCGGAAGCGCACGGCCTCCCAATAGTCGGAGATCTCGCGGATGCGCTCAGGGTCCAGGCCGCTGTCGCGCGGCTGCCGGCGCAGGGCCTCGACCAGAGAGCCCAGGTTGGCCTGCGAGGTAAGGCCGGAGAAGCTGTCCATCGCCGCGTCGATCGCATCCACCCCGGCGTCGACCGCCACCAGCAGGCTGGCGGCTGCGATGCCGGAGGTATCGTGCATGTGCAGATGCAAAGGCAGGCCGGTTTCCGACTTGACCGCCGGGATCAGCTGCCGGGCGGCGGCCGGGCGCAGCAGGCCGGCCATGTCCTTGATCGCCAGGACTTGGGCGCCGGCGGCCTTCAACTCGCGCGCCATGGTGACGTAGTAGTCCAGGTCGTACTTGGAGCGGTCGGGGTCCAGCAGGTCGCCGGTGTAGCAGATCGCTGCCTCGCAGAGCTTGCCGCTCTTCAGGACCGCGTCCATGGAGAGCCGCATGTTCTCCACCCAGTTCAACGAGTCGAAGACGCGGAAGATGTCGACCCCGCTCTCCGCCGCCCGGGCGACGAAGGCCTCCACCACATTGTCGGGATAGGTGGTGTAGCCGACCCCATTGGCGCCCCGCAGCAGCATCTGAAGCAAGCTGTTGGGCAGGGCCTGGCGCAGACCCGCCAGCCGCTCCCAGGGGCATTCCTGCAGGAAACGCATAGCAACATCGAAGGTCGCCCCGCCCCAGCACTCCAGCGAGAAGAGATCTGGGAGGTTGTCGCGATAGGCCGGCGCCACCTGCAGCATGTCGTGGCTGCGCATGCGGGTCGCCAAGAGCGACTGGTGGGCATCTCGCAGGGTGGTGTCGGTCAAGAGCACGCGCTTCTGCGCCAGCATCCAGTCGGCCAGCGCCTCGGCACCCTGGCTGTCCAGGATGGTCTTCGGCAGCACCTCTTTCAGCGCTGCCGGCTTGCGGCCCGGTACCACCGGCGGCAGGGCATGCGGCGGCGGCTTGGGGCGGCCGGCGACCTCCGGATGGCCATTCACCGTGATGTCGGCAATGTAGCGCAGAAGCTTTGTCGCCCGGTCGCGCCGCGGCGCCAGGTCGAAGAGCTCCGGGTGCTTGTCGATGAAGCGGGTGGTGTAGCGGTTGGCGCGGAAGTCTGGATGACTGATCAGCCCCTCCAGAAAGGCCAGGTTGGTCGCCACGCCCCGGATGCGGAACTCGCGCAAAGCCCGGTCCATGCGGTCGATGGCCTCTTCCGGCGAGGGCGCCCAGGCCGTCAGCTTCTCCAGCAACGAGTCGTAATAGCGGGTAATGACGGCGCCGGAGTAAGCCGTGCCGCCATCCAGCCGGATGCCGAAGCCGGTGGCGCCGCGATAGGCGGTGATGCGGCCATAGTCGGGGATGAAGCTGTTCAGCGGATCTTCGGAGGTAATCCGGCACTGCAGGGCATGGCCGCGCAGGCTGATGTCCGCCTGCGCCGGCACGCCGGACATGGCCAGGTCACCGATCAGCGCGCCCTTGGCGATGCGGATCTGCGCCTTGACGATGTCGATGCCGGTGACCTCCTCCGTCACCGTGTGCTCGACCTGGATGCGCGGATTGACCTCGATGAAGTAGAAGGCGCCGCTGTCGGCATCCATCAGGAACTCGACCGTGCCGGCGTTGCGGTAGCCGGCCTCGGCGGCGATCTTCAGGCCTAGGCCGCAGAGAGCCTGGCGTTGCGCGTCGCCCAAGTAGGGGGCCGGCGCCCGCTCCACGACCTTCTGATTGCGCCGCTGGATGGAGCAGTCGCGCTCGAAGAGGTGCACCAGAGTTCCGGCGGCATCGCCGAGGATCTGCACCTCGACATGGCGCGCGCGCTCGATCAGCTTCTCCAGATAAACCGCACCGTTGCCGAAGGCCGCCTCGGCCTCGCGCCGGCCGGACAGCACCTCGCTGGCCAGGTCTTCCGGTCGACGGATGGCGCGCATGCCGCGCCCGCCGCCGCCCCAGGCGGCCTTCAACATGAGGGGGTAGCCGATTTCTTCGGCCAGACGGGCGATCTCCGCGGGGTCCTCGCCCAAGGCATCCGTCGCTGGGATGACCGGTACGCCAGCGGCGATAGCAACCTGCCGGGCAGAGACCTTGTCGCCGAGGAGCCGCATGGTCTCCGCACTGGGGCCGACAAAGGTCAGGCCCGCAGCCGCGCAGGCCTCCGCCAGCTCCGGCTTCTCCGACAGAAAACCGTAACCAGGATGCACCGCATCGGCGCCGGAGAGCTGGGCGACGCGGATGACCTCGTCGATATCCAGGTAGGCGCGGACCGGCCCCTGGCCCTCGCCCACCTTGTAGGACTCATCGGCCTTGAAGCGGTGCAGGGAGAGCTTGTCTTCCTCGGCGTAGAGCGCCACGGTATCGAGCCCCAACTCATTGGCCGCCCGCAGGATGCGGATCGCAATCTCGCCCCGATTGGCGACCAGCAGTTTCTTGATGTCTGGCACTGTCTTCTCTCACCGGCTGCAAGGCTCTGTCGGCATCATGGTCGCTTCGGGGGGGTGCTGGCAAAGGCTGAGTCCTTGCTTCAGCGAGAGGTCACCCGGGTCGCCAGAGCCACGCCGGCACCGGCCACGGCCATGCCGACCCAAGCGAGCGGTGGCAAGGGTTCTCCCAGCACAGCAAAGGCGACCAAGGCGGCCATGGGCGGCGTCAGAAAGAAGAGGGCAGAGACCCGCGCGGCCTCACCCCGGCGCAGCATGGCCAGCAGCAAGGTGACGGAGATCAGCGAGTTGGCGATCACCAGATAGGCCAGCGCGATGCCCAGGTTCACCGTCCAGACGACCCGCATGGGCTCCAGCAGCGCAGCGAGCGGCAGCAGGAAGGCAAATCCTATGACGTACTGGATCAAGTTGGCGCTGACCGGATGGGCCTCCACACCGAAGCGCCGCTCGTAGAGCGTGGCCGCTGCCAGCGCCAAGAGGGCCAAGACGGAGAGGGTGACGCCGAGCGGTGTCGTGGTCTCCACCGCCGCGCGCGCCAATATCACCAAGGCGGCACCGCTGAGGCCCAGCAGCAGTCCCAGCCAACGCTTGGCCCCCACCTGCTCGCGCAAGAGCAAGGGCGAGGCCAGGGCGACCAGGATCGGCTGCAAGGCAGCGATCAGCGCATTGGCGCTGGCCGAGAGGCCCTTGGTCACCGCCAGATAGGAGAAGCTGAAGTAGACCACCTGGATCAGGAAGCCGACGGCGGCGATATGCGCCCAGGTGCGCGGGCTTTTGGGCAGGGGCGGACGCAGGACCAGGGCCAAGGGCACCAGGATCACCAGCACCACGGCATAGCGCAGCGCCAGGAAAGTCAGCGGATCGGCGTCTTCCAGCCCTAGCTTGGCGAAGGCGAAGCCCGACGACCAAAGCAGGACGAAGCTGAGCGGCGCCGCCCAGGTCCAAAGCGCGCGGTCGAAAGCGGTGGCCGCCATGGCGCTGGATCAGCCGGCGCGTTTCAGCAGGCTCTGCAGATAGTCCGGCACCACCTCACTGGCCGGTCCATGGTGATGCTCGCCGAAGAGCGAGGCCCCTTCCGAGGGCTCGAGGTTCAGCTCTACACAGTGCGCGCCGGCCTGCGCTGCCTCGGCGACGAAGCCGGCGGCAGGATAGACGTTGCCGGAGGTGCCGATGGAGATGAAGATATGGCAGCGCGCCAAGGCCATAGCGATCCGCTCCATCTCAAAGGGCATTTCGCCGAACCAGACCACGTTGGGGCGTAGGCTCTTGGCAGCACCGCAGGCCGGGCAGAGGCTGTCGGGCGTGATGTCGGAGGGCCAGTCGCTCACCGCCGCGCAGACCAGGCAAGAGGCCTCCAAGAGCGCGCAGTGCATGTGCAGCACGGACGGCGAGCCGGCGCGTTCATGCAGATTATCGATGTTTTGGGTGACCAGCAGGACCTCACCCGGATAGTCGCGTTGGAAACGCGCCAGCGCCTTATGCGCTGCGTTGGGCTGCACCTCCGGGTCCAAGAGCCCTTGGCGCCGCTGGTTGTAGAAGGCCTGTACCCTCGCGGGGTCACGGCGGAAAGCCTCCGGCGTCGCCACATCCTCAATCCGCACACGTGACCAGAGCCCGTCCTTGTCGCGGAAGGTTTCCAGGCCAGATTCCTTCGAGATTCCGGCGCCGGTCAGGATGACGATCTCTCTGGGCGGCCAGGGTGTCTGGCCAGACATGAAGGACATGCGTTGCTCCCCTCTTCGGGCGGATGCTAGTGCAGGTGGGGAAGGGAGTGGAAGGTCATGAGCGGCGACACAGCCACGCGGCCGGCTGTCGAGGAAAGCTTGGGCCTCGGCATCGCCGCTGCCCTCCTTTGTTTCATGTTCTTCTCCAGCATGGACGCGCTGGCCAAGTGGCTGGGCGCCACCTATGCCGTCGCGCAGCTGCTCTTCTTCCGCTCGCTCTTCGGCTTTCTGCCGGTGGTCGTGGTTGCTTGGCGGGAAGGCGGCTTGCGCTCCTTGAAGACCCGGCGGCCGGGGCTGCATCTGCTGCGCGGCCTCTTCATCCTGGGCGCGCTGGGCCTCTACTTCCAAGGCCTGAAGCACCTACACCTGGCCGAGGCGCTGGCCATTGCCTTCACGGCACCCCTCTTCATGACCGCGCTGGCCGGGCCGATCCTGGGCGAGAAGGTGGGGACGCGACGCTGGGGTGCCGTCATCGTCGGTTTCATCGGCGTGCTCATCATGGTGCGCCCGGAGCCGGAGAAGCTGCAGCTGGAGGCGCTCTATGTCCTGGGCTCGGCCTTCTGCTTTGCGCTCACCAGCCTGACCACGCGGGTGCTGACGCGTTCGGAAGGTACCGCGTCGATCATGTTCTATTCGACCTTGGGGATCTTCATTCCCTCGCTCATCGCCCTGCCGGTCGACTGGATCACGCCCGATCTGCCCGACCTGGCGCTCTTCTTCGCCATGGGCCTCCTGGGCGGGCTCGGCCTGCTCACCCTCACCACGGCCTACCGCAATGCGCCGGCCTCAGTGATCGCGCCTTTGGACTATTCCTCGCTGATCTGGGCGGTGCTCTTCGGCTGGATCGGCTGGGGCGTCTTCCCGGAGACTTCGGTCTGGTACGGCGCCGTGATTGTTGCAGCCGCCGGCATCTACATCGCCCAGCGCGAAGCCGCAGTGAAGCGGCGAGCAGAAGCCGCTCAAGCCGCTAGCGGATAGACGGCTGCCGCCTGATAGATCGGCCCCTCGCCTGTCAGGAAGGAGCGGTAGAGAACGAAGTCCTGCACCGGGAAGGGCCCGAGGCGCAGCAGACCGTGCCGAGCAATGAAGGGGTGCAGGTCTTCTGCCTGAGTGTTGCGCAGGCGGGCCAGGGTTACATGCGGGCTAAAGCGCCGCCGCTCCGGTTCGCAGCCGACCCGCTGAAGGGCGTTCTCAACCTTCTGCTGCAACCGCGACAGGGGCTCGGTCTTCTCCACCTTGGCCCAGAGGGCCCGGGCGCGCGGTCCCTCGCCCCAGTGGCCTAAGCCGGCGAGCGAGAGCTCGAAACCGCGGCCGTCCAGACGATCCAGCTCATGCGCGATGTCTTCGGCTTGGCCGCCATCCACCTCGCCGATAAAGCGCAGTGTGATGTGATAACTCTCTTCATCCAGCCAGCGTGCGCCTGGGAGACGGTCTTCCAGGGCGGCCAGCTGCTCACGCACCTCGTCAGGCAGGGTCAGCGCTACGAAGAGGCGCATCATGGCAAGCGGGCTCCCCTATTGCTCTTGGGCACACTAGAGGAGCTTTGGTCGCGTCGGTTCAAGGGCAAGGGTTGGAGTAGCGCTTGTGGATATCCTCGATTTTCTCCAAGAGCTCGTCCGACAGAGTGATCTCCGCCGCGCCGATCTGATTTTCCAGCTGTTCCAGGCTGGTGGCACCGATGATGGCGGAGGTCGTGAAGGGCCGCGACAGCACGAAGGCGGTGGCCATCTGCACCGGATCCAGGCCGGCTTCACGCGCCAAGGCAACGTAGGCGGCGGTCGCAGTGATGCCGGGCTCTTTCAGATAGCGGGTGTTGCCTGGAAAGCGGGTCATCCGCGCCCCTTCCGGCCGGGCACCACCCAGATACTTGCCTGAGAGCGCGCCGGCCGCTGCCGGTGCATAGGCCAGCAGACCGCAGTCTTCGCGATCCGCGATCTCCGCCAAGCCCACCTCGAAGCTGCGGTTTAGCAGATTATAGGCGTTTTGGATGGAGACCATGCGCGGCCCCAGCCCCTGCTCCGCGCCCATCAGGAAGCGCATGGTGCCCCAAGGTGTTTCGTTGGAGAGGCCGACGTGGCGGATTTTGCCGCTGGCGACCAGGCCCTCCAACGCTCTCAGCGTCTCTTCCGGCTGGGTGATGGCCTCATCCGGATTCGGCGTATAGCCCAGCTTGCCGAAGGTGTTGGTGGAGCGGTCGGGCCAGTGCAGCTGGTAGAGGTCGATATGCTCGATCCCCATGCGGCGCAGGCTGCCTTCCAGCGCTTGCTTCAGATGCTCAGGCGTGAAGCGGGTCTCGCCGCCGCGGATATAGGGGAAGCGGCTGCCCGGCCCGACGATCTTGCTCGCCAGGTAGACTTCGTCGCGCCGGCCGCGGCTGGCGAACCAGGTGCCGATGATCTCCTCAGTCCGCCCGCAGGTCTCTTCAGACGGCGGGGCGGAGTACATCTCCGCGGCATCCCAGAAGCTGACGCCGTGGTCCATCGCCAGGTCCATCTGCGCGTGGCCCTCGGCCTCCGTGTTCTGCAGTCCCCAGGTCATTGTGCCGAGGCAAATGGCGGAGACCGTCTCTCCACTGCGGCCCAGCGCTCGCTTTTCCATGACGCATCGCTCCCTCTCTTGACGCTAGAGGCTATAGCGAAGCCGCTAGCCAGCCGCCTAGGGGGAAGTGCTTGGACAGCGCCTGAGGATCACGACAGCAGCGCCAGCACCCCAGTGTAGCCATAGAGCCGCTCGCCGGCGATCTCGCCGGCGGCGTAGAAGCCGGTGATGGGGATATCGCCGAGCCCCTCGCGCAGGATCGCCGCCTCGGCGCCGCGGGCGCCGAAGAGCTGCGGGCCGCGGGCGACGCAGGAGATGTAGACCGCAGCGCGCGGCGGGCTGGCGGCGCGGGCCTTGGTGTCAGCGATCAGGCGCTGCAGATCGGCCTTGGCGGCGGCGGCATCGCGGCGGCAGAAGAGGAGACGGCGGCCGGGCTCTACCAGCTCGCCCACGGCCAGCCAGCCCTTGTCGGGGTCGAGGCCGACGAAGTCCCGCACCAGATAGTCACCGCTGTCGGCACCCAGAACCGGAAAGGCCGGGTGCAGCAAGGGCCAGGCCGTCTGCAGGTCGCCGTCGAAGTCCCGCTCCACCAGATCCAAAAGCGCGTTCAATGCCGGCTGGCCCTCGATCTCCTTGATCACTTGGCCCTCGGCGGCGGTGATGGCCATGGCCTCGGTCAGCGGCTGGCAGGACTGGCTGAGGCCCACGGTCATGGGGATCGCCTGACTCAAGAGGACACCGCAGAGGCCGGGTTCCCGCGTCACCCGATCGCCGGCTGCCACCTGCCCCTGGCGCGAGGCGGTGAGCCCGCCCAAGCAATAGGTCTGGTAGCCGTCGGCCAGATCGGCCAGCAGGCTGGGCAGGTCAGCGGTGCGGGGGTCGGCGCTGACCAAGGCCAGGCCGACCTTCTCATCGCCAGCCCAGCCGGCGAGCCCAGTCGGCCCGGCGGCAACCCCGCTATCCAGAGGGCCAAAGGCCTGAAAGCTCTCCTCCGGCAGGGTCATGGTCATGACCGACAGGCAGGGGCGGTCGAAGCGCTCGCCGGCACCGTCGACGATGCCGAGACCAACCGTTCCGACGACGGTTTCGATTCCGGTCTCCTGGCGTAGGGTTTCGACAAGCTGAGCGTAGATCGGGGCGAAGCTGTCACTGGCATAGAGCAGGGCGAGATTGGCGCCTTCGGGCGGTGGACCGGCATTCAAAGCCTGATGCAAAGCAGCAAGACCCTCGTCCGCCTCCCCCAGGCCGACCGCGTAACGGCGGCCGCTCACGATTTCGCGGCTTGCTTTTGCTGTACTGCGCGCCGCAGCAGTTCGCGCGAGCCGGGCATGAGGTTGTCGACCACCTGAGACACGCCATCCGCGTTGGGGTGAATGCCGTCGGGCTGATTGAGCTCCGGCACCAGGGCAACGCCGTCCAGCAGGAAGGGGGTCAGGACCAGTCCGTACTCTTCGGCCAGCATCACATAAATCGGGTCGAACTCGGCGGCGTAGTCGGGACCCAGATTGCGTGGCGCGAACATGCCGGCCAGCAGGATCGGCACCTGGCGGCTTTGCAGACGCTCGATGATCTGGCGCAGATTGGCCTTGGTCTCCGCTGGGGAGAGCCCGCGCAGGCCGTCGTTGGCACCCAGCGCCAGCAGCACTGCGTCCGGCCGGTCCGAGAGGGTCCAATCCAGGCGCGCAAGGCCAGAGGCTGTGGTGTCGCCGGAGTTGCCGGCGTTCAAGACAGTGACCTTCCAGCCCTCTGCCTGCAGTGCTTCTTCCAGCCGCTCCGGCAGCGTATCGCCAGGCGCCAGGCCGTAGCCGTGAATGAGACTGTCGCCGTAGGCCACCAGAGTGACCGGCGGCGGACCTTCCGCCGTCAAGCCAGGCGTGGCTCCAAAGCTCAGGGTTGCGAGCAAGACCGCAAAGCCCCGCCGCGTGGTAGAGAAGACAGACATGAAGTAGGAAGTGGGCGGCCTAACAGCGTGATCAAGCACTCTCTGGGCTCATGCCACGGGCTTTCCTTAGCTTTGCCAAAACCCTGCCACTGCTTGACCGTGCGTCAGACCTCGCCATATCGCGGAGGACTGTAAGGCATGCGGGGTCACAGATAGAGCCGATGATTGATCTGAAAGGCGTCACCCTCACCCTGAACTCCCAAGCCGGGCCGGTGAATATCCTCAAAGGCATCGACCTGGACATTGCCACCGGTGAGACGGTGAGCCTTGTGGGACCCTCAGGCTCCGGCAAGACCTCGCTGCTGATGATCGTCGCCGGCTTAGAGCGCGCGACCTCCGGCTCGGTGAGCGTTGCTGACATGTCCTACAACGGCCGCAGCGAAGACGATCTGGCCCGCCTGCGCCGCCGGTCGATCGGCGTCGTCTTTCAAGACTTTCACCTGGTCGCCACCATGACCGCGCAAGAGAACGTGGCCATCCCGCTAGAGCTGGCAGGCGCGCCCAATGCCTGGCGCGCCGCGGCCGAGGCACTGGATAGCGTCGGGCTGGGCCACCGTTTGACCCACTACCCGGGCCAGCTCTCCGGCGGTGAGCAGCAGCGCACCGCACTGGCCCGCGCCGTCGTCGCCAAGCCCTCGATCCTGCTGGCGGACGAGCCGACCGGCAACCTGGACGGCAAGACCGGCCAGCAAATCGTCGAGCTGCTGTTTCAGCTGCGCGGCGACAGCAATTCCACCCTGCTCTTAATCACTCACGACCCCGGCTTGGCCAAGCGCTGTGATCGCCAGATCGGCCTGGCGGATGGGCGCATCGTCACTGACTCCGCGACGCAGGTTGCCGCCTGATGGGCGAGCTGAGCCTCGCCTGGCGCTTCGCCCGCCGTGAGCTGCGCAGCGGCCTCAGCGGTTTTCGGATCTTTCTCGCCTGCCTCGCCGTCGGTGTGGCGGCGCTGGCCGGCGTCGGCACCATCTCCGCCGACTTGCTTAACGGTCTGCAACGCGACGCGCGCAATCTGCTGGGCGGCGAGGCCGAGCTGCGCCTCTTCAACCGCGATCTCACGGCCGAAGAGTCGGCCTGGCTGCGCGAGAACAGCCAGGCGCTGTCTGCCATTGCGGAGCTGCGTGCCATGGCCAGCGTGCCGGAGACCGGCGAGCGCCGCCTGATCGAGCTGAAAGCCGTCGACAATGCCTATCCGCTCTATGGCCAGGTCGCGCTGACCCCGCCGCAGTCGGTGCCCGACGGCCTAGCCTTCCGCGACGGTCAGTGGGGTGTGCTGGCAGCGCCTGAACTCTACCGCCGCCTGGATTTGCAGATCGGCGACGAGATCCAGATCGGCACCCTGCGCTTCCAACTGCGTGGCGAGATCGACAGCGAACCTGACAGCGGCGCGCGGGCCATAACCTTAGGCCCGCGCGTCTTGCTGCCGCTGGAGGCGCTGGCCGAGACCGGCCTGGCGCAGCCGGGCAGCCTGGTCTACCGCCACTGGCGCCTAGTGCTGCCGGAAGGCGAGCCCTTCGTCGACTGGACCGAGCGGCTGGGGGCTGCCTTCCCCGACGCCGGCTGGCGGGTGCGTGGGCTGGATGAGGCCGCGCCCTCTGTCGCGCGCTTCGTCGGCCAGGTGCGGCTCTTCATGACTTTGGTCGGCCTGACCGCTTTGGTCGTCGGCGGCGTCGGTGTGGCGAACGCCGTGCGCGCGCATCTAGAGCAGCGGCGCGATACCATCGCCGCGCTGAAGTGCCTGGGCGCCTCTGCCGGGCTGATCGTGAAGCTCTACCTGGTCCAGGTGCTGCTGCTGGCCAGTGCCGGCATCGCCGTCGGCTTGTTGGTGGGCGGCCTGGCGCCGGTCATCGCCGCCCCCTTCTTGAGCGACCTCTTTAACATTTCGCTGGGCGGACCGCCAGATCTGGTGGCCTTGGCCCGGGCGGCGGCCATGGGTTATCTGACCGCGCTGCTCTTCGCGTTGATCCCGCTGGCGCGCGCCCAGTCCTTGCCGGCAGCCGGCCTCTTCCGCGGCTACGTCGATACGCGCAAGCTGAGGGCACCCTTGTGGCTTTGGCCGGCGCTCGTCGTCACCGCGGCGGCCTTGATCGCCATTGCCGTGGTGGGCAGCGACAACCCCATCTTTGCGCTAGGCTTCGTCGGTGCCGCGGCCGCTGCCCTGCTGCTCTTCCGGCTGGCTGCCGGGCTGGTGGTCTGGGTCGCTCGGCGTCTGCCGCGCCCGCGGCACACCACTTTGCGCTTGGCGCTCAGCAATCTGCACCGCCCGGGCGCGCCCACGGTCTCTATCGTGTTGTCGCTGGGGCTGGGGCTGACCGTGCTGTCGGCGGTTACCCTGATCCAAGCCAACCTCTCTCAGCAGGTGAGCGAGGAGCTGCCGCAAGACGCACCGACCTTCTACTTCATCGACATCCAGAACGAGCAGACGGCGGCCTTCGACGAGCTGGTCGGCAGCTTCCCCGAGGCTAGCCTGAGCGAGCGGGTGCCGATGCTGCGCGGCCGGATCACCGCCGTCGACGGCACCCCGGTGCCGGAGCTGGAGATCCCAGAGGAAGTGGCCTGGATCTTCGAGGGCGACCGCGGCCTGACCTGGGCCGAGCAGCCCTACCCGGACATGACCCTGACTGAGGGCGACTGGTGGCCGGCGGACTATCGCGGTGCCACCAAGCTCTCGCTCGGGGACGAGATCGCCCGAGAGATGGGCCTCGGGGTGGGCGACACCCTGACCGTGAATGTCTATGGCCGCGACGTGACGGCGGAGATTGCCAACCTGCGGATCATCGACTGGGCCAGCCTGCGCATCAACTTCGTGATGATCTTCTCGCCCGGCCTGCTGGATCAGGCCCCGGCATCGCATATCGCCACCGTGCGGATTCCGGAGGCCGGCGAGGCGGCCCTGGCCGATGCCGTGGCCGACGCCTTCCCTAATGTGACCGGTGTGCGCGTGCGCGAGGCCTTGGAGAGCTTCAGCCGCATGCTGGACAGCGTGGCCTTGGCGGTCGGCATCACCGGCGGCATCACCTTGCTCGCCGGCTTGTTGGTCCTGGCCGGCGCCATCGCAGCCGGGGAGCGGCGGCGGCGCTATGATTCG
Organism: Pseudomonadota bacterium; assembly: GCA_039819325.1. Lineage (GTDB taxonomy): Bacteria > Pseudomonadota > Alphaproteobacteria > Kiloniellales > JACOMY01 > JACOMY01. The sequence goes on along the minus strand of JBCBSF010000024.1, from coordinate 1,319 downwards.
GTGGTGCTGAAGGTGCTGGGGGCGACGCGCAACGTCTTGGCCGGTGGCCTGGCATTGGAGTTCTTGCTGCTGGGCCTCATCACAGCCTTGATCGCAGCCCTGGTCGGCTCTCTCGCCGGTTGGGTGGTGATCGACTTGGTTATGCAGGCCGATTTCACTTGGTTGGTGGAGCCGCTCTTCATCACGCTGGGCGCCGGGCTTCTGCTGACGCTCTTCTTTGGAATGCTGGGCACCTGGCGGGCCCTGGGCAGTGCCGCCGCGCCCTTGCTGCGCAACGAGTAAAGAGCGATCGAGAAACTCCACCCTGCGCTTGTATAAATGCGCGGGAATCCTGCGGTTTTTGTTGATCGGCGCTGAGAGGTGGCCAATATAAGGCGTCGAAAAGGGGCGGCCGGTTCCGCCTCCGTACCGTTCGTCACCTACTATCCTAGGGAGCCTGAACCACATGGTCGGTCCAAACCAGCAAGTCTATAGCCGCACGCAGTCGGCGGAGGCCATTGACGCCGGCCTTCGCACTTACATGCTGCGGGTTTACAACTACATGTCGCTTGGCGTTGCCTTCACCGGCGCGCTGGGCTTCCTGATCGCGTCGAACGAAGCTCTGGTGCAGAGCCTCGGGAATCTCTTCCTGGTCTTCTTCATCGGCATCTTGGTGATGGGCTTCGTCGCACCGAAGATCATCATGAGCAAGTCCATGGTGGCCGCACAGGCTGCCTACTGGGTCTATGCCGGTCTCTGGGGCATGGCACTGGCGCCCATGTTCTACGCCTATGGCCAGATGGATCCGATGCTGATCGTCCGGGCTTTCCTCATCACCGCGGGCGCCTTCGCCGGCGTCAGCCTCTTCGGCTACACCACCAAGCGCAACCTCTCGGCCTTCCAGACCTTCTTCGTGATGGCCGCGATCGGCTTGCTGATCGCGCTTCTGGTGAACGCCTTCCTGATCCAGAGCGGCGCCTTCGCCTTCTTCATCTACGCCGCCGTGGTCTTGGTCTTCTCCGGCATCACCGCCTGGCAGACCCAGATGATCAAGAACATGTACGTCGAGCAGGAAGCCGGCGACGTGACGCAGCGCAAGGCCATCTTCGGTGCCTTCATGCTCTACGGCAGCTTCATCACGCTCTTCATCTACATCCTCTCAATCCTGGGGATGATGCGCGAATGACCGTCACCTGACGGAGACATGCGAAAGGCCCGGGCAACAACGCCCGGGCCTTTTTCTTTTGGGCGGTTAGAGCAAGATGAGCTCAGATAGAAACAGTGTTTCCACAAGCACTCCCTCTCCTGAGCCTGCTGAAGGGTTGAGCAGCGAGCGCGAG
>JBCBSF010000023.1:0-57423 GCA_039819325.1 Pseudomonadota bacterium | reverse complement strand
CCAGGGCTCGGTGCTAACGGCCCGCCTTTCGACGGGCGCTCGCTGCTCAAGACGAGGGAGTGCTAAGGGAACCGATGATTGCGTTTGAGCTCATCCCGCTCTAGGACTTCGATCCGCTCTCTCACACGGTAGATGACGATGTACTGCGTTCTATCGATAAAGAGTTCGCGCGTTCCCCGTATCCGCCCAGCTCGGCCAAGATGAGGGAAGTACGACAGTCCGGCAGTTTGATTGACGATGCGGATGATTGTGCGGTCGGCTGCCGCTGGATCGTGTTCAGCAATGTAACCGATAATCTCGTCCAGAGCTTGAGCGGCTGGCTCAGTCCAAACGACACTATCCTCCATGCCGGGCGTACTTGCGGATGATGGCCCGTAGCTGATCGTCCGACACGAAACGACCGGCATCGGCGGCGGCAATCCCGCGCCTGATCTCGGCCTCTTGCCGAGGTTGCAGCGGCGGGAGGTCTTCGTCTTCGCTCAACGGCAGGTCACGCTCAGTTTTTTCACTCATGGGTACATCATACTCGCCTTGGCCGTTGTACGCCACACAGAGGCGCAACACCTTTGGAACCTCTAGAATGGACCTGCCATACCGCTAGCAAAGCTCCTTATCACCAGCATGAAGCGGCGCTAGCGGACCTGCCCTTGCATCACCACGACCCCGCTGCCGCCGACTTTCACCCCGGTGATATCATCGGGTTGGCCCAGGAGTATGACCTCGGCGCGGCGCGGGCGTGATCTCGCTGGTCGGTGGCGATCTCATGACCTGGACCTCGGCAGCACGCTTCATCCTGGCCAGTGCCGCCACTGTCTTGGCACTCCTGTCTTCGGCCCTTTCCTGGCGTTATGCAGGCGCAGGGCGCATCACCAACAGCAGGGATGCATAGAGGGCTCTGCTTGGTGAGCGCCGCACCTTCGACGACCCTCGTCCCGCAACCTTTTACAGCGGTGGCGCCCCACCCTCGGCAATGCGGCGGGCCACGAAGTCATCCAGCGCCTCTTTGATCGCTGGGTCCATCGGCGGCTCCTCATAGTCCGCAAGCAGAGCTTTCCAGATCCGCGTCGCGCGGTCCGAGGCCTCAAGGGATCCGCTGTCGCGCCAGTTCTCAAAGTTCCGCCAATCCGACAGTAGCGGCGTGTAGAACGCGGTCTCGTAGCGCTCGAGGGTATGGGGACTGGCGAAGAAATGCCCCCCCGGCCCAACCTCGGCGATCGCGTCCAGCCCCAGATCACTCTCGCTGGTGCTGATCGGCGTCAGGAAGGCGTTCATCATCTGCACCATCTCGGCGTCAATCACCATCTTCTCGTAAGAGGTGCTAAGCCCGCCCTCGATCCAACCGAAGCCGTGGTTGATGTAGTCGGCCTGCCCGAGGGTAATCGGCCAAATCGACATCTGCGCCTCGTAGGCGGCCTGAACGTCAGCTGCATTCGAGGCGGTGACGTTGGAACTGCGCCAGGGGATCTTGTAGCGCCGCGCCAGTTGCCCGCTCGCGATCGTCGCCTTCGCATACTCAGGCGTACCAAACACCGGGGAGCCGGTCTTCATGTCCGCGTTCGAGGTAAAGCTACCGTAGACCGCCGGTGCACCAGGGTTGACGCATTGCGAGAAGGCAATCCCGGCAAGCGCTTCGGCGTTTTGCTGAACCAGAGCGGCCGCCAGCGTGATCGGGGTCATGGCGCCTGCCAGAGTGAAGGGCGTGTAGATCACGGGCTGGTTCATCCGCGCCATCTCGATCGCCCCTTCAAGGAGCGCGCCATCATAGATCAGCGGGGTGTTTGCGTTGACGACGGTGTGCAGCGATGGCTGGCGCGCCAACGCCTCGTGGCTGACGCCCCGGGCCAGACGTGCGATCTCAATGCCATCGCGCATGCGCTCCCGACCAAAGGCATAGGCGAAGAAGGGCTTATCGGTGATCTTGACGATGGTGGAGAGGGCTGTGAGGTGGCGCGTCCGCACCTCCAGATCGGTCGGCTCAACCACGTAGCCTGCAATCGCATGGACCGGATTCAAGACGTGTGCCAGCCGCGTCAAGGCAGACATCTCCGCCAAGGTGCCAGTGATCCGCCCCCGTTCACGATCAGAGACATTCGGGGTTGAGGCAACCGTCGCCCAGATCGGCCTACCACCGCCGAAAGCCAGATGGCGATTTGCACTGCGGCCATGCAGCGTGAAGTGGGCCGGGACAGTCCGCAGCTTCTCGTCAACAAAGCCAGGCGGGAAGCGAACACGTACCCCATCCGGTGCCACCGCAGCACCCGCGCGGCGCAGGATTTCGACCGCTTCGCGCAGCTGGAAATCCATGCCGATGTCGCGCAACACAGTCAGCGACGCTTGATGAATGGCCTCCACCTGATCGTCGGAGAGGACCTTCATCGGCTGAAAGGGGTTCTCAACCTGCCCGAAAGGCATTTGCGGGACGGCAGACCCTGGGCCTGCCTGTCTCCGCACGCGGGTTCGTCTCATGCTCTGACCTACGTGGCAACAGACCGCTTCACCGCGCAGACGATAGGCGGTTGAGACTCGCGGAAACAAATTGATAGTTTCAGCCGACACCTTGAGCAGGGTTTGTAGATGGCGAAACTGGAACTGCGTCACTTTCAGGCAGTTCTTGCCTTACGTGAGTGCCGCACGACCGGTGCGGCGGCTGAGCGTCTGGGCCTCACTCAATCGGCGGTGAGCCATCAGCTTGCCGAGGCTGAACGCCGCCTGGGCTGCACGCTCTTTAACCGCAGTGGTCGGCTGTTGCATCTGAACACCGCAGGGGCGCTCTTGGCCTCCAGTGCCGAGACCATCCTGGCTGAGGTCGCTCACGTGGAGAGAAGCCTGGCGCCGGCCAGCGGTGCTTCAGAGCTGCGGACCATCCGCATCGCCACCTTTGCCTACAGCGCCTATCGCTGGCTGCCCGCGTTCTTGCGGTTGGAAGCCTCCAAGCAGGCCAACCTCGCCTTCGAGTTCGTGGCCAGCGGTCCCGGCGTGCCGGTTCGGGCAATCGAAACTGGGACGGCGGACCTGGGCATCATAGCTGGCGACATCGCATCAGACCAGGTCGAGAGTCTTGAGATCTTTCGTGATCAGCTGGTCTGTGTCCTGCCGAAAGGCCATCGCTTGAGCGCCAAGCGCTTCGTCATCGCCGATGACTTCATGGAGGAGCCCTTCATCACCTATTCCGCCTATGCGGAGTCCGGCTTCGAGGAAGACTTCTTATGGCGCCGCGCCGGCAAACGCCCAAAACTGGTCAATGCCGGGCATAGCGATGCGGTGATTGAGATGGTGAAAGCCGGCTTTGGCCTCGGCATCTTGAGCCAGTGGGCCGTCGTTCAATCCGGGGCTTCAGCCGATCTGGATAGGGTTCCAGTGACCGCCGAGGGCCTGACCCTGCGCTGGTCTGCCGTCTTCCGCCGCAGCCACCAGGACTATGAGCGCCTGCGGGCGATGGCACAGAGCCTTAGCGTCTGGTGTAAGGAGGCTGACTTAGCAAGTTGAAGGCGCAAAGACCGCCAAACCAAGATGACGTCAGCTCGAAGACCTGCCGTCAGCTTCTTGACCTTCTTTCGAAGTGCGCTTGGCTGTTGGCGCTAGCGGATCTGCCCCTGCATCACCACGACCCCGCTGCCGCCGACTTTCACCCCGGTGATGTCGTCGGGCTGGCCCAACAGCGTGACCTCAGCACGGCCAGGGCGGCCCAGGTCGTGACCCTGCTCGGCGGTGAAACTCTGCGCCACGGCGCCCTTGCGCCAGAGGTAGGCGGCCATGCAGCCGGTTGCCGAGCCAGTGAAAGGATCCTCCGGCGGTAAGGGCGGCGGCAGCAGCAGGCGGGCGAAGGTCTGGCCGGCGTCCGTTGCGCCCTCCGTCACGCAAAGGAAGGGCTCCATGAAATCGGCGTCCTTCGCCGCCTTCAAGGCCGCCAAGGCCTTCACGTCCAGCCGCGCGCGCCGCAGCGCCTCGAGCGAGCCCAGCTGCGCGATGCAGAAGGGGGTGCCGGTGGAGACCGTCTGCGGTTCCCCCACCAGGTCCTTGGCCTCCAGCCCATAGAGCTTGGCGATGTCTGCCGCCGCGTAGCTGCGGCCGAAAGCTGGCCGATGTTGAGTCATGGTGATGAGCGGCGGGCGGCCTTGCCGCGCCTCGACCAGGACTTCCAGCACGCCGGCGCCAACCTCCAGGGTCAGCTCCGCGCGGCCCTTGGAGAGGTCGATCTCGCCGGCGGCCACTAGGGCAGTCACCGTGGCGATGGTCGGGTGCCCGGCCATCAGGATCTCGCCGGTCGGCATGTAGTAGCGCGCACCAAAGTCGGCCTTGGCCGAGCGCTGCAGGAAGGCGCATTCCACCAACCCGGTCTCGCGCGTATAGGCGATCCGCGCTTCTGGGGAGAGGTCGTCGGCCTCAAAGACCACGGCGCAGGGATTGCCGCCGTACCGCGTCTCGGTAAAGGCGTCGATCCAGAGGAAGTCTTTCATTTTCATCGGGGCTATCCCTTTGGCGGCGCCGCCGCCGGGAGAAGAGTTGGTGCGGCTGAGTGGACTCGAACCACCACGGATTGCTCCACAGGTACCTGAAACCTGCGCGTCTACCAATTCCGCCACAGCCGCACGCTGTGCTCTTGTCTGCTCTTCATGGCGAGAGGTGCCGTGAAGGAGCCGTCGGGCCTGTCCGCCCAGCGATGGTGCGGCTGAGAGGAATTGAACCTCCACGGGATTTCTCCCACAGCGCCCTCAACGCTGCGCGTCTACCAGTTCCGCCACAGCCGCTTGATCGCCGGACAGTCCCCGCCGGTCTTGAAAAAGATGCTTCAAGCCTTTGGGAGATGCCGTAGGGCCGCCCTTATAGCTACGCGCTTGGCCGAGTGCAAAGCCTATTTTTGCTGGGCAGGCGCTTTAAAGCTCTCAGCGTAGATCTCGCGCAATTCCTTCTTCTGCACCTTACCCATGGTGTTACGCGGCAGGCTCTCCACCAGCGCGATCCGCTTGGGCTGCTTGAACTTGGCCAACTGGTCCGCCAGGCCGCCCAGCAGACCGCTTTCCGTCAGTGCAGCCCCTGCCTCCGGCACCACGACCGCGACGATGCCCTCGCCGAAATCGGGATGCGGCACACCGATCACCGCCGACTCCAGGACACCTGGCAAAGCGTCGAGCGCTGCTTCCACCTCCTTCGGATAGACGTTGAAGCCGCCGGTGATGATCAGGTCTTTGGCCCGCCCGACGATGACGACATAGCCGTCTTCGTCATAGTGCGCCAGGTCGCCGGTGATAAAGAAGCCATCGGCGCGGAACTCCGCCGCCGTCTTCTCCGGCTGGCGCCAATAGCCCTGGAAGACATTGGGTCCTTTGACCTCGATCACACCCACACCCTCGCCCGTCACCGCTTGGCCGCTTTCCGCATCGACGATGCGCAAGTCCACGTCTGGCAGCGGCAGGCCGACGGTCCCGGCCTTGCGTGCGCCTACGTAGGGGTTGGAGGTGCTCATGTTGATCTCGGTCATGCCGTAGCGTTCGAGAATCCGATGCCCAGTGCGCGCCTCGAAGGCCCGGTGCGTCTCTGCCAGCAAGGGCGCCGAGCCAGAGGTGAAGAGCCGCATGCCGGCCACCGCCTCGCGGGTGAAGGCCGGCTGGTCCAAGAGGCGCGTGTAGAAGGTCGGCACCCCCATCATCGCGGTCGCCTGCGGCAGCAGAGCGGCGACCTCGCCAGCGTCGAAGCGGGGCAGGAAGATCATCGCAGCGCCCGCGGCCAGCGCGCAGGAGGTGGCAACGAAGAGGCCATGGGAATGGAAGATCGGCAGCGCATGCAGCAACACGTCATCGGGCTGAAAGCGCCACAGCGCCGTCAAGGTCAGTGCATTGGAGAGCTGGTTTTCCTGGCTCAGCATCGCGCCTTTGGAGCGGCCGGTGGTGCCGGAGGTGTAAAGAATCGCCACCAGGTCGTCCGGCGCCCGCGCCACGGTCTCAAAGTCGGCGGATGCCTGGTCGGCAGCGCTGGTCAGGCTGCCCTGCCCCTCTGCGTCCAGGGTCAGAACCTCCGCGCCGCAGCCCGCAGCCAGGGGGCGAAGGGCTTCCTCCTTAGCCGGATCGGCGACCAGAAGGCGCGGCTCCGCGTCCTCCAGGAAGTACCCGACCTCGGCAGGCGTATAGGCCGGGTTCAGCGGCAGGTAGACCGCCCCGGCCCTGAGGCAGGCAAAGTAGAGTGCCAGCGCCTGCGCGGACTTCGCGGTCTGGACGGCCACCCGCTCCCCCGGTGTGACGCCGCAGGCCTGGAGATGGTTGGCGATCTGGCCGGCGCGGTCAAAGAGCGCGCGGTAGGACAGCCGCTCCCCGTTCGGATGAATGATCAGCGGCCGGTCTGACTCCGCTAAAGGAGCCAGCAAGCGGTCGACCAGAGGATTGGATGACGCGGACATGCAAAAGGGCTCTGGGGGGTGCGGTCCCTCCTGAGCCTTTCCTGTCTAGTTCAACTCGATCTGAATCCCCTCGGCCGCCAGGGTTAGCTTGGCTCCGGTCTGGGTGGAGTTCAGCTCGATGATGACGCCGTTCTGATTGCGCATTCGCGCGACCGAGACACCGCCGCCCAAGGCCGCACCGGCCTGTCCGGCGACGTAGTTGCCGTTGAAATCCTGCAGCCGCTTGAGGTTGAAGACCTTGCCGTTGGCCGTAACGCTGCTGAGGCCCAGGTCGACCACCGAAAGGCCATTGACCGAGAAGGAGTGCGTCTTGCCGCCGTACTCCAGCTTGCCGTCACCCCAGGTCACGCCGATGCCCAGCGCGATAGAGGTGCTCTCGATGGTGAGCGTGCCGCTCAAGACCTCTTCTTCGGCCTGTAGCGGGCCGCTGGTGGTGAAGGCGAGACCGGTAGCGGCCAGAAGGCCGAGGGCGGTGCGTCGGTTGAACATGCAAATCTCTCCCATAGTTGGCTCGCCGCGGTTCACGCCGCTGCGCAGCAGCAAACCCCTCGGGCCCTCTTGTGGCAGAAGCGCCCCGCGCCGGCCAGGGGTCTATGTAGAAGTCTTGGCCGGGTCAGCTTTGACCACGCCGGTCTGATAGAGGAAGGGCAGCCAGCGTGTGCGGTAGCGCTCCAGCGTGCCGGGCACCCGCTCGCGTACGGCCTCCAAGGTCTCGCGCTTGTTGCCGCCGGCGTCCGTTCCGGTCAGGCCGTGGACCCGTTCGGCCACGCGTTCGGCCAGATCCGTCTCTCCCCCGGAAACGACCTCTGCCACGACAGCGGAAATCATCGGCGGAACGTGCACCGCGCCGCCCAAGGTCGGTGCAGGCAGGGGCAGCGTCTGCTTGGCAAGCTTCTTGTCCTGCAGCAAGAGCTCCGCCAGCTTGGTCGAGAGCGTCAAGGGCCCGCCAGGGGCCTCGGCCGGCGGCACCGAGGGCACGGCCTCGCTGACGCGCGCCACAAGCCCCTGCGCCATCGCCGCCCTGATCGCGGTGAAGAGCAGCCGCTCACCCTTACCGGCAAAGCCCTCGGCCTCCTTCAGGTCGCAATAGCGCTGCGGCCCAGCCATCAAGTGCTTCACCAGGCGCGCCGGTAGCCAGGTGCGCTCGGCAGCCTTCTTCACCTCGCCGGAGCTGGGCGGGTGGGCCAGGATAAACTGCGTATCGTCGCTGATCACTGGCGGCCGAGCGAAGGACATGCTGCCGCAACGGGCATAGAGGTCATAACGGAAGGCCTGGGTGGTGGCGAAGGAGGCCATGTCCTCCAAGAGCACCGGATCGTTCATCCAAGGCGCGCGGCTCTTCTTGCCCTTACCGCCAACCCAGGAGGGGTAGACCGCATCGCCGCAGAAGTGTAGGTCGACCGCTGCCATCTCCTGCGCCACCTGGCCGAAGGTCAGCGGGTTCCAGTGCTCGTTGAAGTACTCGTGGAAGAGATAGGTCTCGTCGTGCTTTCCCCACTCGTCGATATAGGCCGCAGCCTTGGGATAGCGCTCAAAGAAGTCCTGCTCGGTCGCGCGCATGCGCTTCACCGTCGCCAGTGCTGCCCGCCGCTTGGCCGTCTGATCGCCGGGGGCGACCTGTGCCAGATGCATAAGCAGACTCTGCACCGGCTGCAGGCCGGCGTAGCCCGCTTGCACATTGTAGGACAGCAGCGCCAGGCCCTCGGGCTTCAGGTGGCGCGCCATGCAGTCGCGTAGCTGCAGGCGTACTGCCGGACTGACCCAGGAATAGACCCCGTGTGCGGTGGCCATATCGAGGTCCGGCAGGTCGTCCTTCGCCAGGCCGTCGAAGCCTTTGGCATGGAAGGTGAGATTGTTGAGCCCAGCCGCAGCAGCCCGCTCCCGCGCTTCCGCGATATGCTCGGCATTGACATCGACGCCAAAGAACTGGGCCTCAGGATAGACCGCCGCCAAGGCCATCAAGGTCATGCCGCGCCCACAGCCGAAGTCTGCATAGGCGAAGCTGCTGGCATCGGAGAAGGCCTCCAGCCCCGTCGCCTGCGCAGTGGTGATCATGTGCCCGGGCGACTGCCGGGCGTAGTACTTAATCGTGTAGGCGATGTCGGTGATGTAACCCTGTGCGTCCGCCGTCGCGCTTTGGCTCATGGGGTCGCCTCCTCTCCCTCCGGCCGTGAACGGGCGGCATCCTAACCACAAAGACCGTTTCGGTGGAAAGCAGAAGAGGGTCGGGTTTTGGCCCGACCCTCTCGTTTCTTCGCCCGAAGAAAATCCAGGGCGGTTCTGCAGGTGTGGGCGAGGCTTACCCGTGCGCCAAGACCGCCAAGAGCAGCAAGGCCACGATGTTGGTGATCTTGATCATGGGATTGACTGCCGGGCCGGCGGTGTCCTTGTAGGGGTCGCCGACGGTGTCGCCAGTGACGGCCGCCTTATGCGCCTCTGAGCCCTTACCGCCGTGGTTGCCCTCTTCGATGTACTTCTTGGCGTTATCCCAGCAGCCGCCGCCAGCGGTCATGGAGATCGCGACGAAGAGGCCGGTGACGATCACGCCCAAAAGCATGGCGCCTGTCGCGGCCAGCGCGTTGGAGACATCGGAGATCGCCAGCACCACGAAGTAGACCACGATGGGCGAGAGCACCGGCAGCATGGAGGGGATGATCATCTCCTTGATCGCCGACTTGGTCAGCATGTCGACGCAGCGCCCATACTCGGGCTTTGCCTTGCCTTCCATGATGCCGGGAATCTCGCGGAACTGACGGCGCACCTCTTCAACCACGGCACCGCCGGCCCGCCCCACGGCCATCATGCCCATGGAGCCGAAGAGGAAGGGCAGCAGCCCACCAAAGAAGAGGCCGACCACGACGTAGGGGTTGGAGAGCGCGAACTCGACCGAGACGCCTTGGAAGTAGGCCGCCCCGCCCTCTCCGGCGAAATAGGCCACGTCCTCGGTAAAGGCGCCGAAGAGCACCAGCGCACCCAGACCAGCCGAGCCAATGGCATAGCCCTTCGTCACCGCCTTGGTGGTGTTGCCCACCGCGTCCAGCTCGTCGGTGACCTTGCGGACCGAATCGTCCAGCTCCGCCATCTCGGCGATGCCGCCGCCGTTGTCGGTGACGGGGCCGTAGGCGTCCAGCGCCACCACCATACCGGCCAGCGCCAGCATGGTGGTGACCGCGATGGCGATACCAAAGAGGCCGGCGATGGAGTGGGTGACGATGATGCCGGCGATGATGATGAGGGCCGGGACCGCCGTCGCCTCCATGGAGACCGCCAGGCCCTGAATGACGTTGGTGCCGTGCCCGGTCTCCGATGCCTTGGCGACCGATCGCACAGGCCGGTACTCGGTGCTGGTGTAGTACTCGGTCACCCAGATCAAGAGGCCGGTCACGGCGAGGCCGACAACGCCGCACCAGAAGAGGTCGAGACCGGTGAAGGTTAGGTCGCCGATCGCGTAGGGCGTACTAAGTCCGATGGACCAGGCTGTCACCGCGAGCACACCCGGAACTGACAAAACGGCAGAGGCCAGGAAGCCCTTGTAGAGCGCGCCCATGATCGACTGGCTGGAGCCCAGCCGCACGAAGTAGGTGCCGATGATGGAGGTGATGATGCAGATACCGCCGATCGCCAGCGGGTAGAGCATGAAGCTCTGCATCACCTCTTGGCCGGCGAAGAAGATAGAGGCCAGGACCATGGTGGCGACCACGGTCACCGCGTAGGTCTCGAAGAGGTCGGCGGCCATGCCGGCGCAGTCGCCGACGTTATCGCCCACATTGTCGGCGATAACAGCGGGGTTGCGCGGATCATCCTCAGGGATACCGGCTTCGACCTTACCAACCAGGTCGGCACCGACGTCGGCCCCCTTGGTGAAAATGCCGCCGCCCAGGCGGGCGAAGATGGAGATCAGCGAGGCGCCGAAGCCCAGCGCCACCAGTGCGTCGATCAGCGAGCGGCCATCGACGCCGAGCGCCAGCAAGATAGCGTAGTAACCGGCGACCGAAAGCAGAGCCAAGCCGGCGACTAGCATGCCGGTCACCGCACCGGCGCGGAAGGCGACCGAGAGGCCTTGCGCGAGGCCGCTGCGCGCGGCCTCCGTCGTGCGCACGTTGGCTTTCACCGAGACATTCATGCCGATGTAGCCGGCGGCACCAGAGAGTGCTGCACCGATCAGGAAGCCGATCCCGACCTCTAGGCCCAACAGCAGCCAGACGATGACGAAGATCACCGCACCCACGGCACCGATGGTCGTGTACTGGCGATTGAGGTAGGCGCGCGCACCTTCCTGAATGGCGCCGGCGATCTGCTGCATACGCTCGTTGCCGGCCGGTGCCGACATGACGGACTTGGCGGTGACGATGCCGTAGACCAGGGCCAAGGCCCCGCAAATCAGGGCAAAGATCAGGATCTCGCTCATGTCTCTTCTGCTTCCCCGCTCTTCTCAGGCGCGAAACCGGCCCTAACGTGCACCGCACATTGGCCGTGCGCCTGGGTCGTTCCGCTATTGCTTTGAACCGTTTACGATGAGGCTCTGTTTCTTGGCGGGCAGACCGTGCCAGAAGCGCCCGCTCCTGGCAACGGGCTTGGTTTGTGAGGCTGTTGCGGCGATGAGTTGGGCTCATCGCGGCGGCACCGGCCCTCTCCCCCGCCCGGCCACCCACGCCAGTATCCTATTGGGTGGCCGGGCGGGGGTGCGGGCCGGTGCCGTCGGGCCACGCAAGTGGCCCCGCTCATCAAGCCGGCAGCACGCCTCTGCGCGAGAGCGCGAACCAGGCCAAGCTGATCAGGACCAAGATGAGTGCGGGCAGAACCACCAGGTTCAAGACCTCCCAGCCAGCCAGTGCAAAGAGCGCACCGGAGCCTAGTGCAGTGGCAGCGGTGGTCCCGGTCACCAGGACCTCGTTCAGACCCAAGGTGCGGGAGCGCTCGCCGGGGCGGTAGGCCTCCGTCACCAGGGTGGAGCCGCCGACATAGAGGAAGTTCCAGCCCACGCCTAAGAGCACCAGCGAGGCAGCGAAGTGCAGGTAGGTGATGCCGGTCAGGTTGATGACCGCGCAGATCATCATCAAGACCGCGCCGATGGCCATGATCTGCGGCGCTCCGTAACGCCGGATCAGGTGACCGGTGAAGAAGGACGGCAGGTACATGCCCAGGACATGCCACTGGATCACCGAGGCCGCATCGACCATGACGAAGCCGCAGGCGATCATCGCGGTCGGCGTCGAGACCATGATCAGGTTCATCGCGCCATAGCCGACCATGCCGCCCATCGCCGCCAACAGAAAGACCTTCTGCCGGGCGATCTGACCCAAGGGCCGCGCCGGCCGCTTGGGGTCGGGCTCTTCGCGCGCCTCGATGGCCGGGAAGTGGACAAAGGCCAGAAGCGGCAGGATGGCGATGCTGAGCGCCGCCATGATCATGAAGGACCCGGCGAAGCTGTAGACGAAGAGGTCCGTCCCCTGAACCGCCAAGAAGGGCCCGGCAATGGCGGCCACCACGCCACCGGTCAGCACGGTGGAGATGGCGCGGCTGCGCTGGTCGGCCGGCACCGCCTCTGCCGCGGCAAAACGGTAGTAGTTGGCGGTCGCCGTGGCATAGCCATAGACCGCCATCCCCAGCGCGAAGAGCCAGAGCGAGCCCTCAAGGATCGCCCAGGCGGAAATCAACCCGCCGGCGGCGCCAACAATCGCGCCTAAGGCAAAGCAGGGCTTGCGCCCAAAGCGTCCCATCAGCAAAGAGACCGGACCGCTGCTCAGCATGATGGTGACGAAGGTACAGGCCAGCGGCAGGGTCGCCAGATAGGGGCTGGCACCGGCCAGCATGGTCCCGGCCAGCGCCGCCACTGTCATGTTGAGCGACAAGGCGGTCTGGTTGCAGCCCATGCAGGCCGTGAGCAAGAGGACACGGGTACGCGCGTTCATGGCGTCTCTTCTAGGCGCTCTCTTGCCTCAGGCGCACTCGGCTAAAGGTCGCTGGCAGCACGCGCGTGCGGATCCCCAACCGTCCCACAATGCAGGTCCCTCATCTTGAGCTTGTCGAAGGATGTGCCGCAAGCACCGAGCGTGGGGCACATCCTTCGACAAGCTCAGGATGAGGTCCGTGAGAATGGAGGCCGAAGAAACCGACGGCGGCTCAAAAATGCTGCCAGCCCTGGGAGCCAACGGCGATCGCCTTGCCGTCACGATCCAGGACGGTCAGTCCCGGCTCCTCCGTCATGCGCCCCAGCAGGGTTACTGGGGTAGCGCAGGCCCTAGCCAGGGCCTCGACGGCGGCTCGATCGCTCTCATTGGCCGTGAAGCAGAGCTCATAGTCATCACCACCCCCAAGAGGTCATCGCCGACGATCTGGAACGCTTCCCCGCCCTGCTTGGGGGTGGTGAAGCGTTCCAGATCGTCGGCGATGACCTCTTGGGCGGCCTCCGACAACGGGAGGGAGGCTGCATCGATCTCTGCCCCCAGGGCGGACTGCAATGCTATATGTCCCAAGTCGGCGAGCAAGCCGTCCGAAACGTCCAAACAGGCGGTCGCCAGGCCGGACTCCGACAGAGCTTGCCCCAAGGCCAGACGCGGCGTCGGTAGGCGATAGCGTTCCGTGAGATAGGCTTCCGAAGTACTGCTGAGCCCGTTGAGCTGGCCTTGGCGCACCATGAGCCCGAGGATGCCGTCGCCGATGGTGCCGCTGACGAAGACCAGGTCACCGGCCCCAGCCCCGTCGCGGCCCAGCGCCTTGCCGGGTTGAACCGAACCAAGGGCCGTGAGAGAGAGCGTCAGCGGCCCAGGACCGCCGGTGGTGTCTCCGCCCAGCAGGTCGATGCCGAAGCGCGACTGGTCCTCCGACAGGCCCTCGGCGAAGGCGGCGATCCAGGTTTCCTCCAGGCTGGCCGGCCATGCACAGGTCATGAGGTAGCCTAGCGGTGCCGCGCCCATAGCAGCCAGATCAGAGAGATTGACCCGCAGGAGCTTGCGCCCGACTGTCTCGGCCGGGTCGTCGGGTAGGAAGTGCAGGCCTTGCAGCATGGCGTCGGCGGTCAACACCAGGTCGCGGCCCGGCGGCGGTCGCAGGACGGCGGCATCATTGCCGAGGCCCAGTGCGGCCGGGCTGCCGGCCAGCGGCGCGAAGTAGCGGGCAATGGTCTCGAACTCGCCCGCGCGGCCGCTGGATGCCATGGGACTCGGCCCCTAGCTCGCCGCCGCGAAGTCAGTGGGGCGCAGACTGCGCGCCAGGCGGTCCAACAGCTTGTTCACGAAGCCGGTTTCCTGCGGATCGTGAAAGGCCTCGGTCACCGCAACATACTGGGCGATGACCACCTTGGCCGGCACCTTGTCGCCGGCCTGCAATTCATAGGCCGCAGCCCGCAGGATGATGCGCAACAGCGGCTCGACCCGCTCCAGCACCCACTCCTCCGGCAGATAGGGGGCCAGCAAGCCGTCCAGGCGAGCGGTCTCCCGCGCGATTTCCGTCACCAAACGGCTGAAGAGCCGGCGGTCGGCCTCTGCTAAGGAGAGGCCGTCGATCTCCTCCTCCAGCCGTTCCGACAGGAACTGGCTCACCACCGCTTTGGCCGTCTCGCCGTTGGCTTCTAGCTGATAGAGCGCCTGCACAGCCGCGAGCCGGGCCGCCAGACGCTGGCGCGCGACCTTGTCCCGTCGATCGGCATCCTTTGCCGAAGGCTGGTTCACCGCCACGGGAATCGCCCCTCTAGTCCTCGTCCGTCTCGAGGAAGCGCTCCTGCAGCTTCATCATGCGCAAGCAGGCCCGCGCCACCTCGGCCCCCTTGTTGCGTTTGGACATGAGCGCCCGGTTCCAGGCCTGGTCCTCGTTTTCCACGGTCAAGATGCCATAGCCCAGCGGCAAGCCACGTTCCGCCGCCAGATCCATCAGCTTGCGCGCGCTTTCCTGGCAAACATAGTCGTAGTGGGAAGTCTCTCCCCGGATCACGCAGCCCAGCGCGATGTAGCCTTCGAAAGGCTCGCTGCTGGCTTCCGCCATGGCGATCGCGGTGGGGATCTCGAAGGCGCCCGGCACCTCCAAGCGCTCATAGGTCACGCCCTCCTGATTGAGGACGGAGAGCACGCCTTCCAGCAGCGCATCGATGATCTCGTCGTAGTAACGGCCCTCGACGATGAGGATCTTGCCTTGTTCTTCCATGTTATTCGTCCTCTTCCTCCGAACCGGCACGCAGCGGCAGCTGATCGGCAATGGTCAGACCATAGCCCTCCAGCCCGATGAAAATGTGCTTGGTGGTGTGCAGCAGCAGCAGCTCCGTCACGCCCAAGTCCAGCAGGATCTGCGCGCCGATGCCATAGTCCCGCAGCTCCGGGTTGGGGCCGTCGCTGTGGGCCTTCCCCGAGAGACGCTCTGTCACCTGCTCGGCCAGGCTGCGGCCGCCCGGCTCACCGATCAGCACCACGACGCCGCGCGGCTCTTGGCCGATGCGCTCCAAGGCCTCCCAGAGCTCGCCGCCGCGCCCGCTGGAGCGGTCGCCTAGCACGTCGTCCAGCAGGTTGAAGGCGTGAACCCGTACCGGTACCGGCCCGGGTGCTGCCAGATCGCCTTTCCAAAGCGCCACATGCTCACCATGGCCGAAGCGGTTCTTGTAGAGCGCCAGCTTGAAAGCACCGCCGTAGCGGCTGTCGAAGTCGCTCTCCATAACTCGCTCGACGACGCGATCCTTACGCCGGCGGTAGGCGACCAAGTCGGCAATCGTCGCGACCTTCAGTCCGTGGCGCTGGGCAAAGGCGATCAGATCGTCACGCCGGGCCATGGTGC
Source organism: Pseudomonadota bacterium (assembly GCA_039819325.1). Taxonomy (GTDB): domain Bacteria; phylum Pseudomonadota; class Alphaproteobacteria; order Kiloniellales; family JACOMY01; genus JACOMY01. The sequence goes on along the minus strand of JBCBSF010000023.1, from coordinate 42,272 downwards.
CGTCGTCGTTCATGATCTCGCAGATGACACCGGCCGGGTTCAGACCCGCCAAGCGGGCCAGATCCACGGCGGCCTCGGTGTGGCCAATGCGCTCCAGGACACCGCCGTCGCGCGCCACAAGCGGGAAGACATGGCCGGGGGTGACGATGTCCTTGGCCGAGGCTGCCGGATCAGTTGCGACGGCCACGGTGCGGGCGCGGTCAGGGGCGGAGATGCCGGTGGTGACCCCTTCCCGTGCCTCGATGGAAACGGTGAAGGCGGTCTGGTGACGGGTGCGGTTGTTCTGCGCCATGAGCGGCAGCTGCAGCTGCTCCACCCGGTCTTGCGTCAGCGCCAGGCAGATGAGGCCGCGGCCGAAGCGGGCCATGAAGTTGATGGCATCGGGCGTGCACATCTGCGCCGGGATGACCAGGTCGCCCTCATTCTCGCGGTCCTCGTCGTCGACCAGAATAAACATGCGGCCGTTGCGGGCGTCCTCGATCACATCCTCGATCGGCGACAGCAGATCGTGAAAGGTGACTTCACGCGGCGCGGCGGCGGGCTGGGAGGGCGACATGGACGAAAGAAACCTCAGGTTTTGTCGACAAGCCGCGCAAGGTAACGCGCGATCAGGTCGATTTCCAGATTGACCGGCTTGCCCGGTGCCAGACGGTGGAATGCGGTCACGGCATAGGTGTGCGGGATGATGTTGACGCCGAAGATGGTGGTGCCGTCGGCCTGATCCTCGACCTCGTTCACCGTCAAGGAGACGCCATCGATGGCGACCGAGCCCTTGGGTGCCAGATAGCGCCCAACCGTTGCCGGGGCCCTGAAGCGAAAGCGCCAGGAATCGCCTTCCGGCTCCATACTCTCGACCGTTCCGGTGGCATCGACGTGGCCGCTGACGAAGTGCCCGCCGAGCTCTGCACCCAAAGCCAGGGAGCGTTCCAGGTTCACCCGGTCCCCCGGCTCCCAGGTCCCCAGGCTGGTCTTCGACAGGGTCTCCGCCGAGACATCGAAGGACAGCTGGCCTGGCGCCTTCTCCACCAGGGTCAGGCAGGCGCCGGAACAGGCGATCGAGGCACCGATGGCGATCTCGTTTGTGTCGTAGGCCGTGGCGATGATGAAGCGCGTGTCGCCGCGTTTCTCAACCGCCACGACTTCGCCCAGGTCGGTGATGAGTCCGGTAAACAGGGTCTGGTCCTCCAGGAGGGGCGCTCGGGTATGTCCTTAGCTGGTGAGGACTTACGGCGTCCCAGGCAAGCGGGCAAGGATCGCCAGGCTAATGGCTGTATTGCACCATCACGTCCGGCCCGATTGGCGTCACTGACTGGCGCTGAAAGCGCGGGGCGTCGGCCAGGTGTTCCAGACCCAGCCCGCCAATCCCCGGCATGCCATCACCGCCCAGGGTCAAGCCGGCGCTAAAGATCACCAGGCGATCAACCAGCTGCGCCGCCAGGAGGGAGGCCGCCAGGCGCCCACCGCCTTCGACCAGCACGCGGGTGAGGCCGCGCCGGCCCAGTTCCTGCAGGCAGGCCGTCAGGTCCAGGGGTTCGCGCGCCGTCGCCTCCAGCGGGATGATGTCAACACCCGCCTGCTCAAAGGCGCGACGGCGCGCGGACTCTACGTCGCGCCGGGTAAAGATCCAGGTCGGCACCTCCGGCGCCTTGGCCACCAGGTCATGCGTCAAGGGCAAGGCCAAGCGGCTATCGGTCACCAGCCGCAAGGGCTGGCGAGCCTCCAGCCCCGGCAGCCGCACGGTGAGGCGCGGGTTGTCGGAAATCGCCGTGCCGCTGCCGACCATCACCGCATCATGCTCGGCGCGCAGCAGGTGCGCCTGCGCGCGGGCCTCAGGGCCGGTGATCCACTGGCTCTCGCCGCGATGGGTGGCGATACGGCCGTCCAGGCTCGTCGCCAGCTTCAGCGTCACCATGGGCCGGCCCTGATCCAACCGCAGCAGGAAACCGCGGTTCAGATCCTCTGCCGCCACCCGCTGGACGCCCGTACGCAAAGCAATCCCGGCAGCCTCAAGGCGCGCATGGCCTCGTCCGGCAACGCGCGGATCGGGATCCTCCGTCGCGCTCACGACCCTGGCGATGCCGGCGTCGATCAGCGCGTCGGCGCAGGGTGGTGTCTTGCCGTGGTGGGCACAGGGCTCCAGGGTGACGTAGGCCGTCGCGCCCTTGGCATCCGCGCCGGCGGCTTGCAGTGCGCGCGCCTCTGCATGCGGACGGCCGCCGGGCTGCGTCCAGCCCCGCCCGACGACCCGGCCCTCTTTCACCAGCAGGCAGCCAACCGCTGGGTTGGGCCAAACCCGCCCCAGCCCGCGCCGCGCCAAGCGCAAGGCCACCGCCATCTGGGCGGCGTCCGCGCGCTCCAGCGCTGGATCAATCGACATCGGAGAGGGTGGCCAGCTTGCCGACAAACTCTTCGAAGTCGCGCGCCTCACGGAAGTTGCGGTAGACCGAGGCGAAGCGGACGTAGGCAACCTTGTCCAGGTTGGCCAGCGCGTCCATCACCAGCTCGCCAATCACCTTGGTCGGGATATCGGTCTCGCCGGAGCTCTCCAGGCGGCGCTGGATGCCGTTCACCACCCGCTCCACCCGGTCCGGATCGACCGGGCGCTTCTGCAGCGCGATCATCATCGATCGCTTCAGCTTCTCCCGATCGAAGGGTTCGCGCTGGCCGGTGCTCTTCACCACCGTCAGCTCGCGCAGCTGCACGCGCTCGAAGGTGGTGAAGCGCGCGCCGCAGTTGGAACACTGACGCCGCCGCCGGATCGCCGAGGAGTCTTCCGTCGGCCGGGAATCCTTCACCTGCGTCTCGTCAGATCCACAGAAGGGGCAGCGCATCGGCTTGGTCCTTTGTTGCAGCTTCGAGATCCGTGATCGCGAAGCGTGACGCCGGCCCGCGTCCTCTCATTCAGGCGAGCGAGGGAGCAGGCCGGCGCTGTCTGGTTAGAGCCCCGGATAGATGGGGAAGCGTTGGCAGAGCGCGTGAACCTCACCGCGCACCTTGGCTTCGGCGGCGCCGTTATCATCGCGGTTGTCGCGCAGGCCCTGCAGCACGGTCATGATCATCTCGCCCACCTGAGTGAACTCCGCCGTGCCGAAGCCGCGGGTGGTGCCGGCCGGTGTGCCCAGGCGAATGCCAGAGGTCACCATGGGCTTCTCCGGGTCATTAGGCACGCCGTTCTTGTTGCAGGTGATCCCAGCCCGCTCCAGGCTCTCGGCAGCGATGTTGCCGGTCAGCTGGATCGGCCGCAGGTCGGCCAGCACCAGGTGCGTGTCGGTGCCGCCAGAGACCAGATCCAGTCCGTTGTCCAGCAAGGTTTTGGCCAAGGCCTTGGCGTTGTCCAGAACCGCCTGGGTGTAGATCTTGAACTCGGGCTTCAGCGCCTCGCCGAAGGCCGCGGCCTTGCCGGCGATGACGTGCATCAGCGGCCCACCCTGCAGGCCCGGGAAAGCTGCCGAGTTGATCTTCTTGGCGATGGCCTCGTCATTGGTCAGCACGATGCCGCCGCGCGAGGCGCGCAGGGTCTTGTGCGTGGTGCTGGTGACGATGTGCGCATGCGGCAGCGGCGAGGGATGCAGGCCGGCTGCGACCAGGCCGGAGATGTGGGCCATATCGACGTGCAGATAGGCGCCAACACTATCGGCGATCTCGCGGAAGCGGGCGAAGTCGATGTGGCGCGGATAGGCCGAGCCGCCGGTGATGATCATCGCCGGCTTGTGCTCCTTCGCCAGCGCCTCAACCTGCTCGAAGTCGATCTGACCGCTGTCGGCGTGCACACCGTACTGCACGGCGTTGAACCACTTGCCCGACAGGTTGGGCGCGGCGCCGTGCGTCAGGTGACCGCCGGCATCCAGCGAGAGGCCCATGATGGTGTCGCCCGGCTTCAGAAGTGCCAGCATCACGCACTGATTGGCCTGTGCGCCGGAATGCGGCTGCACGTTGGCGAAACCGCAGCCGAAGAGCTCCTTGGCGCGCTCGATCGCCAGCCGCTCGGCGACATCGACGAACTCACAGCCGTTGTAGTAGCGCCGCCCGGGATAGCCCTCGGCGTACTTGTTGGTCATGACCGAGCCCTGGGCTTCCAGAACGGCGCGGGAGACGATGTTCTCCGAGGCGATCAGCTCGATCTGATCTTGCTGGCGGCCCAATTCGCCGCGGATGGCCTCGGCCAGTTCCGGATCGGTCTCGGCCAGCGAAGCGGTAAAAAAGGTATCGCTGCTCGTGATCGTCGCACTGTCCTGCAAGCGGGCGCTGCTCATAGTCGTTGTTCCTTCCCTCAAGTGGGCGCTGCGTCCAGGCCGCGCCCCAGTTTCTCTACCCGAGAGCTATGCCGACCGCCCTCAAAGTCTGTGCTCAAAAAGACACGAAGGCAGTCCTTCGCGACCTCCTCGCCGACAATCCGCGCGCCGAGCGCCAGGACGTTGGCATCGTTGTGCTGACGGCAAAGGCGCGTTGTGGTGGTGTCGTGGCAAAGTGCTGCGCGCACCTGCGGCACCCGGTTGGCCGCGATCGAGATCCCTATCCCGGTCCCGCAGACGATGACCGCGCGCTCGGCCCGCCCCTCAGCAATGGCCTGCCCGGCGGCGAGCCCGAAGTCGGGATAGTGCACGGAGTCCAGACTATGCGTGCCCAGATCATCGACGGCATAGCCTGAGGCCTGCAGCTCGGCCTTCAGGACCTCTTTCAAGGCATAGCCAGCATGATCGCTGGCCAGCGCAATGGCTGTGCCCACAGCTTCGTCTCCCCTGCCGCGGCTCATGGTGAAGAGTCGCGCAGACTACAGGAGGGGGTGCGGCCTTAGCAATGTCCAGATCTAGTGGTAAGGCTCAGCGGCAGTAGGGTTTCCGTCCGATCCGTGTCTCATCTACATCGAAATGCAGGTGATTTTGGTGAAAGCGGTCCGATTCTGGGCCCAAGACCGTATTGAAGGGACCACAGGCCGCCCGCCAGAGGTCGCGCCAGAAGGCCCGCTCGTCACTGTCGCCGTCCCAACCGCTCTCCACCGTCAGCCGGCGGCCGTCGGCCAGTCGCAAGCCCTGCAGATCGAAAGCCAGCCCCAAGGCGTGCTGTGAGAGGCGCGCGCCTGCCTGGTGATTGCGGGTGCGGCAGGCATAAGAGCCGCTCCAGCCGATTGAGACCACCGGCTCGTCAAAATGCTCGTCCGCGATCTCCTGCAGAGGCCCTTCGGCGAAGGCGCCCAGAACTTGGGCGAAGCGGCAATCGAGACGCGCCGGCTGATCCAGCGAGATAGGCTGGTCTTCGCCGAGCATGACGACCTCCAGCGGCACGGCAATGCCGCAGGCGCCCGGCCCACTGATAGGAGAAATGAAACGGGCGGACTCGATGACGTCCCGCCAGTCGTCACAGCGCGCCGGCAAGCGCGCCTCGGCATTCAGCAGCCCTTCCGGATTGCTGTAGCGCCGATAGTCCTCGCCCAGGGGCCGCTCGGAGCTGCCGGAACAGGCCAAGAGCAAGGTCAGAGCAGGCAGTATCAAAAAGGAAAAGGGGCGGCGTCCCTGGCGGACGCCACCCCCTTCCCCTATGCCGTCTGACGACACTCTATGAGCTGAACCCTTAGGGTTAGCGGGCCATCTCAGAGTAGTTGCCGTCGGCGAACTCGTACCAGACGTAGGAGGCTTCCTTGAGATCACCGGACTCGTTGAAGCCGATGGTGCCGATCACGGTGTCCCAATCCTGGGACCGCAGCGCCTCGGCCACCTTCTCGGAGTCGGTGGTGCCGGCCTTGTTCGCGGCCATCGCCCAGACCTGAATGGCGGCGTAGGTGGACAAGGTGTAGCCCTCCGGCTCGTAGCCGGTGGCGCGGATCTCTTCCACCACCTTCTTGGCGGTGGGCAGGTTGCGGGCCTCGGCAGCGTTGGAGAACATCACGCCATCAGCGGCATCACCGGCGATCGACACGAACTCCAGCGTGTTCAGCGAGTCCGGACCAATCAGCTGGGCCTCCAGTCCCTGCTCGCGGGCCTGACGGATGATCAGGGCGCCTTCAGTGTGGTAGCCGCCCAGGTAGATGACGTCGATGCCCTCAGCTTTCAGCTTGGAAACCAGCGCGGTGTAGTCCTGCTCACCGGCGGTGTAGGCCTCATAGAGCTTCTCGGTCACGCCCTCGGCATTCAGCATGCCTTTGGTCAGGTCGGCGATGCCCTTACCGTAAGTAGACTTGTCGTGCAGGATGGCGATGCTCTTGTCGCCCATCTTCTCGGCGATCCACTTGCCGGCGAAGTCGCCCTGCTGATCGTCGCGGCCGCAGGTGCGGAAGATGGTGGTGATGCCATCGGCAGCCGGGCCGTCGGTGAAGGCCGGGTTGGTCGAGGCCGGGGTCATCTGCAGGATGCCTTCCTCGATGTAGACGTCAGAGGCCGGGATCGAGGAGCCGGAGCAGAAGTGGCCAGCCACGAAGGTCACGCCCTTCTGGACGAAGTCGTTGGCCACCGCGACAGCCTGCTTGGGGTCGCAGACGTCGTCACCGATCTCCAGCACCAGCTGCTCGCCGTTCACGCCGCCGGCAGCGTTGATGTCCTTCACGGCAGCCTCGGCACCGCGCTGCATCTGCTGGCCGAAAGCGGCATAGTCGCCGGTCATCGGGCCGGCGGTGGCGATGGTGATGTCAGCGTGGGCGGCAGTTGCGCCAAGGCCCAGGCTGAAGGCCGCAGCCGAAAGGCTGAGAGCGAGTTTCTTCATACGAATGATCTCCCATAGGTTCCCAGAACGAGGACGAGGCTCTTGCGCCACCTGCCCCTCGGCCCCTTTGCTTGACGAGGGCTCTCGGACAGTGAGCGGAAGAGGTTGGGTCGGCGGCGTAAACTGCGCCGCAGCCATGACGTGAGCATAGGCAGGACAGGCCCCCTAGGTCCAGTCATGACGAGGACTTTTCGCGCCAATTGAAGAGGCCAGCGCGCTCATAGAGCCAAGGGTACTGCGAGACCATCTTGTGCACCCGCGTCATGCGATAGGCCAGCAAGGCTGCACAGCAGATGACGGCCCCATCAACTAGGAAGCCGACGATCGAGAGGCCGTCGCCGTCGAAGAGGCCGTAGCTTAGAAAGCGGTTGAAGACGGTCATCAACAGACCGTAGGGCACCACCATCCAGATCGGCCGCCAGGTCCTGGCCAAGGCCTGGCCCATCATGAAGGCCGCCCCGCCGAAGAGGATGCAGGTGAGGCCGATAAAGACCAGCGGATCGTCACCGACGAAGCTGCTCATCAGTGCCCGCCCTCCAGATAGGCCGCCCGCACCTCAGGATTGGCCAGCAACTCCTTGCCGCTGCCGGTCAGCTGGATGCGGCCGTTCACCATGACGTAGCCCCGGTGCGCCAGGCGCAGCGCATGGTGGGCGTTCTGCTCCACGAGGAAGATGGTGACCTTCTCCTCCGCGTTGATCTTGGCGATGGCGGCGAAGATGCGTTTGACGATCAAGGGCGCGATGCCGAGCGAGGGCTCGTCCAGCAGCAGCAGGCGTGGACGGCTCATCAGGGCTCGGCCGATCGCCAGCATTTGCTGTTCGCCGCCGCTCAAGGTGCCGCCGCGCTGGCGCTGGCGCTCCTTTAGGATGGGGAAGAGGTCGAAGACCTTGGCCAGATCCTCCTCGAAGTGGTCGGGACCGACCATGATGGAGCCCATTTGCAGGTTCTCCATCACCGTCATCCGCGGAAAGATCCGCCTACCCTCCGGCGACTGGGCGATGCCCAACCGCATGATCTCGTTGGTCGGCAGCCGCGTTACGTCCTGCCCTTCATAGACAATGCTGCCACTGCGCGCCTTGGGATTGCCGCAGATGGTCATCAGCAAAGTCGACTTGCCGGCCCCGTTCGCGCCGATCAGGGTCACGATCTCCCCCTCGGCCACCTCCATATCCACGCCGTGCAGCGCCTGGATGCTGCCGTAGAAGGTCTCCAGCCCCTGGATCTGCAGCATCGCCGTCATGCGCCGCTCCCCAGCTCGGCTTCGACGGCCTCATCGTCATCCTCGCCTAGGTAGGCGCGGATCACTGCCGGGTCGGCCTTCACCGCCTCCGGCGTACCGTCGGAGATTTTCTGGCCATGGTCCAGCACCACGATGTGGTCGGAGATGCGCATGACCACGCTCATATCATGCTCGATCAGCAGGATGGCGATGCCCAGCTCGTCGCGGATCTGGATCAAGAGGCGATTGAGGCCCGCCGACTCGGTCGGGTTGAGGCCAGCCGCCGGCTCGTCCAGGCAGAGCATGGCCGGCTCCGTGCACATGGCCCGGGCAATCTCCAGCCGGCGTTGGTCACCGTAGGGCAGGCTTCCGGCGGGCTCGTCGGCGCGGTTGAGGAGGCCAACCCGCTCCAGCCACTGCTTGCCCAGGTCGATAGCCTGCTCCTCGGCATGGCGGTAGACGGGAAGGTTAAACAAGCCAGCAAGCGACCAGCGCGAGGCGCGCTGCAGCTTGTTGTGCTGGGCCACCATCAGGTTCTCCAGCACGCTCATCGCCGGGAAGAGGCGGATGTTCTGAAAGGTCCGCGCCACCTGGGCCACCTGAGAGATGCGAAAGCCCTCCATCTGCTCCAGATAGTAGGGCCCTTCGCCGCTCGGCGGGGTCAGGGTCAGCCGCCCGACGGTTGGTTTGTAGAAACCGGTCAGGCAGTTGAAGACCGTGGTCTTGCCAGCGCCATTCGGGCCGATGATGCCGGTGATCTGCCCCTGCCCGGCGGCGAAGGAGACGTCGTCGATTGCCAGCAGGCCGCCGAATCGCATGGTCAGGTGCTCCACCGTCAAGACCGGCTGGGCACCTCCTGGCACCTCCATCTGCTGTGGCGGGCGCATCAGGCTGTCCCCTCCGATGGCCTCGCCGATTTACTGCGTTTGCCTTTGAAGAGCCGCACCGTGGGATCGCGGTGCGCCAAGAGCCCGCGCGGTCGCCAGACCATGACCAGCACCATGCCGCCACCGAAGGCCAGCATGCGGTACTCCTGCAGCTCGCGGAAGAGCTCCGGCACGCCAATCAGCAGGATGGAGGCGATGACCACGCCCACCTGGCTGCCCAGGCCGCCCAGCACGACGATGGCCAGGATCACGGCCGACTCGATGAAGGTAAAGCTCTCCGGGCTGATGAAGCCCTGGCGCGTGGCGAAGAAGCAGCCGGCAAAGCCGCCGAACATGGAGCCCAGGCCGAAGGCCGTGAGCTTGGTGTTCACCGGATTGATGCCCAGCGCCCGGCAGGCGACCTCGTCCTCGCGCAAGGCCTCCCAGGCCCGGCCCACCGGCAGGCGGCGCATACGCATGGTGAAGGCGTTGGTGATCAAGGCCATCACCAGGATGATGTAGTAGAGGAAGATGATACGGTCGACCGAGTTGAACTCCAGGTCGAAGTAGGTGTGGAAGGTCTCCTGCCCTTCCTTGGGCCTGCGGGTGAACTCCAGCCCGAAGAGCGTTGGACGGGGAATACCGCGGATACCGTCAGGGCCACCGGTAAACCACCACCAGTTGATGAGGATGACGCGGATGATCTCTCCGAACCCAAGGGTGACGATGGCCAGATAGTCCCCTCGTAATCGCAAGACCGGGAAGCCCAGCAGCACGCCGAAGAAGGCGGCCATGGCACCGCAGACCGGCAGCGCGATCCAGAAGCCGAAATCGAAGTAGAAGGAGGTCAGCGCGAAGGTGTAGGCGCCGACCGCGTAGAAGGCGACGTAGCCCAAGTCCAAAAGGCCCGCCAGGCCGACCACGATGTTCAGGCCCCAACCCAGCATGACGTAGGTCAGGACCAAGACCGCCATGTCCATGATCCGCCGGTTGGCGAAGTCGAACCAGGGCAGCACGAAGGCGATCATGATGAAGGCCGCACCGATCCAGGGCGTCAAACGCTGGATGGAGAGCCCGCCGCCTTCCTTGAAGGTCGCCGGCAGCCCCTTCTCACCACGCGCCAGCAGAAAGAGGCCGCGCAAGGTAAAGCCGATCGCCGGCAGGGTGATGATCCAGCAGACGATGGTGCTGGCAAAGGGCTTGGGCAGCAGGCCGATGTTGTCGGCATCCAGCGTGAAGAGCGCAATCAGCATCCAGGCGGAGAAGCCGCCGGTGATGGCCAGGCCGGGCAAGAGCCTGCGCGTCTGGATGAAGGAAATGGCGATGCGGCCGATGAAGACGATGATGACCGCGGTCAGCACGTCATCGAAGCGGTACTCCGCCTGCAGACCCTGCGGATTGTCCACCGTGCGGATGCCGACCATGAAGACCGTCAGCAGCAGGCAGATCCCGGCGATCTTCAGCGCGTCCTTCAGGATCGGCTGGATGTAGGCCGGATCGAAGAGGCCAGCCTGGCCCTGATGGCTGCTCATAGCGCTGCTCAGACCTTCTCGATATCGGGGCGGCCCATCAGGCCGGTCGGTCGGAAGATCAGCACCAGCACCAGGATCGAGAAGGCGGCCACGTCCTTGTACTCGACGCTGAAGTAGCCCGACCAAAAGGCCTCGATCAGGCCGATCAGGAGGCCGCCCAGCATGGCGCCCGGCAGCGAGCCGATGCCGCCCAGCACCGCCGCGGTGAAGGCCTTAATGCCCGCCAGGAAGCCGATGTAGAAGTCAACCACGCCGTAGTAGAGGGTCACCAGGAAGCCGGCCACTGCGGCCAGTGCGGCGCCGATGACGAAGGTGAGCCCGATGGTGCGGTTGACGTCCACCCCCAGAAGCGAGGCCATCTTTTGGTCCTGCTCGCAGGCCCGCTGCGCGCGGCCCAGAGAGGTCTGGGTTATCAGGTAGGTGAAGAGCAGCATCAAGGTGACCGTGGTCACCACGATCAGGATCTGCATATAGCCCAGCTTGACGATGAAGTCCCCGGTCGAGGTCAAGTCGAAGGAGCCCTGGATCACCGGCGGCAGCGGCTTGTTGCGCGCGCCCTGCAGCAATTGGACATAGTTCTGCAGGAAGATCGACATGCCGATCGCGGTGATCAGCGGCGCCAGCCGGAAGGAGCCGCGCAGCGGCCTGTAAGCCAGCTTCTCCACCGCCCAGCCGTAGGTGGAGGTGAGGCAGACCGCGATCACCAGCACCAGGACCAGCGCCAGTGGGACCCAGGTCACGCCCAAGGCGCCCAGCACCAAGTAGGCGATCACGGCATGGAAGGCGCCGATCATGTAAACATCGCCGTGGGCGAAGTTGATCATGCCGATGATGCCGTAGACCATGGTGTAACCGATGGCGATCAAGCCATAGATCGACCCAAGCGTTATGCCGTTGATCAGAAACTGAAGGAAGGGCTCCATGGATGCCGTTCCACCTCTCGCGCTCTTAACCTGTCCCGCGCCGGACAGCCTGGCGTGAACGAGAGGAACGACGGCCCAGCCCCTTGACCAACAGGCCAAGCGGCTCTCCCGTCTACTCCCAGCACGGCCCTGTCCAGCCCCATTTTCGGGTGCTCGCCACCGCCGCCGGAAGGCCCGGCGCAGCGCTGCCCCTCATTTCAGGAAACGCTAGACCAGAAGCTGTCATGCGGGAAAAGCGCGTATAGCCGCAGGTTTGCTGTGATATCTTTGAGCCTTGTAGAGGCCTTGATCCCAGGCCCTTTGGGCCGATCTCTTGGTCTTATCGCCCGATCAAACTAGTTATCTGAAAGACAGCTGCGCGCATGCGACGCGCCGCCCAAGCAAGGAGGACCAACATGAGCCCCGCAGAGCCAGCCCTGAAGCTGCAGGACGCCCCCCGCCCCACCTTCCAGTGGGAGGACCCGCTGCTCCTGGACGAGCTCTTGAGCGAAGAGGAGCGCATGATCCGCGATGCGGCGCGCGACTACTGCCAGGAAAAGCTGATGCCGCGGGTGCTCAAGGCCAACCGGCATGAGACCTTCGACCGCGAGATCATGAACGAGATGGGCGAACTGGGCTTCCTGGGCGCCACCTTGCCGGAGACCTATGGCTGCGCCGGCGTCAACTACGTCTGCTACGGCCTGGTCGCGCGTGAGGTGGAGCGGGTGGACAGCGGCTACCGCTCGGCCATGAGCGTCCAGTCCTCCCTCGTCATGCACCCGATCAACGCCTATGGCACGGAAGAGCAGCGCCGCCGCTGGCTGCCCGGCCTGGCCAAGGGCGAACTGGTCGGCTGCTTCGGCTTGACCGAGCCCGATGCCGGCTCCGACCCCGGCTCTATGCGCACCACGGCCAAGAAGGTGGACGGCGGCTATCGCATCAGCGGCGCCAAGATGTGGATCACCAACTCCCCCATCGCCGACGTTATGGTGGTCTGGGCCAAGAGCGATCCCGACGGCAAGATCCGCGGTTTCGTGCTGGAGCGCGGGATGGAGGGCCTCTCCACCCCGAAGATCGAGGGCAAGTTCTCGCTCCGCGCCTCGGTCACCGGCGAGATCGCGATGGACAACGTCTTCGTCCCCGATGAGAACCTGCTGCCGAACGTCACCGGCCTGCGCGGACCCTTCGGCTGCCTGAACCGCGCGCGCTACGGCATTTCCTGGGGCGCCCTGGGTGCTGCCGAGTTCTGCTGGCATCAGACGCGCCAGTACACGCTAGACCGCAAGATGTTCGGCAAGCCTCTGGCTGCGACGCAGCTGATCCAGAAGAAGCTGGCCGACATGCAGACAGAGATCGCCATCGGCCTGCAGTCCTGCTTGCGCGTCGGCCGTCTGATCGACGAGGGCAAGGAGCTGCCGGAAGCGATCAGCCTGGTGAAGCGTAACTCCTGCGGTAAGGCCTTGGACATCGCCCGTCAGTCCCGCGACATGCACGGCGGTAACGGCGTCTCGGATGAGTATCACGTGATCCGCCACGTGATGAACCTGGAGGCGGTCAACACCTACGAGGGCACGCATGACGTGCATGCCTTGATCCTGGGCCGGGCGCAGACCGGCCTGCAGGCCTTCAGCTAAGCACAGTAGAACGCGCGTCTAGCTCGCGCAGGCTCACCTTCACGTGTCGTGGCACAGCGCCCTCTTGTCCGTTGCGCCTTGGGCCCTCACCCTGAAGGTGGGACGGGGGTCCACCGAGCGCTTTTCGGCGCGAAGAGAGAGTTAACGACCATGACACAAGAGCTAGCCGCGACAGATCGTCTGCAGGCGACGAACACCAAGACGGGACGCCGTGCCGTATTGGGCATGCTGGTGCTAGGATCCACCGCAACCCTAGTCTCCGCCTGCAGCGCCTCCTGCGAGGCACAGACCGGGGAAGCCGCCCAGGCATGCCAAGCGCGCATTGCCGAAAGGCGGCGAATCCGTGCCGAGACGCGTCCCCCAGGTGGACGTTGATGTGATGGTTAGCGCGCCCAAGGATAGAAGGAGCCGGAGGAACGTTCTAGGGTTTCTCCTGCTGGCAGCGGCCACTCCGGTGGTCGCCGCCTGCACTGCGTCCTGCGATGCCAAGGGTGGGGCAGCCTCTGAAGCCTGTCTCGCTCGTATCGCCGAGTTGAAGGAGACTAAAGAAGAGAGTCTTCCGCCGGGAGGTCGCTGATGGACATCTCCAACCATCAAGGCGCTCTGCGCCCGCTCGCCCGGCGTAACGTACTGGGTCTCCTTTTGCTTGGCGCGGCAGCACCACTGCTCTCGGCCTGTGCCGCATCCTGCGACGCAAAGGCCGGTGCCGAAGGTAACGACTGCCGTGCGCGGATGGCCGAACGTTCAGCGGCTGCCCGGCAGAGCATGATTGGGGTCGGCCGCTAACGCATTTCTCTCGCACGACGAATTGCGTGCGCGACGGCGATTTGCTCTTCTTGTTCAACAACGAGATCGGGTCAGCCGCACGGCGGTGCGCGCGACCGGATCTTGACGCAGACAAACTGGGTGAGACCTAGAGAGTGAGCATGATTGCAAGACCTCGGGCCAGCGTCGTAGCAGGCTGCCTGTTGCTGATCTTGGTGCCGGCAGTTCTGTCCGGCTGCGGGCTTTACAACAATCCTTGCGACCAGCGCGCCACAGCAGAAGAGCGGGCCGCCTGCCGCAATCAATTGATCGACTTCGACCGCTCGCTGCGTGGCAACCGCGCCTATCGCACGCTCTAAGCTGCGCCATGGACCTCGGTCTCGCAGGGAAGAGAATTCTGGTCACGGGCGGCAGCCGCGGCATCGGTTTGGCGATTGCGGAAGCCTGTTTGCACGAAGGCGCAGCTGTGGCCATCTGCAGCCGGTCACTGGAGAACCTGCGCAACGCTGGCGAGAGGCTGCCAAAAGGAAAGCTGGTCACTCTGGTCTGCGATGTCAGCGACCCCGTCGCCCTCACCCGAACCGTCGCCGACGCGGCAGAGCATCTGGGCGGACTGGACGGCCTGGTGAACAATCCCAGCGGTTTTGGCAGGGGCGACAGCGAAGAGAGCTGGCAGCGTAGTATTGATGTGGATCTGCTCGGCACCGTCCGCGCGATTCGCGCCGCCAGCCCCTTGCTGGCCGACGCCGGCGGCGGTGCGATCCTAAACATCTCCTCAATCTCTGGGATCGGTGCCAGCGGGAATGTTGCTTACGGCGCTGTGAAGGCAGCGGTCATCCAGGCAACCCAGTCCTACGCCGCCGCCCTTTCCCCGCAAAAGATCCGCGTCAATGCCATCGCCCCCGGCTCCATCGAGTTCCCCGGCGGTCTTTGGGAGCAGCGCAAGACCTCTGCGCCCGAGGCCTACCAGCGCGCCTTCGATTCCATACCTTTCGGGCGCATGGGGAGGCCGGAGGAGGTGGCACGCGTTGCCGCCTTCCTGCTGTCTGACGCCGCCAACTGGGTGACCGGTCAGACCCTCTCCGTGGACGGCGGGCAGAACCTCTAGAGCGTGATGAGTCTTGGTGTGAACAGTTTTTACCAAGAGCTCTTCCTCGTCTTGAGCAGCGAGCCGTAGGCGAGCGTCCGTCGAAAGGCGGGCCCCAGGCTCAGGTGCTAACGGCCCGCCTTCCGACGACCGCTCGCTCGCGCTCGCTGCTCAACCCTTCGACACGCTCAGGAGAGGGAGTGCTTGCGGAAAGGCTGTTTCTACCCGAACTCATCTGGCTCTAACGTCAATCCCCCAAGGCAGCACGGATCTCGACAGCGGTCGCGGCCTCGACCCAGACTGATCGTCCCATGGTTTCTCCCAAACCCACCCCGATTGGCCTCAGGCTATGCGGATTGCCCCGGATTCACCAGCGTGCGCCATAAAGTTCACGGCTGCGGCTTTACCCCGGCACCTTCCTGTGCCACCTCAAGGACTTGGAGTGGAGGGGCAACAAGAACCGTTGAAGCGGCGCAGAGGGACGCAATGGATGGGGCCAAGTCTTATCACCACAAAGATCTACGCAGCACGCTTCTACAAGCAGCCGAAGCAGAGCTGATCGACAAGGGACTGGAGCATTTCTCGCTACGCGGGATCGCCCGGCGGGCCGGCGTCAGTCATGCGGCGCCGGCGCATTACTTCCAAGATGTCGACAGTCTGGTAACGGCCTTAGGCGCGCTCGCTTTTGGCCGGTTTCGGGATGTCTTGGCCGCTGCGGTTGCGGGCGAAGACCCGGCTGAGGATCTGGTCGCTATCGGGCTGGCCTACATCCGCTATGCCGAGGCGCAGCCGGATATCTTCAATCTGCAGTTTATCTCCGACCGGCCCAACCGCGAGGATCCCGATTTCAAAGGCAGCGCCAACGCCTGCTTTGCCGTCATGCGCGGGCGGGTCGAAGCCTTCGCTTGTCAAAATAGCTGGAACGCTGAGGAAGCGGAGGACTTAGCAGCGACCCTCTGGGCCACCACGCATGGTCTGGCCACACTCTTCGCCATCAACCGCCGCCGCGCCTTTGCGCAGATGAGCGATGCAGAGCGCTACCAGACCTTCGCACGGATTCTCCGCCGGCTGGTTCAGCCGAAGCAAACTGTCTCGCCTTTGAAGAGCTGCTAGAAGCTGTAGGACAGCGCCAGACCGCCAAAGAACTGCGTCCGGGATTTCACCACCGGGCTATCGGCGGCTTCTCCCAGCAAGAAACCAGTCGAGGCGATGGCGATCAGGCCCCAGCGTTCGGTCAGTGCGTAGGTCGCGAGCAGGTTGATGCTGGCATCCCGCAGGCCAGAGTCCGCATCATAGGCCGGCAGGCCGGAGCGTGCGGAATCGGCCGCGGAGATGGAGAAGAAGGACTGGGCATAGTCCTCGCTCATCCAGGTCGTGGAGGCGCCGAAGGTAAGGCCCAGCCGCTGAAGGGGCCGCAGCGTATAGGCGGCACTGGTGGTCGCGATAACGCCGGAGTGGCCATTCAAGACGTCGGCCAGCACGTCCAGCCGCAAAACGGCCTCATCCCCACTGGTGAGGCCAAGCGGCTGGCCGAAGCGGAGGAAACCGCCCAACTCGAGCGAGTTGTCGATATCGCTCAGCTGCGAGACCTGGGGGTCATCCACGTTGTCGCGCCCGAAGCGGTAGTTGATGGCCGGACCGAAGCCAAAGCCCTCGTAGGGCGAAAGATCCACCCGCCCGCCAAGCCCTTCAACCTCGATCGCGACGGATCCGGAGCGGACTCGCGCGATCGGCAAGGGCACTGCCTCGTACTCGTCAGAGCCCTCGTAGTCGGGCGCGGCAGCCGCTCCTAGGGCAATGAAGCCAACCCAGTCATCGCCAAATCCCCAATCGCGATCCTGGGCTGCGAGCCCCGATGCGAAGAGACTGCTGCCCAGCAACGTTGCGCAGAAACCGAGGCCGCGCAGAAGGGGCCGGAGCCCTGTCGAGCGTTTGCGTTCCACCACCATGACTCCGATCGCTCCTGATCAAACTTGACGCTGTCAGGATCGATATGGCGGATGGCTTTCCACTGTCAAGATCGAGAGGGAAGAATTCCCACAGCCCGAGCGACGGATATCGCTTCGGAACGGAAAACTGTGTGGTTCGGTCTTGAGAAGCCCCAGGGCTGCGCCCTAGCGGGCAGCGATCACCCCGATCTCGACCAAGAAGTCGGGCGAGGCCAGTTTGGCCTCGACGCAAGCCCGCGCCGGGGCGTGGCCGCCGCTAGACCAGGCATCCCAGACCGCATTCATCTGGCCGAAGCTGTCCATGGAGGTGAGCCAGATCGTAGCGCTCAAGATCTTGGTCTTGTCGCTGCCGCATTCCGCCAGAAGCGAATCGATCTGGGCCAGGATCGCCGTAGTCTGGGCCGAGACATCGACACCTTCGGCCACCTGGCCGGCCAGATAGATGGTGTCGCCATGGATCACCGCCTGGCTCATACGGTTGCCGGTCTTCAGGCGCTGGATGGTCATTGCTGTCTCTCCCCTTACTTTAACAGCGGCAGGACACGGGCCACCGTGTTCTGGTCACGCGCCATGGTTTCCATCACCACCTCGGCGTCCTTCAACACCACGTCGACACCGGCGGAAACGGCCGCGTCCGCGACGGCCGGATCGCTGCTGACACCGCGGAAAAAGGCGGCCTCGATTCGCGCCACGGTTTCCGGGTCCATCGCCGGTGGGCCGAAGAGTGCGACGGAGGTCGTGAAGGCATTGACGCTGTCGCCTGAAAGCTCGGCGAAGGTCGGCACTAGGCGCTGAAGAAGCGGGCTCCGCGCCGCACCGAAGGTGGCCAGCGCCCGGTAGTTACCTTGAACCTCAGGGAAGGTGAGGACGCGGGTGAAGACGATGGCGGCGTCGCTGACGCCACTGTCAAGATCGAGCAGCACGCGTGAGACCGAGGCACGGTCGGAGAAGGTGAAGGGAAGGTTCAGCTCCTTGGCCAGCATCGCCATGGCGACGCCGGAGCTGGACCGCTTGCCGAAGGTCGCCAAGGTTAAGGTCCGCTCCTTCGCGGCCTCGGCGAGGTCGGCGTAGCTCTGAATGGGCGAGTCGGCATCGACGATCAGCGCCACCGACACGCCTTGCGCCAGCTTCAAGATCGGCGTCAGCATGTCCAGCGTGGTTTCCTGTTCGGAATCCGGCAGCGCCTCGTCGATCGCCCGGGTCAGCAGTTCAGCCACCAAGAGAGAGGCGCCGTCAGCCGGCAGACGGCCGAGGACATCTTGCGCCAGACCGCCGCGCTCACCGATGACGGTGGCCGTTTCGACCTGCTTCTCCAGTCCCAATTCCAAGCCCGGCTGGATCGCCCGGGCCATGGTGCCCATCAGGTCGTCAGGACCGCCTGGCACCAGCAGAAGCGTCTTCTCCGCCAAGGCGGCAGAGCCGCCGAAGACCGACAGGACCAGCGCCACAGAGACGCCAAGACGGGCCGAGCGCCCAAAAATCCAGCCCATACCAGCTCTTCTCCCTCTAAGCGACTTTCAGATCCTTGAAGAAGTCGTTGCCCTTGTCGTCGATGACGATGAAGGCGGGGAAGTCTTCGACCTCGATCCGCCAGACGGCTTCCATACCCAGTTCCGGGTACTCCAGGCACTCGACCTTCTTGATGCAGTCCTGAGCCAGCCGCGCCGCCGGCCCGCCGATCGAACCTAGGTAGAAGCCGCCATGCTTAGCACAGGCTTCTCGCACCACGGGGCTGCGGTTGCCCTTAGCCAGCATGACCAGGGAGCCACCCGCGGCCTGGAACTGCTCCACAAAGGAATCCATGCGGCCCGCCGTGGTCGGCCCGAAGGAGCCCGAGGCGAAGCCCTCCGGCGTCTTGGCCGGGCCGGCGTAGTAGACGGGATGGTTCTTTATGTAATCGGGCAAGGGCTCGCCCGCCTCCAACCGTGCGCGAAGCTTAGCATGCGCGGCATCCCGGGCGACGATCACCGTGCCGGTCAAGGCCAGACGGGTCTTGATCGGGTGCTTGGAGAGGGTCGTGCGAATCTCATCCATCGGGCGCGAGAGGTCGATTTGGACCACTGGGCCACCCAGGCTGCCTTCCTCAATCTCTGGCAGGAAGCGGGCGGGGTTGACCTCTAACTCCTCCAGGAAGATGCCGTCGCGGGTGATCTTGCCTAGGGCCTGGCGGTCGGCCGAGCAGGAGACACCGATGCCGATCGGCAGGCTGGCACCATGGCGCGGCAGGCGGATCACCCGAACGTCGTGACAGAAGTACTTGCCGCCGAACTGGGCGCCGATCCCCAGGTGCTGCGCCAACTTGTGGACCTCGCCCTCCATCTTCAGGTCGCGGAAGGCATGGCCCCGAGCAGACCCTTGCGTCGGCAGGCCGTCGAGGTAGCGGCAGCTGGCAAGCTTCACCGTCTTCAGGTTCATCTCGGCAGAGGTGCCGCCGATAACCACGGCCAGGTGATAGGGCGGGCAGGCCGCGGTACCCAGGCTGCGGATGCGCTCTTCCAGATAGGGGATCAGCCGGTCCGGGTTCAGAACCGAGGGCGTGGCCTGAAAGAGGAAGGTCTTATTGGCTGAGCCACCGCCCTTGGCGACGAAGAGGAACTTGTAGGCCTCCTCACCCTCGGCATAGATGTCGATCTGGGCCGGCAGGTTGGTGCGCGTGTTGATCTCTTCGTACATGGAGAGCGGCGAGACTTGGCTGTAGCGCAGGTTGCGCTTGTGGTAGGCATCGCCGACGCCGGCCGCCAGGGCGCGCTCATCGGCACCGTCGGTCAGAACGCTGCGGCCGCGCTTACCCATGATGATCGCCGTGCCGGTGTCCTGGCACATGGGTAAGACACCGCCGGCGGCGATGTTGGCATTCTTCAGCAGATCATAGGCAACGAAGTGATCGTTGGGAGAGGCCTCGGGATCATCCAGGATCTTGCGCAGCTGGGCCAGGTGGCCCGGCCGCAGCAGATGATTGATGTCGATGAAGGCCTGTTCGGAGAGACGGCGCAGCGCCTCCGGCGCCACCGTCAGCAGCTCGCGGCCACCCAGGGTCTCGACGCCGACGCCTTCGCTGCCCAGGCTGCGATAGGGCGTCTGGTCTTCACCCAAAGGAAAGAGCGGCTGGTAGTCCGGCAGCTCGTCGGACTGGCTGGCGGTTTGGCTGGCATCCATCGCTGACGTCTCCTTGCGCGGCTGGCCCCGGCTTCTAGGCGTGCGCGGGGCGGCCGCCAGCGGTCGATAAGACGGCCGTCGCTGAGCTAGAGCCCCGCCTGGACCCTTTTAGCCCTCATGCTCGCTGCTGTCAGGCTCTTGGGTATCGGCCGGCAGCGGAAACTGGCGGCGGTGCTCGCCCGGCTGCTCGTCTGCAGGCGCGGGCGCCGGGCTGCTGGAACGGCGGTAGCGGGTGCGGCTGCGCGTGCTCTGGCCATTGCTGCTGCTTGACGCCTGGTCCGCCTCGCCGGTTTCGGGCGCCGATGCCTCGCTCTCCAGAGCGAGCTGAGGCGCCTCAGCATCGCTCTGTGCGACCGGCGGGGCGGCGCCCAGCGCGCGCTCTAGGCCCTCACGGTCCTGCTCTTCCTCGACGCTGCCGTTAGAGGCCTGCGGCGCCGGTGCCGGGGAGCGGCTGCGGCGGCTACGGCTTCGGCTGCTGCGGCTCTCCCCTTCACCCTCGCCTCTGCTGGCGTCGCTGCGGTGCCCGTCGTTGCGATGCCCCTCGTTGCGATTAGAGTCGTCACGACCGGAGTCGCTGCGCTGTCCGTCGTTGCGGTGGGAGTCGCTGCGCGCCTGCCGGTCGCGCCCATTGCCGTCGCGCGCGCCGTTGTCACGCCCGCCGTTATCGCGCCCGTTAGCGTCGCGGCCATTCCCGTCGCGCCCGCCGTCATCGCGCTCATCCTGCTCGTCACGGTCGTCGCGCTGGTGCGAGCGCAGGCTGCCGGGCGAGTCAGGCTCGGTCGAGTCGTGGACGATGCGATAGTAGTGCTCAGCGAACTGATAGTAGCTTTCGGCCAGAACGCGATCACCGCTGGTTTGCGCATCGCGGGCCAAATTCTGATACTTTTCAAGAACTTGATGGGCGTTTCCGCGAATCCGGACATCCGGCCCGTTGCTGTCAAAAGTCTGAGATTTTAGGGGCCCGGGCCGACGGCTCGGGCGTCCACCGCGTGTGCGGCGACCGTTGTTGCTCTGTCGCATAGGCGCTCGTTTGCTTCGTCTTACAGAAAAGGGTCGGTCAATCTTTGCAGTTTCAACCGGCTGACAGTCGGACCAAAGGACGACGACCTGTCCTGTCCACTACTAAGCACGGTTGGCTAGGGCGCTTCCGCCGGAAGAGCTGCCACCTTGGGCAAGCCTCACCGCGTCATCTGAGCCCGGTCGCAGACTAGCTGCCGCAGAACGCCCTTCCAAGCCTTTTTTCTTTTAGCCATCTCTCGGCGCTCTCGCAGACACCACCCGCTCGTGGCCGGCAAGATCACGCCGGGTAGCGATAGACCCAAGACCGGCAGACTGCAGCAAGGCAGCGACCGCCTCTGCCTGGCCGACTCCGATCTCCAGCGCCAAGGTAGCGCCTGGCTGCAGCAACGCCGCCGCCGCGAGGATCAGCCGTCGATAGGCCACCAGTCCGTCCGAACCACCGTCCAAAGCGCGGCGCGGATCGTGCTGGGCAACCTCTGGCTCCAGCCCCGCCACGTCGGCGCTGGCGATGTAGGGCGGATTGCTGACGATCAGCTCAAAGCGCGCGCTCTTGCACAGAGCCGCAGCCCAGTCGCCGGCCAGAAAGGCCGCGCGGCTGGAGAGCCCAAGCGCCTCAGCATTGGCAGCGGCTTGCCGGCAGGCCTCTGTCGACCAATCAATGCCCAGGCCCCAGGCCGCCGGCCGCTCCGACAGCAAGGCCAGCAGCAAGCAGCCGCTGCCAGTTCCCAGATCAAGGAGGCGAGCAGTGGCCTGCCGGTCCGGCAAGGCTGCGAGCCCGACTTCCACCAGGGTTTCGCTGTCCGGGCGCGGCACCAGGGTCGCGGCATTCAGTGCGAAGGGCAGGCTCCAGAACTCCCGGCTGCCCAGAATACGGGCCAAGGGCTCGCGCGCGGCCCGACGCTTGGCTGCCGCTCGCGCGCGCTGAGCGGCCTCCGGTGCGACGACCCGGTCTCCGTCCAGAAGCTGGGCGGCCGAGACATCACCAAGGCCGGTGAGAAGCGCCCGCGCCTCACGCCGCGGTTCGTCTAGGCCAGCTGCGCTGAGCGCTCGGGCGATCTCTTGCAGCAGCTGATTAAGAGTCAGCTGAGGGGGCGCTGCTGTTCCCTCACGCAGGCCCCTCATGCTGAGCTTGTCGAAGCATCTGCCCCAAGCACCGAGCCCTTTGGCACATCCTTCGACAAGCTCAGGATGAAGACGGTGCTTGGTCGTGGGCTAAGGCTCACGTACGGTCTCTGCCACGCTAGGCCTCAGCCACGGCGGCCAGGCGGGCGGCCTCGTCCTCGGTGCGCAGCGCCTCCACCAGTTCGCCCAATGCCTCGCCGGTCAGCACGCGATCGAGCTTGTAGAGCGTCAGGTTGATGCGGTGGTCGGTGACCCGGCCTTGCGGGAAATTGTAGGTGCGGATCCGCTCCGAACGATCGCCGGAGCCCACCTGGCTCTTACGCTCGCTGGCCATCTCCGCGTCGCGCTGGCGACGCTCTTCGTCATAGAGCTTGGCGCGCAGCATCTTCATCGCCTTGGCGCGGTTCTTGTGCTGCGATTTCTCGTCCTGACACTGCACGACGATGCCGCTGGGCATATGGGTGATGCGCACGGCGCTGTCGGTCTTGTTCACGTGCTGCCCGCCGGCCCCTTGGGCGCGGTAGGTGTCGATGCGCAGGTCCTTGTCCTCGATCGCGACATCGACCTCCTCGGCCTCCGGCAGCACGGCGACGGTGGCGGCAGAGGTGTGGATGCGCCCGCTGGTCTCGGTCACCGGCACCCGCTGCACCCGGTGCACGCCCGATTCGAACTTCAGCTGCGCGAAGACGCCCTTGCCGGAGAAGAGCATGGAGCCGGCTTTGCAGCCGCCCAGATCGGTCTCTTCGTAATCCAAGAGCTCGCTCTTCCAGCCGGCCATCTCGGCGAAGCGTTGATACATGGTGAAGAGCGTGCCAGCGAAGAGGGCCGCTTCCTCACCACCGGTGCCGGCGCGCACTTCCAGCACGGCATTGCGCTCATCGGCCTCGTCCTTCGGCAGCAGCAGAACCTTCAGGTCATGCTCCAACTGCGGGATACGGTCCTTCTTCTCGTAGAACTCTTCCTCGGCCAGGGCGCGCATGTCCGGGTCGTCGCCCTCGCCCATCAGACCTTCCAGGTCCTCCAGCTCGGCACGCGCGGTGGCGAGCGCGTCGATGCCGGCCACCACGGGTTCCAGCTCCGCAAACTCCTTCATCATGCGGGTGTAGTCGGGCGACCCGGGATCCGTGTGTTCGGCCAGACCCTTCGACAGCTCCTCATGCCGTGTGCGCACCGCGCCCAGCTTTTCTTCGAGACTCACCTGAAATCCTTATCTCTTCTCACGCCGCTCGGCCTGCAGGAAGAGGCGCTCCACCGCGGCCTCCAGCGCCGCCAGGTCCGCCGGGTCGGCTGCTGCCTCCCGCAAGGCGGTCGAGGGCCCATGCAGCAAGCGCTTCAAAAGGAGCGCTGTCGCCGCCTCCGCGTCAAGCGTCTCGTTGGCCAAAACCTCTTGACGCAGTGCCTCGGCATGGCGGCGCAAATTGGACACACCGGGCGCGGCTGCGCGCTGACGCAGGCCGCGCTCGAAGCTGACCAGTTCTTCCCCCAGAATGCGCCAGGCGGTCAGCGAATCGCCCTCGCGCGAGGCCTTGCCGTCCAGCGCCAGGTGTTCCAGGTCGCCCAGGTCGTAGACGAAGGCGCCGTCCAGGTCGGTGATCCCCGGCCCCAAGTCACTGGGGAGCGAGAGGTCAAGCAGCAGCATGGGCCGGCCACGACGGCGCTTTAAGACCTGCGCCATCTGCGGCTTGGTCAGAACCGCCTGGCCGGAGCCATGGCTCAGAACCACGATATCGGCGCTCTCCAGGGCTGCGTCCAGATCGGCGTGGTCCCAGGCCTGGGCCTGCAGTTGGCGGGCCACAGTGCGCGTTCGTTGTGGGTTCTCATGCAAGACCCCAGCGCGCTCCACCCCGCCGACCCGGAAGTAGTCGACCAAGAGCTCGCCCAACTCGCCAAGCCCGATCAGCAAGACGACGGAGCGGTCCAAGGCCCCATGCAAGGTGCGCGCGACCTTCAGCGCGGCGGCGGCCAAGGAGACCGGCGCTTCGCCGACGCGGCTCTCGCTGCGTACCCGCTTGGCTGCGTGATAGGCGCCGGCGAGGTAGCGGTCCAGCACGGGTCCGGCAGCGCCGGCCTGGCGCGCCCGGGTATGGCTGGCTTTCACCTGACCCAAGACTTGCGGCTCGCCGACGACCTGACTGTCCAGTGCTGCGGTGATGGCGAAGAGGTGGCGCAGAGCTTCGGCCCCGCGGTGCTCAAGCAGGTGCTCGCGGAGCAGATCGGGTTCTAGATCGGCCGCATCGGACAAGGTGGCCAAGACCGCCTCGACCCCGTGCTCCGGCGATGCCAGTCCCACGACCTCAACCCGGTCGCAGGTCGATAGCAGGAGCGCTTCCTCAACGCCTTGCTGGCGCAGGGCGTGATAAAAGGCCTGCTCCTGCAGCTCCGCCACCGACAGGCGGTCGCGTAGAGGCGCTGGCGCTGTGCGGAAGGTCAGGCCCAGGCTGAAGAGACGCTCAAGGCTGTCGGGAAGTGGGATCATGGTCAGCGTGAGGGAGCAAGCCCTCGAAGCTCCTCTGTCAGATCCGCCAAGGCCAGGGTTTCCTGCTGACCGCTGTCCAGATCGCGCAGCACGATGCTCTCGGCCGCCAGCTCGTCGTCGCCCAAGATCAAGGCGGCCCGGGCGCCCAGCTTGTCGGCCCGGCGCATGCGCTTCTTCAAGTTGCCGGAGAAGCCAAGATCGATGGCAAATCCCGCGCCGCGCAGGCTCTCGGCCAACAGCAGGGCTCGCGCTTCTGCCGCGGCACCAATCGGCACCAAGGCAAAGGGCCGCGGCGCGGCTGGCGGCTCCGCCACCATCAAGGCGAGGCGCTCGATCCCGGCGGCCCAGCCGACCCCGGCAGTCGGCGGCCCGCCCATGGTCTCCACCAGATAGTCATAGCGCCCGCCGCCCATGACCGTTCCCTGGGCGCCCAGGGTTTCGGTGGTGAACTCAAAGGCCGTGTGACAATAGTAGTCCAGGCCACGCACCAGGCGCGGGTTCAGGACATAGCCGATGTTCAGCGCCTCCAGCCCGGCGCGGACCTCGGCAAAGAAGTCCTTGGCGCTGCTGGTAAGATAGCTGCCGAAGTCCGGTGCACCAGCCACCAGCTTGCGGTCGCCGGCATCCTTGCTGTCCAGAATACGCAAGGGATTGCGCTCCAGCCGCTTCACGCTGTCCTCCGATAGGCCCTCACGATGCGCCTGGAAGTAGTCGATGAGCGCCGTCCGGTAGGCCTGGCGGCTCTCGGCATCGCCCAAGGTATTCAGCTCCAGCGTGGTCTTGTCGAGGATGCCGAGGGCATCCAGGATCCGCGCGCCGGCGGCGATCACCTCGATATCGCCCTGCGCCTGCGGCACGCCGAAGAGCTCCACGCCAATCTGGTGAAACTGGCGCTGGCGGCCCTTCTGCGGGCGCTCGTGGCGGAACATGGGGCCGGCGTAGAAGAACTTCAGCGGTAGGTCCTGTGCCAAGCCGTTGGAGAGGAAGGCACGGGCCACACCGGCCGTGTTCTCCGGCCGCAAGGTGATGCTCTCCCCCTCGCCCAGCTGAAAGCTGTACATCTCCTTGGTAACGATGTCGGTGGCGTCGCCGATGGTGCGCTTGAAGACCTCGGTGAACTCCAGGATCGGTGTTGCCATGGCCAGGTAGCCATAGCGCTCAGCCACCGCTTCCGCCGTCTCCACCACATGGCGGTGGCGGCGCATGGCCTCGGGCAGAAGATCGTGGGTACCGCGGAGGGGCTGAAGGCTGGACACTGGACCAAGTCTCAAGCTGTTCTTTGGGGAAGACGGCCCCGTGATGTAGCCGCTTCACGCCGCAAAGCAAAGCCGCCTGCTAGAAGAGATAGGTCTCTGGATCGCTAATGGGCTTGCGGTCGTAAGTCGCGAGCAGCGCGCGCAGGCAGCGCAGGGCGTACCAGACGAAGAGCGCGGCCAGCACCAGCCAGCCGATCAGCACCACGGTCAAAACCGAGCCGACAATCCCAACGGCCAAGCCGATCCAGAAGGTGCGGATCAGGTAGGTGAGAATGCTCTCGCCCCAGTCGCCCGCCACCTCGTCTCGCTTAACGTAGGCCAGGACAACGCCGACCACCGTACCGACCAAGGTGAAGAGGCCGGCGCAGTAGGCAAGCGTGACGAAGAGCGGGACGCGGTCGCGTCCGATCATGGATGTGGCTACTCCGCGGCGGTCTGCTGCGTCTCAGCCGCCTCTTCGGCAGCCTTCTTGGCCTCGATCTCGGCCGCCTTGGCCTCAATCTGCTCGACCAGGTGATCGACGATGCTGGCGTCCTTCAGGCGATGGTGCGGGACACCCGCCACATAGACCTGATGCGTGCCCTTGCCGCCGCCGGTTAGACCCAGGTCGGTCATCAAGGCCTCGCCGGGACCGTTCACCACGCAGCCGATGACGGAGACGGTCATCGGCGTGGTGATGTGCTCGATCCGCTTCTCCAGCTCCTCCACGGTCTTGATGACCTCGAACTGCTGGCGCGCGCAGGAGGGGCAAGAGATGACGTTGACGCCGCGGTGCCGCAGGCCCAGCGACTTCAAGAGATCGAAACCGACCTTGATCTCCTCAACCGGATCAGCGGAGAGGGAGACGCGGATGGTATCGCCGATGCCGGCCCAGAGCAGGCTGCCCATGCCGACTGCCGACTTGATGGTACCGCCACGCAGGCCGCCTGCCTCAGTGATGCCCAGGTGCAGGGGATAGTCGCAGACCTCAGCCAGCTGCTGATAGGCGGCCACAGCCAGGAAGACGTCAGAGGCCTTGCAGGAGATCTTGAACTCGTGGAAGTCCTCATCCTGCAGGTACTTCATGTGGTTGAGCGCGCTTTCCACCATGGCCTCGGGGCAGGGCTCCCCGTACTTCTCCAGGATGTCGCGCTCCAGAGAGCCGGCATTGACGCCGATGCGGATGGAACAGCCGTGATCGCGCGCGGCCTTCACCACCTCACGGACCCGGTCGCGTCCACCGATGTTGCCGGGATTGATGCGCAGGCAAGCCGCCCCGTTCGCTGCCGCTTCGATCCCGCGTTTGTAGTGAAAGTGGATGTCGGCGACGATCGGCACGGTCACTTCCGGCACGATCTCCTTCAAGGCCGCGCTCGATTCCGGATCGGGGCAGGAGATGCGGACGATGTCGGCGCCAGCCACCTCCAGCTCGCGGACCTGGGCGATGGTCGCCTTCACATCATGGGTCAGGGTATTGGTCATGGACTGCACCGTGATCGGCGCATCGCCGCCCACCGCCACCTTGCCGACTTGGATCTTGCGGGACTTGCGGCGGATAATCTGCCGCCAAGGCCGCACCGCCGTGTGATCAGTCATCCTCTGTCCCCATTTCTTGGCCCCACTCTTTGGCGCGCGCCTTCGCGCAGCCTCGTCATCACTGCTGCTTGGCAGATGCGCCCAGCGTCCACTGCCGTCAAGGTCTTGGGCCAGCGGGTACCCTAGTTCGCCTTCAGCGAGGCCGGATTGAGCGACACGTTGCGGCGCACCTGACCGGAGCGGCCGAGCTTGGGGATCTCTTCCCCATCCACGATGATGTCCAGACCACCAGCGTTGCCGGTCAAGAGGGTCAAGCCCGGTTGATCCGGTACATCGTAGCTGTCGCCGGCACGCAGCACGCGGGTGAAGATGGAGTTGTTGCTGGCGTCGCGGATCTGCACCCAGCTGTCTTGCGAGGCCTGCAGGACCACGCGCGGACCACTGGGGGCGGCTGCCGTCTGCACCCCGCTATCGCCGTCCGGTGCAATCTCGGTAGGCTGCAGGGTCGAGGCTGCCTCGCTGAAGACAATCCCCTGACTGGTCTCCGGAACGGCTGCGAGAGACGCGCCTTCGCCGCTCCCGGCACTGCCATCACCGCCGCCGCCGGCTGCATCGCCGGTGCCGGCACCGCCCTCGGCAGCGGCTGCTGCCGCGCCGCTGGTCGCGGCGGCTGCAATCTCGCCACCAGCAGCACTGGTCGTATCGCTGGTGGCGGTTTCTGCTTCGCTGCTCGCCGGCGCAGCGGCCAAGAGTTGCGCGCCGCTAGACGCTGCAGCCTCCGGCTCTGCCGGTGCCTCATTGACGGCCAACGGAGCTGCCGGTGGCTCGGCATCGCGTGAGACATAGGTCCAGACCAAGTAGGCCAAGCCAACCAGCAGCAGGGAGACGAGGATGATCGCGCCCGTCGGCACCTTCCCCTCTTGCACCGGCGCGGGAAACACCAGGTTGGGCGAACGGTTGATGCCCGCAGCCTCTTCCTTGAAGCGGTCAACGCAGTCGTCGACGTCGAGCCCCAGGTAGTGGGCATAGCTGCGCACGAAGCCGACGCCATAGGTCAGGCCCGGCAGGTCGTGATGCCGCCCTTCCTCGATCGCCCGCAGAAAAACCGGGCGGATGCGCAGAGCAGAGGAAACCTCTTCCACCTCTTGGCCGAAGCTGGCCCGCGTCTGCGCCAGAAGGGCGCCAACCGTGGCCGCGGTCGGCGGACGGCGCGATGGGGCAGGCATAGCCTCCTCCGGCAGTGGCCGGCTGCTGAAAGGTGCAGACTCTGGCTCCTGCGGTGCGTCAAAGACCTCCTCACGCTTGGGCGCGCGCGGGGGCGCTTCGAACATGGGAGGCGCCTCGTCCGTCACCGCAGGTTTGGAGCGTGGTTCTGACGTTGTCTGGCGCCGCGCTGGCTCGGGATCGCTTGCCAGGGGGGGGCGGTCAAGTGGTGGGCGCTCGCTGTCAAAGCGTGGCGCGTCGCTCTGCCGTTGCGGGCTGTCCAAGCGCGGTGCCGGCGGGGCATCGCCCTGGTCGAGGTCCGGCTCGGGGTCCAGGCGCGGCAGTTCCGGCAGGGGCGGCGGTGTCCACTCCCTGGCTTCCCGTCCCTTGCCCAAGAGCGGCCCGGAGAAAGGGCCTGCACCGTTAGACCCGGAGGAATGACCGCGACGATCTCGTTTCAGCGACTTCAACACGCAGACAATCCCTCAGCTTCTCTTCAAGCGTAGCGGCCCAGACTGCACGGCAGATAGACGCGCGCCAGGCACACCGCCCAGCCGGCGCGTCCTCGCACAGACAAAGACTCATACGAACGCCAGCCGGCAAACAAACCGGTCACGCTTCTCTCTACCAAAGAGTCTGCACTGCCCGCAAACAGATCAAGGGGGGTGACGCGGGCGCGCCCGCTCCCCCGGCGCCCCCTTACCGGCAGAAAGACCCCGATGCCGCGCTAGCCGAAGCATCTTTCCCAGCCGCGATCAAGCACCCTGCGATGACCATTCACCGAGCCGGGTTTCGATCAGGCCAGGGCCACGCCGTGATCCAGCGCAAAGGCCCGAACCTCCGCGCGCAGGGTGGCCGAATCCGCCGCCACCCGGGACAGCAGGAAGCGACGGAAGGCCGCCAGGTCCAGACTGCGGATCATCGTCTTCACCGGCGCCACCGAAGAGGGCGGCATGGAGAGCCGGCGGAAGCCGCAGGCCAGCAGCACCATGGCATCCAGCGGGTGCGAGGCCGACTCGCCGCAAAGTGACAGCGGCGTCCCAGCCTCATCGGCGCGCTGGGTCAGATCACAGAAGAGCCGAACTGCTGCGGAGGTGAAGAGGCCATAGCGCCCAGCCAAGGCCGGGTTGCCGCGATCACTGGCATAGAGGAACTGCAGCAGGTCATTGCTGCCGACCGCCACGAAATCGACCGCACGCAAGAGCCCATCCAGCTGCCAGAGCAGCGCCGGCACCTCCAGCATCACCCCGCTGGAGAGACTGGCCGGTTTTGCCGGCGCCAAATCCAGCTCACGCCGCAGCATGGCCTGGCACCTGGCCAACTCTTCTAGAGTGCTGACCATCGGGAACATGACGGAGAGATGCCGGCCAGCCGCCGCTGCGATGAGCGCGCGCAGCTGCCGGCGCAGGATGATGGGACGGTCCAAGCCGATACGCACGGCGCGCCAGCCCAGCGCCGGGTTCTCCTCCTCCGCCCCCGACCAGTAGGGCAAGGCCTTGTCGCCGCCGATATCCAGCGTGCGGAAGGTCACCGGCTTATCGCCGGCCTCATCCAGCACCTCGGCATAGAGCCGCTGCTGCTCGGCGACGCTGGGGAAGGCCTCACGCACCATAAAGGGCACCTCGGTGCGGTAGAGGCCAATCCCTTCGGCGCCGCAGAGATGCAGCTGCGGCAGCTCCATCATCAGGCCCGCATTCATCAGCATGGTGACCGCGACTCCGTCCGCGGTCACCGCTGGCAGATCTCTGGTCTCGGCAAAGAGCTTCAAGCGCCGGTCACGATCGCTCAGCGCCAGCCGGTAGCTCTCGCGCACTTGCTCGCGCGGGCGGACCAGCACCTGACCGGCATCGCCATCGACGACCACGGGATCGCCCGGGCGGATCTGGGTCAGCGCTGCCGTACAGCGCCCGATCATCGGCAAGCCCAAAGCACGGGCGACGATTGCCACGTGCGCCGTCGGCCCGCCCTCACCCAGGATCACGCCCTTCAGCCGCGCGCGGTCATAGTCCAAGAGGTCGGAGGGGCCAAGGTTGCGGGCCACCAGAATGGCTTCGTCGGGCAGCTGATCGGCCGGCGCCTCGCCGCCGACCAGATGCTGCAGCAGCCGGTTGGCCAGGTCGTCCAGATCGTGCAGGCGTTCGCGTAAGTAAGGATCGGTCATCTGCGCCATGCGCTGGCGCAGATCATTCTGCACCTTTTGCGTCGCCGCCTCCGCCGTCAGGCCAGCCTCGACGGCCTCCTCCATCCGTCCGATCCAGCCACGGTCCTGGGCGAACATGCGATAGGTTTCCAGGACCTCCTGGTGCTCACCCGTCGCTTCCAGGTCGCTCGCTTGGAAGAGGTCCTCCAGCCGCGCGGCCAGCGCATCGCGGGCCTGGTGCAGCCGCTCCAGCTCTTGCGCTGGATCATCGGAGACGAAGCGGCGGATGACCAGGCCACGGTGATGCGGCACCGCCTCACCGATCGCCAAGCCGCCGGTCAAGACCATGCCGGTAAGGCGCGCCGGCAGCAGCGCGCTGGAGGCCACCAGGCGGCGTTCTTCCACAGAGACCAGGCCGCCGGAGGCCAAGAGCTCGGCCACCACCATGGCGATGGTCTCCATCGCCTCGACCTCTTCCTCGGCATAGGCGCGGCGGGTGACGTTCTGCACCACCAGCACGCCCAGGATCTCGCCCTCACGCAAGACCGGCACGCCGAGGAAGGACTGATAGAGCTCCTCACCAATCTCAGGACGAAAGGCGAAATTCTCGTGCTGCTGCGCATCGGCCAGCGCCAGCGGCCGGGTAGAAGAGGCGATCTGGCCCACCAGGCCTTCGCTGAAGCGGAAGCGGGTCCGATGGACGGCTTCCGGCTTCAAGCCGATGGTGGCGAAGAGTTCCAGCACCTCTCCGGCGCGGGTGACGTAGAGCGAGCAGACCTCCGCCACCATGAAGTTGGCGATCAGCTGCACCGTCCGGTTCAGGCGCTGCTCGACCGGTCCGGCCTGCTGCAGCAGGTCGCGCAGCTGCTTCAGCAGGCGCCGCGCCGCCAACCAGCCGGGAGCCCGCGCCATCAGCTGCTCCTCAGCGCCGCTGCCGGCGGCGCGCTATGGTCGATCCGGCCTATGACGCGTCCAGGCCGTAAGCCGAGTGCAGAGCCCTCAGCGCCAATTCCAGATAGTCCTCAGCCACTAGGACCGAGATCTTGATCTCGGAGGTGGTGATGACCTGGATGTTGATGCCCTTCTCCGCCAGTGCGCGGAACATCTGCTGGGCAACACCGGTGTGGCTGCGCATGCCCACCCCAACGACGGAGACCTTGGCGACCTTGGCGTCCTGCTCCAGCGAGGCGTAACGCAGGGTCTCCCGGTTTTCCTCTAAGACCGCCAGCGCGCGGGCCAGGGCACTGCGCTGCACGGTAAAGGTCATGTCGGTGGTGGCACCGTTGAGCGAGATGTTCTGAACGATCATGTCGACGTTGATCGCCGCATCGGCCAAGGGGCCGAAGATGGAGGCAGCGATGCCCGGCTGATCGGGGATCTCGGTCAGGGTGACCTTGGCCTCATCCTTGGAATGCGCGATACCGCTGACGACTGCCTTTTCCACGATCTCTTCCTCATCCACCACGAAGGTTCCAGGCCCGGGCTCGAAGCTGGAGCGCACCTGCACCCGGACCTTATGCTTCATCGCCAGTTCGACAGAGCGCGTCTGCAGCACCTTGGCCCCCAGCGAGGCCATTTCCAGCATCTCTTCATAGGTGATGCGATCGAGCTTCCGCGCGGCCTCTACAATTCTGGGGTCGGAGGTATAGACCCCATCGACGTCAGTGTAGATATCGCAGCGCTCCGCCTCCAGCGCCGCCGCCAGCGCCACGGCAGAGGTGTCGGAGCCACCACGGCCTAAGGTGGTGATCCGCCCTTGCGTCGCAATCCCTTGGAAGCCGGCCAGAATGGCCACCTGGCGGTCTTGGGCAAAACGCTCGACCAGGCCGCTGGTGCCGACATCATCGATACGCGCATTGCCGTGCTGATCGCTGGTCATCAGCGGCAGCTGCCAGCCAAGCCAAGAGCGCGCCGGCACGCCCATGCGCTGCAGCACGATGGCCATGAGGCCGGAGGTCACCTGCTCACCAGAGGAGACCACGACGTCGTACTCGCGCAGGTCCGCCAGGCTGGAGGCTTTGGCCACCAGATCGACCAGATGGTTGGTCTGGCCAGCCATGGCCGAGACCACGACGGCGATCTCGTGGCCGGCTTGCCACTCCTCGGCGATGCGGGCGGCGGCCCGTTCAATGCGGTCCAGGTCGGCGACCGAGGTGCCGCCGAATTTCATTACCAGGCGTGTCATGATCTTCGCTTAACGCTGCTTTGGGGTAGGGGCTCTCTCTGGTTGGGCCCCCTCTGGCACCAACCAGCTGCCTGGAGCCGCTCGCAGCACTGCGCTCAGGTCTCTGCTCTCGCCACGACGGTGACGCCCCGCCAGGGTCTGCGTCGAGACAAGAGACCAACGCACAGTCCTCACGGCCGACAGCCCAGGCTTGTCGTCAAACCGCCCGCTATCCATACTCATGGCCTGGCTGGGGCGCAAGCGAGAGCCGGCTGTCCTCCCCGCCTGCTGTCTGGATCACGCTTCCTCCCGAAAGGCTGCCATGGCTTCCCCTTCAGACCTTCAGCCTGCCGAGGCCGATCCCGACGAGGTCGCACGCTTTGCCGCCCTGGCGGAGGAGTGGTGGGACCCAAACGGCCCGATGGCGCCCCTGCACCGTCAAGGTCCGGCGCGGCTGGCCTTTTTGCGATCAGCACTGAGCCCGCTCGGCACGGCCAGGCAGAAGAGCCTGAAGCCTCTGGCCGGTCTGACGGTGCTGGACCTCGGCTGCGGCGGCGGTTTGGTGAGCGAGCCGCTGGCCCGTCTGGGCGCCAGCGTCACCGCCATCGATGCGACCGCGGAACTGGTCGAGGTCGCGCGCCGGCACGCCGAAGAGGGCAACCTCGATATCGACTACCGCTGCACGACGGCAGAGGCCCTGGTGGAGAGCGGGGCCGTCTTCGACGCCGTGGTCTCCCTGGAAGTGATCGAGCATGTGCCGGAGCCCGAAGCCTTCCTCTCCGCCGCCACCAGCCTGCTGCGGCCGGGCGGCGTCATCGCGGTCTCGACTTTGAACCGCACGCGTAAGTCTTTTGCCCTGGCCATCGTCGGGGCGGAGTACATCCTGCGCTGGCTGCCGCGCGGCACGCACAATTGGCGCCGCTTTCTAAAGCCATCGGAGATCGCGCGCCTGCTGCGGGCAGAGGGCTGCCAGGTGACGACGGCCAAGGGGATCGTCTACAACCCCCTGGACCAGGGCTGGCGTCTCTCGGACCGGGACCTGGACGTGAACTACATCCTCGCTGCCCGCAAGGCCGGGTAGACCCGCAAGCCCGAGCCCTCGGGCGTTAGAGAAGGCCGGCATGTCGCAAGAGCTGGATCCGAAACTCCTGACCCGCGCGGACTTTCCGCATTTCCAGACCATCCCCACGCGCTGGATGGACAACGACATCTACGGGCACGTGAACAACGTCGTCTACTACTCCTACTTCGACACGCTGGTGAACGAGAACCTGATCCGCGGCGGCGTCTTGGATCTGGAGAGCAGCGAGATCATCGGCATCGTGGCCGAGACACGCTGCAGCTTCCTCGCCTCCCTCGTCTTCCCAGAGGCGGTCGAAGGCGGCTTGCGCGTTGCCCGATTAGGCCGCTCCTCCGTCACCTACGAGATCGGGCTCTTCAAGGCCGGGCGCCAGGCACCAGCCGCCTTCGGCCGCTTCGTTCATGTCTACGTGGAGCGTTCGAGCATGTCCCCGGTGCCACTCCCTGATGCGGTGCGCGCCTTGCTGGAGCCCTTGCGTGCCGGCCAATGACCTCACCCGGCGGCTGGGCCTGGCCCTGCCGCTGGTGCAAGCGCCCATGTCGGGCGGCGTCACCACGCCCGCTTTGGTCGCCGCGGTCAGTGAAGCCGGCGGGCTAGGATCGCTGGGCGCCGGCCACATGAGCGCTGGGGCGATAGAGGCCGCCTGTACCGCGATCCGGCGGGAGACGCAGCGGCCCTTCGCCGTCAACCTCTTCGTGCCCGACCAGCGCGGCGCCTCCAACAGTCCAGAAGACCTGGCTGAGGCCTCGGCCGCCTTGGACGCCTACCGCGCAGAGATGGGCCTGACGCCGCCGCAAGACGCCAGCACCGCCTTCCGCCCGCCGGCGTGGGAGCAGCAGATCGCGGCCGTCTTGAAGGTTCGGCCCGCAGCCGTCTCCTTTTGCTTCGGCCTACCCGAAGCCGAAGATCTGGAGGCCTTGGGCGACGCCGGTATCTACCTGATCGGCACGGCCACTACCGTGGCAGAGGCGCGCTTGATCGAGGACGCCGGCCTAGACTGCGTGGTAGCCCAGGGTTTTGAGGCCGGCGGCCCGCGCGCGACCTTCACCGTACCGCACGATCAGGGCCTGGTCGGGCTCATGGCCCTGCTGCCGCAGGTCACCGCGTCGGTCGATATCCCGGTCCTAGCCGCTGGCGGCTTGATGACAGGCCAGGCCATGGCGGCGGTCCTGGCGTTGGGGGCCGCCGGCGCGCAGCTGGGCACGGCCTTTGCCACCTGCACCGAAAGCGGTCTCAGCGCTGTGCAGTGTCAGGCCCTGCTCTCCGCCCACGAAGACGGTACGGCCTTGACCGAGGCCTTCACCGGCAAGCCTGAGCGCGCGCTGCGCAACCGTTTCCTGGTCGAGGCCTTCACCGCCCGCCTGCCGATCGCCCCCTACCCGGCCCAGCAGGCCATCACCAGCGACCTGCGCCGGGCTGCCGCCGAGCAAGATCGCCCCGACCTCATGGCGCTTTGGGCCGGCCAAGGTGTGGGAGCAGTGCGCCGTTGTTCGGCGGGGGAACTGGTGTCGGCTTTGGCCAGCGAGATGAACCAGGCGTTGAGCACGATGGGGGACTTGGCTGGGCGTTGGCCGCGGGAGGTTTAGGTCGCCGCCTGCCCGAGGGAGGTCGGAGTATCTCTACGTTCGGTACTTGTCCACGATCGCTTGAAGCTGGTCTTGCGTCGCGAACTTGCCTGCATCGGCCTCTTCGATAGCCTTGCGGGTTTGGGCGTCATGCCAGGCCTGCACCTCAGCACTGGCACCTCCAGGGCTGGGGCTCAGCGCCTCTTCGAGTGTGAGGGGTCGCTTCTTCGTCATAGTACCTGTTCCTGTTTCGGACGCGCCCCCTTGCCGCGGACTGCGCTCTAGGGTGCGTTTCGCTGCTTTGGGTTGCGCGTGAAAGCCACTGTCGGTTCGGCGATCCGGCGCTGCGCCTTGGCTGCCTCGGCCCACCAGGTGAGCTGGCTTAGCGTGCGGCCGAAGTAGCCGCGCCAGCGCTCTGCATCGACACCAGCCGCGAAGGCGCCCGCTTCGTCCAGCACCTCCTGCGCCTGTGGGATGTGGATCATCGCCGAGACCGGCAAGCAGCCCAGCTCGCTCAGAAAGGTGCGCATGTTTACCGCCGCCCGCGCGCCACCCCACTGGCCTGCCGAATAGGTCACGATGGCGCTGGGTTTGTAGGAAAAAAGCGAGCTGCCGAAGTGGTTCAAGAGGTTGGCCAAGGCCGGGCTCATGGCGTGATTGTACTCCGGGCTTACCATGACATAGCCCTCGGCAGCGGCGATCTTCCGGGCCAGCTGCTCCAAGTCCGGCGGCGCGCGGTCTTTGGCATAGGCGAAGTGCGGCTTGAATCCGGGCTCGAGGTCGAGGTCGAGCGGGTCGATGACCTCCGCCTCGGAACCAGCGCTCTTCAATGATTCCGTGCAAGCGAACGCCACGCGTTCGCCAAGCCTGGCGGGTCTGGGCGGCGTACTGACGCGGGCCGAACCGAGGAAGACCAGTGCTTTCATTGTCCTCAAGCTCCCATCAAGATCCCGCCTGCGCGCAGGCCTTGATGGCACCAGAGAGGAGGCTCAGCAATGCGACACCCAAACTCGGTGAAAGAGGTTGTGGAAAACGGGCTCTGCATCGGCTGCGGCCTCTGCGCGGCGCTCGGTCCCTTTGAGATGACCTACACGGAGGAAGGCCGCTTGCGGCCGAAGCGAATAGGGCCGGGCGAGGAGACGACGATCCTCGCGGCCTGCCCGGGTGCGGTGGCAGCACCCAACCAGGAGAAGGCAGCCTTTGAAGACCCCATCTGGGGGAGCTACCACAGTATTGAGCAGGCCTGGGCGCGCGATCCGGACCTGCGCTTCCGCGCCTCCACCGGCGGTGTGCTGACAGCGCTCAGTCAGCACCTGCTGCGAAGCGGGCAGGCGCGCTTCATCCTGCATTGTGCCGCCGATCCCGAGCAGCCCTTACGCAGCCGCTGGGTCCTGTCGGAGACGCCGGAGGAAGTCTCCGCGCGCGCCGGCTCCCGCTACGGGCCAACCGATACGCTGGCTGGACTGGAGGCAGCCTTGAGGCGGGCAGAGCCCTTCGCCATCGTCGCCAAGCCCTGCGATGCCGGCGCGGTCAGGGCCTACGCCCGCCAAGACCCGCGTGTTGAGCGTTATCTTGTGGCGCTCTTGGTGATGGTCTGCGGCGGCGCCTCCGATCTCGGCAAGTCGCAGGCGCTGCTGCAGGACTTGCGTGTGAGCGAAGAGGCGGTCACCCTCTTCCGCTATCGCGGCTACGGCAATCCCGGCCCGACCCGCGTCGAGACCCGCAGCGGCGAGGCCTTCGAGGTCAGCTATCAGGAGATGTGGGCGGACGAGAGCGGTTGGCGCGTGCAGACACGCTGCAAGCTCTGCCCCGACGCACTGGGCGAGGCCGCCGACCTGGCCGCCGCCGACATCTGGCCGGGCGCCGAGCCGGCGGGAGAAGACGCGGGCTTCAATGGTGTCATCACCCGCACCGCGGCCGGCGAAGCCCTCTTCCGCGAGGCGCTGGCGGCCGGTGCCCTGGTCTCCGGCGGGACCATGACGGCAGAGGCTATGAGCGACACCCAGCCCCATCAGGTGCGCAAGAAGCGCGCCATGGCCGCCCGCCTGCGGGGGATGGCAGCTGCCGGCTCTCCGGTCTATGCCCATCAAGACCTGCGGCTCGCCGAACTCGATGGCGGCGATCTGGCGGAGGAAGAGGGGACGAAGCAGCGGGTGTTGTCAGGACGCTTCCGAGAGAGGATGCCAGAGTAGCGGGTGTGCTATGCTCGACGCCCGAGAGAGCTGGTGCTAGGCGCCAAGTGTTCTAGATTGTACCTTACAAGGTCCAGTCCTTGTGCTAAAGAGACTTCAGGCGGTCTTCTACAGCCAACCTCGCGGTGGCGAGCCAGTTCGCGAGTGGTTGCAGACCCTGCAAGCAGAAGACCGGCGTCGGATAGGACGAGACATTGCTGTGGTCGAATTTGGCTGGCCAATCGGAATGCCGGTTTGTCGGTCACTCGGGCGCGGCCTTTTCGAAGTTCGGTCCAACATAGCTGATGGACGGATCGCGCGTGTAATCTTCGTAATCCTTGGGGATCGTATGATCCTATTGCATGGATTTGTGAAGAAGGCACAAAAAACACCACACACTGATCTGAACCTCGCGTTCAGACGCATGAAGGATTTTTTGTCATGATTGAAAGAAATGACCGCACAGGGTCCACATTCGACGATTTTCTCAAAGAAGAAGGCATCCTTGAGGAAACGCACGCCTATGCCATTAAGCGGGTCTTGGCCTGGCAGATTGAAGAAGCAATGAAATCCGAAAAACTGAGCAAGAACCAGATGGCCAAAGCGATGCAAACAAGTAGGAGTCAGCTAGATCGTATACTGGATCCAACGAACGAGAAAGTTCAGCTGGACACAATCATTCGCGCTGCCCGCGCCGTGGGGCGAGAGCTAAAAATCGAACTGGTGTAGCCATCTAGACTTGGGCCGCAGTCCTATTGTAGGTCCGGCGCATCATCGGAGCACTGGAGGCCATAGGCCCGGTGTTTGATCGTAGGTGCACCAGGCGGAACAGAATGAAAGAACCAACCACCATGCGGTTTGCCAAGCGTGTCGATCATCTGACCGGAAAGGGTGCGGAGGCCTGGGCCTTGCATGGCCTGGGCGTGAAGCAGCAAAGGGAGACCGGCGAGGAGGTTCTCTTCCTCACCGTCGGCGAGCCCGACTTCGACACGCCGCTCTTCATTCAAGAGGCCTCCACCGCCTCCATGACCGCCGGCAACACGCACTACAGTGCGGTCGAAGGCAGCCAGGAGCTGCGCGAGGCCATCGCCGCCTGGCATGAGACGACAACCGGCCAGAGCGTGACCGCCGATCAGATCGTGGTCGCCGCCGGGGCGCAGTGCGCGCTCTTCTGCGCCATCCAATGCCTGGCCGGGCCGGGTGACGAGGTCATCACCAGCGACCCGCGCTATTCCACTTATGAGGCCGTGATCGGTGCCAGCGGCGCGGATCTGGTCTCGGTTCCGCTGCTGCCCGACCGCAACTTCGCGCTGGATCTGGAAGCACTCCGCGCCGCCGTCACCCCGCGCACCCGGGCCATCCTCTTGAATACGCCGCACAATCCCACCGGCGCGGTCTTAAGCGAGGCGGAATTGCGGGCCGTCGCCGACCTCTGCAAAGAGAAAGACATCTGGCTGGTGAGCGACGAGGTCTATGGCGCGCTGACCTACGACCGCCCGCACCGCTCGCCAGCAGCCCTGCCGGGCATGGCAGAGCGCACCGCTGTGGTCTCCAGCATCTCCAAGTCGCACGCCATGACCGGCTGGCGGGTCGGCTGGGTGGTGGGGCCGGAAGAGCTGGCCCAGCACCTCTATAACCTGGTGCTCTGCATGCTTTACGGTGGCCCCGGCTTCATCCAGGACGCTGCCACAGTGGCCTTGAAGGAGGGGCATGCAGAGGTCGCGCGCATGCATGAGGCCTATCACCGCCGCCGGGACTTGATGGCACCCTGGCTGGACCGCCTACCCAACCTCTCCTGCGCCTCGCCGGAGGGCGGCATGTTCGTCATGCTGGACGTGCGGGAGACCGGGCTCAGCGCTACCGACTTCGCACTGGGTCTCTTGCGCGAGGAGTCAGTCGCGATGCTGCCCGGTGACGGCTTCGGCACGCAGGCTGAGGGCTTTTGCCGCCTCTCGCTGGGCTTCTCCGACGCGCTCCTGACCGAGGCCTGCAAGCGGATTGAGGCCTATGCCACCCGTCTGGCAGAGCAGGGGCCGAGCGCCAGCGTCGCCTAGCGGTCAGAAAGCCTCCTCAAGGATCGGGCGCAGCTCCGGCTCTTCCAGCACCGCCTCCAAGGCCATTCCGAAGGCGACAAAGACCGACAGGTCGTTCTGATCGACATCGAAGAAGCGGGCCGTCACGCCGCCGCGTGATCGGCCGCTGTAGACCACGGCCTGTTCGGCAGTGGAGAAGACGGTCCAAGCGACGATGATGCTGCTCTCAGGCAAGGTCTCGACACCTTCAGCACGGAGGCTCCGCACCTCTCCCAAGGCACAGAAATCGATACGAAGGTCCAGAATGCGGGCAGAGACATAGAGCGCTGCGCTCTCTTGGCTGTCCAGGTCTTGCGCCCTCATACTGCCCGGCAAGCCCTGCTCCGCCAGCACGTCGGAGAAAGCCACGGCGTAGCCGTCTTGAAAGACCGGCGCGATCAACTCGTCCATTGCGCTGGGTGGGAGCTCGAACGCGGGATCGCAGTTCTCCCCGAAGCCGACGAATCCTGGCGAGCGCGGCTCCAGGTCCAAACGCACTGGCATGAGTGCCAGTTCGTTCCGCAGAAGTGGCGTGGCGGGCGGCACCGCAGCGCTGCTCGCCTCGAAGCGGCGCAAGGCCGCCAGGTAGCCCGGATCGGCCAGAAGGCCAGTGGTCGCGTCTGCGAAGACCTGGTTCATCAGGCTCAGGTAGGCCTCGTTGTGGCTGCCTTCGGCGCTGCCGACGCCGGCGCTGCTGCCGCGGTAGAGCTCCGCCCCGCTGCCACGGTCCAAAAGCCGCCAGTCGATCTCCATGTAGACAGCGCTGGAGACCCCGTCACAGATGTTGGAGCGCGCATCCACAATGGTCGCCTCCAAGAAGAGGCGGTTCCCGTTCATGACAAAGAGCTGGTCTGCCAGGGCCGCCGCGGGATAGCCGGCTGCTGCCATCTCTTGGGCCGCTGCCTTTTGCAGCAGGGCATCGAAGCTGCCGTTGCGATCGATGTTGAAGGCCTGCGTGCGGCGTCCCACCCGGCAGGGCGGCTCGGCGATGGAACCCGTTTGCGTGCCCGGCGGAACGGCCGCTGAGACCTCCGTCACCAGGACCGGCGGCACGCGCTCCCCCTCCTTAGGCAGCAAGGGCTGCTGGGGTGCGAGCGTCGGCAGAGTGAAGGGCGGCTGACCTGTCTGGCAGCCGGCCAAGAGCAGAAGTGCATCTATTAGGATAGGTCGATACATGCAGCCTCTCTTTTACGAGAGGGGTTATAGCCTATCCCCTTATGATCGTACAGACCCTCTACATACTCGTTTTAAGAGAGTCACTGCGTGCTAGGGCGAGGCACAAGCCGGCGATGAGACAGAGCAGCGCCAGTGCATCGGCCCAGGTCAGCGGCTCGCTTAAGAAGAGCGCCCCCAGAACCGCGGCTGTCAGGGGCGAGAGGCCCATGAAGGCGGCGACGTTGGAGGCCCAGATACGGTTGAGCGCATAGAGCCAGAGCAGATAGCCGAGACCGCTGGTAAGCCCGATACCAACGACGGCCAGCCAGGAGCCGAAGGAGAACTGCGGCCAATGGGCGAAGTAGCCCTGGGGCGCCATGACCAGCGCCAGAGCCACCGTCGCCGCTGCCATGGCCAGCCCGCCGATCTGCAGGGTGGGATAGCGCTGCAAGTAGGGCCGATAGAGAACCGAGCAGAAGGCCCCGGTCACCGCGCTCAAGAAGGCAGCGCCGGCACCCAGCCACTGCGCCTCGGCTGGGACGCCGGCCAATGCGGCGCCGCCAATCGAGAAACCCACCCCGACCAGGGTCAAAACCAGGCCGAAGAGGCGGCGAAAGGTAAAGGGCTCCTGCCCGAGCACAACGGCGAAGGCCATGGTGATCAGCGGGAAGGTCGCGAAGATCAAGGCCGCCTGCCCAGCCTCGATCAAGGTCAAGGCATAGTTCAGCAGCACGATCAGCACCGCGAACTGGCCGATACCCAGCAGCAGGACTGGCAGGACATCGCGCCGGCGCATCGGCACCCAGCGCAGCCGCAGCAGAAAAGGCAGGAGGCAGAGAACGCCGATCAGGTAGCGCAGGAACGCGATGGCGGTGGGGCTGGTCTGATCGATCACCGCTCGGGTCAGGACGACGGCGATCCCAACCAAAACGCCGGTGGCAGCCGCGGCCAGCAGGGGCAGCCCCTGCCCGCTCATCTCTTGGGCTCCAGAATCGCCTGAACGGCCTCGAGCGCGGCTAGAAGCCTATCGCGCTCCCCATCCGGCAAACGCTCTAGAAGCGCTGCGATCCGCGCCTTGGTCTCAGCCTCCAGAGGAGCATAGGCGGCCTCTCCGGCAGCAGTCAGGCGCAGCACGCGCTGGCGGCGGTCGGCTGGATCAGGCCGAGCCTCGACCAGCCCCTGGGCACGTAGCGCCTTGGACCTGTCACAGTTTGATGCCGCCCCGGTTTCTCATTTAGGCGGCCTGGGCCTCGAAGGCCAAGGGGCTTTTCCATCCCAAGGTTGAATGCCTGCGGCGCGGATTGTAGAAGCCATTGATGTATTGGAAGATGGCTAGCTCCGTATCTCGGCGTGTCGGCCAAGAACGCCGCCAGATCAGCTCGGCTTTGATCGTCTTGAAGAAGGTTTCGACCGCTGCGTTATCGTAGCAATTGCCAGTGCCGCTCATAGAGGCTTTGAAGCCATACTGGCGCAAAAGCTTCTGATAGTCGTGCGAGCAGTATTGGCTTCCGCGGTCGGTGTGATGAA
>JBCBSF010000022.1:0-59250 GCA_039819325.1 Pseudomonadota bacterium | reverse complement strand
GCATCTTTGCGCAGAGCGTGGGCGGTGGCGGGGGCAAGAGTGCCACCGGTGCCGAGAGCCAGTTTCTTACTCTCAATCTCGGCGGTCAGGACGGAAGCGCTGGCGCGGGTGGAGAGATCACAGTGAACCTAATCGCCACGGATCTCTCCACAGAGGGGGATCTTGCTGCCGGTGTGGTCGCACAGAGTCTGGGCGGCGGCGGTGGCTATGCCGGCACTGTCCAGTACCGCTCCACAGGGAGCTTCGGGAGCAGCCTTGACTTCGGGTCTGGGACGTCGAACTCCGGCTCCGCAGCTGACGTGTCGGTCAGAGTGGCCAACGCCTCCCGCATCCAGACGAGCGGTGACAACGCACCGGGCGTCTTCGCCCAGAGTGCCGGCGGCGGCGGCGGCGTGGCCGGGGTGCGTGCCTCAGGATCCTCCGGTGCCTTGATCGGCAGCGCCGGCGGCAGCGGCGTGGCTGGAACGCTCTCCGTTGATGTTGCTTTCGGATCCTCCATCACCACGACCGGCGCACAGTCTCACGGCATCTTCGCGCAGTCTGCAGGTGGCCGCGGCAGTGCGACCTCTACGGTCGCCAAGGCCTTCATCTCAGTGGGAGGCGACGTTTCGGCCACTGGGGCCGGGTCGCACGGTGTCTATGTCCAGAGCTCCGGCAACGGTCGCGGCGACATTACCGTGAACATCGCTGGCGGGACCACCGTCACCGGTGGCGGCAACAGCACCGTGGGTGCGGAAGCTGGCTCTGCTATTTTCATCAAGGACGGCAGGTCCAACCGGATTGCCAACAACGGAACCATCCGATCGAGCTTGGGCGAAAATGGCGTCGCCATCACGGCAACGGGGCTTGGCACCACGCAAGTCTTCAACGTGGGAACCATCACCGGAAACATCATCGGCACGACCTCGACCCGGGTGGTGAACGAGGAAGGCGCTTCCATCAAGGCCCTCGACATCGAGGTCGGTTCTCTGCGCAACGAAGGCTTCCTGGACTTAGGTCCTGAGGGGAGCATCGGCGATACCCTGGTCGTCGGCAACGTCATCCAGACAGAAACCGGCACCATAGAGGTGGATGTCGATCCCTCGCTCGCCGCGTCCAGCGCCGGTACGGATGTCCGGGTTGAAGATGTTCTCCTCGTCCAGGGGGCGGCCGACCTCGATGGCTTCGTCAAGGTCGACGTCCTGAGTTCCTTCCAATCCACAGAGGGCCCACAGCTGGTGCCGGTCGTCATCGCCGAGGATGGCGTCCTCTTTGCCGGTGAGGAGTCTGCTCAAGGTGTGGGCGGTCTGGTGGATGAGCTACAGGTCGTACCCTCCGCAGTCGGACAGTACGAGCTGCGCCTGACAGCCCAGGATACAGTCAGCCTTGGCTACGACTTCGACTTCGCCAACCAGACGGTTCTCAAGGCCGGCAACGACAACCAGGACAACCTGGCCACAGCACTGGAAGAGATCTACCGGGACGGCAGCCTGGATGAGGAAACCGCGCTCGCGCTGATAGACCTTCAGACGGCAGAGGAGGTCGTCGCGGCCTATGGCACGCTTCTGCCGGAGGTCGCCATCGACACGCAGATCGCATCCTTGAACGCGCTGCGCTCCTTCAACAGAACCGTGCTAAGCTGCGCCAACACCGACGGGCCAGAAGCCCCCTATCACTTCTTCGACAATGGCCAATGCGGCTACCTGGAGGTGTCTGGGAGCCGCTTCAATCGCAACGAAACGAGCGACAACACCGGCTTCGTGGCAAGCTCGGTGGAGGTTACCATGGGTGGTCAGCTGGCACCGAGCGACGAGGTGAACATCGGCGCTGCCTTCCGCTACGCCAATGTCAACATCAGGGCCGACGATGCAGCCTCCACCAGCGATGGCGACGAGTTCTTCTTTGCCGTCACCGGCAAGCGCCGTTTCAACGCGATCGAGTTCAGCGGATCGCTCGGCCTCGGCTACGGCAGCTACGATCTGACCCGCACTCCCTTCAATGGGGGCCAGGCAACGGCCGATCAGAGCATCTGGTCGCTCTCTGGCCAGCTACGGGCTGCCTACCTCTATCAACACGAGAACCTCTTCGTAA
The DNA here is from genome assembly GCA_039819325.1 of Pseudomonadota bacterium. GTDB lineage: Bacteria > Pseudomonadota > Alphaproteobacteria > Kiloniellales > JACOMY01 > JACOMY01. Next base: position 57,180 of record JBCBSF010000022.1, on the reverse strand, counting down.
TGCCGCGGCTTGGCGTCGGCTTCGATCACTTCTTCTCTTCCAGCTACAAAGAGTCGGGCAGTGCGACGACGCCTCTGTCGGTTGACACCGACGGGCAGACCTACGTCAGTGTCCAGCCCACCGTGAAGCTCGGGGGTGAGTTCCTCTACAAGGAAGAGACCCGGCTGCGCCCGCATCTGACCCTCGGCATTACCCAGTACCTTGGGGACGCGACGGCCAGTGCGACCGCTTCTTTCCTCTCCGGTGGCTCGCCCTTTTCCACCTCCACCGAGATCGACCGCACGCGCTATGACATCGAGGCCGGTCTCGATGTATTGACCAGGGTCGGCGCAACGCTGCGCTTGGCGGGCGGGACCAGCCTATCCAGCAACAGCCAGAACTATGGAGGCAGTCTCCGCCTGGAGCTGCCCTTCTGACGAGGCGCTACTCGTGGGCGTCTTTCAGACCTAAGCGTAGCGCGGCGGCGCGCGCCAGGCGACCAGCAAGGCCGGCAGCGCGACCAGGATGCCGACACCGGTCAAGGCCATGTGGCTGAGGCCGATCCACTCCCCACCGGGTGCTGCGCAGATGAGGCCGCCGAAGACCAGCAACAGGCGCAACAGCAGGCCGCCCATCGTCCCCTCCGGCAGTGGTCCGACGAGCGGGATCTGCCCCTGCAGGCCTGAGCCGAGGAAGGTCACGCCAATGAGCGCGGTGATGAGGGTGGTGATGACCTCCACCGTCGTGCCCTCGCCCACCAAGGCCGGGTTCAGCACGAAGAAGAAGGGCGCGACATAGATCACGCCGCCCAGCCGCATGGCCTCCAGCCCCACGCCCATGGGACCGGTCCGGGCCATGGTGGCGGCGGCGAAGGCGCCTAGCGCCACCGGCGGAGTGATGTAGCTCACCATGCCGAAGTAGAGGATGAAGAGGTGGACTGCCAACTGGTTGAGACCGGCTTGCTCCAAGGCCGGAGCTAGCACCACGGCCAGAAAGATGTAGCAGGCCGTCACCGTCATCCCCATGCCGAAGATGAAGGCCGTCACCGCCCCCATGATCAGCAGCATGATGGTCGAGCCGCCGGCCAGGAAGACCAGATCGTTTACCAGGGTGCCGCCGACCCCGGTCTGGGCGAAGGCGCCGATGATAAGGCCGACACCCAGCAGGATCGCCACCAGCTCCGCCAGCGCCTTGCCGATGCCGACCAGCATGGCGACGAAGCCGGACCAAGAGAGCCGGTGTTGTGGCACGAATTGGTTGATGATCAGCAAAAGTGCCGTGGCGTAGAAGGGCGCCATCTCGTCCATGCGCCAGACCACCATCATGATGATCAAGACGGCGAAGACCAGCAGGTACATCCAGCCCCGCTTCAGCGTGTCGGTGAGGCGCGGCAGCTCGCGGCGCTCCATGCCTTTCAGGCCCTGGCGCGCGGCATAGGCATCGATCTGCACGAAGAGCCCAAAGTAGAAGAGCAGCGAGGGAATCGCAGCCGCTAGAGCGATCTCGACGTAGGGCTTGGAGAGAAAGGAGGCCATGACGAAGGCCGTGGCGCCCATGATCGGCGGCATCAGCACGCCACCGGTCGAGGCGCAGGCCTCTGTCGCCGCGGCATAGCGCGCCGAGAAGCCGGTCTTGCGCATGGCCGGGATGGAGACCGCACCAGTGGTCAGCACGTTGGAGATAACCGAGCCGGACATGGAGCCCATGAAGCCCGAGGCGAAGATCGCCACCTTCGCCGCCCCACCGCGAAAGCTACCCACCAGCCCCAGTGCGAGATCGTTGAAGAAAGCGCCGCCGCCGGTGCGCTGCAGCACCGCGCCGAAGAGGATGAAGCCGATCACCAGGTTGCCGAAGGCGCGCATAGGGATGCCGAAAGAGCTCTCGGAGGAGAGCGCGTTGTAGGCCATGGCGTCCCAGAAGGGCGACTCGAAGCCGGAGATCAGTGGCATATGCGAGGCGAAGGTAGGGTAGAGCGCGAAGAAGAGGACGAAGAGGAAGATCGCTGTCCCGCCGGCCCGCCGCGTGGCCTCCAAGGTCAGCAGGACGAAGGCAAGGCCGGCGTACTGCGCGATCAGCGGCGGCGCGTACTCCCAGCCCAGTTCCAGCGAGATATCGGCCGTCCAGGCGAAGTAGCCGACCACGACCAGCGACAAGAGCGCCAGGAAGACGTCGGCCAAGGGCACCTTAGGGCTGTCGCCCCAACCCCTGAAAGTCAGGAAGGTGAGCGAGAGGAAAGCGCCGGCCAGGAGGTAGAGATAGCGGCTCTCCAACAGCACGATGCCGAAGATCTGCAGGTTGAAGAGCTGATGGATGGAGAGCGCAACCGCGCCCAAGGTGAAGACCACGAAGACGACCCGCAGCCAGCCTTCGGGCTCGCGGCTGCGCTCCACCGTCTTCTTACGGAGGGCTGCGGTAGCGTCGGGCTGCTGCGTCATCGCGCGAACTGTCTTTTTTGAAGGGCAAGAGGGCCAAACCCAGGCGGGTTTGGCCCTGTTACCGACACCGAGATGTGGGCTCTTTTAGAAGACGACGTTGAAGCCGCCCTTGGTCAGGGCCTCACGGCGGGCCGCATCCCAAGAGCTGTACCAGTCGTCGCTGTCCGCGGTTCCGCTGTCGGCCAGGGTCTTCCAGGCCTCCTGCAAAGCCGCCTGACGGGCGATCAGGCTGTCGTTATGAGCCTGCGCGGCATCGCTCCACACGCCGATCTCCTGGAAGTAGCGGATGGCGCCCTCGTGATAAGGGATAACCCACTCGAAGTTCTGGTTGGCGACGTTCCAGCCGTTGATGCCGGGGGCCGCACCCTCGTAGTCGGGGAACAGCTCAACCATCGCCTTGGTCATGTTGTAGACCAGATCGGCGTCCTGGTCGGCCATGGAGATCAGCACCGGGTAGGCGTAGGTCGCACCAGGTGCCGGGTTCTCGGCCGAGATGTTGGCGCCGACCGTGGCGGTATTGGTCCGGAAGAAGGGCGCGATGGCCTGCATCCGGGCGATCCCTTCTGCGTTGTTCGGATCGATCGGCGGCCAGGTCAGCCCGCGCGGCGAAGACTCCGCCTCATAGGCCCGGCCGGAGTTGGTCGAGGCGAAGGCGGCGTCCACGCCGCCGTTGGCGAGCGCGTTCCAGCTGTCGCCGAAACCGCCGAACTCCACCTTCTCCACGTCGTCCCAGGTGAGGCCGGCATAGGCCAGATAGGCTGTGGTGTTGACGTTCAGCGCCGGTGCGCCCTTAACCCAGGCCACCCGCTTGCCCTTGAGGTCGGCGTAGTTCTCGACGCCGATATCGCCGGCCACGCCGACGGCCAGGTTGATGGCGCCGCCGTTGTTGGCCAGCAGCAGACGGACCGGCTGCGGACCCCAGGTCTCGGCACCGAAGGCGAAGACGCCCTCTTGCGCCATGAAAGACCCGCCGACGCCGGTGGCGGAGAACTGCACCCGGCCGCGGCGCAAGGGCTCGGAGCGGGCGACATCGTTCTTGCCGGGCAGCACGCGCAGGTCCGTGCCGACGACATTCTTCAGCGCCGAACCAATGGCAACAGCCTGGTTGTAGCCGGCCGAGCCGGTGCCATAGGCGGTCCAGGCCAGCTGGGACGGCAGCTCAACCGGCTCCTCCGCGAAGGCGGGGGCAGCGAACACCACGGCAGCCGCGGTGGCGGCTCCCAAAACTTTGGACAGCATGCTTGTCATCTCCCTTGTGTGCGCGTCGGGCAGCCAGCGTGGCCGGCCTCTTGCTTTTCCGGTCTTGTGAAACCGAGTTTCGCAGAGCAATCTAAAGCGAAAGGCCAGGGGATGCCAAGAGGCCTGTAGGAGACCCAAAAAGATGACACGCGCAGCCGATCTGCTGGTCGACTGCCTGGTCGCGCACGGCCTGGATCGGCTGTTCTGCGTGCCAGGCGAGAGCTACCTGGCTTTTCTAGATGCCCTGGCCGAGCGCCCGGAGATCACCACGCTGGTCTGCCGGCAAGAGGGTGGAGCCGGTTTCATGGCCCTGGCCGATGCCAAGCTGACCGGCCGTCCTGGCCTTCTGGCCGTCAGCCGCGGGCCGGGTGCTACCAATGCCTCCATCGCCCTCCACTCCGCCCAGCAGGACGCGGTGCCGCTCATCGTCCTGATCGGCCAGGTGGCCCGCTGGGAGCGGGGCCGCGGCGCCTTTCAGGAGGTCGACTACGGCAAGACCTTCGCCGACATGGCCAAGGGCGTTTGGGAGGTCGAATCGGCTGACCGCCTGCCTGAGGTGGTGACGCGTGCGGTGCATACGGCCTGCTCCGGCACGCCTGGCGCCGCGGTCATCGTGCTGCCGGAAGACATGCTGGGCGACGAGACCGCCGCGACGGTTCAGGCACCTCTGCCGCATCCCAAGGCTGAACCAGGCGCAGAGAGCCTCCGCCAGGTACAGGCTCTGCTGGAGAAGGCCGAGCGGCCGCTCCTCATCGGCGGTGGCCTGCTGGAGAGCGATGCGGGCCGCGCCGCACTGGCAGCCGCTGCGGAGGCCCATCACCTGCCGGTCGCACTGACCTTCAAGCACCAAGAGATCTTCGACAATGCCAACCCGCTCTACGTCGGCCATCTGGGCTTCAAGATCCCGCGGCCGCTGGTGAAGGCGCTGGGCGAGGCCGATCTGATCCTTGCCGTCGGGACCCGTCTGGGCGATGTGCCGACGCAGGGCTACAGCCTGCCCAAGGCCCCACAGCCGGACCAGCCGCTGATCCACGTCTATCCTGACCCGGCCCATGTCGGCCGTGTCTTCCGCACCGATCTGGGTCTGACGGCCGATCCGGCAGCCTTTCTCTCTGCACTGGCCGGACTCAATGCCCAGGTGCCGCCCGCACGACAGAGCTGGGCGAAGGGCTTGCGCGAAACCAGTCAGCGCTTTCGCGGCTACACCGTGCGGCAGTTCGAGGATGGGCTGGATTTCGGCGCGGTGGTGAAGCCCTTGGCCGCGCAGGCACCGAAAGACGCGATCGTCGTGACCGACGCCGGCAACTTCTCCTCCTGGGTGCATTGCCTCTGGCCTTGGGATGGCAGCCAGAAGGCACTGGGCGCGGTCGGCGGTGCCATGGGCCTAGGCGTGCCCGGCGCAGTCGCCGCCAGCCTGCGTTTTCCGGGGCGCACGGTGATCGCCTTTGCCGGCGACGGCGGGCTGATGATGACTGGAAACGAGCTGGCCAGCGGCATCGCCGCCGGCGCCACGCCGAAGATCGTCGTCTCCGACAACAGTAGCTATGCCACCATCCGCCTGCACCAGGAGCGGGACTTTCCCACCCGCACGATTGCCACCGACCTGGCCAATCCCGACTTCGTGCGCTGGGCCGAGGCCTTTGGCGCCAAGGCCTGGCGAGTCGAGCGCGAGGAGGAGATCGCGGAGGCGGTCACCGCCTTCCTGGCCGAACCCGGCCCGGCGCTCCTCTCGGTGAAGAGCAGCCTGGAGGCCATCTCCGCCTTCACCAGCATCACCAAGCTGCGCGGCGGCTGATCGCCATGGCCCGCAACACCCTGGACGACCTGCTGGCGCCGCGTTCGGTCGCGGTGATCGGCGCCTCCGACGATCCCGCGCGCATCGGTGGGCGGCCCATTGCCTACATGAAGGCGGCGGGCTTCAGCGGCGCCATCCACCCGGTGAATCCGAAACGCGACAGGATCCAAGGCCTACCTGCCGCACCAGAGGTCACGGCCATTGAGGGCCCGGTCGATGCCGCCATCGTCGCGCTGCCGGCGCCGCTGGTGAACCCCACGCTGCGCGCCTGCGCCGAGAAGGGCGTGAAGGCGGCCATCATCTTCTCCTCCGGCTTTGCCGAAGAGGGGCCGGACGGCATTGCCCGACAAACGGAGATGGCGGAGATCGCCAAGAGCACGGGCCTGCGCGTGCTGGGCCCCAACTGCCTGGGCTGCTTTAATGCCGAGACCGGCTTTACCGCCACCTTCTCCACCACCATCGACCGTGGGCCGCCAATCCCGGGCGGGCTGGCGATTGCCAGCCAGTCGGGCGCCTATGGCTCGCACATCTACTTCACCGCCCGGCTGCGCGGCCTGGGCGTGGGCAAGCTGGTCACCACCGGCAATGAGGTCGATCTGGACGTGGCCGAGGTCATCGCGCTCTTGGCCGAAGACCCCGCGACCCACTGCATCGCCGCCTATGCAGAGGGCATCAAGAACGGTCCCGGCCTGATCGCAGCACTGGAGACCGCCCGCGCTGCCTCTAAGCCCGTGATCTTCATGAAGGTCGGGCGCAGTGATGTGGGTGCGGCCGCCGCCGCCTCGCATACAGCCTCGCTGGCCGGCGAAGACCGGGTCTATGACGCCATCCTGGCGCAATATGGCGCCTTCCGGGCCGAGACCACCGAGGCCATGCTGGACATCGCCTACACCGCCCGCCCGCGCCACTACCCAGCGGGCCGCAAGCTGGGCATCGTCACCATCTCCGGCGGGGCCGGTGTGCTGATGGCCGATGCTGCAGCCAAGGCTGGGGTGGAGGTGCCGCCCATGCCGCCGGCGGCGCAGACGGCTTTCAAGGAGCGCCTGCCCTTCGCCACGGCGCGCAATCCGGTGGACGTGACCGCGCAGGCCTTCAACGACATCGGTCTGATCGAGGACGGCATGCGGATCGTCGTCGAGCAAGGCGGCTATGACGCCGTCATCGCCTTCTGGACCTCGGTCGCAGGTTCCACCTTGATCGCCGACAAGCTGCGGGCGGCCTGCAGCGCCGGGATTGGCGAAGCGCGCGACCACCTGCTGGTGCAGTCGATGCTGGCCGCCCCGGACATCATCGAGCGCTATGAAGCAGACGGCTATCCCGTCTTCGAGGACCCCAGCCGGGCGGTCGCCGCCATCGGCGCCCTGATGCAGATCGCCGAAGGCTTTCGCAAAGCGCCTGACGCGCGTCCGACGCCTCTCAGCCCAGCCTTGCCGGCTGGGCCTTTGGGCGAACGCGCCGCCAAGGCCTTCTTGGCCGAGGCAGGCTTGCCGCTGGTGGAAGACCGCCTTGTGACTTCCGCCACCGAGGCCACCACAGCCGCGGAGGCCATCGGCGGCCCCTTGGCTCTGAAGATCTCGGCCCCGGAGATCGCGCATAAGAGCGAGGTCGGCGGCGTGCGCCTGGGCGTCACCGGCGGGCCTGCCGCCGCCGCGGCTTTCGAGGCCATGATGGCTGAGGTCGGCGCTGCCGTGCCTGACGCGACCTTGGAAGGCCTGCTGGTCTCCCCGCTGGTCGAAGACGGGGTTGACTGCATCCTGGGCGCCAAGGTCGATCCTGTCTTCGGACCGTTGGTGCTCTTTGGCTTGGGCGGCATCTTCACCGAGGTGCTGGACGACGTCGCCATCCGCCATGCCCCAGTAGACCGGCCAAGCGCGCGAGCGATGATCGACAGCCTGCAGGGCCTGGCGCTGCTGCAGGGGGCACGCGGTCAGCCGGCGGCCGATCTGGATGCCTTGGCTGAGGCCATCGTCACCCTCTCGCGCCTCATCGCCGGCCTGGCCGATCAGGTACAAGCCATCGAAATCAATCCCTTACGTGCCTACCCCGACCGGGTCCTGGGGCTCGACGCCCTCATTCAGCGCAAGGTGGAGGAGCCCTCATGAGCCGACAGCGTTTTCGCACCCGCCTGACCGAGCTGCTCGGGATCGACCATCCGATCCTGGCCGGTGGGCTCATGTGGCTGGCCGACGCCCGCTATGTCGCGGCTGCCGTCAACGCCGGCGCCATGGGCTTCATCACCGCCAAGACCTTCCCCGACCCGGAGCGCTTTCGCGAGGAACTGCGCCTGGCCAAGGAACTGACCGGCGGCAAGCCCTTCGGCGTGAACCTCTACCTGGCCGTGCACGGTGGCGACGACTCCGTCCTGAAGACGCACAGCAAGATCCTGCTGGAAGAAGGCGTGCGCCTGGTGGAGACCGCCGGACGGCCGCCCAAGGATCTGCTGCCGGTCTTGCGCGAGGGCGGCTGCACCGTGCTGCACAAGGTGGCCTCGTTGCGCCATGCGGCCTCGGCGCAGAAGCTGGACATCGACGGCGTCATCCTGGTGGGAGCCGAATGCGGCGGCCATCCCGGCCTCGATCTGATCGGCACCATGGTGCAGACGCCGCTGGCTGCCCGGCAGATGACCCTACCCTTCGCGGTCGGCGGCGGCATCGGCAGTGGCCAGCAGCTGGCAGCGGCACTGGCCATGGGCGCAGACGCCGTGGTGGTGGGGACCCGCTTCACCGTGGCCGAAGAGATCTGGGCCGACCCCGCTTACAAAGAGCGCGTGCTGAACGCCGGCCACACCGGCTCGCGGCTGGTCCTGCAGAGCTTCCGCAGCACCATGCGGGTGATCGACAATGAAGCCGCCCGGCAGGTCGCTGCTTTGGAAGCAGCGGGCGTCACCGACTTCGAAGAGGTGCGGCCCATCGTGGCCGGTCACAATGCCAAAGCGGCCTACGAGACCGGCGATATCGAGCGCGGCCTGCTCTCCATGGGCCCCGCCGCCGCCTTCGCGCAGAAGGTGGAGCCGCTGGGCAGCATCATCGCCCAGATGATCGAGGAGGCCGAGGCCGGCGCCGATCGGCTAGAGGCGGCCAGGCGTTAGCGGGCTTGCAATTCACGGGGCCAAGAGGGCAAGCCTTCGCCTCACCATGAGTGACGGTCCCCTCGCCCGCTACCGGGCTCTCCGCAGCGAGGACAAGCTGCAGCACGATCCCGGACAGGAACTGGCCGCCGAGAAGCTGCAGGCCTTGCACCACGCCTTGTCCGGCTATCGGCCCCAAGCCGGCGCCAGCGGCTGGAAAGCACGGCTGGGCCTCGCCCGCCGGGCCGAGCAGCCACCGCAGGGGCTCTATCTCTTCGGACCCGTGGGCACCGGCAAGTCCATGCTGATGGACCTCTTCTTCGAGACGGCCCAGGTCGAGAAGAAGCGCCGGGTCCACTTCAACGCCTTCATGACCGAGGTTCAGGACCGCCTGCATGCCTGGCGCCAGAAGACCAAGGGGAAGGAGACCGCACCCCTCGATACCTTGGCCAAGTCGATGGCGGGCGAGGCTTGGCTGCTCTGCTTCGACGAGTTTCATGTGGTGAACATCGCCGATGCCATGATCCTGGGCCGGCTCTTCGAGGCGATGATCGACCAGGGGGTGGTGATCGTCGCCACCTCCAACTGGGCGCCCGACCGTCTATACGAAGGCGGTCTGCAGCGCGAACGTTTCCTGCCCGTCATCGCCTACCTGAAGCAGCACCTGGACATCCTGGAACTGGACGGCGGCCGCGACTACCGCCGCCAGCGCCTGAAGCTCTTGGCCGTCTACCACGCCCCGCTCGGCCCCAGCACGGACCGTGCCCTGGATCAGGCCTTCGGCGAGCTGACCGACGGCGCTGAGGCCGGACCTGAGAGCGTGACCGTCAAGGGCCGGACGGTGCCGGTCCCGCTGGCCGCGCGCGGCGTCGCCCGCTTCGCCTTCGTCGATCTCTGCGACAAGCCTCTGGGCGCGGAGGACTATCTGACGGTGGCCAAGCGCTATCACACCGTGATCATTGGCGAGACGCCCCTCCTCCACGCAGAGAATCGCGATCAGGCCAAGCGTTTCATGCTGCTGGTCGATGCGCTTTATGAGATGAAGGTGAAGCTGATCCTCGGCGCCGAGGCCCCGCCCGACCGCCTCTACCCCCGCGGCGAGGGGGCGGAGGAGTTCCTGCGCACCGCCAGCCGGCTGATGGAAATGCGCTCGGCCGAGTATCTGGCCCTGGAACATCTTGGCGGTAATCATGATACCAAGGCCAACTGAGCGGACCTACGCGATAACTGATCACAAACGGTCCGAACCGTTGCACCTGCTCGAAAGGTCCATTTGTTGACCTATGTACACCGGAAGTGTATGCGTAATCTACCACTGAGCTTCCGAGTGCGGACTCCTGAATTCAATGGGAGCTTCCGAGTGCGATTGTTGAAACTAAGAGTTGTATTTTTCTAACTTTGCAGGAGAGTGCTCAACGGAAAAGAAGAAAGGCGAGGAGAATGAGCAAGCCTCATGATTCTAGAGCAGTTGCTAACAAAATCCTAAGAGTTGCTCGATCCAAAGGGATCGAGCTTACTCTGATGCAGCTGATAAAGCTTGTGTATCTGGCTCATGGGTGGTGGCTCGCTTTTTCTGACGGGGAGGCATTGACCAGCACACAGGCTCAGGCTTGGCAGTATGGTCCAGTGCACCCTGAAGTTTACAGGGCGTTCAAGCGTCACGGGGCGCAACCCATCTCTTCCCCAGCGACTGACCCTTTGACAGGACTCGAGTACAGTGCTGATTTCTCAGATGAGCAAAACTCGATAATCGACGCTGTGGTCGAAGGCTATGGGCGCACACATGCGTTTCGTTTGTCGAATGTCATGCACAAGCCGGGCACTCCTTGGCGTGTGACGTATGACAAGCACGGTTACTATCATCCGATTGCGAACAGCCTGATAAAAGAGCATTTCGATGACCTCAAACGACGACGATCAGAGCAAAAGGCTAATTGATTGGCTATCAAGGATCGCCGCTGACGCTGAAGAGACGTCAAAAAACGAGCATTCAACCGCATCTGACACTCTCCTTGATAGATTGGATGCGCTAGAGGTGGTTATTGAAGAAGTAAGGAGGAGAAAGAAACTAGATGATAGTTTAGCTGACTACATATCTGACTTACGCCAAGAGATGCAGGAGATAAAACTTATACGAAGATGGTCAATCTCGCTATCGGTATTTGTTTCTCTGATTCTTCTGGTCACAGCTGTTTATTGCGCGACAGCGACACCCATTTGGTTCTTAAATGTACCGAGCTATCTACAGGCTCCGTTTTTGGCATCACTTATTATAGGAGCGGTCTTACTTCTTTCACTAATAGTGCGCGGTGCTTTTAGGGGACGAGCCGACCGAAACAAGGACGATCTATTGCCACCAAACGTTAAAGAACTCTTCGAAATGACAAAGAATAATGAGCAGAAGTAAGATACCATGCAAAAATATGTCTTTCTGATATTGTTTTAATTCGGTAGAAATCCCTCCCGATTTCTCGGACTAGAAATGGAAGCCAAAATGATTCTCCTCTCGCAACCATGATTGGAACTATTGCGAACTGGGCGCGTGGCCGCTTCCTGCGCTATGGGGTTCGCTTCTGGCTCTTGGGCTCGTTGGCCGCCGGGATCCTCTTCTGGGCGGTGCTGCCGGCGAGCATGACCTTGGCATCGCGGGTGTCGCTGGCCTGGAACATCACTGCGATTTCCACACTGCTCTTTACCTTGATGGTCGCGCGGCATGACCGCTTGGATCTCTTGAAAGAGAGTGCCCGGCGTTTCGACCCGAGCATCTTCGGGCATTTCTTCTTCATTCTCTGCGGTGCAGCGGTCTCGATCGTCACCACCATCTGGACCTTGAAGGTCGGCGCTGCTGTGGGCGACGCCCAACAGGTCTTCCACCTGCTGCTGGCGGTGGCGACCATCTTCACCACCTGGTTCGCCATCCACGCCATCTTCGCCCTGCACTACGCCCATCTCTATTACGGCGAGGGGAATGAGCGGGGCGGTCCGCGCGGCGGCCTCAACTTCCCGCGCGACGAGGACGACCGCACGCCGCTGGTCTACAGCGATTTTCTCTACTTTGCGGTCTGTGCCGGCATGACCTTCGAGGCCTCGGACGTGCAGGTCACCCAGCGGCGCATGCGCAAGTGGGTGACGGCGCATACGCTCTTGGCCTTCCTCTACAACACCGTGATTCTGGCGCTCCTGGTGGATATCGCTGCGACGCTGATTTAGCGGCAGTCGGCTTTCGTTTTGGACGACGACAAGGCGCACCGACCTCATCCTGAGCCTGTCGAAGGATGTGCCCCAAGCTCGATCATCTCCGTGGCACATGCTTCGACGGGCTCAGCATGAGGGGAGTGCTGAGTGGCAAAGACCGAACCCTCGACCAAAGCGCTAGCCGCAAACGCACGCCAAAACGCAGCGCCGCAAGCAACGAGCCGCGCTTATCGCCGCAATCATCCACCTTGTTTAAGTGGATCGCGCGCGCTACCCCTGTGGCGCCCTTCGCAGGCGCACCCAAGAGTGTCCCCCAAGCTTGCGTCGCGGCTTTCTTGCGAGACGACAAGCGAAAAGGCAGGCAGAGCATGGCACGCAACAAAATCGCGCTGATCGGCGCCGGACAGATCGGCGGCACCCTGGCGCTGCTCTCTGGTTTGAAAGAGCTGGGCGACATCGTGCTCTTCGACATCGCCGAAGGCATTCCCCAGGGCAAGGCACTGGACATCGCTGAGGCCAGCACCGTCGAGGGCTTCGACGCCGTCGTCAAGGGCACCAACGCTTACGAAGACATCGCCGGTGCCGACGTGATCGTGGTCACCGCCGGCGTCGCCCGCAAGCCGGGTATGAGCCGCGACGACCTCTTGGGCATCAACATCAAGGTGATGAAGCAGGTCGGTGAGGGCATCAAGACCTACGCCCCCGACGCCTTCGTCATCTGCATCACCAACCCGCTGGACGCCATGGTCTGGGTGCTGCGCGAGGCCTGCGGCCTGCCGCACAACAAGGTGGTCGGCATGGCCGGCGTGCTCGACTCCGCCCGCTTCCGCTTCTTCCTGGCCGAGGCGATGAACGTCTCGGTCGAGGATGTGACGGCCTTCGTCCTCGGCGGTCACGGCGACACCATGGTGCCGATGGTGCGTCACTCCACAGTCGCCGGCATCTCCCTGCCGGAATTGGTGGACATTGGCTGGATCGGCCAGGACGCGCTGGACGCCATTGTCGACCGCACCCGTAAGGGCGGGGCGGAGATCGTCGGCCTCTTGAAGACCGGCTCTGCCTTCTACGCCCCGGCCTCCTCGGCCATCGCCATGGCCGACAGCTACCTCAAAGACAAGAAGCGGGTGCTGCCTTGTGCTGCCTATCTGGACGGACCCTATGGCATCGGCGGCATCTATGTCGGCGTGCCGGTGGTGATCGGTGCTGGCGGCGTCGAGCGTGTGGTTGAGCTCAGCCTCAACGATGCGGAAAAGGCCATGCTGGACGACTCCGTCAAGGCGGTCGAAGGCCTGATCGAGGCCTGTAAGGCGCTGTCCTAAGGGAACAGCGTCGTCAAGAGCCTGGGGCAGCTGTTGCACGGCAGCGCCAGGCTTCTATGATGGCCGCGAGGGGGCAGGGATCCTCTGCCTCTTGGGCGGTCTGATCAAGGCCGACAAGCCTCGGCCGACAGCCTGAGCGGGGGTGAAGAAAGACCGTATGAACATTCACGAATATCAAGCCAAGCAGCTGCTCGCCACCTATGGGGTGCCGGTGCTGAAGGGGGGCGTGGCCTACACCGCCGCCGAGGCCCGGGCCGAAGCCGAGAAGCTGGGTGGCCCCGTTTGGGTGGTGAAGTCGCAGATCCACGCCGGCGGACGCGGCGCCGGGCGCTTCCAGAACGACCCCGACGGCAAGGGCGGCGTGCGCGTGGTGAAGTCCCTCGACGAGGTGGAGAGCAACGCTGAGGCCATGCTGGGCAGCGTGCTGGTGACCAAGCAGACCGGCCCGGCCGGCAAGCAGGTGAACCGCCTCTACATCGAAGACGGCTGCGATATCGCCACCGAGCTCTACCTCTCCCTGCTGGTGGATCGCAGCAGCTCCATGGTCACCGTCATCGCCTCGACCGAAGGCGGTATGGAGATCGAGACCGTAGCCGAGGAGCAGCCGGAGAAGATCGTCTCCGTCGCCATTGACCCGGCCCTTGGCCTCATGCCCTTCCACGGCCGCAAGGTGGCGGCTGGCCTGGGCCTCACCGGCAAGCAGGCCTCGGCTGCGACCAAGTTCCTGATGGCGCTCTACAAGGCCTTCGTCGGCCTCGACGCCTCACTAGTGGAGATCAACCCGCTGGTGGTGACCGGCGGCGGCGAGGTGGTGGCGCTGGACGCCAAGATGGGCTTCGACGACAACGCCCTCTTCCGCCACAAGGACGTCGCCGAGCTGCGCGACGAAGAGGAAGAGGATCCCAAGGAGCTGGAAGCCGCCCAGCACGATCTGAACTACGTCAGCCTGGACGGTTCCATCGGTTGCATGGTGAACGGCGCGGGCCTGGCCATGGCCACCATGGACATCATCAAGCTGATGGGCGGAGAGCCCGCCAACTTCCTGGATGTCGGCGGCGGCGCCACGCGCGAGCGGGTGACGGCGGCCTTCAAGATCATCCTCTCAGACCCCAACGTCGAGGGCATTCTGGTCAACATCTTCGGCGGCATCATGCGCTGTGACGTGATCGCCGAGGGCGTGGTCGCGGCCGCTAAGGAGGTGGCGCTGAACGTGCCTTTGGTGGTGCGGCTGGAGGGCACCAACGTGGCGCTCGGTAAGAAGATCCTGGCCGACTCGGGCCTGCCCATCATTGCCGCCGACGACCTGGGCGATGCTGCCCAGAAAGTCGTGGCAGCGATCAAGGAGGCTGCATAATGGCCGTTCTCGTCGATCAGAACACCAAGGTCCTCTGCCAAGGCATCACCGGCAGCCAGGGCACCTTCCACACCGAGCAGGCCATTGCCTACGGGACCCAGATGGTCGCCGGCGTGACCCCTGGTAAGGGCGGCTCCACGCACCTGGACCTGCCGGTCTTCGACACCGTCGGCGAGGCGGTGGAGGCCACCGGTGCCAATGCCTCGGTCATCTACGTGCCGCCGCCCTTCGCGGCTGACGCCATCCTGGAGGCGCTGGACGCCGAAGTGCCGCTCATCGTCTGCATCACCGAGGGCATTCCCGTGCTCGACATGGTGCGCGTGAAGCAGGCGCTCTTGCGCTCCAGCTCGCGCCTCATCGGCCCCAACTGCCCCGGCGTTATCACGCCTGACGCCTGCAAGATCGGCATCATGCCGGGCCACATCCACAAGCGCGGCAAGATCGGCGTGGTCTCGCGCTCCGGCACCTTGACCTATGAGGCCGTGGCCCAGACCACGGCCACCGGGTTGGGCCAGTCGACCTGTATCGGCATCGGCGGCGATCCGGTTCAAGGCATGAACTTCGTCTCCTCGCTGGAGCTCTTTCTGGGCGATCCGGAGACGGAGGGCATCATCATGATCGGCGAGATCGGCGGCAATGCCGAGGCCGAGGGTGCGGAGCTGATTAAGGCGGACGGCAACCGCAAGCCGGTCGTCGGCTTCATCGCCGGGCGCACGGCGCCTCCGGGCCGCCGTATGGGCCATGCCGGTGCCGTGATCTCCGGCGGCAAGGACACCGCTGAACACAAGATCGAAGCCCTGCGCTCTGCCGGCATTCACGTTGCGGAATCCCCAGCCGCGCTGGGCTCCGCCATGCTGGAGGCAATGCGCGGATAGATAGAAGCGTTGGAGGGGCAGGCTTCGGGAGCGCCCCTCCCCGAAGCCGGGTCCTTCCAAACGCCCCACGACGACAGTTGAGGCCAAGGACCCTTACGACCATGCATGACGCAGCCCTGATCGAGTCTTTGAAGAGCAACGGCAAGGCCCAGGCGCTGGCCGCGCTCTACCAGCAACACCTGGACTCACCCGGCAGCGTCGATGCCACCTGGCAGAGGGTCTTCGACCGCCTCTCACCCGACGCGACCGGTTTGCTGGACCAGATGCTGGGCCGTCAGACCCAAGCTGCCGCCGCGGTTAGCCCAGCGCTTACCAGCACGGCAGCGGCCAGCGGCGGCGACGTTCAGTCTGCCGCCCGCGATTCCATCCGCGCGCTGATGCTGATCCGCTCCTACCGCGTGCGTGGGCACCTGCAGGCGAACCTCGACCCCCTGGGCCTGGCGCCACACCCACCGCATCCGGAACTTGACTACCGCACCTACGGCTTCAGCGATGAGGATCTGGACCGGCCGATCTTCATCAACATGGTGCTAGGCCGCGAGACGGCGACGATCCGCGAG
The DNA here is from genome assembly GCA_039819325.1 of Pseudomonadota bacterium. Classification (GTDB taxonomy): domain Bacteria; phylum Pseudomonadota; class Alphaproteobacteria; order Kiloniellales; family JACOMY01; genus JACOMY01. The sequence goes on along the minus strand of JBCBSF010000022.1, from coordinate 41,362 downwards.
ATCGTCGACGTTGTGCAGAAGACCTATTGCGGCAAGATCGGCGTGGAGTTCATGCACATCCAGGTGCCGGAGCAGAAGGCCTGGATCCAAGAGCGTATCGAGAACGTCGAGAACCGCACCCAGTTCACCCAGCCCGGCAAGCGGGCCATGCTGGATCGCCTGACCGCGACCGAGGTCTTCGAGACCTTCCTGGATAAGAAGTACACCGGCACCAAGCGCTTCGGCCTGGACGGGGGCGAGAGCCTGATCCCGGCCTTGGAGCAGATCGTGAAGCGCGGCGGCCAGCTGGGTATCAAAGAGCTGGTGATCGGCATGCCGCACCGCGGCCGACTGAACGTGCTGGCCAACTTCATGACCAAGCCCTTCCAGGCCATCTTCTCCGAGTTCCAGGGTGGGGCTGCCAACCCGGACGACGTCGGCGGGTCGGGCGACGTGAAGTATCACCTGGGCACCTCCACCGACCGCGAGTTCGACGGCAACAAAGTGCACCTCTCGCTCACCGCCAACCCCTCTCATCTGGAGGCGGTGGACCCGGTGGTGATCGGCAAGGTGCGCGCCAAGCAGGCGCAGTACGGCGACAGCGACCGCGCCCAAGTCATGGGCTTGCTGATGCACGGTGATGCCGCCTTCGCCGGCCAAGGGCTGGTGGCCGAGACCTTGGATCTGTCGGAGCTGAAGGGCTACCGCATCGGCGGGACCATCCACGTCATCGTCAACAACCAGATCGGCTTCACCACCAATCCGGTGAACGCGCGCTCCGGCCCTTACTGCTCCGAGGCTGCGAAGATCATCCAGGCGCCGATCTTCCATGTGAACGGCGACGACCCCGAGGCCGTAGTGCACGTGGCCCGCATCGCCACGGAGTTCCGCCAGCAGTTCAACAAAGATGTCGTCATCGACATGTTCTGCTATCGCCGCCATGGCCATAACGAGGGCGACGAGCCGGCCTTCACCCAGCCGCGCATGTACAAGACCATCAAGTCGCATCCCTCCACCCGCCAGCTCTACGCCGACCGTCTGGTGGCCGAAGGCGTGATCGCGGAGGCCGAGGCCGCGCGCCTGGTGAGCGACTGGCAGGACAAGCTGGAGCGGGAGTTCCAAGCCTCCAAGAGCTACAAGCCCAACAAGGCCGATTGGCTGGAGGGCCGCTGGTCCGGCATCAAGACGGTGCGCAGCTACGACGCCCGGCGCGGCGATACGGCGGTGAGTGAAGAGCTGATCCGCAAGGTCGGCAACACCATGACCAACCTGCCGGGCCATCTGAAGGTTAACTCCAAGCTGAAGCGGGTCATCGGCAACCGCAAGAAAGCCATCGACAGCGGCGAGGGCATCGATTGGGCGACGGCTGAGCATCTGGCCTTCGGCACCCTGCTGGCGGAAGGGCATCCGGTACGCCTCACGGGTCAGGACTGCAACCGCGGTACCTTCTCCCAGCGCCATGCGGCGATCATCGATCAGGAGACGGAAGAGCAGTACAAACCGCTTCAGCACATCAGCCCAACCCAAGGCACCCTGGAGATCATCGATAGCCCTCTGTCGGAGTTGGCGGTGCTGGGCTTCGAGTACGGCTACTCCCTAGCCGAGCCCAACGCCCTGGTGCTTTGGGAGGCGCAGTTCGGCGACTTCGCCAACGGCGGGCAGATCATCATCGACCAGTTCATTGCCTCCGGCGAGGCCAAGTGGCTGCGCATGTCCGGCCTGGTGATGCTGCTGCCGCACGGCTATGAGGGCCAGGGGCCGGAGCATTCCTCCGCCCGGATCGAACGTTTCTTGAGCCTCTGCGCCGAAGACAATATGCAGGCGGTGAACTGCACCACGCCGGCCCAGTACTTCCACGTGCTGCGCCGCCAGCTACACCGCGATTTCCGCAAGCCGCTCATCGTCTTCACGCCCAAGTCGCTGCTGCGCCACAAGGCCTGCGTCTCCAAGCTCTCGGATATGACCAGCGGCGCCGGCTTCCACCGGGTGCTGCATTGCGAGGAGCTGCCGTCGAAGCCGGAGGAGGCCAAGCAGGTCGTGCTCTGCAGCGGCAAGGTCTACTATGACCTGCTGGAGGCGCGCGCCACCAAGGGCATAACCGACATCCACTTTCTGCGGCTGGAACAGCTCTATCCCTTCCCGGAGGATGCGCTGATCGAAGAGCTTCAGGCCTACAAGTCTTGCGACCTGGTTTGGTGCCAGGAGGAGCCGCGCAACATGGGCGCTTGGCCCTTCGTGTCCTCCTTCCTGGAAGAGGTGGCAGAAGCGGCCGGCATGAAGAACCCGCGCCCGCGCTACGCTGGCCGGGACTCGGCGGCCTCTCCTGCCACCGGCTCGCACAAGCGCCATGTCGAGCAGCAGACAGCCTTGATCGAGTCGGCCCTGACCTTGGGTCTGAAGCCGAAGGGCCGCATCGCGACTCGGCGGGAAGCGGCGGAATAGAGACGGCGACGGTTTAGCGGCAGCGCGCCCGGTCCGGCAGAGACGCGCGCGCGACAAACGGGGACAAGAGGGCAATGGCAAGCGAAATCCTGGTACCGACCTTGGGCGAATCCGTAACCGAGGCGACGGTCTCGCGCTGGCTGAAGCAACCCGGCGAGGCGGTGGCCATGGACGAGGCCCTGGTCGAGCTGGAGACCGACAAGGTCACGCTGGAGGTCAACGCCCAGTCCGCCGGTACCCTGGCCGAGATCCTGGTGCCAGAGGGCGAGACGGTGGAGGTGGGCGCCGTTCTGGGCAAGCTGGGTGAAGGCAGTGGTGCTGCCGCCCCAGCGCCCAAGCCTGCGCCTGCTCCCGCCCCTGCCCCAGCGCCGGCAGCGGCTAAAGAGGAGGCTCCCGCAGCCGCGCCCAGTGGCGGGGCCAGCCAAGACGTCCTCGTCCCGACCTTGGGTGAGTCCGTCACCGAGGCCATCGTCTCGCAATGGATGGTGAAGGAGGGCGAGCCGGTCGCCGCCGACGAGGCCATTGTCGAGCTGGAAACCGATAAGGTCACCCTGGAGATCAACTCACCCCTTGAAGGGACCTTGAGCAAGATCGCGGCTGAGGAAGGTGCCACCGTTGAGGTCGGCGCACTCCTCGCCGTCGTGACCGCCGGTGCGGGCGTAGCGCGCGCGCCGGCAGCGGCAGCGCCTGCTCCGACGGCTACGGCAGCACCAGTTGCCAGCCCAGCTCTTGATCCCGCCGGCCTGAACCAGTCAGACGGCGCCATCGCCGCTGGCGACCTGCTGGCCTTCCTGGGCCTGGGCGCGCAAGAGAGCGTCATGCCGCTCTCGCCCGCCGTGCAGCGGCTGGTGAACGAGCACAATCTGAACCCCGCGCGTATCCCCGCCAGCGGTAAAGACGGCCGCCTGGTGAAGGGCGACGTGCTGGCGGTCATCGAGGATCCCAGCCTGCTGCGCCCGCTAGCACCGGTCGCGCCGCCAGCCCCAGCACCGGCCACTGCTGCCCCGGCACAGGCCGCTGCCCCGGCTGCCCCCTCTGCCAGCGACCGCCCGCAGCGGCGCGAGCGTATGACCAAGCTGCGCCAGACCATCGCCAAGCGCCTGAAGGAGGCGCAGAACACCGCGGCCATGCTGACCACCTTCAACGAGGTGGACATGAGCCAGGTCATGGCGCTGCGTTCTCGCTACAAGGACAGCTTTGAGAAGGCGCACGGCATCAAGCTGGGCTTCACCTCCTTCTTCGCCAAGGCAGCCGTGGCCGCCCTCAAGGCCGTGCCCGCGGCCAATGCGCAGCTGGACGGTGAAGAGATCGTCTACAACGACTTCTACGACATCGGCATGGCAGTCTCCGCCCCCAGCGGCCTGATGGTGCCGGTGATCCGCGACTGTGACGGCAAGTCCTTCGCCGAGATTGAGGCCAGCCTGGCCGACCTGGCCGCCCGCGCGCGCGACGGCAAGCTGGGCCTGCCGGAGATGCAGGGCGGCACCTTCACCATCACCAACGGCGGCGTCTTCGGCTCGCTGCTCTCCACCCCCATCCTCAATCCGCCGCAGTCCGCGATCCTGGGCCTGCACAAGATCGAGGAGCGGCCAATCGCGGTGAAGGGCGAGGTGGTGATCCGACCGATGATGTATCTGGCCGTCTCCTACGACCACCGCCTGATCGACGGGCGCGAGGCCGTGACCCTCTTGGTGAAGATCAAAGAGGCTATCGAGGCACCGGAGAAACTGTTGCTGGGGCTCTAAAGCGTGATGAGTCTTGGTTTGAACAAGTATTGCCAAGAGCCCTTCCTCTCCTGAGCCTGCCGAAGGGTTGAGCAGCGAGCCGTAGGCGAGCGCCCGTCGAAAGGCGGGCCGTTAGCACCGAGCCTGGGGCCCGCCTTTCGACGGGCGCTCGCTCGCGCTCGCTGCTAAAGACGAGGGAGTGCTTACGGAACCGATGATTCCGTTTGAGCTCATCCCTGTATAGAGACCGGATTCAGTCAGGCCCAGCCGGTCGTCCAGGTCTGCGAGGTCACAGTGATCGGCATCGAGAGCATCATCTACGGCTAGTGATCGGCTTGTAGTCCATCCAGGGCATGACCGCAGTCGTCGGCGGCGCGTGCTCCGGATCGCTAAGCCTGCCGGAGATCAGGAGGTGCGCATAGCCGTGCACCAGGGACCAGAGCATCAGTTCGCTATGGCGTTGCGTAGTCTCGGAACCGTCCAGGGTCGTCCAGTCGAGATCCTCCGCGATGCCGGTGAGGACGGCGTAGCTCTTCTGACCGGCAGCGCAGAGGGCGGGGTTGTCCCGGTCGAGCAGACCTGGACTGAACATCAGCCGGAAGAGCGCCGGGTTTTCGCGGGCAAAGGCTACGTAGCCCTCTGCGGCCGCGCGCAGACGGTCTTGCCGGCTGGAGCTCGCGTCCAGCCCCTCGGTCATCGCCGCTGAATGGCGCTGGAAACCCTCGGCCGCGATCGCGCTCAAGAGCCCGCGCAGGCCGTCGAAGTGATTCTTCGGCGCCGCATGGCTAACGCCAACGCGGGCCGCGATTCCGCGCAGGCTGAGCTTCTCCAGCCCTACCTCTTCCAGCATCTCCATGCCGGCCTGGATTAGGGCCGCCTTGAGGTCACCGTGGTGATAGGCGTCGCGCCCGCTGCTGGTTTCACCTCCGTCCATAGTAGAAAACCTAAACTTTACACTGGAAACCGCAAGGGTCAGCCCTATGTGACCAGTGGAAACATAGACCGGGAGGCGCAGGTGACCCCTGAAGAGCTTTTTAGCATCGCTGGAACCCTTGCCATGACAGGCTGGGCCATCCTGGTCTTCGCGCCACGGCGCTGGGCCTGGCTGAACGCCATTCCGCTGCTGGTGCTCCCGGCCTTGCTGTCGGCGCTCTATGCCGCCTTGGTGCTGCAACACTTTGGCGCAGCAGGGGGCGGCTATGGTAGCCTGGCGGAGGTCCGCCAGCTGTTGTCGGGCGACTGGCTGCTGCTGGCCGGCTGGGTGCACTACCTGGCCTTTGACCTCTTCGCCGGCGCCTGGATGGCCGCGCGGATGGACAAGGTGGGCATGAACCGCCTGCTGCAGGTGCCGATCCTGCTGTCGATCCTCTATTTCGGCCCGGCTGGCTTCCTCTTCGGTCTCTTCGCCACCGGCGCCTTGCGCCTGCCGCGCTTCGCGAGGTCCCGCCATGCAGCTGTCTGACGCGCAAGCGACAAGGCCGCCCGCCGATCCCTGGCGGGCGATGGCTGCCTTCTCCGCCGCCCTCCTGGGGCTGATGCTGCTCTGGGCGATCTCGGGTGACCCGCGGCAGGTGGAGGGCGTCGCCGTCTGGATCAAGCCGGCCAAGTTCTCGCTGTCGCTTATGATCCTCTTCGCCACCATTGCGCTGGTGGTCGACCGTCTGTCGCCGGCGGTTCGCAGCGGCTGGACCTTGCGGCTGATCGGCTGGGCTATGGGGGCTGCCATGATCGCCGAGATGGTGTGGATTATCCGCCAAGCCGCGCTCGGCGTCGGCAGCCACTTCAATCTGGCGACACCGCTGGAGGCCTTTATGTACGAGACGGTGATGGCAGGTGGCGCCGTCATCCTGGTTCTTGGCGTGGGCTTGGTCGGCCTAGTCGCCTACCGCGACCGTGCTGCCGATCTCAGCCCCGCCCTGCGTGAGGCTATATGGCTGGGTTTCCTCGCCAGCTTCGTCCTGACCATGATCGTCGCGCTGCGCATGGGCGGCGGAGGCGGCCACCATGTCGGCATCCATCCTGAAGGCGCACCTAGCTGGCCCTTCCTTGGCTGGTCTGGTGTTACCGGGGATCTGCGCCCCGCGCACTTCCTCTCGCTGCACGCTATGCAGGCGCTGCCGCTCTTTGCCCTCTGGTTGGAGCGGCGCGGCAGCAGCCGGGCGGTTCTGAAGGTGCGCCTGGCCGCGGTGGCTTGGTCCCTGCTGACCCTGCTGATCTTCGCCCAGGCGCTTGCGGGGCTTCCGTTGATCCGGCTCTAGCGGCCTTGGGCTACTGGTCGGACCTCTCGATCAGGAAGGCTAGCGGAAACCACCAAGCACTCCCCTCATCCTGAGCTTGTCGAAGGATGTGCCGTGGAGAAGGACGCGCTTGGGGCACATCCTTCGACAAGCTCAGGATGAGGTCAGGGCTTGAGGAAACACCTAATCACACCCAGCGCTCTGACCCTGCTTCTCAACTGGCTTGATCATGCGGCCGAGGTTCGTGCCGGCGAAGAGGTGCATGTGCAGGTGCGGCACCTCTTGGTGGGCGTCGGCGCCACAGTTGGAAAGCACGCGGTAGCCCGGCGCCGGCAAGCCCAGGTCGCGGGCCACCTTGCCGATGGCGCGGATCCAGCCGGCAATCTCCTCCGCGCTGGCCTTCTCCGAGAAGTCGTCGAAGGAGACATAGGCGCCCTTGGGGATCACCAGCACATGGGTCGGCGTCTGCGGGGCGATGTCGTGGAAGGCGAGCGCGTAGTCGTCCTCATAGACCTTGTTGCAGGGAATCTCCCCGCGCAGGATCTTGGCGAAGATGTTCTCAGGATCGTAGGCCACGGGATCGCTCTCCTTCCTTGGGGTCTTCGCTAGGCTTTCCGGCTGGCTTTCTCGTCCAAGCCAGACTGGCCGGTCCGGCTTTCCAGCGCCGCCCAAACCTGGGAGGGGTCTACACCGCGCGCCAGCCAGAGAACAGAGAGATGATAGAGCAGGTCGGCAGACTCGGCCGCTAGGTCCTCTGCCGTGCCGCAAGCGCCGGCCAAGGCGGCCTCGACGCCTTCCTCGCCGACTTTCTTGGCAATACGCGCCGGCCCTTTGGCCAAGAGCTTGGCCGTGTAACTCTTCTCGGGATCGGCGTCCGCCCTTGCCTTCAGCCGGTCGTAGAGTGTCTCCACGCTGTTAACGCTGCTCATCTCGCCCTCGCTGCCGCGCCTCGAAACTCGGTGCTAACGAGGCATCTAGGGTTTGTCGATGACAATCAGGCCCTGGCCCCTGGTTCGGCACGCCCGTGAAGCGAGGACGGGGATGATCGCAGGTGGCTTCGCCCTCTCCGTCTGGCTGCGGGCGGCGCCTAGCCGATCAGGAAGTCGTCGCTGCCGAAGTCTTCGACCAGCGCATTGTCGATGGTGATCAGCTTACCGCTGATCTCAAGTTCGACGTCGCTGCCCTGCTGGGTCATCTGATCGACGATGTCGCCCGCGGTCAGGTCCCTATCGGTCACGAAGACCAGCCGGTCCACCCCGACCTCGAAGTCCAAAATGACCTTCGTGCCCACGTCGTCCTGGAAGAAGACGAAGTCATCCTCGCCCGCTCCGCCGGCAAGAATGTCTTCGCCGTCACCGCCGCGGATCCTGTTCGCGCTCGCATCGCCGAGAATCACGTCGTTGAAGGCGGAGCCGGTCACGTCCTCGAAGTTCACGACCGTCGAGGTACCAGCGGTGCCGGCGTCCAGATCGACTTGGACTGCCGCCGCGGCCTGCGAGAAGTCCAGCAGGTCCCGGTCGTCACCGCCGTCGAGCTCCAGCCTGATCGTCTCCAGCAGATCGCCGAGGATCACGGCGGCATCCTCGCCGTCGCCGAAGTTGGTTTCCAGCACCTCGGTCTTGCGGATGTCGAGTTCGAAGAGGCCGAACTCGGTCTGATCGTTCACCTCGACACGGGCGAAGAGGACGCCCTCTGGCGTGGTCGAGATTTCGGCCACGTCTTTGTTCTGCAGATCGTCGTTCACCAGGTCTGTATCGAAGTTCACCTGTGCACGGTCGTCGCCCCTGCCGCCACTCATGAGGTCGGAGCCGTCGCCGTTGTTCCAAACCAGAAGGTCGTCGCCGCCCCCACCGAACATGCGGTCTTCGCCCTTGTTCCCAACCAGAGCGTCGTCACCCAGCCTGCCTCTCAAGGTGTCTTCGCCACCGAGCCCGCTGAGCAGGTTCTCACCCTTGTCGCCGTTGATCGTCTCGCCAAACTCGGAGCCGATGACGTTCTCGAAGTTCTCGACCTGCGCGCTACCGGCGGTGCCGGCCTGCAGGTCGACCTCGACGGCCGCCGCGGCCTGTGAGACATCCAACAGGTCCGTATCGCCGCCGCCGTCAAGCTCCAGCCTTATCTTCTCCAGCAGGTTCCCGAGGATCACGGCGGCATCCTCGCCATCGCCGAAGTTGGTCTCCAGCACCTCGGCCTTGCGGATATCGAGTTCGAAGAGACCGAACTCGGTCTGATCGTTCACCTCGACACCGGAAAAGAGGACGCCTGTCGGCGTGGCTGAGAACTCGGCGACGTCCTTGTTCTGCAGATCATCGTTCACCAGATCGGTGTCGAAGTTGACCTGCACGCGGTCATGGCCCTCGCCGCCATTCATGAGGTCGGAGCCGTCACCGTTGTTCCAGATCAGCGCGTCATCGCCCTTGCCGCCGAAGAGGGCATCGTCGCCCTTGTTTCCGACCAGGAAGTCGTCGCCTTCGCCGCCGAAGAGAACGTCCTCGCCAAAGCCGCCGGACAGCAGATCGTCTCCAAAGAGTCCAAGGACAAAATCGTCGCCTGCTTCCGCATCGATGCGGTCGTTGTCGAGAAAGCCGAAAATGAGATCGCCCTCTGCCGAGCCGGTGATCTCCAGTCCATTGATGGTCGGGGTTCTCAGGTCGCCGATAGCCATAGCCTGTCTCCTCTCAAGATAAGGCAGCGCTCGAGAGCGCACGACGCCGGCATCGATACTTGCTATACAGGAACGGACCTGGCTTGAAGCAAGACATCCAAGCGACGTCTGTCCTTAAGTCCTGCCAGGGGCGGAAAAGGTTCAGTCGAGAGCAGATTTTTTTGAATGGTTCAGCCTACAGGCAGCGGCAGAAAGGCAGGGAGGCCTCAGGTTTGCCGCACCGGTAATCCCGCTTTCTGCATCACCGCCTTGGCCTCGGCGATCGTGGCCTCGCCGAAGTGGAAGATGGAGGCGGCGAGCACCGCCGCGGCATGGCCATCCCGCACCCCTTCGACCAGGTGATCCAGCCAGCCGACGCCGCCGGAGGCCACCACCGGCACCGGCACGGCATCGGCAATGGCGCGGGTCAGCGGCAGGTCATAGCCGTCGCGGGTGCCGTCGCGGTCCATGGAGGTGAGCAGGATCTCACCAGCGCCTAGGTCCACCAGCTGGCGGGCCCAAGCCACGGCCTCCAGCCCCGTCGGCTCGCGTCCGCCGTGGGTGAAGATCTCAAAGCGGTCCTCGTCCGTCCGCTTGGCATCGACGGCGACCGTGATGCATTGGCTGCCGAACTTGCGCGCGGCGGCGGCGACGAAGTTGGGATCCTTCACTGCGGCGGTGTTGATGGAGATCTTGTCGGCACCGGCCAGCAAGAGCTGACGGATGTCCTCAAGCGTGCGGATGCCGCCGCCGACGGTGAGTGGCATGAAACAGACTTCCGCCGTATGGCGCACCACATCCAGCAGGATGTCGCGCCGCTCGTGGCTGGCGGTGATGTCCAGGAAGGTCAGCTCGTCAGCACCTTCGATGTCATAGCGCTGCGCCTGCTCGACGGGGTCGCCGGCATCGCGCAGGCCGACGAAGTTCACACCCTTGACCACGCGCCCGTCCTTCACGTCCAGGCAGGGGATAACGCGCACGCTCAACATGACACCAGCTCCAAGGCCTCGGCCGGGTCGATCCGGCCGTCGTAGAGCGCGCGTCCGATCACCACGCCCTCGATCCCCGCCGCCGCCTCGGCCTGAAGCGCACGCAGATCCTCCAGCCCGGCGACGCCGCCCGAGGCCAAGACCGGCAGGCCGGAGTTCCGGGCCAAGGCCGCCGTGCCGGCGACATCCACCCCGCCCAGCGCGCCATCGCGGGCAACGTCGGTATAGAGCAGCGCTGCCACCCCGGCATCGCGGAAGCGTAGCGCCAGCTCCAAGGCGCTGAGGCTGGAGCGTTCCGCCCAGCCCTCGACCGCCACGAAGCCGTCGCGGGCATCCACGCCAACGACGACCCGGCCCGGGAAGGCCTTGCAGGCCTCGCGTACCAAATCCGGGTTCTTCACCGCCACCGTGCCCAGGATCACACGGCGCACGCCCAGGTCCAGCCAGCGCTGGATGGTCGCCAGATCACGGATACCGCCGCCCAGCTGCACCGGCAGATCGACGGCCTGCAGGATGGCTTGCACCGCCGCGACATTGCCGCCGCTGCCGGTGAAGGCGCCGTCCAGATCGACGACATGCAGCCATTGAAAGCCGGCGGCGGCGAAGGCGGCGGCCTGCCCGGCGGGGTCCTCGCCGTAGACGGTGACTGCATCGGCGCGGCCTTGCAGCAGGCGCACCACCTGGCCTGCTTTGAGATCGATGGCAGGGAAGAGGATCATGGCGCCCACTTCAGGAAGTTGGCGAGCAATCGCAGGCCCAGGGCTTGCGACTTCTCCGGATGGAACTGGGTGCCGGCCATGGTGTCGCGGCCGATGATGGCGGTCACCGCCTGGCCGTGGTGACAGCGGGCCAGGACCTGCTCCGGCTTGGCCGCCTCAAAGTGATAGGAGTGCACGAAGTAGGCCTGCTGCCCGGCAGAAATCCCGGTCAGCAGCGGGTGCGGCGCCAGCTCCTGCAGGGCATTCCAGCCCATGTGCGGGATCTTCAGCGCCGGGTCTTCGGGTTTCAACGCGACGACCGTCCCAGGAATCCAGTTCAGGCCTTCATAGTCGCCATGCTCCAGCCCGCGCGTGGCCAGAAGCTGCATGCCGACGCAGATGCCGAGGAAGGGGCGGCTGCGTACGACAGCGGCCTCGGCCACTGCGTCCATCAGGCCGGGCCGGGCCAGCAGGCCCTCCCAGCAATCGGCGAAGGCACCCACGCCGGGTAGCACCAGGCGGTCGGCGCGTTTGACCCTGTCCGGATCGTCGGTGACCAGGACGGTGACCGGGATCTCGGCTTCCCGCGCGGCCCGCTCCAGCGCCTTGGCGGCAGAGCGCAGGTTGCCGGAGCCGTAGTCGATCAGCGCCAGAGTGGAGGCCGTCATGGCCGAGTTCCTTACAGCAGGCCCTTGGTGGTGGGCAGAGCGTCGGCGGCGCGGGGATCGATCTCTGAGGCGGCCCGCAGCGCCCGGGCCAGGCCCTTGTAGCAGGCCTCGATCATATGATGGTTGTTGAGGCCATAGAGCACTTCGACATGAAGCGTCAGGCCGGCCTGCTGGGCGAAGGCCTGGAACCACTCCTTGAAGAGTTCGGTATCGAATTCGCCCAGCTTGTCGCGGGTGAACTCCACCTTCCAGATGAGGTAGGGACGGTTGGAGGCATCAAGCGCCACCCGCACCAGGGTCTCGTCCATGGGGATGTAGGCCGAGCCATAGCGGCGGATGCCCTTGCGGTCGCCCAGCGCCTGGGTAAAGGCCTGGCCCAGCGCGATGCCGCTGTCTTCCGTCGTGTGGTGGCCGTCGATGTGCAGATCGCCCTTGGCCGTCAGCTCGATATCGAAGAGGCCATGCTTGGAGAGCTGCTCTAGCATGTGGTCCAGGAAACCGATTCCGGTGTCGATCTTGGAGATGCCGGTGCCGTCCAGGTTCACCGCAGCGGTGATCTGGGTTTCTTTGCTGTTGCGGGTAACGCTTGCTTGTCTCATATGCCGTGACATAGCAGCCAGGCAACGGCCTGGCCAAGACGGCGCGGTTGGCTTTTCGACGCCTCCCTACCTTGAGAGTGCACCGCCTTCTTGCAGAGTAGGGAGCGGGTCAGCGCGAGAGTAGAAAAACCAGCGTTTGGCCCCCTTTGGTTTACAGCCTTGATCTTCATGGACATGGAACCTTTCGGACGCGACATCTGGACGATCAGCGGCGACCGGGTGCGCATGTTCGGCCTACTGCCCTTCACGACGCGGATGACGGTGGTGCGGCTGGAAAGCGGGGGGCTTTGGATTCACTCGCCGGTCCTTCCGACGCCTGAGCGGCAAGACACCGTCAAAGCCTTGGGGCCGGTCGAGCACCTGGTCGCACCGAACAAGATCCACAGCCTCGGTATCCAGCCTTGGAAAAGGCTCTGTCCAGCGGCGACGGTCTGGGTATCTCCGGCCTTCAGCCAGCGTCATCCCGACCTTCCTGCTGATGCTGTCCTCAGCAACGACGTCGACGCCCCTTGGCGGAGCGAGATCGATCTTCGCGTCATCGACGGCCATCGCGTGCTTGACGAGGTGGCCTTTCTGCACAAGCCCTCTGGCACGCTGATCTTGACCGACGTCATCCAGAAGCATGACGCAAAGGCAGACAGCTGGATCTGGCGCCGCATCAAGGCGATGGCGGGTATTCTGGGCCCAGACGGCGGCTCGCCGCTGGACTTCAAGCTCTCAGTCCGCGACCGAGCGGCCATGCGGGCCAGCTTTCAGGCCATCCTGGCGTGGAACTTCGACAAGCTGATCATCGCGCACGGGTCTTGCCTGCAGGCGGGTGCTAAGCAGGAGGTGTCACGCGTCTTGGAGTGGATCACCAAAGCCTGAACGTCTGGCTCTCCAGAATCCGGCTACCGTCGAAGAAAGGAATGGTGGGCGCGGCTGGGATTGAACCAGCGACCCCTGCCGTGTGAAGGCAGTGCTCTCCCGCTGAGCTACGCGCCCCGCCGGCCGGTCATCACGACTTCGGCAAATTGGGAGGCGTGTGGGTAGCCAAGGCCTGCGCGGCTGTCAAGATCATTAGCAACGCTAGGCGGTAGTCCGGCGTATAGCAGATCAACACAAAGCCACGCGTCCCTCTTGTCTCGAAGGAGGCTCCATGTCGTCTCGCCCGTTCCGCCCCGGCTGGTTGCTGGCTACGGCCCTGCTGATCGCAGCACCGCTGGCAGTACCCCAGGCCGAGACTGCCTTGGCCCCGGCAGACCCTGCCCTGGACCTGGTGCTGGAGTACAAAGCCTACAAAGGCGGCTTCCGCTTTCTGGAGGTCGAGATCGGCATGGATACGCTGCAGCCCGGCCGTTACGACCTAGACCTAGAGGCGACTTTGGTCGGCGCCCCAGCGCTCCTCCTCTCCTACAAGATCGCAACCCAAGCGCAAGGGCGGCGCCAAGGCCAAGAGCTGCTGCCGGAGCGTTTTCGCCAGGACATCAACAGCTCCAGCAAGGACAAGCCGCAGTGGATGGAGCTGAACTACGACGAACGCTTGGTCCCTGAGGTCAGCGGCGACCCCTCGCCGGAGAAAGAGCCGCGCGCCAAGGTCAGCGCCCCGCGCCGGGCCGGCGCCTATGACCCCTTGACCGCTGGATTGGACGTGATCTTGCAGCTGGCGCGGGAAGGCAGCTGCGAGGCCCGGGTCCCGGTCTACGACGGCCGGCGGCGCTTCGACATCCTGGCCGAGGACAAGGGCGAGGTGGAGATGCGCAAGGGCACCATCAACATCTATTCCGGCCCGGCCCGCCTCTGCGAGCTCTCAGTCCGCCCGATCGGCGGCTACCGCTTCGACGAGCGCGACCGCAAGAACCTGCCGCAGTCGCTGGAGGTCTACTTGGCTCCGCCAGAACCCGGCCTGCCCGCCATGCCGGTGCGCATGGTCCTGCGCAGCAACTGGGGAGCCATCTTGGTGCACCTGACCCGCGTCGCTGAGGTGGTGAAGGGGTAAAGGGGAGCGGGCTGGTGCCGGGCGGCTACCGAGGTGGCCGCTAAAGACATCCCTCTTGCCTCTCCTCCGCTGCTCCCGCTTCATGACGGGAAAGAGCAGGAGAGAGGAAACCCCATGGCGATCACCAGCCCCCCGGCCCGCTTTCGCTTCACCGGCACACAAGAGGTCATCCACGGCGAGGGCGCACTCGCCGCCCTGCCGGAGGCCGTGGAGCGCCTCGGCGGGACCCGCGTTTTCATCATCACCGGCAAGAGCATGGCGACCAAGACCGGCCATGTCGCTGCCGCCGAAGCGCTCCTAGGCAAGACCTGGGCCGGCACCATGGCCGGCGTGCGCCAGCATGCCCCGCAAGGCGACGTGGCAGCGGCGGCTGAGGAGGCCAAGGCCGCCAGTGCTGATCTGCTGGTGAGCCTGGGCGGCGGCAGCCCGATCGACAGCGCCAAGGGCGTGGCGGAGCTGCTGCAGGTCGATGGTCGGCCCTTGCCGCAGATTGCCATCTCCACCACGCTCTCCGCCGGGGAATTCACCCCCATCGCGGCCGCCACCGACGAGGCCAGCGGGGTGAAGGAGGTGCGGGTCGATCACCGCCTGACCCCGGCGACGGTGATCCTCGACCCAAAGCTCACTCTCGAGACGCCGGAACAGCTCTGGGCCAGCACCGGGGTGAAGGCCTTGGATCACGCCGTCGAGGTCTTGCTGGCCGTGCGGCCGCATCCGCTTGCCGACCTGCTGGCCAGCGAGGCCATCCGGCGGCTGTGCCAATCGCTGCCGGTCACGCTGGCGCAGCCGGACAATCTGGACGCGCGGGCCGACTGCCAGCTGGTGGCCTGGTTCTCCATTGCCGGTCTGCCTTCGGTTGGCATTCGCTTGAGCCACCTGATCGGCCACCAGGTGGGCGCCCGCTGGGACATCCCGCACGGTGTCACTTCCTGCATCACGCTCCCCCACTGCGTCCGCCATCTGGCGGCCGAGACGGAAGAACAGCAGAAGCGCCTGGCCGATGCCTTCGACCTGCCGCACAGCCAGCTCTCTGCCCAGGAACGGGGGGAGGCCAACGCAGAGGCCATCGCCACCTTCATCGCCAAGCTACCAGTGCCGACCAGCCTACAGGCGGCCGGCGCGCGCGAAGCGGACCTGCCGGCGGTGGCGGACGCCGTCGCTGCCGAGACTCGCAGCGGCGGCAGCGAGCCACAAAGCCCCGGAGCCATCATGAGCCTGCTGCGCGCCATGTGGTGAGCGCAGGGGCTCCAGCGTTGTCTCGCGATGAGCCGAGGCATAAATGGAGGTGATGATTTTGCGGCATCGGCTTTCGCCGATGCTCCGGCACCAGCCCGCTCCCCCGCCCGGCCACCCAACGAAAGTATGCTGGACTGGGTGGCCGGGCGGGGGAGCGGGCTGGTGCCGGACGTTGCGCGCAGCGCAACATCTAGAGGGAAACACAGCAATGAGCGAGCAAGCGCGGCGGGTAGAGATCGGTCCTCTGACCCTGGCCAACGACCAGCCCCTGGCAGCCATCATGGGCCCCTGCCAGATCGAAAGCCGCGACCACGCCCTCTTCGTCGCCGAGCGCCTGAGCAAGGCTGCTGGCGCCGCCGGCGTGCCCTTCATCTACAAGTCCTCCTTCGACAAGGCCAACCGCAGCTCGCTTTCCGGCAAGCGCGGCATCGGCCTGGACGAGGGCCTGAAGATCCTGGCCGAGGTGCGCGACACCCTGGGCTGCCCGGTCCTAACCGACATCCACGAGCGCGAGCAGTGCGCTCCGGTCGGCGAGGTGGTGGACGTCCTACAGATCCCCGCCTTCCTCTGCCGTCAGACCGACCTGCTGCTGGCCGCCGCGGCCACGGGCAAGACGGTGAACGTGAAGAAGGGCCAATTCCTGGCACCTTGGGACATGAAGAACGTGGCCGACAAGCTGGCCAGCGGCGGCAACCACAAGATCCTGCTGACCGAGCGGGGGGCCAGCTTCGGCTACAACACCCTGGTGACCGACTTCCGCGGCCTGCCGACCATGGCGCAGACCGGCTATCCGGTGGTCTACGACGCCACCCATTCGGTGCAGCAGCCTGGCGGCCTGGGTGCGGCCTCCGGCGGCCAGCGCGCCTTCGCACCGGTCCTAGCCCGCGCCGCCGCCGCCGTCGGCGTGGCCGGCGTCTTCATGGAGTCGCACAACGACCCCGACAAGGCCCCCAGCGACGGCCCGGTCATGCTGCCGCTCGACTGGGTCGGCCCGCTGTTGAAGGAACTCGCCGCCTTGGATCGCCTGGCGAAGGACCCGGAGCGGCTGCAGACGCTTTAGTGCTGGTCGAGGCGGCCACCAATAGCCCCCACCTCATCCTGAGCCTGTCGAAGGATGTGCCCCAAGCGCGGTCTTCCCTTTGGCAGATGCTTCGACAGGCTCAGCATGAGGGAAGTGCTGTTGGACTGCAGTCTTCTTGAGTCCGTCTCAGCTGTGTAGGCAAAAGTCCTTCTGCCCTGCCTAGCGGCTGGAAACTCACGCCCGCGGCCCAAGGTTAGTGTCATGGCACAGACATCCGCATCCGACGCTAGCCTGTTGACCACCTACTACAATGGCGGCTGCCCGGTCTGCCGGGGAGAGATGACTCACTACCAGAAGCGTGCCAGCCGCCTGGGCGTCACCACGCTCGCCTGGTCCGACATCATGGCCGAACCGGAGCGCCTGGACGCCCTTGGGGTCACCCTGGAGCAGGCCGAGGAGCGCCTCATCGCGCAGGACGCCGACGGCAAGGTTCTCATCGGCATCGACGCCTTCGCCGCCATCTGGCGCCGCCTCCCCGGCTACGGCTGGGCTGCCTGGCTCATCACCCGGCCCGGGATCTACGGCCTCTCGAAACTAAGCTACAACCACGCCGTCGCCCCGCTCATCGCCGGTTGGTCGCGACGGCGGCGTAGGCGGCAAACGAGTTGCTCTGTTTGATTTTCTAAAGATCAAAACATACAGGATAAAATTCGATATTATAGAAAAAAAGCAGAAACCTCCTTCAAATAGCATGAGTTCTGCATTGACTGGAAAAAATTGTGATATAGGGATTTTTCAATTCATTAAAGAAAGAGCTCGATCTAGATTCTTTTGAGTTATTGTAGCGTAGGCGCCTAAGCCCGCCTCTACGAATACTTCCAGCGCTTGGCGATAAGACTTGACGGCATCGCTTAGCAAACGCTGACCCGAGGAGCCGCCAGCTAAGCTCGCCTGCTTTTCTAGCGCAAACCCCAGGTTGTTCTGCGTCATCGCCCAAGCCTGAGGCAGTGCTTCACGGGTCCTAACAGTGAGGGCTTGACGATATGCCTCTACCGAATCGTTCAGCAGATGACGACCTGACAAACCACCAATGCGGGAGCCCTGCGCTCTGAGTGCATTTCCTAGATTGTTCTGTATCGTAGCCCAGGGCTGTGGTAGTGACTCACGGGTCATGACTTGCAAGGCTAGGCGATAGGCCTCCACAGCCTCACCCAGCAACAACTGCCCAGAAGTACCGACGGTGCGGGTACCTTGCATCCGCAGCGCGTTTCCCAAGTTGCTTTGCGTTGATGCCCATTGTTGCGGCAGTTCATCCCGCGTCCTTACCGTCAAGGCCTGGCGGAAGGCTGCCACAGCCTCCCTGAGCAAACGTTGTCCAACTTCACCTCTGGTTCGGATAGCCTGCTGGCTTAGTGTCGCCCCAAGATTGCTTTGCATCATCGCCCAGGCCTGCGGTAGCTCGTCCCGGATCGCCACCGTCAATGCCTGGCGAAAGGATTCTATTGCCTCGCCTAAGAGGCGCTGACCAGCAGAGCCGCCGGTGCGAATACCCTGCTCGCTCAGTGTGCTCCCCATGTTCCCATGCGTCATGGCCCAGGCTTGTGGTAGCACCTCACGGGTCGTCACAGTCAGGGCCAAGCGATAGGCCTCTACAGCTTCAGCCAATAGGCGCTGACCAGAAGAACCGCTAGTGCGTGTCCCTAGCTCACTCAGCGCATTTCCTAGGTTGTTCTGGGTCATTGCCCAAGCGCGTGGAAGGAACTCTCGAGTTCTCACGGTCAAGGCGTCACGGTAGGCTTTTGCTGCTTCGCGTAGTAAACGCTGACCAGCTGCACCACTAGTGCGAACACCTTGCGCCTTCAGCGCATTCCCAAGGTTGTTTTGTGTCGCCGCCCAGGCTTTCGGTAGCGTTGGGCGTGTTCGCACGATCAGGGCACGGCGATAGGCTGACACAGCCTCATCCAATTGTTGCAACCGAATGGAACCGGTGGCACGGACAGCCTGCTGGCTCAACGCGTTTCCCAGGTCGTTTTGTGTCTTCGCCCATGCTTGCGTAAGTCCTTCTCGGCGGCGGATTTGTCCGACCTCTCTATAGAGATCGATCGCACTCCTGAGTGCATCCTTGCCAGGGACTCGTTTACTGCCTTGCTGTACAAGAGCGTAAGCTGCGCTACTCAGATACTTAGCTCGTAGCGCACTGTCGCTTTCTGGCAGCAGATCCACGGCGTCGATAAACAGTCTGGACGCGGCCTGATAGTCCAACTGCGTCATCCGAAGCTCTGCCCGCTCTGCTCGCAATTTAGCTGCGGTCATGCGGCGCTGATTCACCGCAGCCTGTGCTTCCTTTGCGATCTGCTCTGCCTGGCGCAGATCTGCGAGTTCTTGCTGTTCCGCCTCCAAAAGGAGAATGTCTGCGGAGTTATAGTCACCGCTTTGGATAGCTGCGCGCGCAGCCGTTAGAATTGGTTCAATGCTCGTATCCTGCGCATCCAATACCTCGAGACGTGCAAGCAATGCTCTGTGGCGCTCTGCGATCTCAATCAACGTACCAACAAGTTGGTCCGGCTCGATCTCAGGATTCTCTCCAAGAATTTCGAGAAAACGAAAAACGGCGTCGTCAGTGACGTCGAGGTCTTTACTGAGTTCTACAATTTCTCGTTCGTAGCGCCCGCGCTCATCTTCCCGGGCATTCTGAACCAACAGCTGAACTTCCTCAGCCGTGAAGCCAATGACGATGTTGCTGTCGACGATATCCCCGCCAACGGCCAGACTACCTTCGTCTGCCTGAACCTCAGGATCTGCGCGCGGCGTCGTCAAGAGCCCGGAAAACAGAAGAAATGCGGCAGCGACAAGACACACCGCTGCTACGCAAGATCTATCACTCGGGCGATGCACTTGGCATGTCCTTTGCATCAGTCGAATCCGGGCAGTCTGGGGCCCCAGCAATCGTAATCGTACTCCCCTCAACATTGCCGCCAGTCGCGATGCTCCCGCAGTCGGCAGACACCGAAGATCCCCCATTGGGCTGCGGGGTCGGCTCATGGAAATAGATGAACAGAGCCCATGCACCGCTAACGACCGCAATCAAGCCTCCACCAACAAACGCAACCACTTCGCGATTGCGTCTGCGTTGAAGATATCTCCAGACAGTCGTGAGAAACATAACACCCACATTTGCTTAGAGCAGCGCTGCCTAGTGGAGCCTTCACTCAGCAGTCCCATGGATACAGACTACTTACTCACAACAACCTTTGCAATAGGGCGCGCCTTCAGAAGTTATCAAAGATCGTACCCCTTGTGGCTAACACTCCAACAAACCGATGACATTTAGGTTGGAGGGCAGAGCTATCGGGAACTCTTTGACCCCAGTTCCTCTAACACCTCCTCCGTATGCTCACCCAGCCTCGGCGCCCCACGCTCCAGGGTCATTTGGCTATTCGAAAAGGTGATCGGCGTGCGCAAGTAGGACAGCGGCCCTGCGCCCGTCGACGGGAGCTCGACCCGCACGCCGCGGGCTTGGACCTGCGGGTCGGCGAAGACTTGGTCCAGGCTGTTGATCGGGCCGGCGGGCACGCCCGCGGCCTCTAACTCCTCCAGCAAGGCGGCGCGTGGCTTCTTGGCGGTGAGTTCGGAGAGCAGCGGCGTGATGATCTCCCGGTTGGCCACGCGCTGCTGGTTGGTGGCGAAGCGCGGGTCCTCGGCCAGTTCCGGCACGCCGAGCAGGGCGCAGAAGCGCTGGAATTGGGCGTCGTTGCCGGCGGCGATGATGAAGGGGCCATCGGCGGCCGGCAGGACCTGATAGGGCACGATGTTGGGATGGGCGTTGCCCAGGCGCTTGGGTGGGGTGCCGCTGACGAAGAGGTTCTGCGCCTGGTTGGCCAGGACGGCGGTCATGCAGTCCAGAAGCGCCATGTCGATCCACTGGCCCTTGCCCGTCCGCTCCCGCTCCGCCAGCGCGGCTTGGATGGCGATGACACCGTAGAGGCCGGTGAAGATGTCGGCGAAGGCGACGCCGATCTTCTGCGGCTCGCCCTCGGGATCGCCGGTTAGGTCCATGATCCCGCTCATGCCCTGGATGATGTAGTCATAGCCGGCGCGGCTGGCGTAGGGCCCATCCTGGCCGAAGCCGGTGACCGAGCAGTAGATGAGACGCGGGTTGATCTCCTTCAGACTGGCATAATCCAGCCCGAAGCGGGCCAGGCCACCCTTCTTGAAGTTCTCCACAAAGACGTCGGACTGGGCGGCCAGCTGGCGGACGACGGCGCGGCCCTCTTCGCTCTTCAGATCGACGACGATGGAGCGCTTGCCGCGGTTGCTGGCGTGGAAGTAGGCGGCGTCGAGCGGCTCGCCCTTTTCGTCGCGGACGAAGGGCGGGCCCCAGCCGCGGGTGTCGTCACCGCCGGGAGATTCCACCTTGATGACGTCGGCGCCGAGGTCGGCAAAGGTCTGGCCGATCCAGGGGCCGGCCAGGATGCGGGCCAGTTCCAGGACCTTCAGGCCGCTGTAGGGTGAGGTCATACCAGGGGAAACTCCAAAACAAGATCAGTCGGCGAGGGTCAGAGGTGCCAGGCTATCCCAGAGATCGCCCGGCCCGGGATTGGCCTTGGGCGCAGCACCGCCGAAGTGGTTCATCACTGCCCAGACGGCGTTGAGGCCGGTATGCACCGCGCCCTCCACCCAGGCCGGCGTCCAGCTGACGTCGTCGCCGGCGAGGAAAAGACCGCACTGCTCCGGCGGCAGGTCCCGCTGCATGAAGTGGCAGAACATACGGTGATTGTAGCGATAGTGGCCCGGCTGCGCGCCCTTGAAGGCGCCTAGGAAGTTGGGGTCGGCCTCCCAGGACACGGTGATGGGGTCGCCGACGATGTGGCTGGCGATATCGACGTCGGGATAGATCTTGTGAAGCGCGGAGAGCGCCAGTTCTACCCGCCGCTCCACCGGCAGCGGCAGCATCTTCAAGGCGTCCGCCATCCAAGAGTAGGTGAGGCAGATGACCCCCGGCTTCTCCGGCCCGTTGTCGAAGAGGTAGGTGCCGCGCGTCAGCCGGTCGCTCAAGGTCATGGAGAGCCGCTGCCGCCCAGTCTGCGGGTCGCGGTCCTTCCAGAAAGGCCGGTCGACCATGACGAAGGTCTTGGAGGACTGCATGTAGCGGGTGCGGTCCAAGGCCATCCAGAGCTTTGGGCCGAAGAGCGATTCTTGCGTGTCGATGGCTGTGGTTAAGAGCCAGCTCTGGCAGGTGGCCACCACCGCATCGAAGGTCTGCACCCGGCCCCAGCGATCGGTGACTTCCAAAGGACCAGCGGTCTGGGGTCGGCGGATGGCGACCACGCCGGGCCGGGTGGCGCCACGGTTGAGGCTGGCGAGGCTGGTGCCAGCTGGCCAGTGCACAGCGTCGCTTGGCGCATGACGCCAGAGCCGCTGCGGCGCCTGCTCGGCACCGCCGACGATCAGGTGCTGGTCGTCGTCCAGCCCACCCAGATTGACCCTCAGGATCTCAAGCATTGAGTTGGGGAAGTCGGAATCCCAGCCGCCGGTGCCGAACCCCACCTGGCCGAAGACCTCGCGGTGGTGGAAACTCAAGGCCCTGAAAGCCTCTGAAGAGGCGATGAAGTCATAGAAGGTGCGCTCGTCCCAGTCGGTGACCAAAGGGTCCCAAAGCGCCTTCACCCGCCCTGGATCACGCGCCTTCATGGCCGCGCGCAGGGCGGAGAAGTTGGCGCCCTCCTCCAAGGCCTGATCATAGGCGGCCGCCACCTCTTGGAAGAGCGGCGGCAGGTCGGACAGGCGCTCGGCATAGTGCGTCGCGCCTTCGATATCGATAACGGTGGAGCCGGCGGCCGCGGTCAAGGGGTTGGGAAAGGGCCGGGTCTCCAGGCCCAAGAGGTCGACATAGCGGTAGAAGCCGCGGGAGGACTCAGGAAAGCGCATGCCGCCCAGTTCCGCCACCACGCCTTCCGCCCCCTCGAAAGGCTGAGACCGGAGCCGGCCGCCCAGCTGGCCCGACTCGTAGAAGATCGGCTTCAGGCCCATGCGCAGGAGCTCGTAGCCGCAGATCAGGCCGGACATGCCGGCGCCGATGATCGCGACCTCGCTGCCCAGCCGTTCGGGCGGCAGGCTGCCGAGACCGGCGGGGTGCGCCAGCCAGCCCTCATAGTCGAAGGGAAAGTCGGGACCGAAGAGCGAGAGCGGCTGGGTGTCCTGGGTCATGCGGTTCTCTGGCGCGGACAAGACGGCCTTCTCTTCTGAGCCCTTGGGCTATGGCTTGACAAGCCATGCGACGCCGGGCTGCTTGCCGCGACCGCGTCAGCCGCTCACATCGCTAGGACGCGTAAGAGGATCAGCAGGTCAGGACCAGGGATGGCAGCGCCGAGCAGCCGCGAGACGATCGGGGTCAGAGCACTGGTGGGCGATGCCTACCGGCTGCTCTTTACCCGCTGGCGCGCCTGGATCATCGCCATGACCCTGCCGGCGCTTCTGGACGTGCTGGTGCGGGTTGCCTTTCAGCAGGCCTATCGCCCGCCGCTTTTCAGCCCGCGCAGCCTGACGGAAACCACGGATCTGCATTTCCTGCTGCACTCGCTAGCACTGATGCTGACCTCGGTCATCACCTCGACCCTCTTCGCCGTCACCTGGCACCGCGTCAGCCTGATCGGACCCAGCGCGCGCGCCTACCTGATGCCGCAAGTGGGGCCGGAGCATCTGCGCTTTGCCGGCGCCTCCTTGCTGCTGATCGCCATCACCGTCGCCATTTTCCGGCTGGGCGGGCTGATCGTGCAGAGCGGCGGCACCGGCGGGCTGATCGTGCTCTTAGGATTGGTGATCTGCGCCACCCTCTACCTTCGCTGGAGCCTGGTCTTCCCGGCCGCCGCCATCGGTGCGCCCTGCAGCTTCGCGCAGTCTTGGCGCCTGACCAAAGGCGCCGGCTTGACCCTTTTCTGGTCTCTGCTGCTGGGCGTCATCCCGATCATCATCGGCGCGCTGGCCGCTGGCGGGGTCTTGCGCGAGATCTTGAGCATAGCCGGTATGCCCCGGCTGTGGACCCAGCTGCTTGTCGAGGCCTTGATGAGCTACCTGCTCTTGGCGATTGTCATCGGCATCATCTCCGCCGCCTATCGCCGCCTGGCGCCGGGCACAGTTTCTCGAGAGGGCGACGCGCATGGCACTTGAGGTCAAGATCTGCGGCCTGTCGGAGCCCGCCGGCCTCGCGGCCGCGACGGCCGGCGGCGCGGCCATGGTCGGCTTCGTCTTCTTCCCCCGCTCGCCGCGTAACGTGACGCCGGCAGAAGCCGCCAGCCTGGCTGCCCGCGTGCCGGAGGGTGTCATCAAGGTCGGCCTGCTGGTCGATCCCGACGACGAGAGCCTGGCGCAGATCTTGGGCCAGGTGCCGCTGGACCTGCTGCAGCTGCACGGCAACGAGACGCCCGCCCGGGTCGCCGCCATCAAGGAGCGCTGGAAGAAGCCGGTGATGAAGGCGGTGCGCATCGCCACCCGCGATGACGTCACCGCCGCGCGCACCTATGAGCCGGTGGCCGACCGCCTGCTCTTCGACGCCAAGCCACCGGCCAGCATGACCAAGGCCTTGCCGGGCGGTAACGCCGTGGCCTTCGACTGGCGCCTGCTTGCCGGCGAGACCTGGTCACGCCCCTGGATGCTGGCCGGCGCCTTGACGCCCGAGAACCTGGCCGAGGCCGTTGCGGCCTCCGGCGCGCGCGCGGTCGATGTCTCCTCAGGCGTGGAAGACCGGCCCGGGCACAAGGACCCGGCGCTCATCACGCGCTTCCTGGATGCCGCCCGCTTTCTCTAAGTCAAAGGATATCGCCATGACTGCCGAGCTGCTCGCCCACGTGAACGGGGACCTGGTCCCGCAGCGCGAGGCCACCATCTCCATCCACGACCGTGGCTTCATCTACGGCGACGGCGTCTTCGACACCCTGCGGACCTTCGACGGCAAACTCTACCGACTGGAGGAGCATGTCGACCGGCTGATCGATAGCCTGACCTATGCCCGCATCGACAGCGGGCTAACGCGCGATCAGTGGATGCAGGCGACCGAGGCGCTGGTCACCGCCAATGCCGACAAGCGGCCAGAGGGAGAGGACTTCTGGGTCACCCAAAGGGTCACCACCGGCCGCCACAGCTTCTACGATGCCTCCGTCCCCGACAGCGGACCGACCATCATCATCGACTGCGTGCTGCTGCCGCTGCGTGCGCGGGCGCCCTTCTTCAAGGACGGGGTGGACATGGTGGTGGCCAACCGCCGCCGCATTCCGCCTGAGGCACTCTCGCCCAACGCCAAGACCCTCAACTACCTCAACATGATGATCGCCCAGCGTGAGGTTGCGGCCACCAGCCCCGGTGCCTGGGCGCTCATGTGCGACGCCAAGGGCAACCTGGCTGAGGGTGCTGGCTGCAATGTCTTCTTCGTGAAAGATCGCGTGGTCTATACGCCGACCAGCGAGTACGTGCTGGCCGGCATCAGCCGCCAGGTGGTGATCGAACTCTGCCAGCGCCTGGGCCTGGAGTTGAGGGAAGAAGACGTCAGCCGTTACCGCGGCGCCACCGCCGACGAGGCCTTCCTGACCTCCACCAGCCTCTGCGCCGTGCCGGTCGCCAGCCTAGATGGACAGACATTCCGCCACGGCCAGCCAGGCCCGGTCACCAAGCAGATCATGGAGGCCTTCGCCGAAGAGGTCGACTTCGACTATGTCGGCCAGTACCTGCGCTTTCTCTCCAACGCACCGGCGACGAGCGGGCTCTAGCGGAAGGCGGCTGCGCTTTCTTGGCCACACTGCTGCACCCAGTCCCCAAGAGCAGGTGGTTTCGCTGGCTGCTGTGGTGTTGGCAATCTAGTATCACTCTACGAATCGGGGTGGACATCGGACTGCTGTCGGCCCTGCCTTCAACGAGAGCCGAAAGCACAGAGGTCCATGTCCTGCCCCCCTTGCGTCAGTGAAGCGCTGATGTATTTGCAAAACGGCGACTGGGAGGCCGCCCACCGGCTGGTGGCTGCCGATTCCTCGGCAGAGGCCGCTTGGGTGCACGCCCACCTGCACCGGGTCGAGGGCGACTTGGACAATGCCAACTATTGGTACGCCCGCGCCGGACGCCTGCCGGCCACCGGCAGCCTGGCGGAAGAACGCGCGGTCCTGCTGGCTGCCTTGACCGCAGACGCGGCTTGATTGCGAACCACGCTTTGCGTGGTTAGGCGGCACCGGCCCTCGCCCCCACCCGGCCACCCATTCAGGATACTGGCGTTGGGTGGCCGGGTGGGGGAGAGGGCCGGTGCCGCCGCGATGAGCTTGCTCATCGCCGCAAAGGAGAGACAGCATGCTTTCTCCCCACTGCGGCGCAGCCTATATCTCTCCGCATGCCTACCAACGTCCTCGATATCGTCCCCGCGCGCCCGGTCGTGGCGGCGCCGGCCGACTTCAAGCTGATGAGCGAGTTCCAGCCTGCCGGCGACCAGCCGCAGGCCATTGAGGAGCTCTTGAGCGGCCTCAAGCAGGCCGAGCGCGATCAGGTCCTGCTGGGGGTGACCGGGTCGGGCAAGACCTTCACCATGGCCCATGTGCTGCAGCAGCTGGCTCGCCCGACTTTGATCCTGGCGCCCAACAAGACCCTGGCCGCCCAGCTCTACGGCGAGATGAAGGCCTTCTTCCCCGAGAACGCGGTGGAGTACTTCGTCAGCTACTACGACTACTACCAGCCGGAAGCCTACGTGCCGCGCACCGATACCTTCGTGGAGAAGGAATCCTCGATCAACGAGCAGATCGACCGCATGCGCCACGCCGCCACCCGGTCACTCTTTGAGCGTAACGACGTGATCATCGTCGCCTCTGTCTCCTGCATCTACGGTATTGGCTCGCCGGAGACCTATCAGGCCATGACCCTGCCCCTGAAGGTGGGCGAGACGGTCGACCGCAAGCAGCTGACCCGCCGCTTCGTGGAGCTGCAGTACAAGCGCAACGATGCGGCCTTCCAACGCGGCGCCTTCCGCGTGCGCGGGGACACAGTGGAGCTCTTCCCCGCCCACTATGAAGACCGGGCCTGGCGCATCGGTCTCTTCGGCGACGAGATCGAGCAGCTGGTGGAGTTCGATCCGCTGACTGGCGAGAAGACCGCCACCCTGGATCAGATCCGCATCTATGCCAATAGCCACTACGTGACGCCCAAGCCGACGCTCATCCAGGCCGTGCAGCAGATCAAGGTGGACCTGAAGGCGCAGCTGGAGCTCTTCCACAAGGAAGGCAAGCTCTTGGAGGCGGAGCGGCTGGAGCAGCGCACCACCTTCGATATCGAGATGATCGAGACCACGGGCTCCTGCGCCGGTATCGAGAACTACTCCCGCTATCTCACCGGCCGCGCGCCGGGGGAGCCACCGCCGACGCTCTTCGAGTACCTGCCGGAAGACGCGCTCCTCATCGTCGACGAGAGCCATGTGACCGTGCCGCAGATCGGCGGCATGTTCCGTGGCGACTTCGCCCGCAAGTCCACGCTCGCCAACTACGGCTTCCGCTTGCCGTCTGCCATCGACAACCGGCCGCTCAAGTTCGAGGAGTGGGAGGCCATGCGCCCACAGACGGTGCATGTCTCCGCCACGCCTGGTCCTTGGGAGCTGAAGCGCACCGGCGGCGTCTTCGTCGAACAGGTGATCCGCCCCACCGGCCTGATCGATCCTATCTGCATCATCCGCCCGACCGAGAACCAGGTCGACGACCTGATCGCCGAGTGCCGCGAGGTGGTGGCCAAGGGCGGCCGCGTGCTGGTCACCACCTTGACCAAACGCATGGCCGAGGATCTGACCGAGTACCTGCACGAATCAGGTCTGCGCGTGCGCTACATCCACTCCGACGTGGATACCTTGGAGCGGATCGAGATCATCCGCGACCTGCGCCTGGGCGCCTATGACATCCTGGTCGGCATCAACCTGCTGCGTGAGGGCCTGGACATCCCGGAGTGCGCCTTGGTCTGCATCCTTGATGCCGACAAGGAGGGCTATCTGCGCAGCCAGACCAGCCTGATCCAAACCATCGGACGCGCCGCGCGCAACGTCGATGGCCGGGTCATCCTCTACGCCGACCGCATGACCGACAGCCTGACCAAGGCCCTTGGCGAGACCGAGCGGCGGCGGGAGAAGCAGCAGGCCTACAACGCCGCCAACGGCATCACGCCGGAAAGCGTGAAGAAGCAGATCGGCGATATCCTCTCTTCCGTCTACGAGCGCGACAGCGTCACGGTAGACACCGGCGTCTCTGGCGACAGCCACAAGGTGGGCGATAACCTGAAGGCCGTCCTGGCCGACCTGGAAGAGAAGATGAAGGAGGCCGCCGCCAACCTGGAGTTCGAAGAGGCCGCCCGCTACCGCGACGAACTGCGCCGCCTGCAAGAGCAAGAGCTGGAACTGACCCCCCTGGTCGGCGCCCGCGAAGGCGGCCGCCCGGTAACGGGGCTGGGTACCTCCAAGACCCGCGGCCGCAAGCCCAGCCTGGAAGAACAGGTGAAGGAAGCCGCCGCCCGCAGCCAGTCAGGCCGGGGCCGCAAGCGGCGGCAAAGGCGGGGGCCATGACGCCGCCCTCTCACCTGCCCCAGAAAAGCCATATTCACCACTCAGCTTCTGCGTGCATTCGCGCTTAAATGGCGCTATGTTGGCGTTGGTCTCGCCCTAGAAATGGCGCCGGCCGAGGTGGTGTTGCGGCGTTCTAGGGGCAGTCTGGCGATGATCTTGGTCTTGGGTTCTAGCGGGCTGATCGGGCGGCATCTGGTCAAGGCCTTGCGCCGGGACGGTCAGGAGGTGGTCGAATTCGACTTTCGGCGTGATCCTGGCGAAGATATTCGCAATGGCGACAGGCTGGCCAAGGCGCTCCGCGGTGTGCGCGGCGTGGTTCACCTGGCGGCGGTCTCGCGCGTGCCTTGGGGCGAGAAGCACCCGGACCTTACCTGGGACATCAATGTCGAGGCCTTCCGCAGCCTGATGGACCGCATCAGCCTGCTTTCTGAGCGGCCGTGGCTGCTGTTCGGCAGCTCACGCGAGGTCTATGGCGAGATTGCCAATCCGCCGGTGGCCGAAGACGCCGACCTGGACCCGCTGAACCTCTATGCCCGCTCTAAGTGGGAGGGAGAGCGCTTTACCCATTTGGCCAATGAGGCGCATGGCCTGGCGCAGATCGTCCGCTTCTCAAACGTATACGGCTGCCCCTTCGATCACCCGGATCGCGTTGTTCCCGCCTTCGCCCGCGCTGCGGCTCTGGGCGGCAGCATGCGCGTCGAGGGTTCCGACAACACCTTCGACTTCACCCAAGTGCAGGACGTGGTGGCCGGCCTCATGACACTGATCGAGGCCATGAACGGCGGCGAGAGCTTTCCACCGATCCACTTCGTCTCTGGACGGCCCACCACCTTGGGCGGCTTGGCCGACCTCAGCCGTCAGCAGGCACGCCGGCCGGTCTCGATTGCCGAGGCGCCGAGCCGCAGCTTCGACGTCGGCCGCTTCTTTGGGGATCCCGAGCGCGCGCGCCAGCTCCTTGGCTGGCAGACCACCACCCGGCTAGAGGAAGGCCTGGGCGCGCTGATCGATGCCTTCGTCGAAACCAGCGCTAGCCTGCCGGACCCGCCGGCAGGCCTCGGCCCCTCACCCCGCTCAGCGCCGCCATTCATCGATGCGCCACAGCTCTGGCCGAGCACGCGACAGCTGGCCTAAGCGGACTAAGGGACGCCGCAGGGTCAGCCTCCCCTCGCCGTCTCAGTTTACCAGCGGTTGGAAGCTGGTCGGCGCTGGTGAGACGACGGCAAAACCGGTCGGATCGATGGCGAGCACGGCCAGGCCGCGTTGGGTGGCGCCATTCTGCTCAAAGCGGAAGATACCGTCTACACCGCGGAAGCCGGAGGGGTTCAGCAGGCTGTTGCGGTCCAGGCCGACCCACTGTCCGGGCGTCGCCAGGGCCGCATCGGCCTGACCGCTCTGTGCCTGGCCGGCAAGATAGCCAGCCAGATTGACCGCATCGTAGGCAACAGCCGCGATCGGCAAAGGCGGCGCGCCGTAGGCCTCTTGATAGCGGCCAGCGAAGCTATTGAAGCTCTGCGGATTGGAACTTGGGAACCAAGCACCTTGCAGGCTGGGCTCGGTCAGCAGCGAGGGGTTGTTCCACAAGGCAGAGCCCAAGAGCTTGGTGGTGGTGGGCGTAATGCCCTCCGACACCAAGGAAGGGCCCAAGATCAGCATACGGCCATGCGCGTCCGGCACCAGTAGGGCCTGATAGCCAGGGTTGAGCGCACGGATCTGTGCGGTGAGGTCCAGCTCCTGCGGCGGATAGAAGACCGTGGAGACGATCTGCCCACCGTTGGCCACCGCCGCCGCCGTGGCGCCGTCGACACTCAAGCGGCCGAAGGGCGTATCAGGCGCCAACACCGCCACCTGGGTGAAGCCCTGCTGCATGGCGTAGGAGACGACACGCTGCGCTTGCGCAGTCGGGGTCACGCCGAGGAAGAAGGCATAGCCGTCGCGCTGGCTGAGGTCGTTGGAGAAGGCCACTAGGTTGATCTGCGCCTGGCTGGCCACCGTCGATGCCGCGCGCACTTGGCCGCCGAACAGCGGCCCGACGGCGAACTGTGCGCCCTCTGCCACAGCTTGCTGCAGGGCCACTGCAGCACCCTGCGGCGTGTCGCCCGTGTCCTTGATAAGCAGCTCGACCGAGTTGGCCGGCAGGTCGAAGAGTGCCAACTGACTGGCGTTCATCAACTGTTGGCCGATTTCCGGCAGGCGGCCGGTGAGCGGCAAGAGGACCGCGACTTTAGCCGGCTGGCCTACCGGCAGCAGGCGCCCTTGCGTCTGCACCGGTGCCTGCGCCGGGGTGGATACGGCTTGAGCCGTCGCTGAGGTCGTTCTAGTCTGCTGCGGTGCGCAGGCAGCCAGTGCCAGAGCAACCGTTGCCACAAGACCAATTCCTAACCAATTCTTCGGTAACGCGCGCATGGTCTGGTCGCTCCCCCGAGCAGTGGAACTTGATATGGCGGAGACTATCTGGCCGAGGGTGCACAGTAAATGCGAGACTCTCGCTGCCGGTCTTTATCTCGTCTCCACACCCATCGGTAATCTCTCTGATATCACCTTACGGGCGCTTTGTGTCTTGGAGATGGCGGATGTCTTGGCCTGTGAAGACACACGAACGACACGCAAGCTCCTCACCCACTACGGGCTGCCGGTGGCCGGCCGGCTGCAGCGCCACGACGCCCACGCCAGCCCGGCGGAGCGCGCGCGGCTAGTGGCGGCCTGTCAGTTCGGCAAGTCTGTCGCTCTCGTCAGCGACGCCGGCGCCCCGCTGATCTCCGACCCCGGCCTGGCCTTGGTGCAGGACTGCCAGGCAGCAGGCGTTGCCGTGACGACCCTGCCCGGTGCCTCGGCTCCACTAGCAGCCTTACAACTATCAGGTTTGTCATCACTTCCCTTTCATTTTGCCGGCTTCCTCTCTGCCAAGGCCGGTGAGCGGCGCGCTGAGATCGCCAAACTGGCAGCCATCCCCGCGACCCTCGTCCTCTTCGAAGCGCCGCATCGCGTCGCGGCCTGTCTGGCCGATCTGGCCCAAGGTCTGGGGCCGCGCAATGCGGCCTTGGTGCGGGAAATCACCAAGCGCTTCGAGGAGGTGCGGCGTGGCCCTCTCGACCAGCTGGCAGCGGAACTGGCGGAGAGTCCGGTGAAGGGCGAGATCGTGTTGGTCATCGCCCCGCCGCCTGAGCGACAGGACGAGGTGGATGACGAGGAGCTGACCGCGCTGCTGAGGGCTGCCTTAGAGCGGCTCTCTCTGCGTGACGCGGTTGCCCAAGTCGCTGCTGCCACCGGCCAGCCGCGCCGCCGGGTCTACCGCTTGGCGCTGGACCTGGACCGTGCCACGCAGTGAGGCCAGCCGCCGGCGCGCAGAAGGACGGGGTCAGCGCGCCGAACGGCTGGCCGCCTGGTGGTTGCGCGCCAAGGGTTACCGCATTCTGGCCCGACAGGTTCGGACGCCGGTCGGCGAGATCGATCTAGTGGTGCGGCGCGGCGGGGTCTTGGCCTTTGTCGAAGTCAAACGCCGGGCGACCTTGGCAGAGGCAGCCGAGGCCATCACCCCCTATCAGCGCCACCGCATCAGCCGCGCCGCCGAAGCATTCTTGCAGACGCACCGCAGCCTGCAGGGCTTGGACTTGCGCTTTGACGCGCTGCTGCTGGCCCCAGGACGCTTGCCACGCCATATCCTGTCTGCTTGGTAGTGACGTTCGTCACTGGTGTGACCAGCGGTACCGGCCCTCTCCCCCGCCCGGCCACCCGACGAGAGTATCCTGGACTGGGTGGCCGGCCCCGTTACGCCAAGTGGGGAGAGGGCCGGTGCCGCCGCGATGAGCTTGCTCATCGCTGCAACAGAAGTGAGACCAACCGTGAGCGAACCTTGGATGGCAGCCTCTAGCCGGCAAGAGATCAAGGCGGCACTCGCCACCTTGGGCCGGGTGGAGGATGCAGAGATCCCCTTGGCGGAGACAGCGCTGCTCTTGGGCGCGCTGGATCGTCCAGGGGTGCCGCTTGCCCGCTATCAGGCGCACCTGGCAGAGCTGGCCGAGAGCTTGGCGACGGCCGCAAAGGCCAGCAGTGAGGATCCTGTCACACTGCTGAACCGTCTGCTCTTCGAGACCTATGGCTATGCCGGCGACCAGGCGACCTACGACGATCTGCAGAACGCCAACCTGCTGCGGGTGATCGACCGCAAGCGCGGCCTGCCGGTGGCGCTGTCGATCCTCTATCTGCACGCTGCGCGATCCCAAGGCTGGCACGCTGAGGCATTGCGCTTTCCAGGTCACGTGCTGATCCGCGTAGAGAGCGCGGCTGGTCGGCAGATCGTCGACGCCTTCAACGGCGGCCGGCAGCTGAACCCGCAAGACCTGCGCAGCCTGGTGAAGGCTGTCGGTGGGCCAGAGGCAGAGCTGACCCCGGCGCACATCGCCCCCATGGGCAACCGCGAGATCCTGCTGCGGCTGCAGAACAACATCAAGGTGCGCCTGGCCCAAGCCGGCGACCAGGCAGGTGCCCTGACGGTCCTGGAGACCATGCTGCAGCTGGCACCCGGCGAATGGCAGCTCTGGCGCGAGGCCGCCAGCCTGCACATGAAGGCAAGCAACCTGCACGCCGCTGCCTTGGCCTTGGACCAGGTGATCGACCTGGCCGCGCCGCAGGAGGCCCGCTTCGAGGCGGCGCAAACCCTACAAGCGATCCAAAGACAGCTGAACTGATCGCCGCTTGCCGCTCGGCGTGACGCGCGCTTAAGGTCCCGCACGTTTATTGCACCGCGGGTTGGGGTTTTCATGAGTCTTCGCGTGGCCTTGCAGATGGACCCGATCGAGGCCATCGACATCAACGGCGATTCCACCTTTGCGCTGGGCCTGGAGGCTGAGGCGCGCGGGCATAGGCTCTTCTACTATCGGCCTGAAGCGCTGCGGCTGGAGGCAGGCGTCGTTTCAGCCGCCTGCCGTTCCGTGACCCTGCGGCGGGAAGCCGGGCGGCATGTCGACCTGGGCCCTGAGGAGGTCTTGGACCTCTCCACCATGGACGTGATCCTGATGCGCCAGGACCCGCCCTTCGACATGTCCTATATCACGGCCACCCACATCCTGGAGCTGATCCACCCCAAGACCCTGGTGGTGAACGATCCCGTCTCCGTGCGCAACGCACCGGAGAAGCTCTTCGCCAACCGCTTTCCGGAGCTGCTGCCGCCGACCCTCATCACCCGCTCCACCGAGGCGCTGGTCGCCTTCCGCGCGCGGTGGGAAGACATCATCGTCAAGCCGCTCTATGGCAACGGCGGCGCCGGCGTCTTTCACCTGAAGCCGGGCGACGAGAACCTGAAAGCCCTGCTGGAGCTCTTCGCCGGGATGAACCGGGAGCCCATCATCGCCCAGCGCTACCTGCCGGAGGTGCGCCAAGGCGACAAGCGGATCATCCTGATCGATGGAGAGCCGGCGGGCGCCATCAACCGCATCCCGGCAGCCGGCGAGGCGCGCAGCAACATGCATGTCGGCGGCAAGGCCGTCGCCTCGGCCCTCACCGCGCGCGATCAGGAGATCTGTGCCGCCATCGGCCCGACCTTGCGCGACCAAGGCCTGATCTTCGTCGGCATCGACGTCATCGGCGACTACCTGACGGAGGTCAACGTGACCTCCCCCACCGGTATTCAAGAGATCGACCGCTACGACGGCAGCAACCTGGCCGGCCAAATCTGGGACGCCATCGAAGCGCGGCGCTAGGCCACGCCCCTGTCGCCGAAACTGGCCGTTGCACCCTTCCCGCCCCGGCGATAGCCTCCCGGACCTGTGCAAATTGCAGTCACGCAACTCTGACTGCACAAATCCACAGCAAGGGGGAGCGGCTGCTTGAGCGAAGCGCCTGCCATTGAGGCCTTGAGCCTCACCAAGGTATTCGGCAATGGGCCGGACCAGGTGACGGCCCTGGACCGGGTGTCGCTGCAAATCCGGCAAAACGAGTTCTTTACGCTGCTTGGCCCCTCTGGCTGCGGCAAGACCACGCTTCTCCGGCTGATCGCCGGCTTTGAGATGCCGACCGGGGGCGACGTCCTGCTGAACGGCCGCTCGGTGGTGGATCTGCCGCCCAACCAGCGGCCTGTGAACACCGTCTTCCAGTCCTATGCCCTCTTCCCGCACATGACGGTGGCCCAAAACGTGGCCTTCGGGCTCGAGATGCGCGGGCTGAGCAAGGCGGAGACCAAGGCAACAGTCGAGGAGATGCTGGGGCTGGTCCAGCTGGGCCACCTTGCTGGCCGCCGCCCCTCGCAGCTGTCCGGTGGGCAGCAACAGCGTGTCGCCTTGGCCCGGGCCCTGGCCAACAAGCCACAGGTGCTCTTGCTGGACGAACCCCTGTCGGCCCTGGACCTGAAGCTGCGTCAAGGCATGCGCAGCGAGCTTTCGGCGCTGCAGCACCGCACTGGTCTGACCTTCGTCTTCGTGACGCACGACCAGGAAGAAGCGCTGACCATGTCGGACCGGATTGCGGTCATGAGCCATGGCGAGGTGCAGCAGCTGGGCGAGCCGCACGAGATCTATGAGCAGC
Source organism: Pseudomonadota bacterium (assembly GCA_039819325.1). Classification (GTDB taxonomy): domain Bacteria; phylum Pseudomonadota; class Alphaproteobacteria; order Kiloniellales; family JACOMY01; genus JACOMY01. Next base: position 7,065 of record JBCBSF010000022.1, on the reverse strand, counting down.
CGATGAACCGCTTCGTCGCCGACTTTATCGGCGACACCAACTTCGTAATGGCGGAGGTGCTGGGCCGTGACGGTGAGCTTCTGCGGTGCCGCGGCGAGAGCGGGCTGGAGATCCTGGCCTCGGCTGCCGGCAATCCGCAGAATGGCGAGCGGGTCACCCTGGCGATCCGTCCGGAGCAGGTGAACCTCTCCGCTGCCAATGGCCGTCACGACGGACTGGTGGCACAGGCGACCTACCTGGGGACCGACACCAGCTATGAATTGCGCCTGAAGGACGGCCTGAACCTAGATGTGCGGGTGCAAAATCGCCGAGATGGCGGAGAGCCCTTCCGCGCGGGCGACGAGGTGCAGATCACCGTCCCTCCGGGCGCTGCCCGGGCCTTGTTGGACTAAGCGCCCATGACCGACGCAACCTTGCCACGTCCAGGAGAAGCGGCCGGTGATGCCGAACGGCGGGTCAAGGCCGCCCAGGCGCGTGTCACCCGCCGCAGCTTCCGCGCCCGCTGGGGCCTGGTGTCCCCGGCCGTCCTGCTGATCCTGATCTTCGGCGTCGGGCCGCTGATGATCATGGTGGTTTATTCCTTTCTGGAGGCCGCGACCTACGGCGGGGTGATCTGGAACTTCAGCACCGACGCCTATGTCCAGTTCCTCTTCCAGCGCGACATCTTCGACGGGACCCTCAGTTTCTCCTGGTCCTATCCGCAGATCTTTGGACGTTCGATTCTGCTCGCCTTGGTGACGACGGTCTTCTGCGTTCTTGTCGGCTTTCCCACCGCCTACTTCATGGCGACGCGTCCGCCCAGCCAGCGCAACCTCTGGCTCTTTCTCATCACCTTGCCCTTCTGGACCAACCTCTTGATCCGCACCTACGCCATGCTGGTGATCCTGCGCGACGAAGGCTTGGTGAACAACTCGCTCATGTGGACCGGTATCATCGGCGAGCCGATCAGGATCATCCACACTGACTTCGCGATCACTTTGGGGCTCATGTACTCCTTCCTGCCCTTCATGATCCTGCCGCTCTACGCGGCCTTGGAGAAGATGGACTTCCGCCTGGTCGAGGCCTCTTACGACCTCTATGCGACGCGCTGGCAGGTGCTGCGCCGGGTTGTCCTGCCCTTGGCCAAGCCAGGCCTGGTGGCCGGCTGCATCCTGGTCTTCATCCCCTCGATCGGTGCCTATGTGACGCCGCTGCTGTTGGGCGGCGGTAAGGAGCTGATGATCGGCAATCTGATCGCGCTGCAGTTCGGCAACGCCCGCAACTGGCCCTTCGGCGCCGCCGCCTCGCTGATCTTGATGCTGATGGTCTTGGTCGCCTTGCTCTATTACGTGCGCTCCACCGGTGCCAAGCAGGGGCTGGGGCATGGCTGACGCAACGCTTCCGACCCAGCCCGCCAAGCGCCGCCGCAAGATCGACCTGCGCCGGCAAGGCGGCTTCGGCACGATTGCTTTGCTCTGTGTCGCTTTCCTCTACGCGCCGATTGCCGTGCTGCTGGTCTTCTCCTTCAACGGTACGCGCTCGACCGCTATTCTCGAAGGCTTCAGCCTGCAGTGGTACGCGCAGGCCTTCGCCAACGAAGACATGCTGGATGCCGCCTGGGTCTCCTTCCAGGTCGCCATCGTCGCCACCATCATCGCGACCAGCGTTGCCACGGCGGCAGCGCTGGTGACCACCCGGACAAAGCCTTGGCGCGGGATGACCGGCAGCTACATGGTCATCAACATGCCCTTGATGGTGCCGGAGATCGTGACGGCGATCGCCACCTTGATCTTCTTCGCTCTTCTGGCCAACGGCCTGGGCCTGCAGTTCGGTATCGCCAAGCTGATGATCGCGCACGCCGTCTTCTGCGTGCCCTTCGCCTACCTGCCGATCCGCGCCCGGCTGGAGGATATGGACAAGACCCTGGAGCAGGCGGCCGCCGACCTCTACGCCACGCCCTGGAAGACCTTCAGGCGGGTCACCCTACCGCTCTTGATGCCGGGCATCACCGCAGGCGCCATGCTGGCCTTTGTTGTCTCCTTCGACGACTTCACCATATCGCAGTTGGTGGCGGGACCGGGGGAGACCACCTTGCCGATCTACATCTTCACCTCAATCCGGCGCGGTATCACGCCGGAGATCAACGCGATCTCCTCGCTGATCTTGATCGCGTCCATCCTGCTGGTGACTCTTTCCTTTTTGGTCTCGCGCGCAAAGCGCTAAACTAGCGTTCATCAACCAACCAACACTAAACCCGTGTAGAACAGGAGAGACGAAGATGCGTGTTGTGAAAGGCCTCGCCATCGGTGTGGCTGCCCTTGCCCTGGCTGGAGCGGCCCAAGCCGACGAAGAGCTGCACATCTATAACTGGGGTAACTACACCAACCCCGCACTGATCGAGAAGTTCGAAGAGAAGTACGGCGTCAAGGTCACCATCGACGACTACGACAGCAACGAGACCATGCTGGCCAAGGTGCGTGCCGGTGCCTCTGGCTACGACATCGTGGTGCCGACCGACTACACCGTACAGATCATGATCGACGAGGGCTTGCTGGCTGAGACCAAGCCCAACGAGATGGAGAACTTCAAGAACGTCGACCCACGCTGGGTGGACGTCTACTTCGACAAGGGCCGCCAGTACACCGTGCCTTGGCAGTGGGGCACCACCACCTTCGCCGTGGATACGGCGGTCTATGACGGTGACATCAACACCTACGCCATCCTGCTGGACCCGCCGGAAGAGCTGGTCGGCAAGATCAACATGCAGCCGGACCAGTACGAGGTGATCAACGCAGCTCTGCGCTACCTCGGCAAGCCGCTCTGCAACAACAACCCGGAAGACCTGCGCGCCGCCTTCGAGCTGCTGCAGGAAGCCAAGCCCAAGTGGCGCACCATCGAGTACGGCATGATCCAGCCGCTGGTCGCTGGCGACGTTGCCGTCTCCCAGGGTTGGAACGGCGCCACCATGCGCGCGCGCGAGCAGAAGCCCACCATCAAGTACGCCTACCCCAAGGAGGGCTTCAGCGTCTGGATGGACAATGTGGCGGTCTTGAAAGACGCGCCGAACATGGAGCTGGCCAAGAAGTTCCAGAACTTCCTGATGGAACCGGAGAACGCGGCGCTGGTCTCTGACTTCGCCAAGTACGCCAACGGCATCGCGGGCAGTGAGGCCTTCATGCCAAGGGACTTCGTCGATGCGCCGGAGATCACCATTCCGGAAGGCGCACCGACCCCGGTCTTCGTCCCGCTCTGCCCCAAGGAGGTGCAGGAGAAGTACTCGCAGATCTGGACCAACCTGCTGCGCTAGGCTTTTATGAGCTGAGCAAAGGGCCGGGTAGCCACGCGCTGCCCGGCCTTTCTTTTTGCGGCGATGAGCAAGCTCATCGCTGCGGCACCGGCCCTCTCCCCCACCCGGCCACCCAACGACAGTATGCTTGAATGGGTGGCCGGGCGGGGGAGCGGGCCGGTACCGCCGGTCGCGCCAGCGACCATGAAGACATGAGACCGAAGGGAGCAAAACACCGTGCGCGTGATCTATAGCGACGACCACCGCCTGCATGATGGCGGCAAGGAGTTGATCGGCGGCGAGTTGGTGCCGCAGTTCGAGAAGCCGGCGCGCATGGACATGGTGCTGGGCCAGCTGGACGCCCGCGGCTTCACCGACCGCGTCGGCCCCGACGCCATCGGCCTGGAGCCGGCGCTGCGCGTGCACGACAAGGACTATCTCGACTTCCTGGCCAGCGCCTGGGACGACTGGAGCGCCGAGCAGCCGGATCAGAGCTTCGCGCTGGCCTTCACCTTCGGCATGCGCCGCCTGCGCCAGGAGCCTGGCAAGTCGATCCACCAGCGCCTGGGCTGGTATGCCTTCGATGCGGCCGCCCCCCTGGTCGCCGGGTCCTGGCAAGCGATCCAGTCCTCGCTGGACTGCGCGATCACTGGGCAGCGCCTGGTCGCCAGCGGCGCCTCCTCTGCCTTCGCGCTCTGCCGGCCGCCGGGGCACCATGCCATGCGCGACATGGCCGGCGGTTATTGCTACATCAACAACGCGGCAGCCGCAGCCCAGGCCTTCCTCGATGGCGGGGCGACCAAGGTGGCCTTGCTGGACGTGGACTACCACCACGGCAATGGCACGCAGGATATCTTCTACGAGACCGACAAGGTCTTCTTCGTCTCGCTGCATGGCCACCCCGATCAGGAGTACCCCTACTTCGCCGGCCAGGCCGAGGAGACCGGCCGCGGTGCGGGCGAGGGCGCCAACCATAACTATCCACTGGTCTGGGGCAGCGACTGGCAAGCCTATGGCGCCGCTTTGGATGACGGCATTGCTAAGATCACCAAGGCGGGTGCCGAGGTGCTGGTGGTCTCGCTTGGTGTCGATACCTTCGAGGCCGATCCCATCTCTCACTTCAAGCTGAAGAGCCCCGACTACCTGGTTATGGGGGAGCGGATCGCCAGCCTGGGCCTGCCGACCCTCTTCATCATGGAAGGCGGCTATGCGGTGGAAGAAATCGGCATCAACACGGTGAACACGCTCGAGGGCTTCCTGCAGAAGGGCTAGCGATCATGCGCAAGATCTTTCTTTTCGCCACCGGTCTCTTGCTCCTCCCCGGCGCGCAGGCCACCGCGGAACCGGCAAATGGCCTCACCTTGATGACGGCGCTTTCTGGCAACACGGTGGTCGGCAGCATGGACGAGAGCGGGGACTACGCTGAGTTCTTCGCCCCCAGCGGCGCGCTCTACGGCACCGCGGCACCGGCAAGCTGGTACATCGATGGCAACCGTGTCTGCTTTCGCTATCACCCAGGCCCCTACAAGCGCCCGGACTGCGTTGCGGCGGCGATCGACGGCAGCAGCATCACCTGGATGGACCAGGGCGAGCCCTTGGGCAGCGGCGAGATCCTAGAGGGCGATCCGCGCGGCCTGCAGTAGCGGGAAACCAGGCACCGCCTCACAAGGGCATGCAGATCGAAGCGGGATCCAGGTCTGCCAAGAGCTGATCGAGCGATCTGCCGTCGCGTGGATCACGCCAGTCCGGGGCGACATCAGCCAGCGGGTGCAAGACGAAGGCGCGGTCGGCCAGGCGCGGATGTGGGAGAAGCGGCCAGCTGCCAGCCAACGCGACACGACCGCCATAGTCGATGAGATCGAGGTCCAGCGCCCGGGCCTGGTTGGGATGCAGGCGCTGGCGGCCCAGCTCTGCCTCCAGCCGGTGCAGATCGGTCAGGATTCGCTCTGGTGAAGCGACAGACTCGCAGAGCACTACGCCATTCACATACCAGGGTTGCCCGGAAGGCGGCCAGGGCGGTGATACATACCAACGCGAGCAACGGCGGACCGCCAGACTGCAGTCTGCAAGGCGCGCCACCACCTGCCCGAGAGTCTGCGCCGGCTCGCCGTAGAGTCGGCTGGGCAGATTGGCGCCCAAAGCCACGATCACCATCGCCATGAATCAAAAAGCCCTTGCCTAAGCTGCTGTTTCGCATACATTCGCGCCCGAGTCCGAAGAAGGACCGGGCCACAGGTTACCGCTCCGGTTCCGCGATCCGCACCCGAAAATGTGTGATCACATCAGCGAACTCTTGGTCAAACTGTGTCGCCAACGGACCAGCGTGCTCACGCTCTAGGGCAGCTGCCGGAGGCTTGAGGGAAGGTTATGCATTTCTACACAACAGAGCGGATAGCGCTCTTTATCGATGGTGCCAATCTCTACTCGACCGCCAAGACCCTTGGCTTCGATATCGACTACAAGCGGCTGTCAGAGAGCTTTGCCGAGCAAGCCCGCCTGATCCGCTCTTTCTACTACACCGCACTCCTTGAAGATCAGGAGTACTCTCCGATCCGTCCGCTGGTCGACTGGCTGGACTACAATGGCTTCACCCTGGTCACCAAGCCTTTGAAAGAGTTCACCGATTCCATGGGCCGCCGCAAGGTCAAAGGCAACATGGATATCGAGCTGGCCATCGACATGATGGAGATGGCCGACCGTCTGGATCACATCGTGCTCTTCTCCGGCGACGGCGACTTCCGCCGCCTGGTGGAGGCCGTGCAGCGCAAGGGGGTGCGGGTCACCGTCATCTCCACGATCGCCACCCAACCGCCGATGATCGCCGACGAACTGCGCCGTCAGGCCGACAACTTCGTCGACTTGGTGGATCTGCAGCACATCATCGCGCGCTCGCCAATGGCCGAGGGCGCGCCGCGCCGCAGCCGCGTGCTGCCGCCGGGCGTCAGCAACCCCGCTGACAACGACCGCAGCTATGCCGACGAGGATGCGGAGGAGGATGCAGACGGCGGTCTGCCACGCCGCTACACCGCCCGCTAGGGGCCTCTTTCGCTATGGAGCCAGCGGCTGACTGTGGGCTCTGCCCGCGCTTGGCCGGCTGGCGCCCGCAGAACCGGGTGACTCTACCAGAGGGGCACAACGCGCCGGTGCCGGCCTTCGGGCCGCTCTCCGCACGACTCTTGATCGTCGGCTTGGCGCCGGGACTGCGCGGCGCCAACGCCACAGGCCGCCCCTTCACCGGCGATGCCGCTGGCGACCTGCTCTATCCCAGTCTCCTCACAGCCGGCTTCGCGTCTGGCAGCTACGGGCGCCGGCCGGACGATGGTCTGCAGCTGATCGACACGCGGATCACCAACGCCGTGCGCTGCGTGCCGCCAGAGAACAAGCCCACGACCGCCGAGATCGCCACCTGCAGCGGGTTCCTGACGCAGGAAATCGCCGCCATGCCGCGCCTGCGTGCAGTCTTGGCCTTGGGCGGGATCGCACACAAGGCAGTGCTGCGCGCCTTGGGCCTGAAGCAGAGCCACTGTCCCTTTCTGCACGGCGAGACGCACACTCTGCCGAGCGGTCTGGCCCTCACCGACAGCTACCACTGCTCGCGCTACAATCTGAACACGGGCCGGTTGACGGCGGAGATGTTTGCAGAGGTTCTGGCGGGCCTCCAGAGCAGGCTAGCCGCGCGCCCGTAGCAGCCGCTGGCGTTCGCGGCTCCAGTCGCGGGCTTTTTCCGTCTCGCGCTTGTCAGCCTATAAAGGAACACAGATTTTATCAAATCAATTTGTGTTCAAAATGAAAAGATTTAA